>CAVPFT010000018.1:0-28141 GCA_963703795.1 uncultured Actinomycetota bacterium | reverse complement strand
TGGCGCACCTGCCCGTCGAGGATCAGGCAAAGATCATGGGCGGCAACCTCGGTCGGCTCGTTACGGTGTGACCGGCCCCGTGCTGCGACGATCAAGGGCGGGACGCCCGATGAGGAGCAGCACGAGATGACGAAGCCGTGGGAGACCATCCCCGAGATGGTCTTGAGCGCGGCGGACCGCTTTGGCGACGCGGAAGCCGTCGTCGACGGTTCGCTGCGCCTCACGTTCGCGCAGGTTGTCGAGCGAATACGTTGTGCCGCAGGCGCGTTCGCCGACCTCGGCGTCGGCAAGGGTGAACGCGTCGTCATCTGGGCGCCCAACTCGGCGGAGTGGATAATCGCGGCGTTCGGGCTGTTGACCGCGGGCGGCGTGCTGGTGCCTGTCAATACGCGGTTCAAGACCGAAGAAGCGGGCGACATCATCGTCCGCAGCCGCGCGAAGGCCGTCCTGGTGCAGAAGGGATTTCTGGACCAGGATTACACCGCGCCTGCGGGGATACCCGTCATCGACCTTAAATCCGACTTCCTTTTCAGCGGTTCGCCGTTCGAGCGGCCAGTGAGCGACAGCGACATCTCCGACATCATCTTCACCTCCGGCACGACCGGGCGCCCGAAGGGCGCAATGATGAATCATCATCAAACGCTGCGAATGTACGAAGAGTGGGCGACGCTCGCGGACCTGCGCCGGGGTGACCGCTATTTGCAGATCAACCCCTACTTCCATACGTTCGGGCTGAAGGCGGGCCTCATCACGTCCTTCCTCCGCGGCGCGACGATGCTGCCGGTCGCGGTTTTCGAGGTCGGGTCCGTAGCAGATCTCATTGAACGCGAACGGATTACGATGCTGCCCGGCCCGCCGACGCTGTACCATTCGTTGCTGGCGGTGCGCGACAAGGCCAAGCTGTCGACCTTGCGGGCGGGTGTGACCGGCGCCGCCGACATCCCCGTCGAACTCGTCCGTCGGATACACGGCGAATTGCCCTTCCAGACGTTGATGACCGGTTATGGGCTCACCGAGGCGGGCAACGTCACCTTGTCGCGGCCCGGCGATTCCTTCGAGGATGTGGCCACCACCGCGGGCCTGCCCTGCGAGGAGGTCGAGGTGCGCGTCGCCGCCGACGGCGAGGTGCTGGTCCGCGGCTACGGAGTCATGCAGGGCTATCTGGACGACCCGACGGCCACCGCGCAAGCGATCGACGCCGACGGCTGGCTGCACACCGGTGACTTGGGAAACTTCGATAAATCCGGTCGGTTGAGGATCGACGGGCGTAAAAAGGACATGTTCATCGTCGGCGGGTTCAACGCCTACCCGGCTGAGATCGAGGGCTTTATGTTGGAACATCCCGCGGTTGCTCAGGTCGCGGTGATCGGTGTTCCCGATGAGCGGCTCGGTCAGGTGGGCAAGGCATTTGTGGTGCCGACCCGAAATGCGAAAACTCCGATCTCCGAGCAGGATTTGATCGCGTGGTGCCGCGACCGGATGGCCGGTTTCAAAGCTCCGCGCTACGTTGAGTTCCTCGATGAATTACCGCTCAACGCGACGGGCAAGGTGATGAAGGACCAACTTCGGTGAGCAGTGCGGAGCCTCGTTCGCATTCGATAGTGATCACATCGGACTACCGCGTGCCCGACCCGGAACGGGTGTGGCCACTGCTGCAACGCCGCAAGAAAGAACTCGCCGACATCGGCGCGCAGAGCGTGCTGGTCTACACCTCGACCCACGACTACGGCCGGGTGTTGGTGACCATCGTCGTGCGGAGCCGCGAGCCGATCAGGGAATTGCTGCGGTCGAGGGTCTTCTTCGACTGGTTTGACGCGGTCGGCGTCGAGGACATTCCGGCGGTCTTCGCCGGCGAGGTCATCAAGCGGTTCGAGCCGCTGCCGACGTCGAACCCGGAGGCCCCCGGTGTGGTGGTGGCCGCGATCGCGTCGGTTGACGACGTGCACGTGTTGACGGAGGAAGTGCGTGCCGGACTGACCAGATTCGCCGCGGCGGGCGTGCGAAAGACTTGGGTTTTCCAGGCATTCGACGACCTCAACGAAGTGATGATCCTGCAGGAGCTCGACGATGAGGACCGGGCGCGGGAATGGATCGATCATCCTGACGCCGCCGCCCCGTGGATAGCCGGGGCGGGCGTGGGCGCTTACCCGCCGGTGTTCGTGGGCAAGTTTTACGACATGATGCGCATCGAGGAGTGAACGGACCGCTCGATGTGGGTGTGCCTGTGTAACGGAGTCAACAGCCAGGCGGTGGCCGACGCGGTCGCGGCCGGGGCGTCGACGACCAAGGACGTCGCGCAGGCTTGCGGCGCGGGCGCGGAATGCGGGCGCTGCCGCCGCACCGTCCAGGCCATCCTGCGATCGTCGACGCCGGACCGAACACCGCGGCCGGTGTAGGCGCGTTCAGCTCCGCTGGGCGCCCTCCGGCGACAAGGATCCGACGAGTTGGCTGAGCAGGGGCGGGATCTCGAGCCGCGGCAGGACCACTTCGACGAAGACCATGCGGTCCCTGTGCTCCGCGGCTGCGGTGAATGCGTCGTCGAGCTCGCCATAGGTCTGCGCCCGGAACACCAGGTGATCGGCCACCCCCAGCGCGTTGGGGATGTCCGTCCAACTCCAGCTCACAATGTCGTTGTAGGGCGCTGTCTCGCCGTGGATCGCCCGCTCGACGGTGTAACCGTCGTTGTTGACGACCACGATGACCGGTGACAACCCCTCCCGGGAAAAGGTGCCGAGCTCCTGGACGGTCAGTTGCGCGGCCCCATCGCCGATCAGCAACACCGTCCTGCGGTCCGGATGCGCCACCGCGGCCCCGACCGCCGCGGGAAGCGTGTAACCGATTGAGCCCCACAGTGGTTGGCCGATGAAGGTGACTCCGTGCGGCAACCGGTGGTCCGCCATGCCGTAGAACGACGTGCCCTGGTCGGCGAGGACCACATTTCCCGGCGTCAGCGCCACGCAAAGCCGGTCCCACAGCATCCGTTGGGTAAGTGGCTGGTCGCGCGGCGGGGGCGGCGGCAGGGGGTCGGCGGGCGGCGCCGCCACGGGCGGCGAGGTGATGCCGCGCCGGACCAGGATTGTGGCCAGCGCCTCCAGCGCGGCGCCCATTTCCAGCGGCGCGAAGACCTCGCCGGCGACGCTGCTCTGGTACTGCCCGATATCGATGGTCCGGGATGGATCGATGTGCTGGCTGAAGAAGCCGCTGACCATGTCTGTGAACACCACACCCGCCGTCACCAGCACCGGCGCCTGCTCGATCGCCGTGCGCACCCATTCGGCGCTGGCCGCACCCGCGTAGATCCCCAGGAAGTTGGGCGAGCTCTCATCGAGCAGACTCTTTCCCCACATCAACGTCGCGTGCGGCACCACGTCCGCCGCAAGCAACGCCTCGAGCTCTTTGACGGCTTGCAGGCGATGGACCAGCAAGTCGGCGAGCACGGTCAACTGGTGGTCGCCGATGAGCTCGGTGGCGGCATTGATGAACAGCGACAGCGCCCGGGGGCTGGTGCCGCCCGGGTAGCGGGGCAATGGGCCGGTGGTTGGCTCGGTGGGGAAGCGCGCCACGTCGGTGGAGAGCAATATGTAGCCGGGCCGCTTCTGCTCCCGCACCTCGCTGAGTACCCGGTCAATCTCCCTGCAGGCCGTCGCAGGCATGAGATTGGCTTGGGCGCAGGTGATTTCGCGGCTGATCCGGAAGAAGTGCTCGAAGTCGCCGTCGCCGAGCGAATGGTGTAGCGCCCGCCTGGTGCCCTGCGCGTCTTTGGAGGGGCCGCCGACGATGTGGACGACGGGCACATGCTCGGCGTAGCTGCCCGCGATCGCATTAGCAGCCGAGAGTTCACCTACGCCGAATGTCGTTACCACAGCGGACATTCCGCGTAACCGCCCGTAGCCGTCGGCGGCGTAACCGGCGTTGAGCTCGTTGGCGCTGCCCACCCACCGGATGGTCCGATGGGCGACGATGTGGTCCAGAAAGGCCAGGTTGTAATCGCCGGGGACGCCGAAGATCTCGGAGACGCCGAGTTCGGCGAGGCGGTCTAACAGGTAGTCACCGACGGTGTACATGGGATCAGGGCTGGAGACGGGATCGGTCACAAGCAAGACGGTACGCTCGTCGAAACCATTCCGGCCGGCGCGCCGCCGCGCTATCGTCCCAGCCATGGCAGTCAAGGAATCCCGCGAAGTGGTCATCGAGGCAAGTCCCAAGGAGATCCTCGACGTTGTCGCCGACGTCGAGGCAATGCCCGAGTGGTCGTCGATTCATCAGAGTGCCGAGGTGCTCGAACGTGACGCGGAGGGTCGACCGCAGCGCGCCAAGATGAAAGTCAAGACGAGCGGTGTCACAGAAGAGGTCGTGCTCGCTTACGCCTGGCGCGACGACGGCGTCACGTGGACGCAGGAGAGCGGGAGAGCGTCCCGTAACCAAGAAGGGGGCTACACGCTCACCCGGCAAGGCGACAAGACACGGACGAAGTTCGATCTGGCGCTGGATCCGCTCGTGCCGATGCCCGGCTTTGTGATCAAGCGTGCGATCAAAGGGATCATGGAGCTCAATACGGACGGGCTGCGCAAGCGGGTGCTCGAGGTCAAGAAAGGTCGATAGTCTCCGGTGACTGGCGGGGGACCCCTGGCCGGGGTGAAGGTGATCGAACTCGGCGGCATCGGACCGGGACCGCACGCGGGGATGGTGCTCGCCGACCTGGGCGCCGATGTGGTGCGGGTGCGGCGGCCGGGCGGCGTGGCGATCGCAAGCGCGGCGAAGCCGGGCGAAGCGGGTCGCCACCAAGCGGTCCTGACGATGCCGTCCGAGGACCGCGACTTGCTGCACCGCGGGAAGCGCATCGTCGACCTCGACGTCAAGACGCAGCCGGGGGTGCTGCTGGAGCTGGCCGCCAAGGCCGACGTGCTGCTGGACTGTTTCCGCCCCGGCACCTGCGAGCGACTCGGCATCGGCCCCGACGACTGCGCGGCGGTCAACCCGCGGCTGATCTTCGCGCGGATCACCGGCTGGGGGCAGGAGGGGCCGCTGGCCTCGACGGCGGGCCACGACATCAATTACCTGTCGCAGACCGGTGCGCTCTCGGCGCTCGGCTATAAGGACCGGCCGCCGATGCCGCCGCTGAACCTGGTCGCCGATTTCGGCGGCGGTTCGATGCTGGTGCTGCTGGGTATCGTGGTCGCGCTGTACGAGCGGGAGCGGTCGGGCAGGGGTCAGGTCGTCGACGCCGCGATGGTCGACGGCGTCAGCGTGCTCGCGCAGATGATGTGGACCATGAAGTCGACCGGTGCGCTGCGCGACGAGCGGGAATCGTTCCTGCTCGACGGCGGCGCCCCGTTCTATCGTTGCTACGAGACCTCCGACGGCAAGTACCTGGCCGTCGGCGCCATCGAGCCGCAATTCTTCGCGGCGTTGCTGACCGGGCTCGGCCTTTCGCCCGACGAGGTGCCCGGTCAGCTCGACATCGGTTCCTACCAACGGATGCACGACGTCTTCGCCGAACGGTTCGCCAGCCGCACCCGTGACGAGTGGGCACAAGTTTTCGCCGACACCGACGCCTGTGTCACCCCGGTGTTGACGTGGCGGGAAGCCGCCGCCAGCGACCATTTGCGGGCGCGTTCGACGGTGATCACCGCCCACGGCGTCGAGCAGGCCGCTCCCGCGCCGCGTTTTTCCCGGACGCCGGCCGGGCCGGTCGGGCCGCCGCCGGCGACCACCACACCGCTTACCGAAATCGGCTGGTAGCCAACTAATTGCGGCGAACGTCACCCGCGCACCGCGCGTCGTTGGTAGTTTGTTCTCAGTGGCCGTAAAAGCATCACGGGAATTTGTCGTCGACGCGCCGCCAGAAGTGGTCATGGAGGCGCTGACAGATGTCGGCCTCCTGTCATCGTGGTCGCCGATGCACAAACAGATGGAAGTGATCGATCGTTATCCCGACGGCCGGCCCCACCATGTGAAGGCCACCGTCCGGATTCTGGGCCTCGTCGACAAAGAGGTCCTGGAATATCACTGGGGTCCCGACTGGATGGTCTGGGATGCGAAAGGGACATCCCAGCAGCATGGCCAGCACGTCGAGTACAACCTCAAACCCGAGGGTGTCGACAAGACGCGAGTGCGTTTCGACATCACCGTCGAACCGGCGGGTCCCATTCCCGGTTTCGTGATCAGGCGGGCAACCGAAAATGTTCTCGACGCCGCGGTGAAGGGGCTGAGCGACGTGGTCACGGGCGGCCCGGATGCGGACACGGCGAAGTAATTGCGTTTTTGTGCGGCCCGCACGCGATTGCGATTGCTAATTTTGTAGCAGTGGCCGCACAAGCTTCGTCGGAAATTGTCATTGACGCGCCCCCGGAAGTAGTGATGGAGGCGCTCGCCGACATGGAGGCTGTGCCGTCGTGGTCCTCGGTGCACAAACGGGTCGAAATTGTCGATAAATATCCCGACGGGCGACCGCACCACGTGAAGGTCATCATCGCGGTGACCGGCATTCACGACACCGAACTGCTCGAATGCCACTGGGGACCGAACTGGATGGTGTGGGATGCGGAGAAGACGGTCCAGCAGCACGGTCAGCACGTGGAGTACAACCTGAGCCCGCGAAGGCGACGACAAGACCAGGGTGCGATTCTCGATCACGGTCGAGCCGTCGGCGCCGCTGCCCGAATTCTGGATCAGACCGGGCCCGCAAAAAGATCCTGCGTTCCGCGCTCGAGGGACTGCGACAGCACGTCATGGGCACCGAGGGCGCCGGCCCCGCTAAGTAGCCAGTTCGTCCCGCAGCGCGGCGAGTCGCCTGATTGCCTCGTCGAGGGTGTCGTCGCGTTTGCAGAAAGTGAAGCGCACCAAGTGATTCCACACGTTTGGCTGTTTTGCGGCATGCGGGGCAACCGGTTCGCAGAACGCCGACATCGGAATGGCTGCCACGCCGACCTTTTCCGGGAGTGCCGCGCAGAACGCGGTGCTGTCGTCGTACCCGAGCGGGCGCGGGTCGGCGCACAGGAAGTAACTGCCGTCGCTGTCGTGCACGGCAAAGCCGATCTCGGTCAGCCCCGCGGCCAGCCGATCGCGCCTGGCCTGCAAAGAGCGGCGAAGTTCGGCCACCCAGGCGTCCTCGGTGTCCAGCGCGAGGGCCACCGCGGGCTGGAACGGCGCGCCGCCGACGTAGGTCAAATACTGTTTGGCCGCACGCACCCCGGCGATGAGTTGGGCGGGGCCGCAAGCCCATCCGATCTTCCAGCCGGTGCAGTTGAACATCTTGGCAGCGCTGGAGATGGTTATCGTGCGCTCGGCCATGCCGTCGAAACTCGCCAGCGGCAGATGCCGCTTTCCGCTCGGGCCGTCGAACACCAGGTGCTCGTAGACCTCGTCGGTGATCACCAACAGGTCGGCCGCCACCGCGATCTCGGCGATGGCCGCGAGCTCCGTCGCGCTCAGCACCGTACCGGTCGGGTTGTGCGGTGAGTTGACGATCAGCGCGCGGGTCCGAGGGGTCACCGCCCGCCGCAACGCGTCCGCGTCGAGGGCAAAGCCGCGCCCATCGGGGACCAGCGGCACGGCCACCCGATGCGCGCCGGCCATCGCGACCACCGGCGAGTAGGAGTCGTAGAACGGTTCGACCAGGACGACTTCCGAGCCGGGCTCGACCAGGCCGATCACGGCCGCCGCGATGGCTTCCGTTGCGCCGGCCGTCACCAGCACCTCGGTGTCGGGGTCGTACTCGACGCCGAAGTGGCGCCGACGGTGGGCGGCGATGGCGCGGCGCAGCGGCGCGATGCCTATCCCCGGCGGGTATTGGTTGGCGCCCTCGGCGATGGCGTCTTGGGCGGCCTTCAGCAACGCCGGCGGTCCGTCCTCGTCCGGAAAGCCCTGGCCGAGGTTCACCGCGCCGATCCGTGCGGCCAGGGCCGACATTTCGGCGAACACGGTGGTCGTGTACGGCCGCAGTCGCGACACCGTCATGGTGGTCGAGCTTAGGAGGGCGAGCCTTCGATCGAATGGGCGGTGAGGGCTTTTGGTGTGCGGTGAGGGCGAAACCTCCGCCCTGGAAGCACACTGAAAGCCCTGTGTGCACACTGACGGCCTGAGCGCGCAGAGGCTGATGTGCCAATTGCGGCCAGTGCGACGCAGCGGCTTGTTGAGCCGTCGCGCCAGGCGTGACGCTCAGCACATCTCACCCGGCTACGTCCCGCACATCTCACCAGCTAAGCGCTTCCCAACCAACAGGTTGGCCGGGACTCCTGTTACAGTGCGGTTACTGGGCCTAGTCTCTAAGTCGAATCTGAAATCCAACTTTTTCCGAATAGGAAGTCGACATGTCCGAAGAAGCCTTTGTCTACGAGGCCATCCGCACCCCCCGCGGCAAGCAGAAGAACGGATCGTTGCACGAGGTCAAGCCGCTGAGCCTGGTCGTCGGCCTGATCGAGGAACTGCGCAAGCGCAATCCCGACCTCGACGAGAACCTGATCAGCGACGTCATCCTGGGGTGCGTGTCGCCCGTCGGCGACCAGGGCGGCGACATCGCCCGCGCCGCGGTGCTGGCCTCCGGCATGCCCGTCACCTCCGGCGGCGTGCAGCTCAACCGGTTCTGCGCGTCCGGGCTCGAGGCGGTGAACACCGCCGCACAGAAGGTGCGCTCCGGATGGGATGACATGGTTCTGGCCGGCGGCGTGGAGTCGATGAGCCGGGTGCCGATGGGCTCCGACGGCGGCGCCATGGGGCTCGACCCGGCTACCAACTACGAGGTCATGTTCGTTCCGCAGGGCATCGGCGCCGACCTGATCGCCACCATCGAGGGCTTCTCCCGCGACGACGTCGACGCCTACGCGCTGCGCAGCCAGGACAAGGCGGCCGAGGCATGGTCGGGCGGGTATTTCGCCAAGTCCGTGGTGCCGGTCCGCGACCAGAACGGCCTGCTGATCCTCGACCACGACGAGCACATGCGGCCCGACACCACCGCGGAGGGCCTGGCCAAGCTGAAGCCGGCCTTCGAGGGCCTGGCGGCGATGGGCGGCTTCGACGACGTCGCGCTGCAGAAGTACCACTGGGTGGAGAAGATCAACCACGTACACACCGGTGGCAACAGTTCCGGCATTGTCGACGGCGCCGCGCTGGTCATGATCGGATCCGAGGCCGCCGGCAAGTCACAGGGGCTCACGCCGCGGGCCCGCGTCGTGGCCACCGCCACCAGCGGGGCCGACCCGGTAATCATGCTGACCGGGCCCACCCCGGCCACCCGCAAGGTGCTCGACCGCGCCGGGCTGACCGTCGACGACATCGACCTCTTCGAGCTCAACGAGGCGTTTGCGTCCGTGGTGCTGAAGTTCCAGAAGGACTTGAACATCCCCGACGAGAAGCTCAACGTCAACGGCGGCGCCATCGCGATGGGCCACCCGCTGGGTGCCACCGGCGCGATGATCCTGGGCACCATGGTCGACGAGCTGGAGCGCCGCAACGCCCGGCGCGCAGTGGTGACGCTGTGCATCGGCGGCGGCATGGGTGTCGCGACGATCATCGAGAGGGTTTAAGTACATGGCCGACAACACGATTCAGTGGGATAAGGATGCCGACGGCATCGTCACGCTGACCATGGACGACCCCTCCGGGTCGGCCAATGTCATGAACGAGGCGTACATCGAGTCGATGGGCAAGGCCGTGGATCGCCTTGTCGCCGAGAAGGATTCGATCACCGGCGTGGTGATCACCAGCGCGAAGAAGACCTTCTTCGCCGGCGGTGACCTCACCGCGATGATCCAGGCCGGGCCCGAAGACGCCGGCCAGTCCTTCGACACCGTCGAGACGGTCAAGAAGCAGCTGCGCACCCTGGAAACCCTGGGCAAGCCGGTCGTCGCCGCCATCAATGGCGCCGCACTGGGCGGTGGCCTGGAGATCGCGCTGGCCTGCCATCACCGCATCGCCGCCGACGTCAAGGGCAGCCAGCTCGGTCTGCCCGAGGTGACCCTGGGTCTGCTGCCCGGTGGTGGGGGGGTGACCCGCACCGTGCGAATGCTGGGTATTCAGAACGCTTTCGTCACCGTGCTGTCGCAGGGCACCCGGTTCAAGCCGGCCAAGGCCAAGGAGACCGGTCTGGTCGACGAGGTGCTGCCGACGGTCGAGGAACTGGTGCCAGCCGCCAAGGCGTGGATCAAGGCCAACCCGGATTCGCACGAGCAGCCGTGGGACAAGAAGGGCTACAAGATGCCCGGCGGTACCCCGTCGTCGCCGGGGCTGGCTTCGATCCTGCCGTCTTTCCCGGCGCTGCTGCGCAAGCAGCTCAAGGGCGCGCCGATGCCGGCTCCGAAGGCCATCCTGGCCGCCGCGGTGGAGGGTGCGCAGGTCGACTTCGACACCGCCACTCGCATCGAGAGCCGCTACTTCGCCCAACTGGTCACCGGCCAGGTCGCCAAGAACATGATCCAGGCGTTCTTCTTCGACCTGCAGACCATCACCGGTGGCGGGTCGCGGCCCGACGGCATCGGCAAGACCCCGATCAACAAGATCGGTGTGTTGGGTGCCGGGATGATGGGCGCCGGCATCGCCTACGTCTCGGCCAAGGCGGGCTTTGAGGTCGTGCTCAAGGACGTCAGCGTCGAAGCCGCCGAGAAGGGCAAGAACTACTCGGAGAAGCTCGAGGCCAAGGCGCTGGAGCGGGGGCGCACCACCGAGGAGAAGTCAAAGGCGTTGCTGGACAAGATCACCCCAACCGCGAACGCCGCCGACCTCAAGGGCGTCGACTTCGTGATCGAGGCGGTGTTCGAGAGCCAGGACCTCAAGCACAAGGTGTTCCAGGAGATCGAGGACGTCGTCGAGCCGAACGCGGTGCTGGGTTCCAACACGTCGACCCTGCCGATCACCGGTCTGGCGACCGGCGTCAAGCGGCAGGAAGACTTTATCGGGATCCACTTCTTCTCCCCGGTCGACAAGATGCCCCTCGTGGAGATCATCAAGGGCGAGAAGACATCCGACGAGGCCTTGGCCCGCGTGTTCGACTACACCCTGGCCATCGGCAAGACCCCGATCGTGGTCAACGACAGCCGCGGTTTCTTCACCTCGCGGGTCATCGGCACCTTCGTCAACGAGGCGCTGGCGATGCTCGGCGAGGGCGTGGAGCCCTCCAGCATCGAGCAGGCCGGTTCGCAGGCCGGCTACCCGGCGCCACCGCTGCAGCTGTCCGACGAGCTCAACCTGGAGCTGATGCACAAGATCGCGGTCGCCAGCCGCAAGGGCATCGAGGACGCTGGCGGCACGTACGAGCCGCACCCGGCAGAAGCGGTGGTGGAGAAGATGATTGAGCTCGGCCGGTCGGGCCGGCTGAAGGGGGAGGGCTTCTACGAGTACCCCGAAGGCAAGCGTTCCGGCCTGTGGCCGGGCCTGCGGGAGACGTTCAAGTCCGGCTCGGCGGAGCCGCCGCTGCAGGACATGATCGACCGGATGCTGTTCGCCGAGGCGCTGGAAACACAGAAGTGTCTCGACGAGGGTGTGCTGACATCGACGGCAGACGCGAACATCGGGTCGATCATGGGCATCGGCTTCCCGCCGTGGACCGGCGGCAGCGCGCAGTTCATCATGGGCTATTCGGGTCCGGCCGGTACGGGCAAGGATGCGTTTGTGGCCCGGGCCCGTGAGCTGGCGGAAAAGTACGGCGAGCGTTTCCAACCGCCGGCGTCGCTGACCTAACTAATACCGCGAGCAGACGCAGAATCGCGCATTTCAGACGCGAAAAGGGCGATTCTGCGTCTGCTCGCGCTCAGGGGCGGCGCTCACCCGCGGCGCTGAAACAAGTAGTGCCGCGCCGGGGTCTGCTCCTGGTCCAGCTCCCGCTCCTGGCCCGTGGACAACAGCGTCCAGCCGGAGGCAAATCGCCGTTCCATCTCGGCGGGCTCGACGCCGCGCACGCCGAAGCGCCCGCCCGGAAGGAACGCGACGATCAATAGCCGGGCGTCCGGCGCCGCCACGGCGCTGACCTCGCGGACGTATGCGTCGCGATCGTTGTCGCTCATGTTGTGCAGGCAGCCGTTGTCAACGATCAATGGGAAGTCGGCGCCGATGCCCGCCTGACTCAGATGCGTGACGTCAGCGTGGACGAAGTTGATCGTTAGCCCGGCGGCGCCGGCCTTTGCGCGGGCCTTGTCGAGGGCTTTCGGCACAAAGTCGACACCGGTGACCTTCCAGCCGTGTTGCGCAAGGTAGATCGACGAGTCGCCGGTACCGCATCCGAGGTCGAGGGCCGATCCTGCGGGAAGCGGCGGTTTGTCGCTGGTTCCCTCGACCATGCCCTGCAGGTTCTCCGCGATCGGGTGACCGTCCCACGGGGTAAAGCCGATCCGGTAGAAGACTCGAAACAGGGTGTGTTTGGACGCCATACGCCCACGGTATGTCAGGCTCGCCGCCGTCAGACCTCGGCCCCGCTGTAGTCGGGGACCTGTATCGAGTCGTGCATCCGTAAGCCCTTGGTGTTGAGCTTCGCCAGCGCCCGGGACAACGGCGCGGGCATCCGTGAGGCCAGTTGGACCCCGCGGGTCAGCGCCCAAACTCCGGCTCGCGAGCCGGGAATGATCGTCTTGGCTGCGCCGCGCGCGAAGCTCCGGCTGAGATGAACGGGCTCGTGCATCTGTAGCTCGTAGGCGGCGAACGCTCGCAGGTGGTCCCCATCGGCCCGGGCCAACTCCCCGGCCAGCACGTACGCGCCGAGGACCGCAAGGCTGGTGCTGCCGCCAACCGCCGGGCCGGGGCAATAACCGGCGTCGCCGACGAGGGTGACCCGTCGTCGCGACCATCGGTCTAGCGAGAGCTGACTGATCGCATCGAAGTAGAAAGCCGGCGTCCCGTCGATTTCCTCGAGCCAGCGGTCCACCTCGGGGTGCATGCCCGCGAACGCGTCGCGCAGTAATTGCTTCTGCCGCACTACATCTCGATATTCGTAGGAGAGTTCCTCTTTGCTGCGAAACAGAAACACCGCCCGGGCATCGTCCAGGTGCGCTGCCGTGTAGATCGCCGCGAGCCGACCGACACCAATGTGGCCGTTCATCTCGCCAAGGTTCGCCAGCGTCCTGGGCGCCGACACCACCGCCAGATAGCCGCCGAGGAACCGGGTCAGCCCGGCCTCCTCGCCGAACGTCAGGCGCCGGACATTCGAGTGCAACCCGTCGGCACCGACGATGATGTCGAACCTGCGCGCGGGGGCACGCTCGAAGGTCACCTCGCCGTCGTGGTCTATCGCCGTGATTGAGTCGCCGAACAGATACTCGACGTCGTCACGCCCGGCGTCGTAGTAGATCTCGCTGAGGTCGTCGCGCATGATCTCCACGTGCCGGTCGGAGGCGGCGCCGTAGATCTTGGTGAGGTCAACCTCGATGGGCTGCGCCCTGCCCTCGCGATGCATTGTCATGCGGTCGGTTTGGGTGGCCAGCGCCTCGATGCGCGGCAAGACGCCCATGTTTTCCGAGATCTCCATCGCCGGCCGGAACAGGTCGACGGCGTGGCCGCCGGTCTTACGCAGCGTCGGCGCGCGTTCGACGACAGTGACATCGAAGCCGTGACGCGTCAGCCAGTAGGCCAATACCGGCCCGGCGATGCTGGCGCCGGAGACGAGAACCCGCATGACGACCTCCTTCCACCACCGGCACCGTCAGGACCTGATTCCGGTGCTGGCCGAAATTTCGATGCTGGCCGACCTTGGCCTCATTGACAAGGTGCCGGCTTGGCGTGACCGGCTGGGCAAGCTGGTGTTCGGCCCGCGGCCGACGCTCGCGCAGTCGACCCGCGCGGTGGTGGCGTTCGGCGGCCTGCAGGACTGCTGCTTGCAGTTCCCCGACACGCCCTACGGGGTGTTGCGCGCGACCTCGGTGGACGCCCGCACTCGCCGCATTGGGCGTGTGAGACGCAAGGTATGCACGGCATCGCCGAATTCGTCCCTGAGACAGGCGAATTCAGGTCGAATTGTCATACGAGAAACCGAACAACGCCGCCGGAAGCGACTACTCCTACGATCGCCGCTCAAATAAAGAGCGGCGCCAGGGCGGGCTGTGCACGACGGGGAAACCGAGGGCGGTCAGGATCGCGCCGGCGGCTTGGTCGCTACCGGGGTCGATGAAGAGCTTGCCGCGAGCGGTGATGAGTTCGATCGTCATCGGGTAGGCCGGATTGGTGATGGAGAACGCCCCGCCCGAACTGCTGATGCGCCGCTCTTTCGAGGCAAGGGCGGGCCTGATGGAGGCCTGTGCGATGTCCCGGCGCGCTACCAGTGGCGCATCGTCGGCCCAGATACCGTTCTGGTCGACGTAGAGGTTGACCGGCGTGAATTTCGGCTTGAGCCCTAGGGTCACCAGCATCGGGTAGACGGTCAGCATCGGGATGGCCAGCACCGCGTGGAAAATTCCTTTCGGTATTCCGGGAAGCAGCATGGGCGCTAGGAAGGCGAGCACGCAAACCGCGCATCCACCGCCGGCCACCCACCAGATCAGGGGGTTTCGCCTCATCAGGGCCGCCGGGCCGCGAAACATCGTGCCTCCAACTTCCGGCTGCTGTCGCGAATGTATCGAGAACTGACATTAGCGTGGCACGGCGTTGTAGTCGGCGCCATGGCAAATGGAGATTCCCTGCCGCGGTGCGGCAGGGAATTGATTCTGACAGGCGATTTACGTGCCCGCGCCGTTCGCGGTGCTCTGGTCCTGGGCGTTCTGGGTGAAGATGTCGCCGTCGCTTGGGTTGTCGACGTCGTCGTCGTTGACGGGGACGATCCTGCCAGCGGCCGTCAGCGCCGGCCCCGAAGCGACCGCAGTGTCTGGATTGCTGGGTCCGGCGTTGACTAGGGCGAGCGTCGCGACGGTCGCGGCCCCGGCGAATAGCATTTGCATTACCCGGATTTGCCGCCGCCGAGCGTCGGCTGAATTGATGTGGTGCCCGATGTTGGTCATGCCCAATTTTTAGGGGGTCGGTGTCGGCGCCGGCTAAGCGTTGGTTATGGGTCTGATGTGAGCCTCGGCCCGTTCCGGGCCGCATCGTCGCCCCGTCTAGAGTCCCTTGGTATGCGCTTTGGACTCTTCATTCCGCAAGGCTGGCGAATGGATCTGATCGGCGTCGACCCCGAGAAGCACTGGGCGGTGATGCGCGACCTGGCCGCCTACGCCGACGGCAGTAGCGCCTGGGACTCGCTGTGGGTTTACGACCACTTCCACACCGTCCCGATGCCGAGCGGCGAAGCCACGCACGAGGCGTGGTCGCTGATGGCGGCCTACGCGGCGACCACGTCGCGGATCAAGCTGGGCCAGATGTGCACGGCGATGAGCTACCGCAATCCGGTTTACCTGGCCAAGGTCGCGGCGACCGCCGACATTATCTCGGGTGGCCGGATTCAGATGGGCATCGGCGGAGGCTGGTACGAACACGAGTGGCGCGCTTACGGTTACGGGTTTCCGTCGGCCGGGGTGCGGTTGGCCCGACTGGACGAAGGCGTGCAGATCATGCGCGACGCCTGGCGCGACGGCAAGGTCAGCTTCGACGGGAAGCACTACCAGGTCGACGGTGCAATCGTCGAGCCGAAGCCGTTGCAGGACAACGGGATTCCGCTATGGATCGCCGGCGGCGGCGAGAAGGTGACGTTGCGCATCGCCGCGCAATACGCGCAGTACACCAACTTCACCCCCGAGCTCGATGCGTTTGCCCACAAGTCGGAGATGTTGGCGCAGCATTGCCGCGATCTGGGCACCGACTTCGACGCCATCGTGCGCTCGGCCAACTTCACTACCGTCGTCGGCGCGTCGGAGGCCGACGTCAAGGACCGGCAGCAACGTATGCGCGACCGGCTGGATGGCTATATCCCCGAGGCCCTGCTGGATTCGATGGTCGCCGCCGGCAGTGGCCCCGATTCGACGACCGGCACACCGGAACAGGTGATCGAGCGGATATCGAAGGTCCGCGACCTCGGGTGCGAGTACGCGATCTGCTACTTCCCGGAGGCCGCCTACGATCGTTCCGGCATCGAGTTGTTCGAACGCGAAGTCATTCCCGCGCTGAGCTAGATATCAGTCGTGACGTACCTGGTCTTGACGGGAGGCGCGGCGAGCAGGGGAGGGAGCTCAGTTATCTTCCCCTCGCCGGCGCGAAATCTGCGGTAAGCCTCGTCGTGCTCGACCGTGTCCCAGATTTCGTAGATGACCCAGTGCGCTTCGTCGTCGGAATCGACGAGCACGTCGGTGCGAAGATTGCCCGCGAACGCTCGGGTGTCCCGCAGCGCGCGGCCCAAAACGTCACGCGCGTCGGCCACAGCTTCGGGCTTCACCCTTAGTTCGAGTAGCACGGTGACCGGCATAGTCGTCTCCTCACATCGCGTCCAGAGCGCCGCTCGCGGCGATATCGAGCCGCACAGATCCTCGCCAAGATAGCTCAGCCACACACCGGCAGGCCTCCCACGCAAATAATGAGAATGCGGTTTCCAGTTTTCGGAAAGCTGTTATACGGTTCAGTGAGCATTATTCTGTTGCGGACGGAGGATCGCTCGATGCAGAAGGCACTCGCCCCCGAAATCTCCACCTGGCCCGACGAGAGCCCGCAGCTGATCGGCAGTCGATGCGGCGCCTGTGGTGCCACGACGTTCCCGGTGCAGCAGTGGTGTCCACGCTGCAGCGGCGGTGACATGACCGAGGTGTTGTTGCCCCGCCGCGGAACCCTGGTGTCGTGGACCACCCAGGGTTTCCCGCCCGGAGCCCCCTACGCCGGTCCGACCGGCAAGGATTTCGTGCCGTTCGGCGTCGGCCTGGTCCAGCTGGGCCTGGGAGAAGACGCCGTCATCCGGGTCGAGGGGCGGCTGACCGAGAACGATCCGGCCAAGATCCAGTTCGGCCAGGAGGTCGAGCTGACTATGGTGCCGTTCACCACCGACGAAGACGGCAACGAGATCGTCACTTTCGCGTTCCAGCCGGCCTAGTACATACAGAGGACCCTCAGATGACAAACGATGTCGCCATCATCGGCGTGGGCCTGCATCCATTCGGCAGGTTCGACAAGACCGCGATGCAGATGGGCGCCGAGGCTATTCAGTCGGCTCGAGCGACGCCGGGGTGGACTGGAAGGACATCCAATTCGGCTTCGGCGGCAGCCACGAGGTGTCCAACCCGGACGCGGTGACCCGCCTGGTCGGGCTGACCGGCATCACGTTCACCAACGTGTTCAACGCCTGCGCCACCGCGGCCAGTGCCATTCAGCAGACCGCCGACACCATCCGGCTCGGCAAGTACGACATCGGCATCGCGATTGGCTTGGACAAGCACCCGCGCGGCGCGTTCACCGACGATCCGGCCAAGCTGGCGCTGCCGCAGTGGTATGCGCAGAACGGACAGTTCGTCACCACCAAGTTCTTCGGGATGAAGGCCAACAAGTACCTGCACGACCACAACATCTCCCAAGCCACGCTGGCCAAGGTCGCCGCCAAGAACTTCCGCAATGGCGCACTGAATCCGAATGCGTTCCGTCGCAAGGCTATTTCCGAGGAGGAGATCCTCAACTCGGCCGTCCTGAACTACCCGCTGACGCAGTACATGTTCTGTGCCCCCGACGAGGGCGCCGCGGCGGTCATCATGTGCCGCGCCGACATCGCGCACAAGTACACCGACAAGCCGGTCTACGTGCGGGCCTGTGAGATCCGCACCCGCCGTTACGGCGCCTACGAAGTGCACGCCACCTTCGCCCCTTTGGACGGCGACGTCTCGCCGACGGTGTATGCGTCCAAGGCCGCTTACGAGGCCGCGGGCATCGGGCCCGAAGACGTCGACGTAGCGCAGCTGCAGGACACCGATGCCGGCGACGAGGTCATCCACATGGCCGAGACGGGTCTGTGCGCCGACGGGGAGCAGGAGAAGCTGGTGGCCGACGGCGCCACCGAGATCCACGGCTCGATGCCCGTCAACACCGACGGCGGGTTGATCGCCAACGGCGAGCCGATCGGCGCGTCGGGCCTGCGGCAGATGCACGAGCTGGTGCGCCAGTTGCGCGGCGAGGCGGGGGAGCGTCAGGTGCCCGGCAATCCGCGGGTTGGACTGGCGCAGGTGTACGGGGCGCCCGGCACCGCGTCGGCGACGATCGTGTCGCTCTAAATCCACTGAGGCCCTGCAAACCAGAAGCCAGTCCGCTCGGCTCGATAGCGACCAGCCATCGAGCGACGGCGGCCGCAATCGCCTATGCGACATATTCGGGCAATGCGATGTCGTCGCGGAATTCGCTCCGGATGATCCAGTCGGCCAGCTGAGGAATGTTCAGCAGTTTGGACGCCTGATTGCGGGTCCACAGGCCCAGCGCCGTCTTTGGTGCGAACATCGCGGCGAATCCGCGCGCCGACCGTTGCCTGGCCTCAACGATCGGACGCAGCTGCCGTTCATAGCGACGAAACGCATCCTGGTGATTGGCTCCCGCGCGACTGAGCTCGCCCGCCAGTATGTAGGCCTGCACCATCGCCAGACCCGCCCCCTCACCCGCCAGCAGAGAGACCGCAGCCGCGGCGTCACCGATCAGCGCTACTCGCCCATCCGACAGTGGTCCATCACGATTTGGCTGGCGCGGTCGAAGTACACATCGGAGGCCCCGTCGAGTTTTCGCAGGATCTCCCGGCATTCCCAGCCCGCGTTGCCGAAGACCTGATGCAGAGTCGTCTTGGCCTGCGACACATCCTGTGGATCGGGGCCGCTCATGTGGTCAGTGGTGAATACGAAAAGAAACAGTGTCTTGTCGCCGCGCATCGCGAATCGTGGATCATGCGTCCGGGCATGGTGTAGGCGAGGTAGACGAGTTCATCACGCGGCTGATAGCCCTTGGCTTCGAAGGCCGCGACTCGGTAGCCGAGATCGGTCTCAAATCTAGATTCCGGGCCGAATACCAAATCCCGCACAGGCGAATGGATGCCACCTGCACCGACGAGCAGGTCGAATTCTCGTGACCCGCCGCGCTCGAGTGTCACCCGCACGTTCTCGTCATGTTGCGTGATGGCCGAAACGCTTTCACCGAACACAGTCTCGGCATGGTGGTCGATGGAGCGATAGATCATGGCCGCCAGATCACCACGGGGCACAGTGGCGAACCGGCCGTCGAGATTCCGCCGGAACGACTCAGCCGAAAAGCCCCCCACCCTTCGCGAATTGCGGTCCACGAGCCGCACTTCCCGTACCGCATATCCCGCGGCGTCCAATTCGGCGGTAAGTCCCATACGTTCCGCAACGGCATACCCGCCACCCCAAAAGTCCACGACATAGCCGCCTGTGCGGAGCCGCACGGCCTTTTCGATCAGGGTCGGCTCGTGGCCATGGCGCCATAGCCAGTACGCGAGCGTTGGGCCGGCGATGCCCGCACCGACAATGGCGATCTTCATGCGCCCACCTCTCCAGCGGATGGAGCTAAACTACTATAGCATTATGCAATAGTTGCATTTGGATACTAAGTCTCGGTGCTCGGGTGTCCAGCCGGCGAGCGCGTCGATCTCCCAGTCGACGCCGGAGAGGGGCCACTGTGCTCAAGGAACTTACGGGCACGCCTGCGGGCGTTCAGGCGCTGGAGGCCGTCGGGACTGTGACGGCAGCGGATTACGAGCGGGTCTTTGCACCGATGGTCGATCAGGCAGGACGTGCACGGACTCGGATGCGGCTGCTATACGAGTTCGGCCCGGGTTTCCAGCGCATCACGGCGGGAGCGCTGTGGGCGGACACGCGACTTGGGTTGGGATATTCGCGATTGCTCGACGGCTGCGCTGTCGTGAGCGATATTGGCTGGATTCGGGCACCAACCCGCGCCATCAGCACCTGGATGCCATTCCCAGTCCAGGTGTACGCCAACGACGAACGCGATGACGCCGTCGCATGGCTAACCTCGCTACCTGAATGCGCTGACGTGTCCGCCTACGATATCGCCAAGGAGTACATCGGCGGAGTCGGCGCCGCTCTCGTGAGCCTGGGCGGGCGTGTCATCTCCGAGAATCTCAAGAACCGGGATAGAGGTCGTTGATCACGGCCGTCGGCTGCGACTCCACGATGTCGTTCGTGAATAACGCCGTCAGACCGCAGCTACACGCGGGTGCTCTTCGAATTGGAGCAACATCGCAGCCGCGGTGCTAGGCAGCGACCTCGCCGCAACCTAAATCGCCGGTCCCAGTAGGTCGTCGGCGTCTCGGATGATGTAGCCGTAGCCCTGCTCCGCGAGGAACCGCTGCCGGTGCGCTGCGTACTCGGTGTCCAGGCTGTCACGTGCCACCACCGAATAGAAGATGGCGCCGCCGCCGTCGGCCTTGGGCCGCAATAGCCGCCCCAGCCGCTGGGCCTCCTCTTGGCGTGAGCCGAATGTTCCCGAAACCTGCACCGCCACAGATGCTTCCGGCAAGTCGATGGAGAAGTTGGCGACCTTGGACACCACCAGGGTGGTCACCTCGCCGCGGCGGAACGCGTCGAACAGCGCCTCGCGTTCACTGGTCCGTGTCGACCCCTGGATCACCGGAGCGTTCAGCTCGGCGCCCAGCTCGTCGAGCTGGTCCAGATACGCCCCGATGACCAGGGTCTGCTCGCCGGGGTGCTTCTCCAGAATCGACTTGACCACAGCGATTTTGGTGTGCACCGTCGAGCAGAGCCGGTAGCGCTCCTCGGGCTCGGCGGTGGCGTAGAGCATCCGTTCGTTGTCGGTCATCGTGACCCGGACTTCGACGCACTCCGCCGGCGCGATCCAGCCCTGCGCCTCGATGTCCTTCCACGGCGCGTCGTAGCGCTTCGGGCCGATCAAAGAAAACACGTCGCCCTCGCGGCCGTCTTCGCGGATCAATGTGGCGGTCAGGCCCAGCCGCCGCTTGGACTGCAGGTCGGCGGTCATCCGGAACACCGGTGCCGGCAGCAGGTGCACCTCGTCGTAGATGATCAGACCCCAGTCGCGGCTGTCGAAGAGTTCCAGATGCCGGTACTCACCCTTGCTGCGGCGGGTGACCATCTGATACGTCGAGATGGTGACCGGCCGGATTTCCTTGCGTTCTCCCGAATATTCGCCGATCTCCTCCTCCGTCAGCGAGGTGCGCGCAATCAGCTCGCGTTTCCACTGCCGGGCGGCGACGATGTTGGTGACCAGAATGAGCGTCGTCGCACTGGCTTTCGCCATCGCGGCCGCGCCCACCAGCGTCTTGCCGGCACCGCACGGAAGGACCACCACCCCGGAGCCGCCGGCCCAGAACGAGTCCGTGGCCATCTGCTGGTAATCGCGCAGGTGCCAGTCGTCCTGGCGCAGGCTGATCGGGTGCGCCTCACCATCGACGTAACCGGCGAGATCCTCTGCGGGCCAGCCGATCTTGAGGAGCATCTGCTTGACCCGGCCGCGCTCACTGGGGTGGACGATGACGGTGTCGTCGTCGATTCGGGCGCCCAGCATCGGCGCGATCTTCTTGTTGCGCAGCACCTCCTCGAGCACCGCGCGATCGAAGCTCACCAGCATCAGGCCGTGCGCCGGGTGCTTGACCAGCTGCAGCCGGCCGTAGCGGGCCATGGTGTCGACGATGTCGACGAGCAGCGGCTGGGGCACGGCGTAGCGGGAGAAGCTGACCAGAGCGTCGACGACCTGTTCGGCGTCGTGGCCGGCGGCGCGGGCGTTCCACAGCGCCAGCGGCGTGATGCGGTAGGTGTGCACGTGTTCGGGTGCGCGCTCCAGCTCGGCGAACGGCGCGATGGCGGCGCGTGCCGCGCTCGCCAGCTCGTGGTCCACCTCGAGCAGCACCGTCTTGTCGGACTGCACGATCAACGGTCCGTCAGACATTTAGCGCCACTCTCCCCCGCAAGCGGGCGGTACCCCCACCTCATCGCCTCTTTCATCGTCGTCGGCGCGCATGTGACTCATTATTCAGTCGGCCGCCGACACCACCGACGTGATGCGGTGGATGGCGAAGTCGCGCAGCCGCCCGGACGCCGAATCGAAGGCCACCAGCTGTCCGCCCCGCACGGTGATCGGCGACACCACGCGCTGGGTGGCCACGCCCGCGGCGTCGAGGTAGCCGATCACCAACGTGTCCTGCTCCTTGGCTGCGCGCTGCAACAGCGACATGGCGACCGCGGGGTCGACGCGGATATCGCCGAACGGTGCGGCGGTCACCTTACGCAACACCGAGATGACGGCGTTCAGGGTCTCCGTTGCTGGGGCGAGGCGGGGGGCGGTACGGCCGGCGCCGCTGCGGGGTGGGCACCCGGGCCCCGCGAGGCCGGACGTCGACGATGGAGCCGGAGGAATCTTCGGCGGCCGGGGCGAAGCCCGCGCTCCGCAATGCGGCGAGCACTTCGGCGATCGGCGCGGGCGACACCGCCACCGTCGGCGCCAGCGCGCGCAGCTGCAGCTGCTCTGCGGTCGCCGCCACCGCCTGGGCCAGCAACGTCGGGTCCTCGCACCGCACGAACGAAGCGGCCATGCCGATCCGAAGTTGGCCATGCCGCCGGGCAACATCGTCGATGAGGTATGTGAGCCCTTGCGGCACAGGAGTTTTGGAGTGCCTGCCGAACAGTTCATGCATCCAGTCACGGGTTTTACCGATGTCGAGAGCGTGCCGGATCGACTGCTCGCTGACGCGGTACACCATCGCCGTGCCGGCCGACTCGACGGTGGCGACCGCGGCGAGGTCGTCGGCGAGATCGCGCCGTAGCGGGCCGGGTACCACGACGGTCAGATCGGCCTGCACCAGGAAATGGTCGATGGGCGCGGGCATCGCCCGGTTCATCGCCCGGACCGCGATATTGGGGTCGCCGGCCTCGTCAAGCAGCGCACGGCCGGCCGCGCTGATCGCCCCGCGCCCCACCAGGCCCAGCGCGTGGCTCTCGGCCAGCAGATCGGCCACCGGTTGAGGCTGCAGCCGCCTGGCCCAGCGCGGGCGTCGCCAGATCAGCGCCGTCGAGGCCGCCGCCGCGTCGACGCCGGCGCCGGGCGGCAGCTCGGCGAGCATGCCCAGCAGCAATCGGCGATCAAGTGGTGCTGCCGTCGAGTACAGCGAATCCGTAAGGGCACCATAAGGTTTGGCGTCAGGACCGCGACTGCCGATCAATGTCGGCCGGCCCGGCAAGTCGAGCCAGGTGCCGGCCAACAGGTGCCAACGCTCGGTGGCGGGCATCGCGCCGAACCGTTCGGTGGCCATGGTCGGCGCCCAATACAATCCGGCACCGTCAGCCGGCTCCGGATCGGGCATGCCGGCGGCGATCAACCCGGCCGCGGCGGCGATCTCGAGGAGCAGGCCCAGCCGCGGCTCGTCGATTCCGGTGGTTTTGGCCAGGCGCTTGACGTCACGAATTCCCAGTCCGCCGCTGCGTAGCTCGGAAACGGGCGCAGCGCCGAGGGTTTGCAACAGCACGTCGAGCTCGCGCAGGAGGTCGATGACGGCTCCGGCGGCCGCGGCATCCGCGTCGTCGGCGGTGGTGGTCGAAACCACCGGATCGGGTGCGGTCAGCCGCATCGGACCGGGATCCTCGCCGCGCAGCACCTGCCCGACGTGGCGGGGCAGGATCACGGTCTCCGCATCGACGCGCCGCAGCAGGCCCATCGCCAGTAGCTGTGGCACCGGCCGATCCGCCGGGGCGCCGGGGGCGGCGTCGCGGGTTCGGCCCATCGGGGAGCCTTCGAGCAGCTTGTGCAGCACGTCGAGCTGTGCGTCGTCGAGGCCGTCGATGAGACCGGCGATCTGTTCTCCGGTGCGCGAGGAGTCCTCGAGCGTGACTTGCCCCGGATGCCATGGCAACGCCGTGCCGGCGTCGGCGGCCACCCTGACCGCGGCGTCGCCCCAGACCAGGGCGCGCTGCCTGAGGTCGTCCAGGGCACCCACCACGTCGGCTTCGGGCGCGCGGTCACCGATGAGTGCCAGGAGCTTTGCGGTCGGCACCGGCGTCGAATCGGCCTGCAGCACCAGCAGTGCGTCGAGCACCGCCAACGCCAGGAAGTCGAGATCGTCGGTGGCGGCCTTGACCGACTGACGGGCCTGTGCGCGCGCGGCGAGGGCCGCGATGCTGCCAGGCGGGGGCTGCGCGAGGTCTGGCCGTAGTTCCAGCAGTCGGATCAGCCGCTCGTCGGGCAAGTCGGCCAGCCAGGACCCCAGCGGGATATCCGGGGTGTTGTCGGTCATTGCTGACCAGCGTAAAGCAGACGGCGAACCCGAAGGCCACGGTCAACAGTGATGGGCCTTGCTCCACGCGCGCCCGCGCGACCTGTCAGAATGTACCCCGTGGCTGACATTGCTGAGGGCAACGAACGCAAAACCCGGTACGTCGACAACGGCTGGCCGACGACGGACCCGGACGACCATCCGGTAAGCGAACTGGCGACCGATCGGACCGGTGCGTTGTCTCCCTTTGGTGACGTGGAGTTCCCGCTACCCTCCACCGACCTGCCGTACCTGCACCCGGTTACCGTAGTCAACCGATAGGTCGCGCGGATGGCTAGGGCCTCTGAGGCCTCTAAGGCCTCTGCGACCTGGGCATCGGGGAAATCCCGCCCGGGCACGCTGTCACACCTCGATGAGCGGGGCGCAGCGCGCATGGTCGATGTCACCGAAAAGGGAGCAACCAAGCGCACAGCCGTTGCCGCGGGCGCCTTGCGTACCTCCCCACAGGTGGTGGCCCTGATTTCGACGGGCGGCCTGCCCAAGGGCGATGCGTTGGCCACCGCACGGGTGGCGGGCATTCTGGCGGCAAAGCGCACCAGCGATCTCATCCCGCTGTGCCATCAGCTCGCGCTCACCGGGGTCGACGTCGAGTTCACAGTCGGCGAGTCGGATATCGAGATCACCGCGACGGTGCGCAGCACCGACCGCACGGGTGTGGAGATGGAGGCGCTGACCGCCGTCAGCGTGGCTGGGCTCACGCTCTACGACATGATCAAGGCGGTTGACCCGGCCGCTCGCATCGATGACGTTCGGGTGCTCCGCAAACAGGGGGGCAAAGGCGGAGATTGGACACGGAGATGAGGACGCGATCAGCACGAGTCATCATCGCCTCGACCCGCGCGTCGAGCGGCGAGTACGACGATCAATGCGGGCCGATCATCGCGGAATGGCTTGAGCAGCACCGCTTTTCGCCCGTGCAGCCCGAGGTGGTCGCGGACGGGAGGCCGGTCGGCGACGCGCTGAATAATGCCCTCGACGCCGGAGTCGACCTGATCATCACGTCGGGCGGCACGGGCATTTCGCCCAGCGACAGCACCCCGGACCAGACGGTGGCGGTGCTGGACTACATGATTCCCGGGCTGGCCGACGCCATCCGTCACGCCGGGCTGCCGGGGGTGCCGACGTCGGTGCTGTCGCGCGGTGTGTGCGGTGTGTCCGGCCGGACGCTGATCGTCAATCTGCCGGGTTCGACCGGCGGGGTGCGCGACGGCCTTGGGGTGCTCGCCGATGTGCTCGACCACGCGCTCGACCAACTCGCGGGCGGGGATCATCGAGGAATGACACGCGTCTTGCGTGCCGCGATGACCGACGAGCCGATCTTTCTGGCCGAGCATGAAGAGCTGGTGGGCCATCAGTCGGCCGGAGCCATCGTGGGGTTCGTCGGCATGATTCGTGACCACGACGGTGGCCGCCGCGTGGTGCGCTTGGAGTACTCCGCGCATCCGTCGGCGGCACAGGTCATCGGCGATGTGGTGGCCGAGGTCGCCGGGCAGGCGCACGGGGTGCGCGCCGTCGCGGCCAGCCACCGGATCGGGGTGCTGCACATCGGTGAGGCGCGCACTGGTGGCCGCAGTCGCCGCCGACCATCGGCAGGCGGCATTTGAGACCTGCGCCCGTCTGGTCGACACCATCAAGGCCCGGCTACCGGTGTGGAAGCGCCAGTTCTTCGATGACGGAACCGAAGAATGCGGTCGGCGGTCGGCCTAAAGGTGTCAGACTTCCGGGCCAGGTCCCGGCGTCAGTTGCCGCCCGGGTGGCCGAGCAAGAGCGTCCAGCGCATCGTTTCCGTGGATATCCGCGCCCTGGATGGCATCCAGACTCTTCTTCGTGTAGCCCACCGTCGAGGCCCGCTGCGGTCGCGGCCGGCCCGGCGGTGAGTAGATCGGACGGCGGCGGCGCGGGCTGGTCAAAGGAGGCCAGCTGCACGGGCGGAGCCGGGTCAGCGGGCGGCGGGGGAGGCGGCGGGGGTGCGTCCGGCGGCGGCGCGTCCGCGGGCGGCGGAGCAAGCGGCGGAGGGGCGTCCGGTGCCGGGGCGCCGTTGATCCCGGGGCGTCAAGCGGCGCGTCCATACCTGCCGGCACGGGCAGCGGGACGTCGCGCTGCGTCGGGCCCGACAGGGGGCCGCCACACACGGGCCAAGCGCCGCGACCCTGGGTCGCGAGCACCCGCTCTGCCACCGCGATCTGCTGCTCCTTGGTGGCCAGTTCGGCCGACGGGGCGTACTGGCCGCCGCCGTGCGAGGCCCACGTGCCGGCGCTGAACTGCACGCCGCCGTGGTAGCCGTTGCCGGTGTTGATCCCCCAGTTGCCACCGGACTCGCAGCGGGCTACTTGATCCCATTCGCCGTCGGTGGCAGCGGCCGCCTGGCCTGCGAGGGCGATGCTGCCGCCGCCAAGCACCGCCCCGGTAAGGGCGATCTTGGCGACGCTGATGCTGGATGTAGTGGGCTTACGGTGCCGTCCACTCATACGCGCCGAAATTTCCTCTCGTGTAACGCGCCTGCGAGGTCAGCTGTCGGGTTCGGGTTGGAGAGGCCACCCGGCCAGCGTCGTACCCCACATGGGATACGAAACCGACTTCACCCCTAGGAGCCGCACGCGGCCCCAGTCCGATCACGGTTGACCGGTGGGTCCCCCGTCTCCATCCACTTACGGTGTTCCCCGCCTACTGGATGGAGCTCGGCGCGATAGGCGGGAAGGACCGCCACCGGTTAAGTTGGCGAGCCCTCGGAGACGCTAGCGGGTTCTGTTGGCCTCGTCACGTTGAGGGAAACCCGGCGTTTCCCTTCCGGCCACCCGCTATAACCCCAGGAACACCCGGAATTCGCGCACGTCAAATGGTCCGAGATCGGAGCGTGTCCGCGCCGTTATCGTTCCGTTACGTGAGGTATCTCACATACTCACCCGCCGGCGAACGGCGGCAGAACGTCGATCGTGTCACCGGACCGCAACGGCGCGGTCTCATCGCGAACGGCGATTCCGTCGCACAGGTAGGAGCATCGGCTCAACACCTTGGCGAGGCCGGTTCCCCGGACCGCGAGCCTGTCGACCAGCTCGGCCACCGTGGTGCCCGGACGCACCACCACCGTCTCCGCTTCGGCTCCCGCTGCGGCGCGCGCGGCGGCGAAGTAGCGCACCGTCACGTGGATTCCGTCTGCTTCGACGGGCACTTGACCCGTTGAACTAGCCACCGATCGCGCTCATCGGGCGGTCGGGCTGGATGAAATTGGGGTCGTTGATGCCGTGGCCGGCGGGCTTGTCCCACATCGCGGCGCGCCACGTCGCCTCGATCGCGTCGTCGTGCGCGCCGCCGCGCAGCAGGCCGCGAAGGTCTGTCTCCTGGGACGAGAACAGGCAGCTGCGGATTTGACCGTCGGCCGTGAGCCGCGTCCGATCGCACGTCGAGCAGAAGGCGTGCGATACCGACGCGATGACACCGAACTTTCCGCTCGTTGTGTTCGGGCCCGTATCGACCAGCCAGAGCTCGGCCGGGGCGGACCCGCGCGGCGCCGTGTCCGGCCGCAGCCGGAAGTGCGGGCGCAGCGCCGCGAGCACATCGTCGGCGGTCAGCGTGGCATCCCGGCGCCACTGGTGCCCGGCGTCGAGCGGCATCTGCTCGATGACGCGCAACTGATAGCCATGCTCGAGGCAGAACCGCAACAGCTCGACGACGTCCTCTCGGCCGGTGACGGGATCCAGCACCGCGTTCACCTTGACCGGCGTCAGGCCCACCTCCTTGGCGGCCGCCAACCCGTCCAGCACGTCAGCCAGCCGGTCCCGACGGGTGATGGCCGCGAAGTGGTCCCGGTCCACGCTGTCCAGCGACACGTTGACCCGGCTCAGGCCCGCATCGGCGAGAGCGGCAGCCCGCCGCGCCAGCCCCACGCCGTTGGTGGTCAGCGAGATCTCGGGACGGGGCGCCAGACTGGCCGTCGCCGCGACCACCTCTTCGAGGTGGTGCGACAACAAAGGCTCGCCACCGGTGAACCGCACGCTGGTGATGCCG
>CAVPFT010000017.1:0-11087 GCA_963703795.1 uncultured Actinomycetota bacterium | reverse complement strand
AACCGCCGTAACCGAATGTTCTGGACCACCACGTGCACCGTCGTCGAGGTCATCCCCGAGAAGAGGCTGGCGTTTCGGGTCAACCAAAACCGCACGATCTGGACCTACGAGCTCGAACCCAACGGCGAAGGCACCAGGGTGATCGAGAGCCGTCACGCCGAAAACGGCGTCACCGCCTTTTCGCAATCTGTCGGTGAACGCGCTCTTCGGTGGGACGGCGAACTTCGAAGGCGAATTGCTCGAGGGCATGAACGCGTCGCTTGCAAACATCAAAGCCGCCGCCGAGAAAGACTAGTCCGACGGCTCCGTCGGCTCGGGCAGGGACTCCTGCACCTCGGGCTGGGGCTCGGAGGAGCCGGCCTGGGGCTCCGGCGGCTCGGTCGGCCTCCGGCGGCTCGGTCGGCTCCGGTGGCTCCGGCGGGGACGCTTGCGACTCGGACTCGGGCTGTCCCTCCGGAGCCGCCTCCGGGGTCTCGGCCGCAGACTCCGCAGGCCTGTCCGTGACGTCGAGCACGCCGTCGTCGTATGGCTCATACATCGGCGAGCCGCCGCCCGCCGGAGCCGGAGTGTCGGAATGCGCGCCGCAGCCGTACTGCTTGTCCACCACATGCCCGTCGGCGGAAAGCTCGTTACCGCACACCCCGAACATCGCGCCCAGCGATCCGCTCAGGGGCAGGAAGAAACCGCAATCGCGGCACATCCGTTTGGTGGAGCGCGCCATCGCCGAGTCGGGACCGTAGTCCCCGGTGTGCCATCGTTCGGAAGCCTCGAAAGCGGCCCAGGGCGCCCATCACCCAGCGTCGGCCCAGCCCGATTTCGGCGGCGGTCTCGTCGACCTGTGGGTCACCGCTGGCCACGTAGCCGGGAACCAACCGTGGGTCGTCCGCCGCCGGCGTGGAGCAGATCTCCAGGACTCAAATCCCCTGGCCGCACCCGCTGCTCCCAGGGCACCAACTCGGGCGCCAGCAACGACGTCGGCCCGGGAATCAGCACGACTTCACTGATCGTGGCGTGGTCGGCACCAGGGCAGGCGGCGACGACGGCGGCCCACTGCCATCCCTGGTAACCGGCCAGATGGGCCAGGAACCGGTGCGTGGCGGCGTTCGGATCTTCGTAGCTGGCGCCCAGGTAATCCCCGACGGCGTCCGGGCCGGCGGAACTCCTCGACCGCGGCCCTGGCCGCCTCAACCGCACCCGTGAGCACCGCCGCGAACTCCCTCGGGCCACTCGGCCACGGTCGCCGCGGCGGATTCCTCGGTGGTATCCGGGCCCGCCGTCCCCTCTTCTGCAGTGCGTCTCCATACTAGGTTGCCGAGCCACGCCCGGTTGCCTGCCGGCATAAGACAGAATTGATTCGTGTCTGGACGGCGGCGTGATGATCCGGGCCGGGCGTCCTCCCAACCCGGGCCGACGGACCCGCAACGGATCGGCGAATCAGCACCCGGGCATGGCCAACTACCCGGCCGACGACTCCGACCATCGCCGTTCGCGTCGCCCGCCGCCGATGCCGAGCTCCAATCGCTACCTCCCACCGCTGGGCCAGCAGCCAGAACCCGAGCGCGGCAGCGACCCTCCGCCGCGTGGCCCCGCCCCGGGCGAACGCATCACCGTCATGCGCGCCGCGGCGCAGCGAAGCCGCGAAATGGGTTCCCGGATGTACTGGATGGTGCAAATGGGCCGCCACCGCCGACGGCGCCGACAAGTCTGGCCTGACCGCGCTGACGTGGCCGGTGGTCGCGAACTTCGCGGTGGAATGCCGCGATGGCCGTCGCGCTGGCCAACACCCTGTTTTTCGCCGCCGCGACAGGGGAAAGCAAGGGCCGGGTGGCCCTGTACCTGTTGATCACCATCGCGCCGTTCGCGGTGATCGCGCCGCTCATCGGTCCGGCGCTGGACCGCTTGCAGCACGGCCGCCGCGTCGCGCTCGCTACGTCTTTCGTGCTGCGCACGGCGTTGGCATTGGTCCTGATCATGAACTACGGGGACGGCGCGACGGGTAGCTACCCGTCGATGGTGCTCTATCCGTGCGCGCTGGCCATGATGGTGTTCTCCAAGTCGTTCAGCGTCCTGCGCAGCGCGGTGACCCCGAGGGTGATGCCGCCGACGATCGACCCGTACGGGTCAATTCCCGGCTCACCGTGTTCGGCCTACTCGGCGGCACCATCGCCGGCGGCGCCATCGCGGGCGGTTTCGAGTTCGCCTGCACCCACTTGTTCAAGCTGCCCGGGGCGTTGTTCGTGGTCATCGCCCGTCACGATCGCCGGCGCCTTGCTGTCGATGCGGATTCCGCGCTGGGTCGAGGTGACCGAGGGTGAGGTGCCCGCCACGTTGAGCTACCGCCTGGGCAGCGGCCAGGCGCGGCGTAGCTGGCCCTAAGAAGTCAAAAGGGTCGGCGGAACACTTCGACAACCTTTCGGCCGCAACATCATTACCTCGCTGTGGGGAAATTGCACCATCAAGGTGATGGTGGGCTTCCTGTTCTTGTACCCGGCATTTGTCACCAAGGCGATTTCCACGGCGGATGGCATCAACTGGTATGGCTGGGCGTGATCCGCGCCGCGCCCGATCGGCAATTTCGCCGGCAACTTCACCAGCGCGCGCCTGCGACGGGCAGGCCGGCCGTGCTGGTGGTGCGCTGCACGGTGGCGGTGTGTGTCGTCGCCGTCGCGGCCGCAGTGGCCGGCAAGATGCCTGTCGTCGCGATCGCCACCCTGATCACCTCGGCATCCAGCGCTATCGCGAAGGCGTCCCTGGACGCTTCGTTGCAACACGATCTGCCCGAGGAATCGCGGGCATCGGGGTTCGGGCGCTCGGAGTCGACGCTGCAGCTGGCCTGGGTGCTGGGCGGGGCGCTTGGCGTCTTGGTGTACACCGAACTGTGGGTCGGCTTCACCGCGGTCAGTGCCATCCTCATCCTTGGGCTGGCGCAGACCCTCCTCAGCTTCCGCGGCGACTCGTTGATTCCCGGCCTCGGAGGTAATCGGCCCGTCATGGTCGAGCAGGAGGGAATGCGCCGGGGCGCCGGTAGGCCGGCGGCGGTGCCGAAGTGAAACGCGGTGTGGCCGTTGCCCTTGCGGCCTTGGTCCTTCTGCTATCCGTGGGCGCCGGGGTCGGAGCGTGGCTGCTCGTGCGCCGGCCCGGTCCGCAGCAACCGGAGATCAGCGCGTATTCGCACGGGCACCTGACCCGGGTGGGGCCCTATCTGTACTGCAACGTGCTCGACCTCAACGACTGCCAGACACCCCAGACCCAGGGCGAACTCCCGTTCAACGAGCACTACCCGGTGCAGCTTTCGGTTCCCGAAGCCATCTCGCGCGCACCCTGGCGGCTGCTGCAGGTGTACGAGGACCCGGCCAACACGGCCACCACGATGTTTCGGCCGGGCACCCGGTTCGCGGTCACCATTCCGTCGGTCGACCCTGAGCGCGGCCGACTGACCGGGATAGTCGTGCAGTTGCTGACGTTGGTGGTCGACGACAGCCAACCGAATGACATCGCGACGATTCGCGCTGTCCCGCACGCGGAATGGTCAGTGCGCCTGGCATTTTGATTGACCGCCGAACGTCGAGTTGTTGGGCCAAACGGCGCGATTTTCCCGACAAGTCGACGTTGAGCCAAGACATGTCGGTACCGATCGGCATCGTATCTGCATGGAAATACTGGACTGGCCATTCAGAGGCACCGACGCCCTGGCCGCATGCCTCGTCACTCCACATCGGTTGCGCACCGAATTCGAGGCGGTTCATCGCAACGTGTACATCCCGCGCGGCAAGAAGTTGACGCCCGTAACCCGAGCCGTAGCCGCGTGGCTGTGGTCGGGCCGGACCGCGACGGTGGCCGGCCTGTCCGCCGCGGCACTGCACCGCACACCATGGATCGATGACTGGCTGCCGGCCGAGTTGAACCGGCGTAGCCGCGACAAGGCGCGCGGCATCATCCTGCATAGCGACACCCTCGACGACGATGAAACGTGCGCGCGAGACGGGATCCGCCTCACCACACCGGCACGCACAGGATTCGACTTGGGAAGACGAAAGGGCCTGACCACAGCGGTGATTCGGCTCGACGCGTTGATGCATGCAACCGGGTTGAAGGTGGCCGACGTGGAGCTGCTGGCCGAGCGTCATCGTGGTGTGCGCGGGTTGGTGCAGTTGCGACAAGTCTTGCTCATGGCGGACGGAGGCGCCGAATCACCTTACGAGACGAAGACGCGCCTCCTCCTCGTCGGAAGTGGATTGCCACGGCCCCAGACCCAGATCGAGGTGCTCAACGAGTGGGGCTCCGTGCTGGCGCGGATCGACATTGGCTGGGAGGAGTGGAAGGTCGGCGTCGAATTCGACGGCGCACAACACTGGACAGATTCCGCGCAGCGAACTTGGGACATCGATCGACTGGCCGAACTCGAGGCCCGAGGCTGGGCGATCATCCGGGTCAGCGCCGACTTACTGACGACACCGGCCCGACGTCGTCATGGCACGCACCCGTAGTGCGCTGCTTGCCGCCGGTTGCCCCCTATGACCGCGCGTGAACGTCGAGTTGTTGGGCCAAACGCCGGATTTTCCCCAACAAGTCGACGCTCGGCAAGAAAGCTTAAGCGCCGTGGCCTTCCGGCACCCGCTCGCCTTCGCGCGGTGGCCCGGGAGGCGTTCCGTCTCCGAACGGTCTGCCCCCCAACGCTTCCCGGCCGTGTGAGGTCAGCCAGTCGGCGAGTTCCGGCCCCTGGGCACGATGCCGGTGGGGTTGATGTCGGAGTGCACGATGTAGTAGTGCTGCTTGATCTGGACGAAGTCGACGGTATCGCCGAAGCCCGGCGTCTGGAACAGGTCGCGCGCGTAGGCCCACAGCACCGGCATTTCGCTGAGCTTGGAGCGGTTGCACTTGAAGTGCCCGTGGTAGACCGGATCGAAGCGGGCCAGCGTGGTGAAGAGCCGCACGTCCGCCTCGGTGATGGTGTCGCCCACCAGGTATCGCTGGTTGGTCAGGCGATCGCTCACCAAATCCAACGCGGCGAACAGCCGGTCGTAGGCCGCTTCGTAGGCCTGCTGCGTGCCGGCGAATCCGCAGCGGTATACGCCGTTGTTGATTTCGGTATAGACCCGCTTGCTGACCTCGTCGATCTCGGCCCGCAGCGGTTCGGGGTATAGCCGGGGCGCGCCGTCGCGGTGATAGGCGGTCCACTCCGTCGAGAAATCCAGCGTCATCTGGGCGAAATCGTTGGTTACCACCGCGCCGGTGGGCACGTCAACGACCGCCGGAACCGTGATGCCTTTGGGGTAGTCGGGGATGCGCTTGAAGTAGGCGTCCTGCAGCCGGGGGATCTTCAGCACCGGGTCGACACCGCCCGGATCGAGGTCGAAGGTCCAACTGCGCTTGTCGTGGGTGGGACCGCAAAACCCAATGGAGAGAACGTCTTCCAGCCCCAGCAACCGTCGGACGATGATCGCGCGGTTGGCCCGCGGGCAAGCGCGGGCAACGATGAGCCGGTACCGGCCGGGCTCTACCGGGTACCCGTCGCGTCCATCGGCGGTGATGCGGGTGACGATGTAATTGGTATCGCGGGTGAACTCGCCCACCGCGGCGACGTAGGAGGCCATGGCGACAATTCTGCCCCCGAAAACGAACGAGAAGCTAGAGATTCGCCTCGGTCGGCACCGACACCGTCAGAAACCGCCGAGCCAGATTTTCCTCGGTCGACTCGCCCGGTTCCCAATGCGCGATCCACGGCCCGGTGCCCTCTGACTGGTCGACGATCCCATCCTCCACCCAGGTGTAGCGGCCTTCCAGCACGTCGTGCGTCAGCCGTACATCGCTGCTGTCCGTGTTGGACCACAGCGCCTCGAACAGGGCCTCGACCCGCAGGGTCGCTTGTTGGAAATGTATCGGCGAGCTCGTATGCCTGCCGGCCGACGACCGGATCCGCGGCCCGCTGACCCTCGGCGCGCACACACGCCGCGGACATCGCGAACAGCTCCGCTCCTATGTCGACAATGCGCCCGAGGAATCCCTGCCTTTGCTCCAGTTTGGCCTGCCAACGCGCCATCCCGTAGAACGTGTTGCGCGCCAGCTTGCGGGTGGAGCGTTCGACGAACCGCAGGTGCGATGCCAGCTGACCGAACTCGTTGTACGCCGTGGGCCGCTGCCCTTCACCGAAAGCCAGCTGCGGCAACCACTTTGCATAGAACCCGCTCGCGCCCATCGCGGCGGCAGCCTTCTGCCGCAACCCGGTGTCGGGCTTGGCGAGATCGCCGGCCGCGGCCAGGTGGGCATCGACCGCCTCCCGGGCGATGAGCAGCCTCATGATCTCGCTCGACCCTTCGAAGATCCGGTTGATCCGCAGATCGCGCAACTGCTGCTCGACCGGTACCGCGCGCTCCCCGCGCGCGGCCAGGGACTCGGCGGTCTCATACCCCCGCCCACCGCGGATCTGCAGTAGCTCGTCGATGATGAGGCAGGCCATCTCGTGGACCACAGCTTGGCCAGCGCCGCCTCGATCCGGATGTCATTGCGGCCCTCGTCGGCCATCTGACCGGACAGCTCGAGCACCGCGTCAAGCGCGTAGGTGGTGGCGGCGATGAACGAGACTTTGCGGGCCACCGCCTCGTGTTTGGCCAATGCCTTGCCCCACTGCACACGCTCACCGGACCATTCGCGGGCGATCTTCAGCGCCCACTTCGACGACCCGGTCGCGCTCGCGGGCACCGCCAGCCGCCCGGCGTTGAGCGTGGTCAGCGCGATCTTCAGACCGTCGCCTTCCCGGCCGATCAGGTTTTCGGCCGGCACCCGCACGCGGTGCAGCCTGGTCACGCCGTTCTCGATGCCACGCAAGCCCATGAACTTGTTGCGCCGCTCCACGGTGATCCCGGGCGAATCGGCCTCCACAACGAATGCGCTGATGCCGCCGCGGTGCCCGTCGCTCTTGGGCACCCGGGCCATGACCACCAGCAGTTCGGCGACCACGCCGTTGGTGGTCCACAACTTCACGCCCTCGAGTTCGTACGCCTTGCCGTCTTCGACCGGTGTCGCCGTCGACGCCAGTCGCGCCGGGTCGGAGCCGACGTCGGGTTCGGTGAGCAGGAATGCCGATATGGCGCCAGCGGCGCAGCGCGGCAAGAACTTCCGCTTCTGTTCGGGACTGCCGACAAGTTTGAGCGGCTCGGGACCCCGATCGACTGATGGGCCGACAGCAGCGCGCCGAGGCTGGGATGAACCGAGGCGACCATCACCAGGGCCCGGTTGTAGGCAACCTGCGACATGCCCAGGCCGCCGTATTCGGACGGTATCTTCATGCCGAAACAACCCAGAGCGGCCAAGCCCTTCACGTATTCATCGGGGATCTGCGCATCGCGTTCGATGACGCTTCCATCGATGGTGTCGAGGAACTCCCGCAGCTTGTCGAGGAACGCGCGGGTGCGCGCCTCGTCTGCGTCGCTTGGTTTGGGAAACGGGTGGACGAGCTCCAACGGAAAACGACCGAGAAACAGTCCCTTGGCAAAGAAGGTTTGTCCAACCACTTTCGCGGGACTCCTCGGCGAGAGCTCTCGCTTGTTCCTCGGTGACCTGCGCTTGCTGTGCCATCGCCGCCTCCTCGCTGACGACTCACGTTGAGGTGTGAGTACGCGCGATTCCGAAGTTACCACTCGGTAGCTTAAGGGCGCACCGGAAAGTTTCGAGTCGCCGCCCGCTCAGGCGTCCAACTCCCGGGCGACGGCTTTGACCACCTCGGAGATCTGGCGAGCGGTCTTGCGGTCCGGGTAGCGACCCTTGCGCAACTCGGGCTGCACGGTGCTTTCCAGCAGCGTGATCATGTCCTCGACCATGCCGTGCAACTCGTCGGGGCTGTGCTTGTGCTCGACGTGCGCCTCGCGGCGCGGCTTGGCGAGGGTCGGCGGCGGATCGATCAGCTTGAGACTCAACGCCTGCGGTCCGCGCCGTCCGGACGCCACGCCGAATTCCACCCGCTGTCCCGCTTTGAGCCCCTCGACCCCGGCGGGCAGCGCCGACGAGCGGACGTAGACGTCTTCGCCGTCCTCCTGTGACAGGAAGCCGAACCCTTTTTCGGCGTCATACCACTTAACCTTGCCGGTCGGCACTGGTCTTACCTGCTTGTCTGACGGATCACTACAATGGCCAATACAAGACGCGTCCCGCCTGCGAGGACGCGATGTGGATTGTGATCCTACTCGGATGCCCGCCTGACGAGCACCCCCATTGCTGGTTACTCGGTACGCTGGCACTACCGCTGGAGGAGATATGCGCCTGATTTTGAACGTTATCTGGCTGGTATTCGGCGGCCTGTGGATGGCCCTCGGATACCTGCTCGCGGCGCTGCTCAGCTTCTTGCTGATCATCACCATCCCGTTCGGCTTCGCATCGCTGCGCATCGCGTCATACGCGTTGTGGCCGTTCGGCCGGACCATCGTCAACAAGCCGACGGCCGGGACCGGCGCCCTGATCGGAAATGTCATCTGGGTGCTGCTGTTCGGAGTGTGGCTGGCGATCGGTCATTTGGTGAGCGCGGTGGCGATGGCACTGACGCTCGTTGGCATTCCGCTGGCGCTGGCCAACCTCAAACTGATCCCGGTGTCATTGATGCCGCTGGGCAAGGAGATCGTTCCTGTCGACTCGCCGGCCCGATTCGCAGCGGTGCCCGCATGACGCTGACCGCGTTGGGTGTACCGACGGTGCCGGGCCGGTTCGCGGGCTCGACCGACGAGCGCGTCGTCGCCGGGCAGCGCAGGAGGTACCAACCGCAGGGCCCCTGCTGGACACCTACGGGCGGGTCGCCACCGATCTGACATGTCTCGCTCACCGATCGCCGCACTCTTCCACTGAAGCTCATCCACGCCTGCTGATGGCCTAACCCCGGCCGCCCGTGAGAGGCCTCCCCGCCCCGAGTGCGGAGTGGCCCCTGAACGGACAGGCACCGCCGTCGTCGCTCCTGGATCACGCCGCCCCGCGCCGCGGCTTTCCGGCACGACTTCTCAAGAGGCGGCGTGGCGATGGCCAGTTGGGGCGGCGAGATCCGGCGGCACCATGGTGTGGGCGGCGCGGGCGGGGCCTCTCCCGCTCCGGCGACGTGGGCGAGTGCGATGTGCGCGGGCAGTGTGGTGCTGGGGCTGCTTCCGCTGCCACGACCCGGGGCTGCTGCTGCTGCTGCTGCCGGTGGCCCCGCCAGTGGCCTCCCCCGGAGCGGCCCCTGGTGGGAGTGGTGGTTTTTTCAAGGATCGGGGACTTTCCCGTTTTGCTGTGGAGAATGTCCTCATGGGACCGTCGGTGGTGCGGGGCCTCCAGGGTTTGCATTTCAGAGAAACGCCTTCGTGCTGACGTCATGGTTGCCAGCATGTGGCGTGGGAGCGGAGATAGAGGGAGGACAGCTGCCCCGTAGGCGTAGCTGGAGGTGATGGCAGAATGGGACTGTCTCATGCGTCGTTGTCGGCCATGATGGCGGAGGAGAATCTGATGCAGGGCAAGGATACGTATTCGGGTACCAGGTGAAGTGGTGGGGATGGTCGATTGGAGGAGGAGGAAGCTAGGGGGAGATTAGGCCTTGGCGCCTGAGGTATGGACGTTGTGATGGGTGAGGCAGAGGTGGAGTTGCAGCTAGGGCTGAGCCTAACGGGCCTCGGGCTAGGCCCGAGGTGTATCCTTTCCTGAGATCCTTCGAATGATGAAGTGCAGTGAAGTGCTAGAGTTGCCTTAGGGTGAATGTGGGGACTTGTGTCTGCCATATGTGGCCAAGTGCACGCCAGGGCATGCATGTTTGATGGGCCTGTCGAGAATCGTGTCCAAGGCAAGGCCATGTTTGAGCTGCTTGATTCATCAGCGCCATGAATGGCGAGATCCTTTGACGTGTACTTGAAGGTCAACAGGTGGTTGGTGTCCCCTTCCTCTGTGAGTGGAGTCGCCAGGGTGGTTTGAGGCGAAAGCAGGATGGGCAGTGATGCAGTTGGAGGCGATGGTCATGGTGGAGCCTTGAGGAAGGCGAAAGCCTTGCGCGCCTCCGCGAGGTGTGGAGGAGGTCGCCTTCCTGAGGCGGTTCGGCGACGGAGTGGGAGGAGGGTCATGGTGGGCAAGGAGATGGCACGGACGTGGAGCGGAGTGTGGCGGAGCTGCGGCGGCGGCGGCGAGAGCTGCGGGCGGACGGACGGCAGCGGCCTTGGGGCTGGGGCCAGTGGGACAGATGGTTATGCTGGAGAGAAAGATCAACGACGTAAGTGGCAAAGGCGTGTTTGTATTGGTGGCTTTGCCTCAGCGCCAGCCGGCCCGGCCAGCAAGACCATGAGTGGGGCTCAAAGGTGGATCAGAAAACGTATGCAAGATGATCCATGGTTGAGCTCACTAATTGTTATTTAATTGAGGAGATCAGCGGCGGCGAGCCTGGTCCGCGACGGCGTGGACGAGGACGACGGAGCAGGCGTGCGCCTCGATGGTGAGCTACCATGGGTTGCGCACGGAGGCAGGGCATTGTGGTGGTTCGTCGTCGACGCTGGTGGTCGAGAAGGCAATCTGGCCACGCGCGCACGGCGGCGCGCGCCAGGTCGACGGAGGCGCGCAGTCCCGGTGATTTGGCGCCCTGGCGTGATTGTTGGCGTCTGTCTCATGCATTCGGATCGATGGCAGGTCACGTTGTGGGAAGCGCCTCCGCGACTGCTGCGCAATACATGCCAGCAGACACCGGCCAGCACGAGCTGCTCGGCGATCGGCATCGTGTTCCGACGCGAGCGGTAACCAAACGAGTGGCTGAAAACCTGCGCGACGAGGAATCGGCTCGCCCCCCACGGTGAAGAGCTGCGGCGAGATCGCGGGGTAAACACCCCTGCAAGACATCGTGCATGAGTGCTGCGATGGATTGTGTCGGCGGGGACTATTGCGACGGCAGCATGTGCCTGAAGGTCAAGGCACGGGTGATCCTGCACCGGCGCGGTGGGCGAATGCGGTAGCGACGTCTGCGGCATCAACAAGGTTTGTTGCGATTCGGCGAGCCCGGGTGTCTCTCCTCCGCCTCCGATGGACGGCGGCACCTCGATGTCCATTCGGAGCTAAGATCCAGCAATACGTAACGGGCCCAAGGTGTACCAGGCACAACC
>CAVPFT010000016.1:0-152019 GCA_963703795.1 uncultured Actinomycetota bacterium | reverse complement strand
CAGCAGGCTTGCCGCGCCGCGCCTGTATGAATACTCGCTGATATCGCGGTCCTGCTTCGCCTCGTCCAGATAACCGGAACGGTAAATCTGAACGATGTATCCGCCGGCGAAGACCAGAACGGCCGTCCACACGCCCAGGTAGGGCCCCTCCATCGACGTCTCGCCGCTTAACAACGTGGGGCCGACCAACAGGGCCATCGCTCCGGTCAAAAGTGCGATATTGACCGCCGCCACGAGGCCCAGTGTGCCTGAGAAAAACGGCGTCCGCTGCCGGCGGCCTTCGGTCTGGCTGAAGGCCACCGCGAAGACGACGACCACGCCGACAATCAGCCCCTCTAAACGTCGGCCCCCGTTTTGATGATCTTGGAGACGCCGTCGATCACGATCCGCAAAAAGAGGAGCCGCCCAGCACAGTCCCCGGCACGCTCCCCACGCCGCCTGCCAGGCTGCAGCCGCCGACAACCGCCGCGGCGATGGAAGTTCAGCTCGTAGCCGCGGCCCAAGGTCTGCGGCTCGGCCACGCTCACCTCGCAGATATAAAGGATGCCGAGCGATCGACGAGAGGACGGCACCCGCAACGGCCGAACCATTTCATGCGATCGATGCCACGCCGCTTAAGCGGGCGGCCTCTTCATTCCCGCCCAGCGCGTACAGATGCCGGCCGAGGACCGTTTTGGACAGAATTACCCACGAAATGACAGCCAGGGCCAAAAACAGGGCGGCGGGAATCCAGACCGAGGTGGCCAGATAGCGGAAACGCACGTCGAAAATCTGGATTTGGGTGCTGCGGCCGCCGATGGCCGACTCGGTCACGTTCTCACAAATCGCCCGGGCGAAACTTCGCAGCCCCACCAGTGTGGCCAAGGTCGCCACGAACGGAGGGAGGCCGACCACCGTAATCAGCCACGCGTGCAGGCTGCCGATCAAGAGTCCCACGACCAGCGTGCCCGCGATGGCGATGGCGACGACCGAAAGATCGATGGGCACGTCGCGGCTCTGCATCTGCTCGGGGGCCAGAATCAAAAGCAAAGTCGCGCAAATCGTGCCGCTAAAGCAGATCACCGAGCCGGAGGAGAGATCGATACCCCCCGCGATGATCACGATCGCCGAGCCCAACGCGAAGATGCCCAAAAGCGACGTTTGCCGCGTGTCTGCACGCAGCTCGTCCAGGGATCGTTGACGTAGTTGTGCTGCGAATCGAAGAGGGCCGTCAGCCCGACGACCAGCAGGATTGCGAGAATCAGGCTTGGCTCGTGGCGGCGGAGCAGGCGGAAGGGATCGGGACGGGCCGCGGGATTCGACCATCGGCGGTCACGACCCTTCAAGACTGTAACGGGCCAGCCACTGTTTGAACGCGTCGAGGGTGAGGAACTCCGTCTTCGCGGCGAATTTCCAATGGGCAAGCGGAGACTGCCCGTTGGGGACGACGATTTTGAGTCCCGTGTCGTACAGATCGCCCTCGGGCTGGCCGTGGTGCGGGAGCATTTTGTCGACGGTTTTCTGGTCCTTTTCGTAAAGGGCCTTCATCAGCCGCACGCCCTGGTAGCCCATTTGATACGGGTTTTGCACCACCATTGCGTCGATGAGGCCGGCCGACATTTGCTGAATGGCGATCGGCTCGGCGTCGAACACGACGATGGTGTAATCCTTCCGCTTCCCCAGCTCTTTCACGACGTCGGCGATGGCCGGCGCGTTGTAGGACCAGATGCCGACCAGGACCTTCAACTTGTCCTTGTGATTCTGGATGGCGTTGCGGACGTTGTCGCGGGCGCGGCGCGGTCGGTGTCGTCGGCCATGCTGTCGAGCGATTGGAACTTCGGCCCCGCCCCCTCCTTGAAGCCTTCGATCCGCTCGATGGCATTCTGGGCCCCCGTGCGGCCCACGAACGTGACATAACCGCCCCCAGCAGGACGCAAGCCCAATGCAGCCGCCCAGCTCCTTGCCGCCGAGCCGGTTGTCGGTGCCGATGAAGGCGAAGCGGCATCGCGGAACCGATCGCGGCTGACGTCGGAATCGACCGTGACGACCTGCACGCCTTTTTTCTGGAGCTTCCGCAGTTCCTCCACCACGGCGACGTTGTCGGCATCCAGGGCCGAGACGCCGACGCCCGCAATGTCCGATTGGCTGTTGAGCTGCTGCAGCTTCTCGAGCTGCCCTCCCGGCGTGCCGTCGTTCACTTCCAGCGTGGCCCGCAGGCCGGCGTCTTTGAGATTGAGTTCTTTTTCGGCGTCCTGCAGGCCTGCGGGCCGCGTCCCAGAACGGCGAATTGCCGTTTTCCAGGATGACAATGCGTTTGACGCTGGCGGCCGGCGCGGTCGTCTGCTGCGTTTTATTGCAGCCGCAAAGGAGGGCCCCCACAATCGCCGCGAGAGCCGCACACGTCGCCGGCGCCGGCGATGTCCATTTGGCTGCATGAAGAACCTCGAAGTTTTTTTTCAGGATATAGCTGTCGAAAACCGTCGTCAACGAGCCGCCTCGCCCGCCGCCCCTGCTCAGCAACCTTCCACCAATCTGTCACTTTCTTCCACTTTTTGTGACAGGTTGTTGCAAATTGAAAAGAGCCATTTTGACGCGTTCGGTTCGGGCCCGGCGGATGTAAGTCCTGAACCTCAAATGGATTGAATCCGACCGCCCGCCGCGGGATTGCCTCAAATCCCGATTTTGGGCTCGCTAATACATGCACGAAACCCGTCACAAATCGGTCAAAACCTTCCACTTTTGCCTGGTACGACCTACCGCAGCCCGGGAAGTTGGCGGGCCGTCGGGTCGCCGGGGTGCTTGTCTAAGAGAGGAACGCGAACAGGTCGACGATTTCGCGGGGCGTCAGTTGATTCTCGATCTGCTCCGGCATCAGAGAGACGTTGCTGACTTTAACCGACTCCACGTCCTCCCGCGGAATCGTTTCCGTCTTGCCCCCCTAATCTTGAGCACGATGCGGCGGGGGCTCTCCTCGGTGACCAGGCCGGTGAGCACCCGCCCCTCCTTGGTCACGACGATCACTGCCCGGTACGCCGCTCCAATCACCAGGCTCGGGTCGAAGACGTTCGATAGAAGCTGGTCGATCGAGCTGCGACCGTTGGTGCGTCAGCTCCGGCCCGACTTCGACCCCCTCGCCGTGAATCTTGTGGCATTGGGCCACAGCCGCTTGAACACCTTTTCCCCCGCCGCCGCGTCTCCGTGGTTGGTCCGCAGCAGCGTCCGCATGTGCCGAATCACCCGCTCGCGCTCTGGGCTTCGCTGGTCTCGCACCGTTCCCCATTTCGAGCGAACCTGTTCGGCCAGGTCCCGGTCCCCCAGTGCCAACAGCTTCCGCACCTGCGACAGGTTGAGCATTCGCCGGCACCGAATTTCCTGCCCGATCGCCACGAGCAGTTTTTTGCCCCACGCGATCCGCCCGGTGAGCACTTCAATCGCCGTCGGCTGCACGGTGGGATCAAGCTGCCGTAATGAGCCAGGACGATATCGGCCACGCTGGCGAATCGAGCCTTCCCAACGCGGCGATCACGCGCGACTCGAGCCCAGGCGATGCCTTCACCCGGCCGGACAAAATCGTGCCCGCCTGCGAAAGAGCGGACGGATCGCCCGCGGCCGCCAACGCCTCGACGCGGCGGCCCTTCTGCCTTCCGGCACTGCCGGATCGACCGGGCAGCCGCGGATCGCCGCCAGCCCCGCCGGCTCGGCGAGACTGGCCGCCAGAAAGACCGCCTCCAAAAGAGAGGATCGTTGTGCCGGCCGGCAAGGAGCGTGGCGAGTACCGGATCGATCGCCCGTTTCACCGTCTCCAGCCGCTCGCCGGCCAGCTCGCGGTCCTGCACGTGGGCCGAAGCAGCCTCAGACACCGCCGCCGCCTCGGAGTGATTTCCTCCTTGTTTTCCGCCAACGGCAAGCAAGAAGACCGTCCGCATCCCATCCGGCTGATCGCGCGGGCAGCAAGCAGGCGATCGACGTCCGCGACACGAATTCGCCCTCAATCGGTGAGCCGGCCAGGTTTGTCGTGCGGCCATTGCTCGGCAATCGCGGCTCCGTGTACAGGGAACAACGGGAGCAGATTCGCCCAGACGAGGTGGGGAATCAGCCGATCCTCGGTCGACGGGGCAAGCACGGCGAACAGCAGACGGACGGGATCGATTCCCCCGATCTTCGGCGGCAATCGCCACCTGGAGGCGCACGTCGGGCGACGTGTCGTCCGCCGCCGCGGCGATCCGCTGGCGAATTTCGGCCCGCACATGTCCCTCGTTGCCCGCGGCCCGCACGCCCCAAGCTCGAAAGGCCGGCTCGGAGCGGCGCCAACAGCGTGTGCAAGAACGCGTCGGAAAGCAAATCGCTCCCCACGAGCGCCCAAATCGCCCGCATGCGGACCTTGAAGGCGAGCGATTGATCGAGGGCCATCCGTTCCAGCGTCGGCCGCGTGCTCGCATGCCGCCGCTCGCTCAACAGCCGCACGATGGTCGTGCGGTAATAATCGTTGGCGCCGCTGGCCAGGCGGGCCAGCAAGGCGTCGTCGGTCTCTTTGGCCAGATCGAAACCCCAAACGCGCGGCGACTGCTTATACCGGATTCTATAGATCCGTCCTTTGAGCCGATCGATCCCCGCCGGATCGCGCTTGGCATCCTGGTAGCAGTGATAGCGGTCGTACCAGTCGAGGATATAGAGGCAGCCGTCGGGACCCGTCTTCTGCGAGACGGGCATGAACCAGGCGTCGTTGGCGGTGAGGAAATCGGGCTCGGCGTGGGCCCGGTAAGTCGCGCCTTCGCGCGACAGTACGTCGACGTTGATCGCAGCCGCCATGAATGTTCCCCATGTAGAGCCGGCCGCGGTATTCGGGCGGGTAGGCATCGCTGTCGAAATAATGATGCCGGCATACGCCGCCTTCTGATGCTTGTGGTCGACGATCGAACCGATCTTCCAGGTGAACGGCGGATACGGCCCTCCCTGGCGGTGGTAGTAGCCGGTCTCGGCCAGGTGCCAGAGGTGATCGATCACGCAGGCGCTGGCGAACGCGCGAGCCCCCTTGTCCCAGGCGATGCCCCACGGGTTGCTCGTCCCCTCGCAAAGAGCTCGAAATCGCGAGTCCTGGGGTCGATCCGGAACATGGCGCAGGTGAACGCGATAATGCTTGCCGCGATGGTCGATCCTGGCCGGGTTGAAAACTCCGTTCCAGCCCGTACAGCCAGCCGTCCGGCCCCCAGTTGAGCGAATTGGGCAGCTCGTGCGTGTCGAGCGCGGCCGAAACCGGTGACGACCACCTCCCGCGAGTCGGCCTTGCCGTCGCCGTCGGTGTCCTTGAGGAACAGGATGTCCGGCGAGTTGGCGACCCAGACGCCGCCGTGCCCGACGGCGATGCCCGAGGGGATGTTCAGCCCGTCGGCAAACACGGTGAACTTGTCGGCCTTGCCGTCGCCGTCGGTGTCCTCGAGCACCTTGACCCGGTCGCGTCCCGGGCCGGCGATTGCCGGGGATACTCCAGGCTCTCGGTGATCCAGACCCGCCCGCGCTCGTCGAACGTCATGGCCACGGGGTTGACGATATCGGGCTCGCCGGCGACCAGCTCGACCGGGAAGCCCGGCGGCACGCGCATCCGCGAAATCGCCTCCGCCGGCGAAAGAGCCGGGCCCGGCGGCCGATCCTGCCCGTGCGGAACTGCCTCGTGAGGGACCGTCGCGTGTGAAACCGTGGCGAATCGGCCGCCCCCAAATCGCCGGCCGCCAGAAGAATGCCCGCAAAAAGCAAAACGCGTATCACGTTTGTAAATCACCTCAAATCAGCGCGAATTCGGGTGCCACGCCCACCAAGCGGGAAGCGGTCTACGAGGGAGCGGACGACAAGCTCGCTCCGAAGCCCGAACCATTAAACCCTAATTAGCCTGGTCAGTGCATCCCGTGCAACGGCCTGTTGCGAACGCTGACTCTGGTGTGGAATACGAACATGTCGTCTAGAAAAGCGCTGGATTTTCGGCGGGCAGGGAATGCACGAGAACGGTTTCGACCGATTTCGTCGGAACTTTGCCCAAGCGACGTCTCTCTCGTATTACGGATTCCGGCGTGGCCTGCCTCGTCCGAAAACGTTCCGGCCGTTCTTTGCTTCGACAGGTGCGGCGTCGCCGGGGATTTCCACGGCCTCGCCGCCGGCGGGCGTCGCCAGAGCTTTCAGGACGGCCGGGTCGATGTTCCGACTCAAAAACCGCACGCTGCCGTCGCACATCACAAAGCCGGCCACCGGCGGAAAATGGGGTCGCCCGAATGAGTCCGGCCCGGCACCGATGCCTTTGCCGGGATCGCGGCAGTTTTCCGGGTGTCCCCACGGTTGGAAATTGCCCGCCGCTTCGCCGGCCAAAATCGTGTTGACGGTTCCGTCCGTGATCTCGGAAAAGCGAAACCCTCGATTCTTGCGAAACAAGTAGCTGTTGCCGGCGTAATGAGTCAACGCGTATCCGGCCGCGTCCGTGATCTCGGTGATGCCGGGCGACAGATAGCTGGCAACTTGAGTCTGCATCGGCATGCGATTCTTGGGATCGTCCCAAGGCACGTTGAAATCGACCTGCTTGTAGACCGCCATCTGCTCGACGTACGGCAAGAGCGGCGCTTGCCAGCCGTGGAACTCCCGACCGGCTTTGTCGGCAATCACGCCGGGCGGGAAGCCCTGATTCATATTACTATCATTGTAGTAATAGAGCGCAAGACCGATCGCTTTGAGATTGTTGCCCGATTGCAGACGCCAGACGCCTTCTCGCTTGGCCTGAATCGCGGGATAGATGAGTGCGAACACCAACGCCGGGGCGAGGCTGCCGAAACCGATGCCGGTTACGGCCATCCCGGTGCCCTGAAGTCGGCCGTGGCTCCGGTGAATCCTGACGAGCGCAATGATTCCCAACACGACCGCCGGCAGCCCTGTCAAATACGAACAGAGAATCGAGCTGATTCCAAGCACCCGGCTGACGCGGGCCAGGTCGCTGATTGCGACCGGCCCGCGAGCGGCCGACGTCCTCTCTTCGCGATGCGCCGGCGTTTTCTTCGGAGTGCTGGCGCGGACGGGACGCGGCAACGGCTGCCCACAAGTCGGCCGCCGCCTCCCCGAGATTGCTGGCGAAGTCGTCCTCGTCGGCGACGATCTTCGGCACGCTGATCTCTTCGCCGCAACCGGGGCTCTTGCAACGCAAACTTCTGCCGGCCGCCTCTCCGAGACGCGATACTTCGCTCCGCAGCCAGGACACCGCACGTCAACCGGCATCGAGAGGCTCCACGAATTCGGACCTTCCAGAGCCAAAGAGAACTCTATTAACCCGACATTCCCCAGATGGATTTTGGTTGGACGCTGCGGCACGCTGCGGATGACGAATCTACAGCCGTTGGATCGGTCAATCAATGATTCTCCGGATCCAGCGAGCATCCCGAGCCGCCTCGGCACCTCAATTCTGCTGCCAACACGATCCGAGGCGCAGACCTTCCTCTCTGGAATTCCCGACAAGTCACATTTTGCAGCAGCTTCCACGGCCTCACCCTGTTGCGGGTGCAAGTGGACTGGCTCGAAGCCGTGCGATGCGCCGCAGAATCTCCCGGAAACGCTGGCGTGGGATCGCCACTTCGGCCATCTGGAACGTCACGTACTTCACGTGTTGCGTCACCATCTAACAGGAGGAAACGGAGATAACGGAGCAATACAGAGATTGAAATCGATCTCCGAACGAGTTGTTGGCACCTGTCACTCTCTGTTGCCTCTGTTACCTCCTGTTTAATCTTCCCTCGCCATGGTCGATCGCCAGGCATGCGGAGGCGCCGCGGGACACGCTTCAAAAGCAAAGAATTGCCGTCTCCGTCACTTGTCGCCGTGTCGCCATTCGCGCGTACGCCGGGTCGTTGGCGGTTGTTTCTCGCGATCGTCCGGTTAGGATATATCGCTGAAAGCCACCTCGGTTCGCGATGGCGGGTCGGTTGCCAAGGGCAGCCACACCGTAGCGAGCCGTGGTGGCTTTTTTCGTCAGCGGGGTGAGTGCATGGCCGATCAATGGTACGTGCGCGAGGGCCGGTTGATTGAAGGCCCGTTGCCGTGGGAGCATGTGCGTCAAGCTGCTCTCAGCGGCGAAATCGACCCGGAAACTCTCATCAGCCGAATGGCGACGGGTGGATGGGTCGCGGCGCGCCGCTATGCGATGCTCAAATTCTCGGACAGCCCCAAGACGATGCGCGGCGCCGAGCTCTCAGGAAACGACGGGGCCGCAAGTCTTGGCTCGCAGCCATCGCAACCGTACTGATTCTCTCAGGGATCGTCGCGATCACGACCCGAACACGGCCCCGAAAACCGACTCCACCCCCAGACGTTGCCCGACAAATCCCGGAACTTGCGCAGCACAAGTGCCGCCGCCAAGGGAAGCGCGAAGACAGCAAAGCCATTTGCGCTGGCAACGCAGGAGCCAAGAAGGGCGCGAAGTCGAATTTTGCGAGCCCTCCGGCCTCGTGTCACTCGCGCGTGATGAATTCGTCGAGGTTCATCAGCACCCGCCGGCCGGCGGTCCAGGCGGCGAGTTCTTGCTTCTCGTGGCGGACGTTCCCTCACCCGGCCTTCGGCCACCCTCTCCCAAAGGGCGAGGGTTGTTTTCCGCCCTCTCCCCACGGGAGAGGGTTGGAGTGAGGGGCCTGCCGGGTGGCTGGGGTCGACCCGCTTCGGGTCGCCCCCACGTTCGCCGCGTGGATGGCCGCGCGTGGTGGGCGATGAAGTCGGCGAGGCGGGCCTCTTCCAAGGGTGACGGCTCGCGGGAGAGGCAGACCTCGAACGCGTGGTGCAGCCGCGAGTCCGTGTCGTTGGCGCTTCGCGGAGGATGCGGGCGGCGAGGGCTTCGGCCATTTCCATGAAGACGCGGTCGTTGGCCAGCGTGAGGGCCTGCAAAGGCGTGTTGGAGCGGGCGCGGCGGGTGCAAGTGGTGTTGCCTTCCGGGGCGTCGAAGGTCGGCAGCATGGGATACGGGCTGCTGCGCGAAAAATGAGTGTACATGCCGCGACGGTAGCGGTCGGGGCCTTTGCTTTCTGGCCAGGCCTTTTTCTGCTGCGTCACCACGAAAATGCCTTCGGGCTGCGGTGGATAGACGCTGGGGCCGCCGAGCTTGGCGCACAACAGGCCGCTGGCGGCCGAGTGCCGCGTCGCGGACGGTTTCGGCTTCCAGCCGCACGCGCGATTGGCGGGCCAGCAGGCGGTTGTTGGGATCGCGCTCGCGGAGGTCGTCGCGAAGGAAAGAGCTTTGGCGGTACGTGGCCGACGTGACGATCAGCCGGTGCAGGCTCTTGCGGCTCCAGCCGCGGTGCTCGAACTCGCTTGAGAGCCAATCGAGCAGCTCGGGATGCGTGGGCGGCGAGCCCTGCATGCCGAAATCGTTCTCGGTATCGACGAGGCCCATCCCGAAGAAATGCTGCCACATGCGGTTGACGGTCACGCGGGCGGTGAGGGGGTTGGCCGGATCGAACAGCCAGCGGGCCAGGTCGAGCCGCGTTGGACGAAGGGTCTTTGTCGAGAGCGGTGGCAGAAAGGCGGGAACGCCGCCGGTCACGGGGGCGCCGGCCTCAAGAAATCGCCGCGGATAAAGATGTTCGACTTGCGGGGTTTTGATCGCTCGTGCATCACGAGTGTCGTCGGAACGGCACGCGCGATTCTTGTGCGCTTGGCCTTGAGGGCGTCAAGACGGGCGGTGAGGGAGGCCCACGCGCGGTCGGCGTGGCGATAGGCGGCCGCCAATTCGACCCATTGGGCCAGCGTCCGTTTGGCCGGCGGGACCAGCGCGAGGGCCCGAATCGAATTCGGCACTCTCAAAGCGTCGGCCGAACCGCCGGCGACGCTGAGCCGCAGGCGGCCGATCAGGAAATTCGGCTCGGTGAATTCGTGCCGCAGCACGACTTCGATCCGAAGATCCGCCCGGGTTGTTGATTGGCTCGGCGGGGAAGACGATCAGCTCGCGATCGAGATGCGAATTGCCCTTCTTCGTGCCAACCGACCAGCCCGTGGTCAGGTCGCCGTCGATGGCATGGGCTGCGGGAAAACCGTCCTGCGCATGGTCGGCGACTGCCGCGGCCAGCTTGATCGAACGCCAGGCGCTTGAACCGGGCCCCGTCAGCGGCCGGGCCCGCGAATTCGAACTCGCTTAAGACGAAGTTGCCCGCCACGTCGCTACGGCCGGGGCCGGTGAGCGGCAAACTCATGTGCGTCAGCGCTTCCAAGCGAATGGCCGCAATCTGGCCGTCGGGAACGTCGGCCTCGATGTGATAGACGTCGTTGGCCGGCACGCTGAAATCGACGAGCAGCGATTCGTCGCCGAGCGGATTGAGGAGCGTCCCTTTTTCCGTCCGCACAGCCGCCGGGTGCAGCACCTTCCAGGCGACGGCGGGTCTGGCAACAATCTCTTTTTCCCATTGCGCTTCTTTGGCCCATTTCTCCAATGGACCGGTCCGGGCGAAATCGTGGAGCTGGCGGAGCTCGAGCGGATCTTCGGCCGCCGCAATCTGGCGGTCCAGCAGGGCGAGTTGGCGCGACTGGTCGGCCGTCGCGACCGAGAAAGTTGGCTCGTCGCAATTGTTGAAGACGGCGAACAGGTTGTAATAGTCGCGTTGGGAGATCGGGTCGAACTTGTGGTGGTGGCACTGGGCGCAGCCGACCGTCAGGCCGAGGAAGACGGCGCCGGTCGTGTTCACGCGATCGAGCACCGCCTCGATGCGGAACTGCTCCTTGTCGACCCCGCCCTCCTCGTTCACCAGCGTGTTGCGGTGAAAGCCGGTCGCCACGACCTGCTCGGGCGTCGGCCGCCGCAGCAAATCGCCGGCCAGCTGCTCGATGGCGAACTGGTCGAAGGGCAAGTCGCCGTTGATGGCCCCGATCACCCAGTCGCGGTATTTCCAGATCGAGCGCGGGCTGTCGATGGTGTAACCGTTCGAGTCGGCGTAGCGCGCCTGGTCGAGCCAGTGCCGTCCCCACCGCTCGCCGTAAGCGGGAGAGGCGAGCATCCGTTCGACCAACCGCTCGTAGGCGCCCGGCTGTGAATCGCGGAGGAAATTTTCGACTTCCTCCGGCGCGGAGGCAGGCCGCGGAGGTCGAGACTAAGCCGGCGGATCAAGGTCGAGCGGTCCGCCTCGGGCGAGGGGGCCAGGTGTTCGGCGGCGAGGCGAGCGCGAATAAAAGCGTCGATCGGGTTAACGAGCGGAGGACCGCCGGCGACGCGCGGAACGCGGCGGGCGACGGATCGGCTCGAAGGCCCAGTGCTTTTTCCCCTCTTGGGAATCGGAACGGTCCACCGGTCCGGTAGCCCCTTCGTCGATCCAGCGCGCGATCAGGTCGATTTTTGCCTTGGCGAGCCGGGCGCTTCGGCCGGCATGGGGGTCAACTCGCCTTTGCCCAAGAGGGCCTGGACGAGAAGGCTCTTGGCGGACTGGCCAGGCACGAAGGCGGGCCCGCGGTCGCCCCCTTTGCGCACGAGGGCGAAGCGGTCGAGCCGGAGGCCGGACTGCGTCTCTTTGGCTCCGTGACATTTGATGCAGTGGGCCACGAACAGGGGCTGGATTTCTTTGACAAAGTCGACCCGCTTCTGCTGCTTTGTTCTCCGCGGCGTGCGGAGGCGAGGCCGATCGCAGCCAGGCAAATGGCGAGAGCGATCGAGAGGCGGGTGAACTTCATCGCGGGCACGGGTTCGCCGAAGGCAGGTAGATGAAGAGCGGTTGGACATTCATGTTAACGGCGTTTCGTAGGATGGGACAAGGCCGCCGAGGGCGGCCGCCGGCCCACCATCTGGCCATTACTGACGTTCGACAAGGAGGGAAGATTTAAACAGGAGGTAACGGAGGCAACAGAGAATGAAATAGTACCGACAACTCGTGCGGGCATTTTCTCGCTCCGTTACCTCTGTTGCCTCCTGTTAAATCTTTTGATCTCTGCGATCGGCAGCGTCGGGTGGCTGGGGTCGGCGTACTCGCCGCCCCCAGAATTCGCCAGTTCTATATTCGACGGGCAAAAGAACTGGGGGCGACCCGAGACGGGTCGACCCCAGCCACCCGGCCCCCTGCGGGACGTCTTGAACCAAAAAAAGTCTCGCCCGGGCAGGCGGGACCTACCCATTGCCTGTTTGCGCGCTTTGCGGTCCAATCCATGCGTGGCTGTCCCGCGTCTTGTTTGAGTCGATCTTGTGAACACGTTTGTCGATCTTGTCGCCTCGCGGCGAGGCTGGATTGAACAGGTCTTGAAGCCCTGGTGCCAAAGTGCGTCGCTTGCCGACTTGAAGCGGGCCGAGTTGGAGTGGAGTGACCTCGCCGGGCGGATTGACGCCGACGCCACTTTGTGGACTTGGGCCTGGAGCCGCTTTCCCGAGCTGGTGCACGAAGAGCTTGGGGGGGTTAACGAGACGCACGAGGTGCGGGTCACTTTAAAAGACGGGGCCGAGTTCGTCGGTTATCCCGACAACCGCAAGAGCAAGCAGGGGCAGCTTGTGCTGGCGAGCACCGAAACGCGGCCGACGCGGCGGTTCGTCGAGCGCGGGCCCTGGCCGATCGACCAGATTGCCGCCGTCCGGCGCATGGCGGAGGAGTGACACGATGTCGATGCTGTTCGTTTACATCATCCTGGCGGCCCTGCACATTGTCTCAATGGTGGTGACGGGCATCCTGTGGACGCTGATTGACCTGAAGTTGGCGCCGTCGCTCAAGCCCCACTTCCGCGACATCCGGGCGGTCCATTTTGGTTCGCTCTATCTGGTCCCCTGGTTTCTGGGGCTGGCTTTTGCCTTTCACACGCTCGGCGTGCCCGACTGGCACCAGATATTCTTCCCTGCAGGGCTGGGGCTCTTGGTGTTTTTCTCCGGCGTGGCCTGGCTCTTTCCGCATCCGCCCGGGCTTGATCCGTTTTATTACTGGACTCGCGGTTGGCCGATGGTGCTCTCGATGATTGGCCTGGCGTGCCTGGTGGTGGCCCTGTTCTGGACGGCCGGCGTGCTGATTTGGTATTCGATCGCGAAATGACGATGCGACGCGGCATTGCCCAAAAAAGGGGGCAGAACCCTACGCGTCGCAGTTTGCAGTCTGGCGTCTCGTCGTGGTAACGGATTCCCCGAATTTCGCGTTTGTGATGGCCGGCTTTCGAGGGGCCCGCGGCGTCACGCCCGTCGTCGCGCGCTATCAAACGCTCAGCCTGATCGATGTGAAAACGCGCGGAAGGTGAAGCAGGTCCCGTTGGTTGACTGCGGCGGCTTGACAACCCTCGGCCAATCAGGTCGCATACGTGCGCACGGGCGGCACCGCCGTCCCCGCTTGAGAACGCGATGGCCCGAGAAGAAAGGTGAGGGAAAACCGTTTATGTCGACCGGGCCATCGAAAGCGCCTGTCCCGTCCCATCCCCTTCGCTGGTTTCCCGAAATCTGGGATCTTGGTCGCCGGCGAATTCGTCCCCAGGCGCGGCTGATGTGCCTGTCGCTGTTGGTGGGAATCATCGCGGGGACGGGCGCGATTGTGTTTTTCACCGCCTGCCAATACGTGTTCCATTACGCGCTCGACATGGGGGCCGGATACCATCCGCACACGCCGAAGGGCGAGCCTCCCATGATTCCGGAGACGACCCAGGTTTTCCGCCCGTGGATGCTCGTGCTCGTTCCAACCATCGGCGGGCTGTTAAGCGGGCTGCTCGTCTTCAGTATTGCGCCGGAAGCGGAAGGGCATGGCACCGATGCGGCCATCGCCGCCTATCACTACCACCAGGGACTGATTCGCCGCGCGTGCCGCTGGTGAAGATTGTGGCAAGCGCCTGACTTTGGGGACGGGAGGTTCCGGCGGCCGGGAAGGACCTATCGCCCAGATCGGCGCGGGGTTCGGCGCGTTTTTGGGGACGCTGCTGCAGCTCAGGCCGATTGAGCGGCGGACGTTGATGGCCGCCGGCATGGGGGCGGGCGTGGCGGCGATTTTCCGCGCACCGCTCGCCGGCGCGCTGTTTGCCGCCGAGGTGCTCTACCGCTCGCCCGATTTCGAGTCCGAGGTGATCATTCCCGCCGGCCTGGCCAGCGTGACGGCCTATTGCACGTTCGGCCTGGCGTTCGGTTGGCTCCCCTTGTTTTCAATTCCCAACGACGTGCGGGCCTTGTTGATTTTCAACGAGCCCCTGCGGCTGATCTCGTACCTCATTCTGGCCCTGTTTCTGGTCGTGCTCGCGACCTTGTACACGCGGACGTTTTATGGCCTCACGCACTTGTTCCATCAGCTCGCGCTGCCGCCGCACATCAAGCCGGCCATCGGCGCGTGCTTAAGCGGGGTTTTGGGCCTGGGGATTTATTACCTGTTTGGACAAAACCGCTCGGCCCTGGCTGTCATGTCCTTCGGCTACGGCATCCTTCAAGACGCGATGACTTTGCGGGCCGGCGACCAGGCGGGAGTGTACCTGGCTTTGCTTCTGCTGGCGGTGGCCCTGGGGAAGATCGTGACGACGAGCCTGACGATCGGCAGCGGCGGGTCCGGCGGAGTGTTCGGCCCCTCGATGGTGATTGGCGGCTGCGGCGGCGGGGCGCTGGGGCTGTTTCTGCACTCGCTTCGGCCGTGGCTCGCGCCGCAGCCGGCCACGTTCGTGATCGTCGGCATGGCGGGCTTTTTCGCCGCCGCCGCCAAGACCCCGTTTTCCACCATCGTCATGGTCAGCGAACTGACGGGCAACTACGACCTGCTCTTGCCCACTCTGTGGGTCTGCACGCTCACATTTCTGCTTTCCGACGAGCAATCCATCTACAGCTCGCAGGTGGAAAGCCGCTCGCGTTCGCCCGCCCACCAGGGGGATTATGTGCGCGAGGTTCTGACGGGACTGAGCGTGAGCCAGTTCGTCCTGCCCCCGGAGCAGGTCCCCTTTTTGCACCCGCAAGACCGCCTTGACGAGGTGCTGGGCTGGCTGACAACGACGCCCTGCAACTCGCTTCCGGTCATCGACGGCGACGGCCGGCTGTTGGGAGTTCTCTCGCTGGAGGAGGCGCACCTGGCGGCCCAGTCGCCCCACGCACGCTCGATGATCCTCGCCGCCGACCTCATGCGCACCGACGTCGATCCGCTCCAACTCTCCGACCGCGTCGACCGGGCCTTGGAACTGTTCGTGGAGAACGACCTGACCGCGCTGCCGGTGGTCGATGGATCGGCCGATCACAAAGTGCTCGGCGTCGTGAAGCGGTCGGATATTTCAAACGCCTACCTGCGGCACGTTCACGGCGTTCTCGACGACTCGCCGCTCCCGGCCCACTTCTGATTCGAGGCGACACGATGCGGCATTTAGCGGGCGGCTTCATTCCAGGCGCGTCCGCTCGGCCTCTCTTCCTTCGAGTGGGCCTGATGCTGCTGTTGTCCGCCGCCTCGGACCGCATCGGGGCCGTGCCCCCCGCGGCGCCCGGGGTGCCGGCTGGGTTGCGGGTCTTGTCCAATCTGTCTTACCGCAAGGGATCGAAGGACTGCCGGCTTGACCTGGCGCTGCCGGCGGAACGGAGCGATCGACCGCGGCCGGCGATCGTGGTGATTCACGGCGGGGGCTGGATCGAAGGGGACAAATCGAGCTTTGCGGTGACGCGCACGCCGGGAAACATCCTCGAATTCGCGGCGGCCGGGTTCGTCGCGGCGACGATTAACTACCGGCTTTCGCGCGAGGCCCCCTATCCCGCCGGTTTTGACGACTGCCAGGCGGCCGTCCGCTGGCTCAAGTCCCATGCGGCCGAGTATCGGATCGATCCACACCGCATCGGCGCGTATGGAAACTCGGCGGGCGGGCATTTGTCGCTTTTGCTGGGGCTCGCGGAACCGGACCGCGTTCAGGCCGTCGTCAGCGACAGCGGGCCGATCGATCTCGTGCAGGAATACAAGAACGGAACGATCCGAGGCGTGATCGAGCGATTTATGGGGGGTCCGCCGGAGGGAGCGCGGCTCGCAGAGTACAAGCGGGCCTCGCCGATCTCGTACCTCGGGCGGAAGACGCCGCCCCTGTTGTTGATCTACGGCGAGGCGGACAACCAGATCGACGTGCGGACGGCGGACCGTTTCGTGGAGGAATTGGGCCGGCGGGGAAATCGCGGAATCAGCTATTTCCGCCTGGCCGGCGTGGGCCACTGTCCGCACTCGCTGGTGCGCGTTGGGTACCTGCGCCCCGCCGTCATCGAATTCTTTCAACGGGCGCTTGCGAATTGAGACCGGTTAGCCGGCGCGGCGGGGGTTCGGTCGTCTCTCGTCCTCCACATTGTGGCGGACGCGGTATTTCCCGTAGAGCCGCTCCATCCAATCCTGGGCGAGCTGCTGCTGGGCCGGCATGTTGAGGTAATCGTAGGTTGTGCGGCCGCCGAACATAAACCCGCTGCCGAAGATCCGCTCCTTCAAGAAACGGGCGCGGAACGCCTCTTTCTCGGCGTCGTCGGAGGGGTGACGCGTCTTCACCTTGACGACGTAGAGGACCGTCGGCCCATGATTGGGCACGACGCCGCACGTCCCCCACGCGCATCTCGTCGAACACGGCCTTCATGAATGCCTCGTCCGGATCGGTCACGCCGGCGATATCGGAGAGCCGGGGCGTGGGGTCGGGCATCATGTCGCGCGGGGCGGCCGACTGCACCGTGAACCAGGAAAACGGAGGCGTGGGGATGACGACGATCGCCGGCCCTTTGTCCGACTTCGTCACCTTTTGTCCCGCCAGGGCCTCGGGCATCGATTGCTTCGATTTGCGGACGAGATCGGCCAGCTCGTCGGCCCGCTCCTTGGCCTTCTTTTGAGCGAATTCAGCCGTCTTCCAGTCGCGAACGGCCTGGTCCCGCACGCCCGCCTCTTTCAAGGTCGGCACGTGGTCCGCGATGTCCTCGACCTTCCAAAACGCGAAACGGTGCGATTCGCCGTCCTCCGCCCGATTGGGATCGAACAACAGCTCGGGAGAGCTCATGAAAAGCTGCTGGATGACTTGGGTGGGCGCTCGCTGCTGGAACTGATCCTCAACCGGCTGGGCGGCCGCGCCGATCGGATACTTCTCGGCCGAGTCATGCAACTCCTGAGCGGACAACGGCGGCGTGAGGACGTACTGAAGCTGGTGCTGGGCCGCGTATTCGGCGACCTTCTTCTGCCGCTCGGCCGCGGTCAATTTGGGTTCGGCGCCAATTTCGGCCGGAATCACCTGCTCGCGCAGCGTAGTCATGAAGTCGAGGGCCGCCTCCATCTGTTCCTTCATGACGGCCTGCGTGGTGCGCGGAGGATCTGGTCGCGGATCTCGCGCTTGAGAATCTCATCGAGCGGGCGGAATTCGGGCTCGGGTTGCTCCGGCGTTTTGACGGCCGGCGATTTCTTGGTGTCGGCGGACTTGTGCTCAGGAGGCTTGGTGCCCGCCCCTTTGGTCTCGGGTCCCTTGCTCGCGGAAGGTTGGCTCGCCTTCTTGGCGGGAGGGGCCTGCGGCAACGCGGGCGGACCCGGCTCGTTGATTTGGTCGGCGGCGGCCAGTTCGATCGGCGCGGCGTTTTCGTCCGCCAAGGCCAGCATTTCACCGCGGGCCGGATTGTCCCCCGTCGTTTTCTTTCTCAGGGGCGAACGCTCGTTCAACGCGCCCGATTTGCCGCTGTCTTTGCCGGTCTTCTTCGGTTGTGGATGGGCTTTGCCGGCCGGCGCGGCCTTGGGCGGAACGACTGTTCCGCTCTTCGTGCCGGGAAGGGTCTTTGAACCGGTCGGGCCGTGGGACGTTCCAGGCAGCGGCAGCGACGGGCCGGGCGGAACGGTCGAAGACGGCGTCGACGGGGTTGTCCCCGCGGCGGGACGGTTGCGGTACTCCTCGTGGTGATCGTTGTAGTATTTCTCGACCTCCTGGTCGGTGACCGGTTTTTTCGCGACCTGTTTCTCGGCCTGAGCGAAGTCCACCGCCAGATATTCCACGCGGACGCGACGCGGCTGCCTGAGGCCCGGGCCGCCGGGATACGCCGGCGGGATTTCCTTCCACGTATCGAAATACTGTCGCAGTTGATCTTCGGTCGGTTGGGGAGCGGCACTCAGGAAATCGGCGATGGGGATGGCCGCCACGTCCAGGGTCTGTGTGACGCCCAGCTTGCGGTAGCTTTCCCAATACTGCTCGGGGCTGGGCATCGACCGCGGCATCAGCATTTGCATCGCCAATTCGCGCGCAGCTCGCCGCGGATGGCTTCAAAAACCTCCGATTCGCTGACGTGCAGCGCCTTTAAGACGCTGTTGAAATCCTGCGGCGTCAGCTTCTTGTTCGTCACGCGGTTGATGTAGTCGGAGACCGCCTGTTCCGAGAGGGAGATGCCCATCTCATCGGCCTCTTTATCCAGAAGAAAGCCGGTTACCACGTCGTCGGAGATATCGTCGCGGTCGCGACCGAAACCGAACATTTGCTGGCTGATTTGCTGCTCCAGCACCTGCGCGTACATGGCGTTGTTTTGCATGTACGGGGGAATGTCGGCCTTGATGATCGCCTGCCGGATAAACTGGTTGGCCGTGTTGCGGCGGGTGATGAGAGTATTGAGCTCCTGCCGGGACAGGTCGCCCGCATCGGTCTGGATGGGGGGCTTGGGGCCGGAACCGGCGTGACGCATGAGAACGACGCCGATGACGACGCCGAGCGCAATCCCGACGGCGCCGAAGGTCACGGGTTCGCCGCGGCGCCAACCGATGAATCCAAACAGGGCCATCCCCGCCACGCCGCACAGGAGCGGCAGCGTGGCGTTGCTGGTGTCGCCGGTAAAACTACCCATCACCATGAAAGAGAACATGGCCAGTCCCGTGAGGACGACCATCAGCACTTTCTGGTGCTCTCGAAAGATTGCAAAGGGCGATTTCATTCCGAGTTCCTCGCCTCAAGCGCACGCGAGCGCCTGAGGGACACGCTTGACAGACTCCGCAGAGTTATTCTATCCATGCCGAATCGCGCTGTCTTTTAAAGCGCCTTGCCCGCGACGACGGATTGCCGCAGCGGCGGAGCCGAAAGGGCCAAGGCGCACGGTTGCAAAGCGCGCGTGAGCCCCGGTATTCGCCGCGCATTGTAGCCGTCGAAAGACCGGATACAAGGCCAACAGCCGGTCTGGCCGAAGGGCGGCGCGCTAAGGAATCATCTCGTGGCGGTGAAGAAAAACAAGGGATTGGTCGTCGTGGAGTCGCCCGCCAAGGCCCGCAAAATCGGCGGATACCTGGGACGGGACTACACGGTGATGGCCAGCATGGGGCACGTCCGCGACCTCCCCGCCAATGCCTCGGAAGTCCCCGAGGAAATCAAAAAGCAAAAGAAGCGGTGGGCGTCGCTCGGCGTCAACGTCGAAGCGGACTTCGAGCCGCTCTACGTCGTTCCCCTGAAAAAACGAAAAATCGTCGCCCAGCTCAGGCAGGCCCTCAAGGACGCCTCCGAACTCATCCTGGCGACCGACGAAGATCGCGAGGGGGAGAGCATCGGCTGGCATTTGAGCCAGTTGCTCAAGCCCAAGGTCCCCGTCAAGCGGATGGTCTTTTCCGAAATCACCAGCGAAGCAATCAAAAACGCCATCCAGCACACCCGCAACCTCGATACGAACCTGGTGGAAGCCCAGGAGACCCGCCGCGTCCTCGACCGGCTCTACGGCTACACGCTGAGCCCCCTCTTGTGGAAGAAAATCGCCAAGGGACTCTCCGCCGGCCGCGTGCAATCGGTCGCCGTCCGCCTGCTGGTGGAGCGCGAATTGGAGCGCCTGGCCTTCCGCAGCGGCACGTATTGGGATCTCGCCGCCCGTCTCGCCGTCGCCGGAGAGGCCCCCACGAACGGAGGCGTCTCGGAGTTCACGGCGACACTCACCACGGTCGGCGGCCGTCGCATCGCCACCGGCAAGGATTTCGATGAAGCGACCGGCCGGCTGAAAGAGGGGGTCGAGGCCCTGCTCTTGAGCGAAGCGGAAGCCGCGGCGCTTCGCGACCGGATTCTCGGCGGACCTTGGAAGGTGACCGACGTCGAGCAGCGCCCGCAATCGCGGCGGCCTGCTCCCCCATTTACCACCAGCACGCTGCAACAGGAGGCCAATCGCAAGCTCGGTTACAGCGCCAAAGAGACGATGCAGATCGCCCAGCGGCTGTACGAGAACGGCAACATCACCTACATGCGTACCGACAGCGTCCAGCTCTCGCGCGAGGCCATCACCGCCGTTCGCCAGAGCGTGCGCGAGCGCTACGGCGAGCCCTACCTGGAGGCCAGCGAACGAACGTACGCCACCAAGAGCAAAAACGCCCAGGAAGCCCACGAGGCGATCCGGCCGGCCGGCACCGAGATGCACACGGCCGACGAGCTGCGCCTGACCGGGCGCGAGGCCGATTTGTACGCGATGATTTGGAAGCGCACCATCGCCACGCAAATGGTCGACGCGCGGCTCGTGTTTGAGACCGTGACGATCCAGTCGGGAGACGCCGAGTTCCGCGGACGGGCCGGCACATCGAATTTCCCGGCTATTTCCGAGCGTACGTCGAAGGAAGCGACGACCCGGACGCGGCCCTCGACGACCAGGAGGCGGCCTTGCCTCCGCTCTCGACCGACTCGCAGTTGGCTTGCCGCCAACTGGACGCCGTCTCCCATGAAACAAAACCCCCCGCCCGCTTCACGGAGGCGACCCTGGTCCGCACGCTCGAATCGGAAGGGATCGGACGGCCCAGCACGTACGCCAGCATCATCGGCACGATCCAGGACCGCGGATACGTCCGAAAGCTGGGGAACCAGCTCGTGCCGACCTTCACCGCGCTTGCCGTCACGAAATTGCTGAAGAAGTATTTTCCGCGGCTCGTGGACGTCGGCTTCACCGCGAAGATGGAACAAACGCTCGACGACATCTCGAATGGCGAAGCGGAGCGGCTTCCGTACCTCACGTCTTTTTACGCCGGGTCTGAGGGGCTGGTCGAACAGGTGAAGTCGAACGAAAAGACCATCGACCCGCGCGAAGCCTGCTCGCTCAAGCTCGACAACCTGGGCCCGGTGATTCGCGTCGGACGTTTCGGCCCCTATTTCGAACAGGAGGCCGACGGCAAGAAATTGACCGTTTCGATTCCCGACAACGTGACACCGGCCGATATTTCGGAAGAGGTCGCCCAGCGGCTGATCGAGGAAAAGGCCCGCGGGACCGAGCCATTAGGCATCGACCCGGAATCGGGGCAGCCCATCTTCGTGCTGGCAGGGCGATTTGGCCCGTACTTGCAACTGGGAGAAACGCAGGAGGACGGGCCGAAACCGCGCCGGGCAAGCATTCCCAAAAACGTCGAGCCGGCGACCATCGCGCTCGACACGGCCGTCAAACTTTTAAGCTTGCCGCGCACGCTGGGGGACCATCCCGAGACGGGCAAGCCCGTGAAAGCGGGAATCGGCCGTTTCGGGCCCTACGTGGTTCACGAGGCGACACCCAAGGTCTATAAGTCGTTCGGCCCGCGGGGGACGTTCGAGATCAACGGCCGCGCCTGCGACGTGTTCACCGTCGACCTCGAGTTTGCCGTCGAGATGCTCAAGCAGGCCCGCAAAAGACCCGGCGCCGTCGCCTTGCGCAACTGGGAACGCACCCCGAAGACGGGACCCCGATTGCCATCTTCGAGGGTCGTTACGGGGCTTACGTGAAATACGGCGAGGCGAACGTCACCATTCCCAAAGGGGCCAAGATCGAAGAGGTGACGCTCGAGCAGGTCGTCCAATGGGCCGCCGAGAAAGCGGCACGGGACGGCGCCTCTCCGGCCAGGAAGACACGTGCCGCCGCCGCGAGGGCGCCGCGCAAAAACGGCAAGCCGGCGGCCCGCCCGGCACGCCCAAAACCGGCCGCCCAGGCCAAGAAGTCGCCGCCGCGGAAGAAGACGGCACGGCCCGCCGCCAAACGGGCCGCACGCGGCACGCCGAAGAAGCGCAAATCGGACTGAGTCTCGGCGCAACCTGGAACAATCTCGTTCGAGCTCCGAAGGAGCGGCAGTCCTCTAGCTCCCTGCGCGAGCCGGGGGTACTGCGGCGTTCCCTCCTGATTCCAAAGCCCCCGTGAGGGGGCGACACATTTCAGTCATGCGTGTCGAAACGATTCCGCAAATTCGGAGTGCCGCCCCCTATCGGGGGCTTTGAGATTCTCGGACGATCATGATCCCCCCGGCTCGCGCCGGGGGCTAGAGGACTGCCGCCCCTCACGGGGCTGAAGACTGCCGCCCATGTAAAATCCCCTGATGGACACCAGCAAGTTTTAGCGGTCGCGTCGTCGCAGGAATTGCTGCACACACTCACGCAAACCCATGGGAGTGGCGCACCGAGCCAGCGAATTGGTGCAGCCGGATCGGTGAGATTAGCCTTTGAGCACCTCGAGCACGGGCTGTCCCACGCCGTCCTTGGTGACGTAAAAGGGACGCTGTTCGATTTCAATGCCGTAGCGCGGCGAGATTCCCATGGTCCGATAAATGGTCGCGTGCAGATCGGTCACCGTCACCTTTCGCGTGATCGATGTGCAAGGCCGCTCGTCCGCCGTTTTGCCGAACAGAAAACCGCGCTTGGCGCCGCCGCCGAACAGCAAAACCGAGCCGGCACCCGTGAAATGGCGGTGCATCCCGTAGTGTTTGAGTTCTGTCATCTTATCGGGTTGGGCGACCTGGTCGGGGACGGGTTTCTCCGGTTTGCCCTCCATCATCACGTCGCGGCTGAATTCGCTGGCGAGCACGATGAGCGTCCGGTCCAACAGGTCGCGTTGTTCCAGGTCGAGAATCAACTGGCTGATCGGCGCGTCGATCATCTCCTTGAGGGCCGTGGTTCGCGTGTGGCCGTTGTCGTGCGTGTCCCAACCGAGAAAGGGGACGTACTCGGTCGAAACCTCGATGAACCGCGCCCCGATTCTCGACAAGCCGCCGGGCGAGCAGGCAGCCTAGGCCAAACCGCCCCGTGTTGTAGAGATCGAACGTCTTCCGCGGCTCGAGCGAAAGGTCGAACGCCTTGGCGGCCGGCGCGTTCATCAGCCGGTGTGCGTTGTCCAGGGACTGGATCAGCGATTCGCGTTGATAATCGCTCGCCAGCCGGACGGCGGGGCTTTCACTTAGCAGTTTTTTATATGCCTCGAAGCGGCGGCGGAATCGCTTCTCGCTCATGCCGGCAGGCGGCCGGACGCTCAACACGGCCTGCTTGGGGTCGGGGACGCGAAAGGGCCCGTATTGGCTCCCCAAGGCGCCCGCCGTCTGAAAGGCCTTCAGCTCCTCGGCCTCGCCGTTGCCGTCGTAGCGCTGACCGATGTCGATGAAAGCCGGCAAGGCCGGGTTCAGCGGACCCCTCGCGTGGGCGATCCAGGCCCCCAGGTGCGGGGCGGCGACCGTCTGCGGCGGCTCGTAGCCCGTGTGCCAGTGATACTGGTGCCGCGAATGCAGAATCTTTCCCATGTCGCCGGCGACGTGCGTGCGAATCAGCGTTCCGCGGTCGAGCACGTTGCCAATCCGCTCGAGACCTTGCGAAAGACGGATCGTATCCACGGCCGTCGGAATCGAAGGGAACGTGCTCAAGACCCTGTTTGATTCGAGTCCTTTGTAAAACGGGGTGTAGCGTTTGGGATCGAAGGTCTCGGTATGGGCCATGCCGCCGGCCATCCACAGCACGACAACGCAGTCGGCCGTCGGCGTCAGCTTCTTTTCACCCGCCTTGGCGGTTGTGGCTCCGGAAAGCAAGCGGGGCCGGCCGGCGGCAAGGGCCGCGAGAGTGGCGGCGCTGGCCTTCGCCAGAAAATTGCGCCGATTTGTTGATTCCATTTTGTCTGCCTTCATCCGTCGCCGTAGTGGTCCCTCAAGCTCAAATTGGTGGGTGCCACTGGCGGCAGCTCTGGGCCGCCAGTGCCGATGCCGCTTGGTGGGCAAAGGAAGACACTGGCGGGTCAAAGCCCCCGCCAGTGGCACCCGATCTTTCATATTAGGAGACAGGCCAGTTCGTCACCTCAATTAATCAACTGAAACTCGGGCAGCATCATGACCATCCAAAGTAAATCGTGAACGCCGTCGACCGATGCGGGCGTGCCGACGAGCACTGTCGCCGTTGTGCGCTCGCGATCCGTCGGAGAGCGTCCGAGCGCATCTCGAAAGGCCCGTTCGACAATTTGCCGCGAGTCAGAGCGGGTCTTTCCGACCCACTCTTTCGCGGCCTGGTTGAGGATCGAGTCCAGCGTCGTGCCGTTGACCAGCTCGAGAGCTTGCAGCATGGTCGCCAGCGTATCGCGCCGCGTGACAACTTGTTCGCGGTTCGGCCGTCCCAACGCCCGCGAAAGCGCATCGTCCATGGCCAGGGCGGCCCGCACGTGAAATTTTTTGTTGGCAGGAAGAGGCAACTTCTCCGCCGCCAGCACGTCGCGGACGGCTCCCACCTGCCCCCCTTGGCCGCGGCCATCCACTTTTAAAGGGCGCGGTCCGGCGTGGGCCAGATCCCGGTCAGCGTGTAAACGGCGTCGATGAATTGTTCGGCCGTCAGCCGTCGCACGCGGGGCCCGCGGAACGGCGCCGCCGCCTCGTCGGGCCGAGGCTCGCCCACCGAGGGAAGTTGGTAGGTGCGCGACGTGCAGATGACTTCCAATGTGTGCTTGAGGTTGTAACTGTGGTCGACCAGATCGGTCGCCAGCCAGTTGAGCAGATCGGGATTCCACGCCTCCTGCTCCATGTTGTCCAAGGGCTCAATCAGCCCGCGGCCGAAGAGACGGGCCCAGTAGCGATTGACCACCGTCTTGGGCAGGCGGCCGTCCCTGGGGTCGACGATCCGGTCGGCCAACTGTTTCATCCGCACCTTCCGCGGAGCGTTGGGGTCGATGTCGCCCAACTCGGGGAAAAGGAACTTGGCCCGGGCGTGTTCGCCGGTCGCCTTATCGCAGCGGTACACATCGAGCGGCTTGTCCGCGAAGACGGCGGCCAGTCCGTGCGAATCGGCCAGCGTCCACTGGCTGACAAAGCTGTCGTGACAACTGGCACACTTCAAGTTGGTGCCGAGAAACACCTGCGCGGTCGTCTGGGCCGCCTGCATCTCGCGCCGCTGGCTGGCGTTGACCACGCCGCGCCATTCAATCCCCTTCACGAAACCTTCCGCTCCCGGAACGGGGCTCACCAGCTCGTGCACGAAGCGGTCGTAGGGCATGTTGTCGTACAGAAGCGCGGAACAGCCACCGCGTAATTTGCCGGCGGCCGTCGTCGATGTAGCCGGTCCCCCGGTACTCGTTCCGCAACAGGTCGTTCCAGAACGCCAGCCAACAGACGGCGTAATCCGTATGCCGGTTGAGTAGCGTGCGGACAAGAATGGCCCGCTTGTCGACGCGTTTGTCGGCGCAGAAGGCGTCGAGATCGGCCGCTTTCGGCAAGAGGCCGACCAGGTCGAGATAAACACGGCGGGCAAAGACAGTGTCCGGCACCGTGCGGTCGAGGCTCACACCGTTCGATTTCAGGTGCGCCTGAAGCAAAAGGTCGATCGGATTGGAGACATTTCGAACCCGGCAAAGGAGCGGGCAGCCGCGGGCGGTGCAGCTCGACATTCGGAGCCGATTCCGCGTCCTTTTGAGCGGCCGGCCGGGCGGCTTTTTTCGCAGGGGACGCAGTGGCGGAGATTGCCGCCAGGCTTAAAAACACCGCCAGAGCAAGGCGAAAGAAAACGGGGACGCGATGACGGCGGGACGGCATGGGCAGGATCCGGACGACGATGCCGAGGCGGGAGACCAACAATATTCATGGTCGCAGATGCCCGGGGACCTGTCCACAGAGCGGCCGGCCGCTCACCCGGCCTTCGGCCACCCTCGGCCGAACGGCGAGGGTTTCTTTCTCCCCTCTCCCATGGGAGAGGGGTCGGGGCTGAGGGGATCTCGCGAGGGTCGCCCGCAGTTCTTGCTGCCGCGAGCCGTCTTCAGCGCTCGGTCAGGCTCGTGCTTGTTCCGGCGAAGCGTGGGCGCAGTGCGGCGAAGCGTCTGGATTGGGGCGTTTCCTCGATCGGGCCGCTGGCAATCCAGGCCGGCTTATCTGCAGCAGCCGACGCCGCGGGGAAGGAGGGCTGGCCGTCGTCGAAATAGACGTAGGGCTCAATCGCGGCGGCCAGCTCCGGGTGGATGTAATAGTTGTTCCACATGTGGCCCAATTGGATGATGCGCGTCACATCCAACTGCACGACTTTCGCATTAAGATAACCCAAGCGCTTGTGGTCTTTCCGGCTCAAGCCCTTCTCACCCAACGCGCGGCGGGAAAAAACGCGGCGGAGGGGATAGAGATTGAGAACGGAGTCGTGGTCGTTGCGCATGTAAAGCAGGCATTCCGTGCGGCACAAAGCCATGCCGAACCGCTGTCCGGGATCGAGCCAGTGATGGTCGAGGGCGCCGGCAATCAGCACGGAGCGGATGCGTTGTTCGGGCGGCGGCAAATAAGTGAGCCGCGTCCCCTCAACCTCGCCGCCTCCCAACAAGTGCAACGTCGCCGCCGTCAGCCGCGCGCCGTGGCTGTGTCCCATCAGGCAGATCGGATGGCCCGGCGGAATGCGTGACACGAGATCGCCCAGGTAGACGCTATTGAAACTGGCCCGCTTGCCCAAGATGGCGACGTCCAAATGCAGCTCGCCCGTGATGGGTCCTGAACTGGGCCACGTGTAGAAGAGGACCGTGAGCTGCCGTGAGGGGGCCGCATTGCGGATCCAGCGGAAGACCGGCTCGCAATCGTCGCAAAGCCCCTTCCAATTGATGAAGCTGCCGTGAACGACAATGCACACCGGCGACCCCGGCGCGAGCGAGGCGTGAAACGCGTCGCGATTGAGCGACTGGGTCGAACCGTCCGCGCCTCGGTAGTAGTAATCGAGATCGCCGCCGCAATTGCAGGCGTGAGGCGCCGTCTGCCGGCACCTCCAGCTGCTGGCAATCCAATACCCGCCTTCGCACGACACGGCCGGCGGCTGGACTGAAACCATCGGAGCGGGTGGAGCAGGCCCATCGACCGCCGCCGGGGCCGGAGGCACCGCCGACATGGGCTGAGGACCGGGCGCAGGAGAGGACCGGACGAATCCTGGGCCCAACCGGCGGACCCTCCCAGAATCAACAGCAACGAAAAAGCGGCCCGTCGATAGAGCCGCCCCAATACCAACGATCGAACTCCAGAGTGCGTCAACGCGACCGCTGCCGTTGCCGACAGGCGGCTTGGCTTCGGCGCAGAGAGGGACTCTGGAGTTTGAACTCATGCTCGTAGTTATCGGTTACTGAGTTAGGACTCCGCGTCGCTTTCGCTGAAGTTCCACGAGTAACGAACGCGGTGGCTCTTCACGGTCCGAGAAAACCTACCTCAAACCGCACGACTTGTTTGCGTGGATTGGCCGACGTCTTTGCGGCGGCGTTGGGGCCCGTCACCGCGGACATAAGGGCGGTGCGGATGATGCCGCGCGTCGCACGCTGCGCAGTGCCCCGGTTGCACGCGTGGTGCGTGTCCCACCCTACGAACGACAACGCTCTCAGTGGTGTTTGAAATACTGGACCGCGCGCTGCGTGCTTTTCCGCGGCTGCGCGTGTGCCGAACGTGCCGAGGTTTCTTCGCTTGCCGGTCCGCGGGTCGGCCTTGCGGGAATACAACCGGTACTTTCCCGAACTCAGCTTCCGAATCATGGCGGTCTCCTCGATTGGCTTACCGACGATCCAAAAGGTGCAACTGGCAAGCCAAACCACACTGAAGACGTGCCGCCGGGACAATCGCCAAAGGCTGAAGGACCTTTAGATAAGGAATACCAGGGTTTTGACGGGTGCCACTGGCGGAAGCTTTGGGCCGCCAGTGCCTCCTCGCGCGACCGCACTGGCGGGCCCAAGCCCCCGCCAGTGGCCCCCACTCGACGAAAGAGCCCCTGGATTCCGGCAGGAGCAAAAAAAGCGATTGCGTCAAACGGTAAGTAAGCATAAACTTACCGGTATGGGGTCAAACGCGCGAACCACCCACCAAGCCACATTGTAAGTTATCGAGCGAAGAGCGGAAGGCGGCCATTTTGCGGGCCGTGAGGAGGGTCTTCGCGGAGAAGGGGTTTGACGGCACGACGACCCGGGCATTGGCCGACGCGGCCGGTGTCTCGGAGGCGTTGCTGTTCAAGCATTTTCCCAATAAAGAGGCCCTTTTCTCCGCGATGAAGCTCTCGCTCAACCACCAGGATCTGGACAAGTTCGAGCGGATCACAGGACTGGAGCCCTCCATCTCGGCCCTCGTGCTGATGGTCCATTTCCTTGCCTCGCGGCTCATTGAGGGGTGGACTTCCTGCGAGGACGAGCCTGCCATTCAGACACGACTGGTGCTCCGGAGTCTTGCACAAGATGGGGAATTTGCCCGGCTGTCTATGCAGCGCGTTCGCTGCGAATGGGTGCCAAAAGTGGCGGAGTGCGTGAAAGCGGCCGTGGCGGCGGGCGACGCCTACGAAGGGGCCGTCTGCCCCAATCTGGCGGCCTGGTTCACGCATCATCTGGCCCACATGGTGATGATGGAGCTGCTTCCCGCGAACCCCGCCGTCGATTACGGCGTCTCTCGCCGGACCCTTGTCGAACAGGCTGTCTGGTTTTGTTTGCGAGGCATGGGCATCAAGGAGGAGGCGATTCGACGGCATTACAATCCCCAGGCCCTGGAATTAGTCGAGGCCTAGAAGCCCGTTGGTGAACATTCACTCAGGACAAGCAGGCCGGCCAGTCGGCCGGGCCGTTAATCGGTTCTCCGTTGGAATGACTTCGACCATGCGATTATTGGCTGCCCTGTTGATGGCGTTTCTTTGCTGTCTTGCTGCCGCGGGATGCGGGCGGGCTCCGGCTCAGGCTCCGCCGTTGCCGCCCAACCAGGTCACGGTGAGTTATCCCGTCGAGCGCAGCGTCGCCGATTACGTCGAGTTCACCGGGCAAACGTCGGCTGTGAAAACCGTCGAGGTGCGAGCCCGGGTGTGGGGATATCTGGAGAGCCTGCACTTCACTGAAGGGGCGATGGTGAACCAGGGAGACCTGTTGTTCCAGATCGATCCGCGGCCCTATCGGCGCTCGTCGACCAGGCGAAAGGCAAAATCGGCCAGGACGATGCTCAGCTTAAGCACAATGAGGCGACCTATCGCCGCTACGAAAAGCTGCGGGCCCAAGGGGCGGCCACCCAGGAAGATCTCGACCGCACGTTGGCCGACCGCGATGCCATGAAGGCTACGCGCGTGACCGACACGGCCGACCTGGAGGCCAAGCAGCTCGATCTCGATTACACCACGATTCGCTCTCCCATTACGGGCCGCGTGAGCCGTTACGAGGTGACCGAAGGGAATGTCGTGCAGTCCGGCCAGAACGGCGGAACACTGCTGACGACGATTGTCTCGGTCGACCCGATGTACGTGTATTTCGACGTTGATGAACGCACGCTGCTTCAAGTGCGCCGCCTGATCAAAAGCGGAAGCATGAAGAACGTGCAGGAAGTCGCTTTTCCAATGGAAATCGGCCTTGCGGATGAGGACGGCTTTCCGCACCGGGGAAGCGTGAACTTTCTCGATAACCGGGTGGACCCGGGGACGGGCACGCTTCGCGTCCGCGGCACCTTCTCCAATAAGGATGGACTGTTAACGCCGGGTCTGTTTATCCGCTGTCATTTGCCGCTGGGCGAGCCGAAAAAGAGGTTGATGGTGGCCGAGGAGGCATTGGCCAGCGACCAGGAGCAGAAGTTCGTCTACGTCGTCAACGACGCCAACGAAGTCAGTTATCGGCCTGTGGAGACCGGGCGGTTGTACGACGGAATGCGAGTCATCGAGGGAGGACTCACAAGGGGAGAAAAAGTGGTCGTGAAGGGTCTTCAGCGTGTTCGTCCAGGCGCAAAGGTCGAAGCCGAAGTGGCGCCCATGCCGACGCGCCTCCTCCTCCCTGAAAAAGGCCGCTTTACCAACGCGGAAAAACGCCGTCGCGCCGGCGAAGAAGAATAGCCTTGTGCCCGCGGGGGGCCGTGCCTGCGGCTCCGCGTGGGAAACTGTCTGAGCACGGCCGCTGAAACGCGGCGGACGTGGCACCCACCGAACGGCTTTGAACCCGCCTCCAGAAAGCGCGCGTGATTTCGCGGTTCTTCATCAATCGACCGATCTTCGCCGCGGTGCTCTCCATCGTGATCACCCTGGGCGGCGGCATTTCTCTATTTAACTTGGGCCTGGCCCAGTTCCCGCCCGTCACGCCTCCCACCGTTCAGGTGACCTGCACCTATCCCGGCGCGAGCCAAGGACGTCGCCGAAGCGGTCGCCGCCCCGATTGAACAGCAAGTCAACGGCGTGGAGGGGATGATGTACATGTCGTCCCAATGCGCCAACGACGGCTCCTACAACTTGATGGTGACGTTCAAGCACGGCATCGACCTCAACATGGCGCAAGTGCTCGTGCAGAACCGCGTCAGCCTGGCGATCCCCTCGTTGCCCGACGTTATCAAGCAAACGGGCGTGACCACGCTCAAACGCTCGCCCGACATTTTGTGCGGCATCGCGCTCATGTCGCCCAGCGGGCGGTATAACCAGCTTTATCTCAGCAATTACGCCGTCTTGCAGGTGAAGGACGAGTTGGCCCGCGTTGACGGGGTGGGCGACATTTTTCTCTTCGGCCAGCGCGATTACAGCATGCGCATCTGGCTGGACCCGCATAAGCTGGCTTCGCCAGGCCTGACTTCCTCCGACGTCGTGGCTGCGGTCCGTGAGCAGAATGCTCCCGTTGCCGCCGGCAGCATCGGTCAGCAGCCCGCAGAACCGGGGCAAGAGACGCAAATCACGCTGACCACGGTCGGCCGCCTCACGACCCCCGAAGAGTTCGGGGACATCATTCTGAAGACGACCGCCGACGGCCGCATGACGCGCATTAAGGACGTGGGCCGCGTGGTGCTGGGGGCCAAAAACGAGGACGTGAGCGTTCGGCTGGACGGGAATGAGGCGATCTTCCTGGCGATTTTCCAAATGCCGACGCCAATGCGCTTGAGACGCACGAGCGCGTGATCGCCAAGATGGAGGAGCTCAAAAAGAACTTTCCCGAAGGGCTCACCTACGACATCGGCTTCGATACGACGCCTTATACCGCCGAATCGATCCGTGAAGTGCAGAAAACTCTGCGCGACGCCATCATTCTCGTGGCGATCGTGGTGCTGTTGTTTCTGCAGAACTGGCGGAGCTCGATCATTCCGCTGGTCGCCGTGCCGGTGGCGATCGTCGGCACGTTCGGGGCCATGCTGCTCTTCGGCTTCAGCTTGAACAATTTGACGCTCTTCGGCCTGGTGCTGGCGATTGGAATCGTGGTGGACGATGCCATCGTGGTCGTGGAGGCGGTCGAACATCATATCGAACAGGGAATGTCGCCACGCGATGCGACCTTGCGCCATGGAGCAGGTGTCGGGGCCGGTGATTGCCGTGGGACTGGTGCTCTCCGCCGTGTTCGTCCCGTGCGCGTTCATTTCGGGAATCACCGGGCAGTTCTTCCGGCAGTTCGCCGTGACGATCGCCGTCTCCACGATTATTTCGGCCTTCAATTCGCTGACGCTGAGCCCCGCGCTCACCGCCCTTTTGTTGCGGCCGCAGCACAAGGGGATGGCGCCCCCGTTGCCGCGGGCGGCGTTTGTCGTCATCGGAATGGTTTTGGGCTGGGTGTTCCTCGGTGCTTGGGCCGCTCCGTGGCTCGACTTTGGACACTACCTGCCGGCCGCCGTTTCGTCCGGCCGCTGGGTTCCGGCGGCGATTGCGTCCCGAATGCCGGCCGGCGTGCCGTGGATCTCAAAGGTGACGGCGGCCCTGGCGTGCGGAGTGGTGGGCTGGATCTGAGCAGGCCGCTCAATTCGCTGTTGCGGGCCTTTTTCCGTGCATTTAACGGTGTCTTCAACGGCATGACGCGGCAGTACACCCGGCTCGTGGGCGGTTGCTCCGCGTGAGCGCGATTGTGCTGCTCATTTACGGCGGCCTGATGGGTTTGACCTACTGGGGTCTCGTTTCAACGCCCAAGGGTTTTATTCCGCAGCAGGACATGGGATATCTCATGTGCAGCGTCCAGCTTCCGGATGCCTCCTCGAAAGAGCGGACGGAAGCCGTGATGAAACGGCTCGTCAATATCGCCAAGAAGACGCCCGGGGTCTGGCATGCGACGGGCGTGACCGGACAGTCGTTCGTGCTCAACGCGTTCGGCTCGAACTTCGGCTCGATGTTCGTCAACCTGGAAGATTACTCCGAGCGGCGCGATCCGACTCGCTATCCAGCCGACGCCATCGCCAACCACCTGCGCAGGAGTTCGCCAAGCAGTGCAAGAGGCGCAAGTGGCGGTGTTCGGTCCGCCGCCGGTGCGCGGCGTGGGCCGGGCCGGCGGCTTCACGCTGATGGTCGAGGACCGCGGCGACGTCGGCTCGCAAGTGCTGCAGGCCGAGACGGAAAACCTGGTGCGCAGCGGGCGAACGCGACGCCTGGCCTGGTCGGCCTGTTCACGATGTTCCGCGCCAACGTGCCGCAACTTCACGTCGAGCCCGACATGCGGGCCTGCATGTGCGCAAGGGGTGACGCTGCAGGACTTCGCCGACACGCTGGCCGTCTACGAGGGATCGCTGTACGTCAACGACTTCAACCTCTTCGGCCGCACCTGGCAGGTGAACGTGCAGGCCGACGCACCAGTTCCGCGATCAGGTCGAGGACTACATCTCGCGGCTGCAGGTGCGCAACAACCGACGGCGATGGTGCCGCTCGGTTCGCTGGCCGAGCATCAAGACGATGAACGGACCGCTGGTGTTGACGCGGTACAACATGTATCCGGCGGCGTCGATCAACGGATCGGCCATGGTCGCCTGAGCTCGGGACAGGTGATCGACCTCTTGCAGGGCCTGGCGGCCAGCGAGCTGCCGCAGAACATGAAGTTCGAATGGACCGACATGTCCTACCTCGAAGTAATCGCCGGCAGACACGGCGATGATCATCTTCGTTTTGGCCGTCGTGATGGTGTTCCTGGTGCTCGGCCGCCCAATACGAGAGCTGGTCACTGCCCTTGGCGGTGATCCTCGTCGTGCCGATGTGCCTGCTGAGCGCGCATTATCGGCGTCAACGTCGCGGAGATGGACGTCAATATTTTCACGCGCATTGGCTTCGTGGTGCTGGTGGGGCTGGCGAGCAAAAACGCCATCTTGATTGTGGAGTTCGCCAAGTTACAGCGCATCTCGGGCAAGTCGCGGCGCGAGGCTACGCTGGAGGCCTGCAAGCTGCGGCTGCGGCCGATCGTCATGACTTCGCTCGCCTTCATCCTGGGCGTCGTGCCGCTGATCCTCTCCAAAGGGGCCGGCGCCGAAATGCGGCACACGCTTGGGGACGGCGGTTTTTAGCGGCATGCTGGGGGTGACTCTCTTCGGGTTGCTGCTGACCCCGGTCTTCTTCTACAGCATCGACTGGCTGGGCGAGTCGAACGTGTTCCGGTCGCCCGCGATGCACTTCGCAAACCGGCTGTCGCTCGACGTCCTGACGCTCAAGCCGTTTCGTTGGACCGCGCGAGCGGCCTGGCATCAACTGGCGGCCCGGCGGGCGTCGCGGCGTCGTGTCGACAAGGCGACGCGAGAGATCGCCGACGTGAATTCCTTGCCGCACCCGCCGCAGGTCAACGGCACGAAGCCCAAGCTTATGACGCCTTCCATGCGGAAGCATCTGGAGGCCGCCGACGCCGCGGCGGGGGGAATCGCTCATGACGAGTAACCAGGTCCACGCCCCGTTGCCCACCGCGCTGTTTGCGGCCAGTCCCACCCGGAAAGGTGAGTCTTCCGTGTTTTCCGCCTTTTTCATCAACCGGCCGATCTTCGCCTCCGTGCTGTCGATCCTCATCGTGCTGGCGGGCATTCTTGCCGCTTGGAACCTGCCCATCGCGCAGTACCCGGACATTACGCCTCCCACGGTTGAAGTCTCGGCCGTGTATCCCGGCGCCAATGCCCAGGTCGTGGCCGACACGGTCGCCGCCCCGATCGAACAGCAAGTCAACGGCGTCGAAAACATGCTGTACATGTCGTCGCAGTGCACCAACGACGGCACGTACACGCCTCACCGTGACGTTTAAAAACGGCGTCGACTTGAACATGGCGCAGGTGCTCGTCGAAAACCGCGTGTCGCTGGCCGACCCGGTGCTTCCCGACCTGGTCAAGCGGCGCGGCGTTTCGGTGAAGAAGAAGTCGCCCAGCGTGCTGATGATCGTCAACCTCTTCTCGCCCGATAACAGCCGCGACAACCTCTACCTGAGCAACTACGCCACGATTCAGCTCAAGGACGAATTGTCGCGACTGCAGGGCGTGGGCGACATCACGTATATCGGCCAGCGCGACTACAGCATGCGGCTGTGGCTCGATCCCAGAAGATGGCCTACCGCAACCTGACGGCCAACGACGTGATTCAAACCATCCAGCAGCAGAATACGCAGGTTGCCGCCGGACAAATCGGGCAGGCCCCCGTCGCGCCCGGGCAGGTCTTCCAGCTCACCATGAGCACGATGGGCCGACTCGTGGACGTTGAGCAGTTTGCCGACATGATCCTCAAGACCGACGTCAATGGGGCGATCGTCCGCGTACGGGACGTGGCCAAGATTGAGCTGGGGGCCCTGGCTTACGACCAGACCTGCACGCTCGACGGCAAGTCTTCGGTCGCCCTGTCGGTCTACCAGTTGCCCGGCTCAAACGCGCTCAACGTCGCCGGCGACGTCAAAGCGAAGATGGAGGAGCTCAAGAGCCGGTTTCCGACGGGGCTTGACTATCGCATCGTTTACGACACGACGCCTTTCGTCAGCGAATCCATCGTGGAAGTCGTCTTGACCCTCATCGACGCAATCGTGCTGGTTGCGGTCGTCGTCCTCTTGTTCTTGCAAAACTGGCGGTCGGCCATCATTCCGCTGGTGGCGGTTCCTGTTGCCATCGTCGGCACGTTTGCCGTTATGGTGACAATGGGTTTCAGCCTCAACAACCTCACGCTCTTTGGACTCGTGCTGGCAATCGGTATCGTCGTCGACGACGCGATTGTCGTGGTGGAGGCCGTCGAGCGGCAAATGGAAAATGGCCTCTCGCCACGCGACGCGACTTTGCGCCATGCAGATGGTCTCCGGTCCCGTCGTGGCGGTTGGCCTGGTGCTGAGCGCGGTGTTCGTCCCGTGCGCGTTCATTACGGGCATCACCGGACAGTTTTTCCGCCAATTCGCACTGACAATCGCAGTTTCGACCGCCATTTCGGCGTTTAACTCGCTCACGCTCAGCCCGGCCCTCACGGCCCTCCTCTTGAGGCATCAGGATAAGCACGCGACACCCTCGCTGCCGTGGTTCATTTTCCCGGCAGTCGGCGGCTGGCTCGGCTGGCGGCTGCTCACACCTTGGACAACGCTGGCCGTGGGGAGTCTTTCGCAACTCTTGGGTCCGCGGGCGGCCGTTCCGTCGGAGATGATGGAGCAATGGCTTCCCGCGCTCGCTGGGGCCGCGTTTGCCTGGATCGTGGGGCCGCCCCTGTTCCGTTCGTTTAATCGCGGTTTCGAGTGGACCGCCAACATCTACATGCGAATGGTCAGCGGACTGCTGCGGGTGAGCGTCGTCGCCCTGTTGGTGTACGGCGGCCTCTTGGTGCTCACGTACGGCAGTTTCCAGGCCGCTCCCAAGGGCTTTATCCCATCGCAGGATAAGGGCTATCTGCTGGTGAATGTCCAGCTGCCCGACTCGGCCTCCGTCCAGCGAACTCAGCATGTGATGCGCGAAATCGAGGACGTCGCCCACCAAACGCCGGGGGTGAAGAACACAGTGGCGATCGCCGGCCAGTCGATTCTGCTCAACGCGAATGCCCCCAACTTCGGGGCCATGTACGTGATGCTCGACGATTTTCATAACCGCGACGCCAAGGGCCTCTCGGGCGACGTCATCGCCACGCGGCTGCAGACGGCCCTCGCAGCAGAAGATCGATGACGGCCTGATCAACGTCTTCAGCGCCCGCCGATCGACGGGCTGGGGACGGCCGGCGGCTTCAAGATCGTGGTTCAAGACCGCGGCAACAGCGGCATGAAAGCCCTGCAGGAGGCCGCCGACGACCGTGGTCGAAGAGCAGCGAAAAACGCCCGGCCTGCGGGACGTCTTCACCAGCTTCCGCGCCAATACGCCGTGGCTCTACCTCGATATCGACCGGGCCGCCGCCAAAACGCATGGGCGTCTCCATCGGCGAGATTTTCAACACGCTGCAGGTCTACCTGGGCTCGCTTTACGTCAACGACTTCAATCGCTTCGGCCGCACGTGGCAAGTGAACGTCCAGGCGGCGGCCAATTTCCGCAGCCAGATCGACGACATCAAGCAGATCAAGATTCGTAACGCCCAGGGCAACATGGTCCCCCTGGCGACCATGGCCGGCATCCGCGACGTCAGCGGACCGGTCCTCATCATGCGGTACAACGTATACCCGTCCGCCGCGGTGAACGCTGGCCCCGGCGGCGGGGGTCAGTTCGGGCCAGGCCATCGAAGTCGCCGAAAAGGCGGCCCGGGCCGACCTGCCACGCTCCATGCAGGCCGAATGGACCGAGCTGGCCTTCTTGCAGCTTCAAACGGGCAACACGGCCATGCTGGTGTTTTTGCTGGCGGTCGTGCTCGTGTTCCTGGTGTTGGCGGCCCAGTATGAGAGCTGGTCGCTCCCGCTGGCCGTCATTCTCGTCGTGCCGATGTGCCTGTTGTGCTCCGTCGCGGGAGTCCTGGCGGCCCACCTGGACATTAACATCTTCACGCAAGTCGGGTTCGTCGTGTTGATTGGCCTGGCGTGCAAGAACGCCATTTTGATCGTGGAGTTCGCCAAATCGGAGAGTGAGAACGGCTTGCCCCCGGACGTCGCCACGCTCGAGGCCTGCAAGCTGCGTCTGCGTCCCGATCGTGATGACGTCGTTCGCCTTCGTGGTCGGCGTCGTTCCCCTGGTGATCGCCCAAGGGGCCGGTTCGGAAATGCGGCGGACCCTGGGGACGGCCGTCTTCGCCGGCATGCTCGGCGTAACTCTCTTCGGAATTTTCCTGACGCCCGTCTTCTACTATGTCATCCGCTGGCTCGGCGAACGGCTGGACGCCTACAAGGAAATTCCAATGGCCGAGCCCATGGACGGCCATTTGGCCGAGGCGTGAAGACAGCCTGGCGGAAGAGAGCGGCGTCGGCCCTCATTCGTCGTCAGCGACTGTCGCAAGCCCAATCACTCCCCACGCCGTTCCAGCGCCGGTGATCGGAATGAGATTGCTTGAACCGGGGCCGCCCGGTTTGACGGGACGCGACGTCATTGGCCAACTGCCGTCGCTTGCCTGGGTGTGAACTAAAAACGAAGAACCTCGTCGCAAGACGGCCTCCGACGTCGCAAACGGCGCGTGCGAGAGGGCGTAAAGGGCCTGGCCGGTCGCCCAGGCGTCGCTCGGCATGCCTTTGGCCTGATTCCAGCCGCCGTCCGGCCGCTGGGCGTGCTCGATTCGCTCGACAAGCGGCCGGCATTCAGCGGCCGGGCGGCCAAGCCGCCGCCAAATCACAAGTCGCAGCGCCACCGATTGCGGGTCGTCGTCCGTTTTGGTGTTGGCCAGCCAATCGACCCCCCGGTTCATGGCCGCCCTGTCAGCGATGTCTCCCGCCAGAGCCCCGGCAAGAGGGCGAGCGTGGCCAGCGCGGTCATGCTCTCATTCCAGAGCGCCGAAAAACGGCGGCCGCGTTTCGGGCCAGGCGACCCACGAGCCGTCGGCCCCCTGGTCGGCTTTGACCGTTTCGAGCAACAACTTGAGGCCCTGCGAAGTCACGGAATCCGGTTTTCGATCCGACGCCAGGCCGAGCGCGAAATAGAGAGCCTTGGTGTTGAGGCGCTCGCGGCGCCGTGGGCGGCCGCTTAACGCTCGTCTTGCCGTCGCCCGAAGTGGCCATCCATTTCGTCAGTTCCGCCATCATCGCCGCATCGACGGGCCGCCCCCGCTGTTCGGCCTCGCCATCGACCAGACGACCAACGCCGCATGGTGGCACCGAGGCGCAGTGATACTTGTTCTTCCAGGCCTGCGCTTCCTTGGTCAGATAGACAAGCCCGCGATCAATGGCCCGCTCGACGTCCGTGCGCCGCGGCGAACCATCGGCGGCCCTGGCGGAACTCGCAAACCCCAAGAACGCTAGCGCGAGCAGACTCAGAAGCCACGGCGCGCATCGCATGGCGAAAAACCTCGCGGGATGTCCAAGAGCCGTCGAAACACCGCGGCCTGCATACCCTGCGGCTGGAACCTCAGTCTATCCTGCGCCGGCAAGCGTGCCAAACGAGCCGGCCAGCCAACGCTGTGGTGAATTCTTTCAGGCACAGAGACGTATGTTGGGTGTCACTGGCGGCAGCTTTGGGCCGCCAGTGCCTCCTTCGCGATCGCACTGGCGAGCCCGAGCCCCCCGCCAGTGGCACCCAATGGACACGGCCCTTTCAGGCGGCGCGGCGGGTGGCTTCAGCGGGGGCAGGAGCCTGTGTTTGCGCCTTGAAGGGACGCAAAGCCGGCACGTCCGCAGCGAGGGCCCGTTTTTTCCGGCGGCCGATGTGGTGCATCCAGTCGATGAGGCCGGGTGCAAATCGCTTGGCGTTATAAAGCACGTAAGCCAGCGGCGTCATCAGCACGAACCGCTGGTTTTTCTTGATCGCGGAGGGCCGCCAGGGCGACATGTTCCGGCGAGGTCGAAAGCCAATGTGGTGGATCAGGAACGGAGGACCGTCTCTTTTTGCCGATGATGGCTTTGCGGTAGAGATTGGTCCGCACAGGGCCGGGGCAGAGGGCCGTCACGCCGACGCCCCGCCGCCCGAACTCGGCTCGCAGTGATTCCGTAAAGCCCACGAGTCCGAACTTGCTGACGTGGTAAGCCGACGTACGCGACCCGGCCACCAGCCCGGCCACGCTGCACACGTTGAGGATGTGGGACTCGGGGCGTGCTATGAGCGTGGGCAAAAGTTCGCGCGTGATTTGAATCGGCGCGAGCAGATTGATGCCCAAAACCCAGTCCCACTGAGCGCCCGTCATCTTCTCCGTCGGACCGTAATACACCACGCCGGCGTTATTAATCAGAATGTCGATCGGGCCCCAGGTGACCAGCATGCGGGAAATTGCCGCCGTCACGTCGGCAGGCCGGCTCAAATCGCAAGGGATTCCGACGGCTTCCACGCCACAGACCTGGGCGTCGCGAACGACCTCGGCCAGGGCGTCCGCGTCGATGTCGAGCAGGTAAACGTGCACCCCTTCCAACGCCAGCGCAATGCGCCATTTCCCGCCCGATTCCCGAAGCGGCCCCTGTCACAAGAGCCCGCTTACCGTAAATCGATTTCATGAACGGCCTCCCTGCCCTGGCCCGCGCGATGCATCCGCGCCTTCTCAACAATCGCGGGCGGAATTAAATCAGATCACCCCCAACCCAACAACATGATTTTCCTGCGGGCCCTGCCCGCATGGGAACTGAGCTGCAAAGCCCACGCAGCGCCTGCGTTTAGCGCGGGGTCGGTTTTGACTTGCCGAAGGCGCTGGGTCCAGGGCAGCGCCCTGGGAGTTGAGTTGCAAAGCCGGCCGAGGGCCTACGTATCACTCGGGCCCGTTCCGACCTGCCGGAGGCGCCGGGTCCAGGGCACCGCCCTGGACTTCCACAATTTGGCGAATAGGCGGCCGGTGACGATCTTTGTGGTCCACGTCTCGTTTTGGGCCGCGAAATTTCGCCAAACGGCCCGCGTGTAGGGGGTGGTGCTTGAGCGGACGAGGTGATAGAAGCCCTGCTCGTGGATCGTGTGCAGGCCGTCGACGTAATTCGCCAGGATGCTCCGGTTGAGCAATCCGCCCGCCACTTCGACGCCCACCAAGGCTCGCTTGACGATTTCGACCTTGGCAAGCATGTGCATGGTGAGCACGCCCGAGACGCCCAACAGGCTCACTCCCTCCTTTTTGGAAATGGAGCGCATCTGGTGCCAATGTGCGTGCATTTCCTCCTCGGACGGAAAGTGCGCATTGTCGGCGGCGGCAATCGCCGAGCGTGTGGCTCGATGCTGAGCTTGAGTTGTTCGACGGAGAGGGGGGGCGTGGAGATGAGCGACGCCGTCTCGGCGGTCGTGACCTGGATGGCGGCCAGCAAGTCGTCGACACGGTGGATCGTCGCGGAGTCTTTGATGAGGCCCCGCTCCTGCAATTCCACCGCCAGCTCGCGGAGATACGTCTTGGAGCCGTACGCCACGTCGCTCACGACGGCAAAGACCCAGATTGGCGACAGATGCAAGGTCGCCATGCCGGCCAGGTCGACGAAGTTGCCCACGGTCTTTCGCGCGAGAAAGTGGTCGATCTGCTGCTCGTCGGATTTTACTTGCGCTTCGACGCCTCCCACGCTTTCGACCAGGAAGTTGAGCGAGTTGGCGACCACCAACTCGTATGTCTTGGAGTTCTGAAAGGCCTGCGGGATGAGCGCGTGGGCGGCCTCTTTCGCGGCCCCCGCGGTGACGCCGACCGTACTGCGAACGACCCGCTCGGGCAGGCTGACCGTGTAAAGCAAAAACCGCGAAACGTGAATCTCGCGCAGGGCCGCGTGCGGCCCGGCCTGCGGGGAAACTGCGACGGGAGTCTCCGAAGTGCTCATTCGTCTCTTCGTCCTCAAATCTCTACGTCGTCGAGCCTTTTTCACAGCCGCGTCTTTTGTTACCAGCGATTGGCGGCTCGGTCCTCATTTGGAACGTAGAATAGCAAAAGCCCGCTCACCAGAAAGTGGCATTTCACGGATCCTCCCTTGCGGGGGGTCCTTTGAGCACTTTAGAGTGGAACGAGCGGGTGCCGGCGACATTTCGCTCAATCGGTCCGCTCAAAAGAGCCGATTTTTGGGCGGTGCCGGCGAATCGAACTCCGGTGTGCATCAAGACTTCCCCAAACGCGGGGGTTCTTCGACGTGAATAACAAGACCGCAACAGCGGCCGCCTCTGCTGTTGCCGCCCTGCCGGCGGCCGTGCTCGGCTTTTTCCTGGTCAAAACGTTTTTGACCGGGTTGGGCCAGTTGACGACCATGTTTTTGGGTCTTTACGGAGTGACGCTGGCGGCCTGTGCGGCGGTGGTCTTTTTGCCCTTTGCCGTCCTGATCTTTGGAGCCAAATCGCCCCGCAAGCCCCGTGCGGAACGGCCTGCGAAGGGGAAAGAGTCCGAAGCGAAGCCGGAGACGGGTGAAGCGCCGGTTGAAGAATCGTTCGAGGTAGCCGAGCCCGAAATGGAGGCGGAGGTCCTCGAACCGGCGGAGGACATGCCTGTTTCGAGCGGCGAGTTGGAAATCGTCGAGCCGACCGCCTCTGACGCCGACTTTGAAGCGGCGGTGGGATTGGACGACGAAATGTCCGAAACGGCCGCGTTCGACATGGAAGACGACTTCACCTTCGACGACGAAGAAGAGCCGCCGAAGAAAAAGAAGAAATAGGGCCACCCTACGCTGCAGTGGCTCTCAGCTGCTCGCGCTGCGGTAAGAGCGCAGGGACCAGCGGAAGACGGCCCGCGAGGCTGCCAGGCCAATGACGGCCGAGGCGATCGCCACCAACGTGATCCACGAGGGGTTGAGCACCTTCGCCAGGAGAATGTGCGAAGGGACCGTCACGACCAGCAGGATGGGGATCAGGTAGGAAAAGCCGAATTGAATCGCCTCGCCGGCCGGCGATCCGCCGTAAATTCCCCGCGGGTAACGCGAAAATCGTGATGTAAAACCAGAAGTCATAAAGCCCCGTGTTGCGTCCGAACCAAACGCTCGTCGAGGCCAATAACAGCATCAGGCTGTAAAGGATCGCCACGCCGACGGCCACGAACAGCACGTACATGGCCGCGTGCAGCGGATTGACTGCGTGCCCGATCTTCAACAGGGCGTACGCGATGAGGCCCAAGGCAAGCACGGCCTGGTTCAGCATCGCCAGCTCCATTTTCTCAAACGAGATCAGGAACTGGGAATCGATCGGCTTGAGCAGCACGAAATCGAGGTTCCCCGTGCGGATCAATTCGCTGTAGTTGGCGCAATTCGGCATGAAAAACGCCTCGACCAGCGAGTTGATCAGCATGCCCGTCGCGATGAAGGCGAAGTATTCCTCGCGGCCCCAGTCGTCAATGGCGACGACTTGCCGGTAGATGATCTCAAACAGCGTCAACTGGGCGACGAAATAAAAAACGCGCGTGAAGATCGTGATGATCAGGTTGCCGCGGAAGGTCATCTCGCGAACGATCGCGTTGTGGAAGAACGTGGCGAACACTGGCGAATAATTGGCGCGGGCGACCGACGGCGCGTTGGCCGACTTTTCCAGCGGCGCGGGAGCGAGAAACAGGCCCTCAGTCGACGAGCTCGACACCCTGGGCCCCTTCGTGGATCGAGCCGATCGTCCAATGCGGAATTGGGAATGCGGCAAGCCGCTCCAAGACGCTTCGCACATGGCGCGGCGCGACGATGAGCACGAAGCCGATCCCCGCGTTGAACGTGCGCAGCATCTCGGCTGGCGCGACGGAAGCGAGCGACTCGAACCAATCGAAAACCGCCGGCCGCTCCCATTTCGACGTATGAATCACCGCGCGGCAATTCTCGGGCAGGATCCGTTCCACGTTGTCGACCAGGCCGCCCCCGGTGATATGGGCCATGCCATGCACGGCCGGCTTTCGCGGGGACGACGCGAGAATATCAAGGACCGGGCGGACGTAAATCCGCGTCGGCTCCAAGAGGGCTTCGCCAACGGTGCGGCCCAACTCGGGCACGGGGACTTCGATCCCGAGGCCCTGGGTCTCGAAAACGGCCTTGCGGATCAGGCTGTACCCGTTCGAGTGGAAACCCGTGGAGGCCAGGCCGATCAGCTTGTCGCCCGGCCGGATGGCCGTGCCGTCGATCAGGCTCTTGCGCTCGGCGACGCCGACGCAAAAGCCGGCCATGTCGAATTCGCCGGGCCCATAAAGCCCCGGCATGATGGCGGTCTCTCCCCCCAAGAGGGCCATCCCCGCTTCCACGCAGCCGTCCGAAACGCCTTTGACCAGACCGGCCAGCCGTTCGGGATCGTCGCGATCCATGGCCACGTAATCGAGGAAGAAGAGGCTCGGCCCCGAGGCACAAGACGTCGTTAACGCACATCGCCACCAGGTCGATGCCGATGGTGTCATAGCGGCCGGCGAGGGTCGCCAGCTTGACCTTTGTCCCGGCTCCGTCCGTTCCCGAGACGAGCACGGGGTCCTTGTAGCGGCGTCCGCCGGGCCGGTCGGGATCGTTCAAGCGAAATAGGCCGGCGAAACCGCCGACCAGATCGATCACGCGGGAGGACTGCGTTCGCCGCATGAGGGCGGGGAGCTTGTCCATGGCTTGGGCGTAAAGGCCCAAATCGACCCCTGCGTCTTTGTAGGTGAGCTGTGCCATTTTGGGAATCATAGCGAAAAAGCCCACGGACGGCTGTCCGTGGGCTTCGGAATTTGCGATCGAGGCGCGGGTTTACGCGTTGTAATACAGCTCGAACTCGTAGGGATGGGGGCGGAGGCGGATCGGATCGATCTCCTTCTCCCGCTTCCAATCGATCCAGGTCTCGATCAGGTCGTTGGTGATTACGTCCCCCTTGGTGAGGAAGGCATGGTCCGCTTCGAGCGCCTCGAGCGCCTCCGGCAGCGAGCCGGGCGTGGTGTTGGTCTCGGCCAACTCTTCCGGCGTCATATCGTAGATGTCGCGGTCGAGCGGCTGGCCCGGATCGATCTTGTTCTGGATGCCGTCGATCATGGCCATCATCAAGGCCGTGAACGTGAGGTACGGATTGCAGGAGGGATCGGGGCAGCGGAACTCGGCCCGCTTGGCCTTGGGGCTGGCCGAGTACATCGGGATGCGGACGGCGGCGGAGCGGTTTCGTTGCGACATGGCCAGGGTGACGGGCGCCTCGAAGCCCGGCACGAGCCGGTTGTACGAGTTGGTCGTCGGGGCCGCGAAGGCCAACAGCGCCCGTGCGTGCTTGAGGATGCCGCCGATGCCGTGCATCGCCATTTCGCTCAAGCCCGCATAGCCGTCGCCGGCCATGAGCGTCTTGTTTCCCTTCCACAGCGAAATGTGCGTGTGCATGCCCGAGCCGTTGTCTTCGAAGATGGGCTTGGGCATGAACGTGACCGTCTTGCCGTTGCGGCGGGCGACGTTCTTGATGATGTACTTGTACCACATCATCTGGTCGCCCATTTTCAAGAGGTCCTGGAACCGCATGTCGATTTCGCACTGGCCGGCGGTCGCCACCTCGTGGTGATGGGCCTCGACGGCGATGCCGACTTTCGCATCTCGTTGACCATTTCGGTCCGCAGGTCGTTGAGCGTGTCAGTCGGGGCGACGGGGAAATAGCCCGCCTTGTACGCCGGCTTGTGGCCCAGGTTGGGACCCTCGGTCCGTCCGGTGTTCCAGGCGGCTTCGATCGAATCGATCTCGTACATCGCGCCGTTCTGCTTCGACTGGAAGCGGATATCGTCGAAGATGAAGAACTCAGGCTCCGGCCCGATGAAGCAGCCATCGGCGATGCCCGTCTGCTTGAGATAGGCGAGCCCTTTCTTGGCGATGTTCCGCGGGTCGCGGGAGTATTTTTCCTTGGTGATCGGGTCGACGATGTCGGCGATCACGCTCGTGGTGGGTTTCTCGAAAAAGGGGTCGATGACCGCCGACTTCGGGTCGGGGACCGCCAGCATGTCCGAGGCGTTGATGGCCTGCCAGCCGCGGATCGACGAGCCGTCGAATCCGAAGCCGTCCTCAAAGATTCCCTCGTCCAGCGTGTCGATTGGATAGGTGCAGTGCTGCCACGTTCCGAGCATGTCGCAGAACTTCATGTCGATCTGCTCGGAATTGTTCTTCTTGATGAATTCGAAGAATTCCTTGGGGGTCATTCGGCCTTTCCTTTCGTGAAACTCATCGTGCCTCGACGCGCATGGAGAGACGGCACCCCTGCACAGAGAGCGTGCACCCGAGGGTGCGGATCCTCGCAGCACGCGCAAAATCCCGCGATTTCCCAGGACCAGGGGGACGAGGTGTCCGTCCGCGGCCCGTTTCGCAAGGGGCGTGCCGAAGCGGTCCCACGCAGCATACACGGCCTCCTTCCCGCATTCCACGATGGACGGCCCAAATCGTCCGGAATACAGTTGATCCAGCTCAGCCTGGTGCTGCGAGCACTCAGTGACGCGAGGAGAACTTCGCGTTTACCGGCACTTTTGGGCCGCGGGATCGCCAGGCCTGGATGGGACGCGTTCTGAGAGGACGAGATTGGAAACGACCCCGGCACCGGAAAAATCACTTCGTTCGCCCCTCTCTCACGAGCCCGTCCCCGTCCGCTCGCTGCCCATGATCAAGCTCTGCGACGTGACCAAGAGTCACCGCCACGGCCCCAACGAGGTGCGCGCCCTGCGTGGGATTTCCGCCGAAATCGAGGCGGGTTCCTTCACGTTCATCATCGGCCCCTCCGGCAGCGGAAAGAGCACGCTCTTGTACCTGATCGGCTCGCTCGACGAGCCCACCAGCGGCGAGATCGTGGTTGACGGCCGCCCCCTTTCGCGGCTCACGAGGACTGAACGCGACAAGTACCGGCGGGATGAGGTCGGCTTCATCTTCCAGAATTTCAATCTGTTGAGCAATCTGTCCGCGGTTGAGAATGCCCTGGTCCCCTTCCTCCCCGGGGGCGTTTCGAGCGACTTGCGCCGCCGGGCCGTCGAGCTGCTCAAGGCGGTGGGGCTGGGGAACCGTTTGTCTCACCGGCCCAATGAACTTTCCGGCGGGGAGCAGCAGCGCGTCGCCATCGTGCGGGCCGTCCTCAAGCGGCCCAAGATCGTTCTGGCCGACGAGCCGACCGGCGAGCTGGATAGCGCCACCGGGGGCGGAGGTTTTCGGCCATCTACGCCGGCTGCACGAAGAACAGCGGACGACGGTCCTTGTCGTCACCCACGACCAGCGCTATATCACCCCACGGGATAACCGGCTTCCCCTACAGGACGGGGCCCTTGTCCGCGGCGTATAATGGGAGGATGCGAGTCGTAAGCTCCTACGTTGGGTGCCACTGGCGGGGGCTCGGGCCCGCCAGTGCGATCGCGACGAGGACACTGGCGGCACAAAGCTGCCGCCAGTGGCACCCAATCGCCACCGCACGTGTTACTTCCTGGTGTTATTGAATGTTGAGGCGGATCGAGTCGAGCCGGCGGCGGTTTGAAGAATATCGCGGGCGGCTTCGCAGGAAAGAGGCCTTGCAGCCGGAGCTGGGCCGCGGGCCACGCCGCGGACCGCGAGCCCGGTCGTCCTGGCGCCTGTCCGCAGCTCTTTTACCTGCTGGGGGACCAGCGGCCGGCGGTCATTTTTTCGCTGGCGACATTGACCTTCTCGACCGTGTTGGGGTTGTTTCCCCCACTGGCGACGAAATTCGTGGTCGACAATGTGTTCGGGGCAAACCGCTGCCTAAGCAGATCCCGGCCTGGCTGCACGTTCCCAGCAATCCGTGGCCGCTGTTGTTATTCATCACCGCGGCGGTGACCGGGCTCAGCCTGCTCAGAATTGCAGCGCATTGTGGGGACGGTGGTACGCCACGCGTGCCACCAAGGGCTTGCAGCTCTCGGTCCGCAAACGGGCCTTCGAACACGCCGTGCGGCTCCCCCTGCATCGGGTGCATGAGCTCAAGTCGGGCGGGGTGGCAAGCGTATTCCTCGAGGACGCCGGCTCTGTGGCCGACCTGATTTTCGGCATGCTCTATAACCCCTGGCGTGCGATCGTGCAGTTGACGGGAAGCCTGGTCGTTCTGGCCTGGGCCGATTGGCGGCTCCTCTTGGGGTCGCTGGTTATGGTCCCCCTGGTTTTTCTCACGCACCGCACGTGGATCAGCCGTATTCGCCCTCAGCACAAGGCGATCCGGCGCGCGGAATCGATCGACGCGCACACGACCGAGTCGTTCAGCGGGATGCGCGTTGTGCGGGGTTTCAGCCGCGAGCACAGCGAGGCGGGCCGCTTCATGCGGTCCAACGACCTGATGGCCCGCCAGGAGCTCCTGGCTTGGTGGTGGGCCCGCATCGTCGAGATTTGCTGGGAAGGGCTCATTCCCCTCGCAGCGGCGTGCTGATGCTGTACGGCGGATGGCAGGTCCTCACCGGTGGGCTGACCTTGGGCGACCTGATGATGTTCCTGGTTTATCTGGCGATGCTCTTGGAACCGATGGCCGTTCTGGCCGAGAGCGCCGCCACTCTGCAAAACAGCCTGTCGGCCCTCGACCGCATTCTCGACCTGCTGGATGAGCCGCGCGACATGCTGGCGACGGGCGATTCGGTGCGGCCTTCGCGGGAGCAGACCCGCGGCCGCGTGACGCTCGAAGGCGTTTCGTTCGCTTACCCGGGCTCGGACCGGCCCGCGCTTAAGAACGTGTCGCTGGTCGTCGAGCCGGGGCAAATGGTGGCCCTCGTCGGCCCCAGCGGCGCGGGCAAGACCACGCTGTGCAACCTTGTCGCCCGTTTTTACGACCCCACGGAAGGGCGCGTTGCGCTCGACGGCATCGACCTCCGCAATATCGACGTGGAGCATTATCGCAGCCTGTTGGGCGTCGTCGAGCAGGACGTATTCCTCTTCGATGGCACGATCGCCGACAACATCGCTTACGCCAATCGAGCGGCGACCGAGCGCAGGTCCGCCGGACCGCCCTGATCGCGAACGCCGACGAATTCATCCGCGTGCTGCCGGAAGGGTACAACACGCTGATTGGAGAGCGGGGCGTCAAGCTCAGCGGCGGACAGCGGCAACGCATCGCCATCGCGGGGCCCTGTTGGCCGATCCCAAGATCTCATTCTCGACGAGGCGACGAGCAATCTCGACACCGAGAGCGAGCGGCTCATCCAGTCGGGCCTTTCCCGCTTGATGCAGGACCGCACGTGCTTCGTCATCGCCCATCGCTTGAGCACGATCGCGCATGCCGACCGGATCGTCGTGTTGGAAAACGGGACCGAGGTCGAATCGGGAACGCACGCGGAGCTGATGGATCTCGACAGCCGATACCGCATGATGGTCCTCATGCAGACCAGCCAGCAGATCGACCCGGTCGAGATTGACTCATTCGAGGCCGACGAACTGTCCGCCACGTAGAGGGAGGCCCGCTTGCGGCTCGGCATCGTGAGCGATACGCACGGCCACCTCGGCAACACGCGGAAGGCGGTCGAGGAGCTGGCCGCCCGAAAGGTTGAATGCGTTTTGCATTGCGGCGACATCGGCTCGCCGGAAATCATTCCCCTCTTCGGGGCATGGCCCACCCATTTCGTGTTCGGCAATTGCGACCCCGACCCGACCGACCTGACGCGGATGATCGAGCTGTGTGAACAGACGTCGCACGGCCTCATGGGCGACATCGAGCTGGGCGGCGTGCGGATCGCCATGCTCCACGGGCACGAGTGGCAGCGGCTTCGCGAGACGATCGCCTCGCAGGAGTATGGTCTCCTCTGCTACGGTCACACGCACGTTCCCGAACAGCACTACGAAGGGAAGACGCTCGTCTTGAATCCGGCGCCCTGTTTCGAGCCAATCCGCACACAATCGCCGTCGTCGAATTGCCGAAACTTGCCGTCTGCTCGATTGAAATCGCCTAAGGACACAAACGTGGTTGTCGAAGCGCACGCCGGCGCCGAGCAAAGCGTTCCCGTTGACGCCGACCGCGTACGGATGCAATTCGCGAAGGCCCATGTGGCCGTCGCGGATGTGAGTTTTGCCGTCCAGGGCGGGGAATTCGTTTCGGTCCTGGGTCCCTCCGGCTGCGGCAAGTCGACCTTGCTGCGGATTATTGCCGGGTTAATTCCGCCCAGCGGTGGCCGAATGACGGTGGGGGGCCAGTCGGCGGTCGAGGCGCTAGCCGGCAGCGGATCGGATTTGTCTTTCAAGACCCGAGGCTCCTGCCCTGGCGGACGGCCGCCCAAAATGTCCGGCTGCCGCTGGAATTAGAGCACGCTTCGCAGTCGGTGCGGAGCCCCGCGTGCCCGAATCGCTTGCGCTCGTCGGGCTGACGCCGGCTGACGCGGCCAAAACGCCGCGGATGCTTTCCGGCGGGATGCGGATGCGCGTCTCGCTGGCCCGGTGCTCGTCACCCAACCGGGGCTTCTGCTTCTGGACGAGCCGTTCGGCGCCTCGACGACATCTTGCGGCAGCAACTCAACGCAGAGCTTGTCGCGATTTGGATGAAGCGGCGGCCCACGACCGTTTTCGTCACCCATAACGTGGCGGAGGCGGTCTACCTCAGCCAGCGGATCCTGATTCTGACGCCGTCGCCCGGCCGGATCGCGGCGGACGTCGCCGTTCCGTTCGCCTATCCACGCGAGGCGGGGCTGCGAGCGACGGGCGAATTCGCCCGCTTTACGGGGGAGATCAGCGGCCGTTTGAGAGCGAGTGCGTCATGAGGGGGACCGGCCGGTCAATCGTCGCGCGTGCCGTGCCGCCGATCGCCGTGTTCCTGCTCGTGGTTGTCGCCTGGCAAGCGACGACATCGCTCGCCAAAGTGCCGCGTTACCTGCTCCCCAGACCGACGGATATCGTTGACGCCGGCGTGGCGAACGTACGGAAATTGGCGTCGGCCACGGAGATGACGGCCGCCGGCGCTATGTGCGGGTTCGCCTCCAGCGTGATTTTGGGGACGCTGATCGCCGTCGCCTTTTCGCAGTCGTCCCTCGTCCGCCGCAGTTTCTTTCCCTACGCGATCTTTTTGCAAACAGTCCCCATCGTCGCGATCGCTCCCTTGATCATTCTCTGGCTGGGACACGGTTTTCGCAGCGTGGTGCTCGTCGCGTTCATCGTGAGCCTGTTTCCCGTCGTCACCAACGCCACGGCCGGATTGACGGCGATCGATCCCGACCTGATCGACTTGTTCCGACTGCACGGAGCGTTGCGGTGGCAAACGCTGATCAAATTGCGGCTGCCCAGCGCGGTCCCCTCGATCGTCACGGGGGCCAAATCGTCCAGCGGTTTGGCGGTGATCGGCACGATCGTCGGGGAATTTTTCGTCGGTTACGACGCCTCCGAGCGTTTTGGGCTCGGCTACCTGATTCAACAGTCGAGCGACCAGCTCAAGACGGACCTCCTCTTCTGTGCCGTCCTCTTGTCGACGTTCTTAGGACTGGTTGTCTTTCTGGCCGTCGAGACGGCCGGCGGCACCATCCTCCGTCGCTGGGACGACCGGGCGGGTTGAGGCCGCATTCCATCTTCCCTCTACGATTGGACTTGCAGCCAGACGCCGGGATTCATAAAAATAAGTGAATATGAATATCCGTTTTGGATCGCCCACGGCGACGCTGCTCGGAGAACGGGCTCGGTATTGCGACGGTGTTTCTCGCCGGTCGTTTTTGACGATCGGCGGCCTGGCGGTCGGCGGCTTGACGCTTCCCGGGCTACTCAAGGCCGAGAAGCAGGCCGGAATTCGCTCGTCGAATAAGTCCGTCATCATGGTTTACCTGGCGGGCGGCCTGGCCCACCAGGACACTTTCGATCTCAAGCCCGATGCCCCCGTGGGAATCCGCGGCGAGTTTAAGCCCATCCCGACCGCCATCCCGGGAGTCCAGATCAGCGAGCACCTCCCCTTGCTGGCCCGCGCGGCGAACCGGATGGCAATTCTTCGCTCGGTCGTCGGTCAGCGGGACGAGCACAGCAGCTTCCAAAGCCTCACCGGGCACGTGATGGGCGACACTCTCAGGCAGGGCTATCCGAGCTTCGGTTCGGTGATCTCCAAGCTCAATGGGCCTGCCGACGCCGTCACGCCGGCTTTCGTCGATCTCTTCCCCACCATGCAACACCGTCCGTACAACAGTCCGGGACCCGGAGCCCTCGGTCCGCGTTACGCCCAGGTGAAGGCGGACGGCGAGCAGTTGGCCAGCATGAAGCTGCGTATGTCACGCCCGCCCAACTCGCGGATCGCCGGCGTCTCTTGCGGGACCTGGATGGCTTTCGCCGGGGGCTCGATTCGGTCGCGGCGGGCGGTGTCGATACCGATTATCAAAAGGCCTTCGACGTCCTCTCCTCGAGCAAGTTGGTGACGGCTCTCGACGTCGAGAAAGAGCCCGCGTCGGTCCGCGAACGGTACGGGCGCGGTTCGGCCAGCCATCTGGGGGACGGCGCTCCATGTGGAACGATCAGCTCCTGGCCGCGCGGCGGCTTGTGGAAGCGGGCGTCCGCTGCGTGACGGTGGCTTACGGCTTCTGGGACACGCACAGCAACAACTTCGGCTGGCTGCGCCGCCACGCTAGCGTCGTGACCCGGAAGTTCCGTGCGAAAGATCGCGAAGGATTTTTTGCACGAATCGAAGAGCGATGAGAGAGACAACGGGGTCTCCGTTGTGACCGAAGAGCGACGAAGGTCCAGTGAAAAAGACGAGCGAGATTTCGTGCGTTAACTTTCGGGTCACGACGCTACGTCTCCAAGACGATTTTGCCGACGAACGCGCCCGATTCCATCAACCGGTGCGCACCGGCAGCATCTTCCAGCGGGAAGGTGCGGTCGACGACCGGCGCGATCCGCCCGGACTCGAAGAGCGGCCAGACCGAGGCGATCTCCAATACCGTCACCGTTTTCCGAAAGCCGCAGGGCCGCAACGCGCGTCGGGTGCTCATCGCAATGGCCTGCATCCTCGGATTCCTGCTGGCGGGTGTGGCCTACCTGGCCCACGTCACCCACGCCTCCCCGTATGCCGCCGGCTATCCGTCTGTGCTATCCGAGATCGCCCGTGCGGTCTTCGGCCGCGGGGCCGCGGGTAACGTGTTCTACATCCTCGTCCAGACGGCAACCGCCGCCATCCTGTTCACCGGTGCGAACACCAGCTTCAACGGATTCCCGGCGCTGGCCAGTTTCGTCGCCGAAGACCGCTTCCTGCCGCGACAGCTGATGAAACGCGGTCATCGACTGGTGTTCTCGAACGGCATCATCGCACTCACGGCGCTGTCGGTGGTACTGCTGCTCGCGACTGGGGGCTCGGTCAACGCGCTGGTCCCGTTCTACGCGATCGGCGTTTTCACCGGTTTCTCGATGGCCGGCTACGGAATGACCAAACACCATCTCACGCAACGGGAACCGGGATGGCGGCATCGACTGGCGATCAACCTGTCCGCGGGGATCCTGTCGACGATCGTCGTCGGCATCTTCGCGGTGGCCAAGTTCACCGAGGGCGCCTGGCTGGTGGTCGTTGTCTTCCCGGTCCTGGTGTTCTTGCTGATCCGCCTGAACCAGGAATACCGCGCCGAGGCGGCCATTCTCGAGATGTTCCGCACGGACCGCCCCGAACTGGTGAAGTACGCGCGGCACAAGGTGTTCGTGTTTGTGAATTCGGTTGACCTCGCGGTGATCGAAGCGCTGCGGTACGGCAGGGGATTGCGGGCCGACGAGCTGATCGCGGTGCACTTCGTGGTCGACTCGACCTACGCCGCGCAGCTGCGAAAGCGTTGGGACCACTTCGAACTCGACACCCCGCTGCGGGTGGTGGACTGCCCGGACCGGCGGATCACCCGGGCCGCACAGGTATTGGTTGCCAAGGCGCGCGATGAACATCGGAACACCAACGTGACCGTGTTGCTGCCGCGTCGGACTTATGCGCCGCTCTTGGGACGCCTGTTGCACGACCGCACCGCGGACAAGGTGGCGCGTGCCGTCAGCCTGATCCCGGACGCCGCGGCGACGATCGTGCCCTACGACGTGGAGACGCGGAACAAGGAGGCATATCCCGACAATTTCGAGCATCGGGTCCAGCGCGGGGTCGACAAGGTCGAGGCGTGGATTTCGCAGGAGGACCGGGAGGTCGAACGCTACGAGCACCCCGAGCGGCCACCGTCGGTGATCACGGTGGCGGGGCTGATCCCCGGACAGCGCGCCACCTTCGAAGGACGGGTCAATGAGGTCGAGGACATCAGCAAAGGCAGGCGAACCAAGCGGGAGGTCGTCGTGGGTGACAACAGCGGCGAGATCACCGTTACGTTCCGTTCCGGGGCAGGGGGCGCTGACATCCAGCCCGGTCAGCTGGTGCGGATCACCGGCAGGGCTCGCCAGAGCGGCAACCGTCCAGTGTCGATGATCAATCCGGCGTACCGAGTGGTAGAAGACCCCGCTACGGGTGCAGAATCTTCTGAGCCCGGGCATACCGGCAAGAAGTAGGTCGGGCGCGGCCCGTTTATGCGTCCACCCGGGCGAATCCCTGCCGCCGATACTGCTCGACAGACGCGGCCCGCCGGACCTTGCCGCTCGTCGTGGTGGGAAGCGATCCGGGCGCCACCAAAACGAGGTCGGCGACCTTGAGGCCGTGTGAGTTGGACATCGCCGCGGTGACGTCGTTCTTGACGACGTTGAGCTTCTGTAGCGCCTCCTCGTCGGAATCGCCGCGCTTCTTGATTTCGATGATGATGACCAACTTCTCCGTCTCAGCCACCGGTACCGAAATCGCCGCGACCCGGCCCCCGGTGATTTCCTGAACGGTCGTCTCGATGTCCTCGGGATAGTGGTTGCGCCCGTAGACGATCAGCAAATCCTTCATGCGGCCGACGATGAACATCTCGCCCTCGGACATGAACCCGAGGTCGCCGGTTCGCAGCCATGGTCCCTCCGGTGTGCCCGGCGCGGGCTCGACGAGCATTCCGCCGAAGGTGCGCTTGGTCTCGTCCGGCTTGTGCCAGTAGCCCTCGGCGACATTGTCGCCACGCATCCAGATCTCACCGACCGTTCCCGGCGGGCACTCCATACAGGTATCGGAATCCACGATCCGCATCATCGGTGATTTCGGCATGCCGTAGCTGATTAGCGGTGTGCCCGTTCGTGCTTCACACCGTTCGACGGTGCCGTCGGACAGCTTTTCGGGCTCGAAGTGGACGATCACCGGGGCGCCCCCATCCTTGGGGCGGCAGGCGGCATAGACGGTTCCTTCCGCCATACCGTAGGAGGGAAGCATCATGTGGTTGGGGAAATTATATGGAGCGAATCGCTTGCAGAACCGGTCCAGCGTGCCGGGATGGACTCGCTCACTGCCGCTGATGATGCCCTGGCAGGCCCCGAGATCGAGCCCGTCCATGTCCGCGTCGGATGTCTTTCGTACGGCCAAGTCGAAGGCGAAGTTGGGCGCCGCCGAAAACGGGTGGCTGCTGGTGGCCATCGCTTGGATCCACCGCGCCGGGCGCTGCAAGAACGCGACCGGGCTCATGAGCTCACCGTGCCAGCCGCCCAGAATCGGTGCGACGACGCCGAGAACAAGGCCCATGTCGTGGTAGAACGGCAGCCACGACACGATGGTCAGGTCGCTCGGCGCCACGCCGTTGGTGGGCGCGAAGTAGTCCGCCATCAGCTGCTGAAAATTCGCCATCAGGTTCTGGTGGGTGATCATGACCCCGGCCGGAAGGCGGGTCGAGCCGGAGGTGTACTGCAGGTACGCCGTGCTGGGCGCGTCGGTGAGCCGAATCCGCGATGGAGTCTTGGCGTCCAGATCCAGTGCGTCGACCTCGATGATCGTCGGGACGGCGCCCGTGCCCGGCCCGCCGACGTACTCGGAGACCGTTTCGGCGACCGCGGACGTCGTCAGGACCACCGACGGCGATGTGTCCTCAAGAACGGCACTCACACGTTCGTCGTGCGCGCCGGCCGAGGGAACCGACAGCGGCACCGCGATAAACCCGGCCTGCATCGCACCCAGGAAAGCCAAGATGTAGGCGAGCCCCTGCGGGGCCAGAATCAACGCCCGGTCGCCGACCGCGCCATGCCGCTTGACCTCATGCGCAACGCTCATGGTTCGACGATGCAGCTGTGCCCAGGTCACTGTTTCGGTGACGCCCGCCCAGTCCTGGTCGTAATCGGTAAAGCGGAACGCCAGGTCGTCGGGCTGCAGACCTGCGCGTTCGCGCAGCAGGGAGAGAACGGACCAATCTTGCATGGCCGTTAGGCTACCGTGCCGCGTCGGCCCGTTAGCGATTTCAGCTTTGCTTGTGGGGGCGGCGTTCGTTGAGCAGGGCGATGACCTGGGCCGCGAGGTCGTCGATATCGGCATCGGTGGTATCGAGCACCAGGTCCGGGTGCTCGGGTGGCTCGTAGGGCGCGTCGACCCCGGTCAGCCCTTTGAGCTCGCCGCGGCGGGCGCGCGCGTACAGGCCCTTGGGGTCCCGCTTTGCGCATTCTGCGAGTGCCGTGGCGACATACACCTCGATGAAGGGCAGTTTGGCGGCGTCGTTGAGGGCGCGTGCGGTCTCGCGGTCCGACTTGAGCGGCGACACCAGCGACGCCAACGCGACCACGCCCGCGTCGGCCAGCAGCCGGGTCAGATGGCCCACCCGCCTGATGTTTTCGGTGCGGTCACCGGGGGAGAAGCCCAGGTCGTCCGATAGGCCGTGGCGCAGGTTGTCGCCGTCGAGCAGGTAGGCCACCCGCCCCGATTCGACCAGTGCGCGTTCCACGGCCACCGCGATGGTCGACTTGCCGGACGCGGGCAGGCCGGTGAACCAGATCGTCGCGCCCGCCTGCCCGATCGCCCGCCACCGGTGGCCACGATCCAGCGCCGAGGGATGCCAGCGGATGTCGGTGCGCGGGTGGTGCCCGGCTTGACCTCCCGCGCCTCGACGATGGTGCCGGCGCCGACGGTGTCGTTGGTGGTTTCGTCGATCAAGATGAACGCGCCGGTGTCGCGGTTGCCGGTGTAGCTGTCGGCGATGACGATCGAGCTGGTTCGCAGGGTCACGGTGCCGATGTCGTTGAGCACCAGCTCAACTGGGCCGTCGAGCTCGTCGAGCGTTTCCGGGTCCAGCCGCGAGTGCAGCTCCTGCACGGTCGCCCGCACCGTCTTGGTGGTCTGTTTGAGCGCCAGCCGGTCGCCCGCCCGCAGCGGCGAGTCCACGAACCAGCACACGGTCGCGTCGAGCTCTCGGGCCGGCACCGGCAATAGCGCGTCGTCGGCACCGCTGACCAGCACGTCGCCGCGGCCCACATCGATGTCGTCGGCCAGCTCGATCGAAACCGACAGCGGCGCAACGGCCGTCGCGCGGTCGTCGTCGAGGGTGTCCAGCGCGGTGACCGTCGACCGGGTGCCGGCGGGAAGCGACACCACCGGGTCGCCGATGCTGAGCGTCCCGGCCGCGAGCCTGCCCGTATAGCGCCGACGGACGTCGGCGCCCGGCCGCGACACCCACTGCACCGGCAACCGCAGGCGCGAAGACTCGGCCTGCGGCGCGGCCAGTTCGACAGTTTCCAAATACTCCAGCAGTGTGGGGCCGCCGTACCACGGCGTGCGCTCGGAGCGGTGCACGACGTTGTCGCCGTGCTTGGCCGCGATCGGGATCACGGTGATGTCGACGTCGCCGAGGCGCGCCGCCAACTGGCGCAACTCGTCGGAGACCTCGGTGAACTTGACCTGGTCGAAATCGATGAGGTCGATCTTGTTCACCGTTGCGACAAAGTGCTTGATGCCCAACAGCTTTGCGATGCGAGCGTGCCTGCGCGTCTGCCGCAGCACCCCGGCGCGCGCGTCGACCAGCAGGATGGCCACGTGCGCATTGGAGGCGCCGGTGAACATGTTGCGGGTGTAGCGCTCGTGGCCGGGCGTGTCGGCGAGGATGTAGCTGCGGGTGGCGGTGGAGAAGAAGCGGTACGCGACATCGATGGTGATGCCCTGTTCGCGTTCGGCGCGCAGACCGTCGGACAGCGCCGCCAGGTCCGCGATGCCCTCTTCGTCGGTGACGGCTTCCAGGTGGTCCAGCGGCAGACTGTCGGTGTCGTGCAGCAGCCGCCCGATCAGGGTGCTCTTGCCGTCGTCCACCGAACCCGCGGTGGCGATGCGCAGCAGCTGACGCGTGATCCCCTTGGGCATCAGAAGTACCCCTCACGCTTGCGGTCTTCCATTGCGGCGACCGAAGTGCGGTCGTCGGCGCGGGTCTCGCCGCGCTCGGAGACCGTGGCCGCGGAGATCTCGGCGATGACGCCGTCGATCTCGGTGGCTTGCGAGCGCACCGCGCCCGTGATGGTCAGGTCGCCGACGGTGCGGTATCGCACCCATTGGACGGCGGAGGTTTCGCCGTTCTGTGGTCCGGCGTACTCCGACACCGCCAACAGGATGCCGTCACGCTCGAACACATCGCGCTCGTGGGCGAAGTAAATCGACGGCAGCTCAAGGTCTTCCAGCTCGATGTAGCGCCACACGTCGAGCTCGGTCCAGTTGCTCAGCGGGAAGACCCGGACCTGCTCGCCCTTCTTGATCCGGCCGTTGTACAGCGACCACGGTTCGGGGCGCTGCGCGCGGGGATCCCATTGGCCGAACTCGTCGCGGAAGCTCAGGATGCGTTCCTTGGCGCGGGCGCGCTCCTCGTCGCGACGGGCGCCGCCGAAGGCCGCGTCGAAGCCACCGGCCTCCAGCGCGTCGAGCAGCGTGCGGGTCTGCGCCCGGTTGCGCGACGCCCCGGGGCCGGGGTCGGGCACACGGCCGTTGTCGATGGATTCCTGCACCGACGCGACGATCAGCTTGTGCCCGTGGCCGGTGACCCTGCGATCGCGGAATTCGATCACCTCGGGGAAGTTGTGGCCGGTGTCGACGTGCAGCACCGGAAATGGCAGCGGTAGCGGCCGAAAAGCCTTCTCCGCCAAGCGAAGTAGCACGATCGAGTCCTTGCCCGCCGAAAACAGCAGGACGGGCCGCTCCAGCTCCGCGACCACCTCGCGAATGATGTGCACCGCTTCGGCTTCCAGCAGCCGCAATTCGTCGACTCGCCGCGTTTCTGAGACGCCCACGGGCGCGGTCGGGGTCATGTTGGTAGCCCTTCCCTTTCGGCGTCGGTCCGGTAGCGGTCCACCCACTCGTCGGAGCGCTGGTCGGCCTGGCGCTCCAGGACCGGGTGGGGCGCCAAGCCCGGGTCGAGCCCCAGTGCCTCGAGGATGGTGCCCACCAACTGAGTCAGATTGCGCCACAGCACCGGATACGCGATCTCGATGGGTTTTATTTCTTCGTCGGCGAACCACGTTCGCCAGCCCTGCTCCTGGGCGCGCAACATGGTGACGACATGGGCGATCGCCCCGGCGTGATAGGTGGCACGCGCGTCGCGGACCGGATCGGGCCTGCCCCGCCACACTCGGGTCTGCACCGCGCGCCAGAACGACACCGCCTGCGACACCACATCGGGCCGGTAGACGTAGACGAACAGCGGCTCCTCGCCGACGACGTCGCGGATCGCGGTCAGCAGGCCGTCGCCAGACCGATCCGGCAGGTCTTTGGCGCGGCTTAACAGCAACGGCGTCTGGTTCCACATCAGCTTGCCGCCCCACACGCCGTTCGGTGTTCTCCCGACCGTGCGGATGTAGTCGCGCCAGACCTCGGCCGATGCGAGGTCGGGCGTCCCCTCGTCGGGCGGATCGAGCAGGCTCAGGATCGACTCGTCCTCGACTCCGGCGAACCACTCCCGGGGCTGCGGGGCTTGGCTCGTCGTCGGCAGATATTGGAAGAACTCCTGGGGTTCGCCGGCCACGCCGGTCGCGCGCAGCGATTCCACCAGCAGTGTGCTGCCGCTGCGCTGGGAGGCCAGCACCAAGTATGACGACGGGTTTGCTGTCACCAAAGAAGCCTAACCGGAGGCAAATCCGCTGCGAGACATCGAGTTAAGCTTCACGGTGAACATAACTATTGCGCGGCGCCCGGCTTACGCATGGGGGCAGAAAATTCCGAGAATCTGCTGGCAGTTGTCTTTGTTGATGAGGCCCGGTGGGGCCGGTGGCGGCGGCGCCGGTGGATTGTCTCCGTCCCAGATATTTTGGGCGACATTTCCCTGGCCGAAATAGACGTAGTCGTAGGTGTGGCAGACGTTGTTGTCCCAAATTACCGGGTTGGTGACGTGATTACCGATCGGCGGCAGGGGTTGCCCCGGGCACCAGTGGCACGGCGCCTGCGGGTGGTCATTCGGGCAGCCGGGCCAGGTATTTAACGGCAGGGGACCGGGTTGGGCCTGGGAGATTCCTGCGGTCAAACTGGCTAGACCCAGACCGCCGGCAACCAACGCACTTGTTGCTAACCGCATGATTCGTCGGGTCATACGAGGGACGTTATTACCCCGAGCGGCTTTGCGGATGCCTTTGCGGTTAATGATCATCACCGTCCCATTTCTTTGCCAGCGGTCCGGGTGGGCCGCGCTCCGGTGCGGAGAACGCTTTTCGACACCGCCGCGGCCTGCGAACACAGCGAGTCATCGAGCAAGTGCAAGAAATCGCCCTGCGATTAACATGAAATACACATGAATGGGATCGGAAGGCCCACACCGGATTCCGACCAGACATTCCAGCGTTTCGGCAAACTGTTTGTTCCCTCGCCCGGCATGGCCGAAGGACGCTTTTCAACACGAGTACGACGATTGTCCTGACGAGCGGGGGCGTCACGACCTGTGCACACAGCTAATCGCGGACCCCGTGCAGAAACCGCACTGCGACTGGCCGCAGCTGAGCGACCAACAACGTCCTGCCAACCTTCGAGCGCACGCCGCGCCTGGCCTTCATCTCTCCCCACAAGTGTTGCGCCGAAACGAGATTGCTTGAAGTCATTGTCGGCCGCGTTCGGCGCCGATGGGGTAGATGTGATCTTGTTCTCGGGTGCGGCGTTGAGGCATCATCACGCCGCGATCGCCGGATGGCCGGTTGTCTTTGGGACAGCGGCAATTCGCCGGTCGGCGGGCGACGCACTTCTGACCGCGCGGTGACGTCCAGACGATGGTTGGCCGGTGCTATGGGCCGCCGCCATTGCCGCCGTGGCCGCCGAGAATGACGGTCGCGGCGCCGCCGGCATCGGTGGCGGCGCCACCACCGCCACCACCACCGATGCCGGCATTGCCGCCGGCGCCGCCCGGCGGTGACGGTAGGCCGGCACCGCCGGCCACGCCGGCAGTTCCGCCGTGACCACCAACACTGTCGTTACCGCCGTTGCCGCCGGTGCCGCCGGCGCCACCGGTGATACCGCCGCCCCCGCCACCACCGCCATCGGCGGCGGCGAAGGTGCCGGCTTTGCCCTCGATTACGGCGCCGCCGCCACTACCACCACCGCCGGTGGCGTTGCCTTGGCCAGCGTCGCCGTTGGCGGCGAAGATCGAGGAGTTACCAAAGACGCCGGCGGCGCCGCCGCCCCCACCGCCACCGGGACCACCGGTGGCGCCGGCGGCGCCTCCACCGCCGCCGCCGCCCCCACCGCTGCCTAGGGCGGTGAAGCTGCCGCTCTCGGCGATGGGGTGCCCCCCGGTGCCGCCGTTGCCGCCGTTGCCACCGCTGCCGCCGCCGGTGCTGTTGCCGCCGGCACCGCCGCCGCCACCGCCGCCGCCGGCTGCGGCGGCGTTGGTGGCATTGACTATGCCGGTGCCGCCGGCGCCGCCGTTGCCGCCGTTGCCGCCGGTGACGCCGGTGCCGCCTCGGCCACCGTCGCCGCCCTGGCCGCCGGCGAAGGCGGCGGTTCCGCTGCCGACGGTGAAGTTGCTTTCGCCGCCATCGCCGCCTTGGCCGCCGTTGCCGCCGGTGCCGCCGGCGCTGTTGCCGCCCTGGCCGCCGGTGCCGCCCGTGCCGGCGGTGCCGGTGGCACCGAAGGCTCCCGCACCGCCGCCGGTGCCGCCGTTGCCGCCGGTGCCGCCCGTGCCCGCGGGGCCCGCGCTTGCGCCGGAACCGCCCGCGCTGCCACCCAGGCCGGCGGTCCCGCCATTGCCGCCGTTGCCGCCGTGGCCCGCGCCGGCGCCGGCGTCGTCGGCCCCCTGACCACCCAGACCACCGTGACCACCCTGGCCGCCGGCGCCGCCGTTGCCGGCATGGCTGAACAACGCCGAGCCCTTGCCACCGGCCCCACCCGCACCGCCGGCGCCGCCGAGGCCGCCGTCGGTGCCGTTGACCGAGCCGACGACACCGGCTCCCCCGGGTCCGCCGGTCCCGCCGAGGCCGCCTGGGCCGCCGGGACCGCCATTGCCGAACAACAGCCCGCCGTTACCGCCGGCCCCGCCGGCCCCGCCGGTGCCGCCTGGGCCGCCGCTCCTGTGTACGGTCGCCGAGCCCGAGAGGCCGCCGGTGCCTTGCCCACCGGCGCCACCCTTGCCGCCGCTGCCGAACAAGAAGGCGTTACCGCCTTTGCCGCCGGGCTGCCCCGGCCCGCCGGACCCGCCGTTGCCGCCGTTGCCGAACAAAATCCCGCCCGGCCCGCCGTTCTGCCCGGTACCCGGCGCCCCATTGGTGCCCTTGCCGATCAACGGGATCCCCAACAATGCGTTCGTGGGCGCGTTGATCACTTGCTCGACGGCCTGCAACGGCGAGGTGTTAGCCGCCTCGGTCAGCGAATAGGCCCCCGCCGCACCGCTCAAGGCGCGCACAAACTCGCCATGAAACCGCGCCGCCTGCGCGCTCAATGACTGATAGGCCTGCCCGTGGGTCGAAAACAGTGAGGCGATCGCCGCCGACACCTCATCACCCGCGGCGGCCACCACCGCAGTGGTCGGAATCGCCGCCGCCACATTCGCGGCGGTCAGTCCTGAGCCGATATTGGACAGATTTGACGCCGCCGAAGCGACAAACTCTGGGACCGCCACTACATACGACATCGCTGCCCCTCTCCAAGATGGGTGAACGGATGAAGAGCATTAAAAAGCGTACGCCGATTCCGCTCCGATGTTCAGCCTCGAGGAAGGGCTGCGCGACGAATATGCGATTGATATGAAACGCATTTGAGAAAAGTATGCTGATTGCGACCCGACGTTTCAGCGTTCCGGCACCCGCGATCGGGTCGGCTTAAAAGGGCGGCGGCTGGTTGCGTTCGGCGACGCGATCGGCGTTGAGTGCCCGTTCGGCGTCGATGCGGTGGGCGCGGTCTTGTTCTCGGGTGCGGCGGCGGGTGGGCATCATGATGCTGCGATCACCCGATGGCGGGTATGTCGTTGGGGTAGTGGGTAGTTCGCCGGTGGGCAGGCACAGGGCCGGGAATAGCAGCCGGCTGCCCGGGCGGGTGAGGTACTTCTGCCCGCTCGGTGAGGTCCACACGATGGTCCCGTCGGGGAGTTGCTCGTCGAGCCAGGCGGTCCAAAAAGTTTTGAGCAGGTGGTGTTTTTTGCACAGACACTTGAGGTTGGACGCGTGGGTGGGTCCCCACGGCCAGGGGATGGTGTGGTCGATGTCGGCGAACTCGGCGGGATGATCGCAGCCGGGAAACCGACACGTCATATCGCGACACCGGATGAAGCGCTCCAGGGCGGCCGAGGGGCGATATCCCGGCTCGGGTGGCCCATCGCCGGGATGACGGACCGGGCGCACTTTGGCGCCGTTGCGGATCAGCTCGGCCACCATCGAAGCCGGTAGTGTGGCGCCGCCGAAAAGGTGGGCCGCGGGCGGCCGGGGAAAAGCCGGCAGGTCGGGTTCGGGGTCAGGGGCCAGCGCCTCGGCCAAAGTCATGCCCGGGGTGATGGGCCGCGACGGGCGCTCACCGGAGATGTGCGGGTCGGGCGCGGCATCCAGGGTGGCCGCCTCGGCCACGACGTGGATGACCACCGCGGCAGCCCGCGCGTCGGGGCCCGCCCCGGTGGGGCACTGGTGCTCCCGCAGCCACACGCAAGGGTTTGCGCTCCGGCGGCCAAAGCGCCGAGCGCATCGGCGCGGCGCTGGGCAACGGTGCGCGGATCGCCCGGGCACACGTCGTGGGCCAGCTGGCTCAGCCGGCGGTCCAACATGGCCGCGTCGTTGGCGAACAAGGAGCCCCACAGGTTCGCGGTGCCGGAGTGATCGTCGGCGGGGCTGATGACCACGTCGCGCCCGCGTCCTCCCGCGCGGGCGCGGCGCAGCGCCGCGGGGTCGTGGCGATCGACGATGGCGTCGATGGCTTGGGCGGTCTTGCTCACCGACAGCGGCCCAAAGGCTGTGGCGTCTTGGGCCAGGCTCGCATCGACGCGCCGCAGGGTGTCGGGGTCTTTGATCAGGTCGGTGTGCCACACGATCGAGCTGGCCAGCCGGGCGCTGATGGCGCCCGCGGCGAACAGGGCGCCCACCTTCGGCAGGCGGTCGCGCAGTGCCACACCCAGATACATCTGCGCCTGAGGCCATGGCGTGGCTGATGCCCTGGGCGGCGGCGACTTCGGCGGCTATCGCGTCCCAGTTGTCACACGACCAGTGCGCGCAGTCGGTGGGACCGTCGGCGCGGCGACCCACCAGCTCGGCGATGGCCGCCAGCCGGCGCGCCGCCGCGGCCGCCTCCACCCGGGCGCACTCGGCGATCGCGGCCACCACGCGCCGCGTCGTCGGCGCGGCGCAGCGCGTCAGCGTCGGGCAACTGGCAATCGAACATACTTTCGATTCTAGTTTGCAGCGCCCCGCGAATGCGGACCCAAAAACCAAGTTGTGGATGAACCGCCAACTGTGGATAACGCCCCTAAGCCGAACCCTCGGTCACCCGCAGCCCCAGCGAAAACAGCAGCCGCACCTCGGGATCCGACAGCGAGGTTGACAGCAGCTTCTCGATGCGCCGCACCCGGTAGCGAACGGTGTTGGGATGTACCTGCAGCGCCCGCGCGGCGGCGCCGATGTCGCCAAAGCTGTCCAGGTAGAACCGCAGCGTCTCGGTTAGCATCGGGTCCCGCGTACGCAGGTCGCGTATCCGCGGATCGACTAGCCGCTCGTCGGTGCCGACCAGGGTGACGATCTCGTCGAGCAGTACGGTCGTGCGCGCTTCGGCCAGCGATGTCACCTGCCCGATCGAAACCGGGTGTCGCTCAGCGCTATCGAGCACCCGATCCACCTCCGCGCGCGCTCCGGCCACCTCCGCCAGGCCGGCGACGGGCGCGGCAATGGCGGCGCGCAACTCGACGCCGAGTTCGGTGCGCAGGGCGCCGATCGTTCCGCGAACCCACGAGGCGACCGACCGCGTCGTCGCAGTCTGCGGCAGCAGCACATAGATTCGTGAGCCGTGCGACGCGACCTGAGCATCGCGACGAAAGGCGCTGGCGCTCAATGCCATTACATCGGCCAACCGTGGATGACGGACCCCGGTGTCCGGAGTGTCCCAACCGATCAGCGCGGCGGCACCATCGGCGGCGAGGCCGAGTTCGCGGGCAATGGCGGCCAGGTCGGCGGGCTCGCCGTCGGTGAGCCCGAGAAGTTGCTGCACCCGCCGCGCGTGCGTGGACGGCCGGGCCGCCAGCCGAAACATGATTCGGGCGGCCAAAACCGCCGCGCCCCGCAACATCTCGTCGGCGTCGTCAGCCAGCGACAAAGAACCCTCCTGGACCCAAATGGTGCCGGCGAACACCGGCGGACGCCGCGCAGCGGCCGGCGGCTGATGGATCCCGATCGCCAGCCGCGGGCGCAGACCCAACTCCGGGCGCTCGGCGACGCGGACCACCTCGCTGTTGGATCGCAGCGCATCGAAGATGCCCCACTGACCGATCCACTCCAGATGCTCGGGCGGCCCGGCGCGGCCCAGGATCGAAAGGCGGCGCAGCTCGTCGGCTTCGTCGTTGGACGCCGAATAGGCGAGCACGTGCGACTGGGCGTTTTCGATGCTGACCATGCCGTGGATGCGGTCGGCGAGCGACTGCGCCAACCCGAAGAGATCGGTGCCCGAGTCATCCACGGGGTCTCCGCGGTCCCCGTGATGTTCCAGAACGTGGTTGACCAACTGGTATAGCCGCTCCCAACGGGCCCGCGGCTCCACCGCCACCACCGCCGACCCCGCCGCGACCGCCCTGGCCACCAGTGCGTTCGACGGCTCCTTGACGAAGATCGCCACGGGCACGCGCTCGCGTGCCTGCTTGTCCACCCACCGCAGCGCCTCGTCGTCGCCGACTCCCAGCAGAAAGAAGACGTCGGCCGAACCCGCCGCCGCCGCCAGGCCCAGGCGCACATCATCGGAATCGATCAGCGCCGCCGACTCCACCGCGAGGTCCAGGCCCCGCGGGGAGTCCACCAGGCTGACCAGCGTCGCGTCCAGCGCGAGCAACAGTTGACCCAGCCCGACCGCAGCTTGCCGCATATTGTCCGATCGTACTACTCAACGCGTCGATCCTTGTCTGATCGGCTAACAAGATGGGGTGCCGTTCCGGGGATCCTTAGCGGCATGGACGCAATCACCCAGGTTCCGATGCCGGCCAACGAGCCGGTCCACGACTATGCGCCGCAATCCCCGGAACGCGGCCGGCTGCTCGCCGAGCTGGCCACCCTGGCCGACCACCCGATCGACCTGCCGCATGTCATCGGCGGCAACCACCGGATGGGTGACGGTGAGCGCATCGACGTTGTCCAACCACACCGGCACGCCGCCAAGCTGGGCACCCTGACCAACGCCGTGCACTCCGATGCCACGGCGGCTATCGAGGCCGCGATGGCCGCGAAGAACGCCTGGGCGGCAATGCCTTTCGACGAGCGCGCCGCGATATTCCTGCGCGCCGCCGACCTGATGGCCGGGCCGTGGCGGGAGAAGATCGCGGCCGCGACGATGCTCGGCCAATCCAAGTCCGTTTACCAGGCCGAGATCGACGCGCCTTGCGAGTTGGTCGATTTCTGGCGGTTCAACGTGGCATTCGCCCGTCAAATCCTGGCCCAGCAGCCGATCAGCGGACGCGGCGAGTGGAACCGCAGCGACTACCGCCCGCTGGACGGATTCGTCTACGCGATCACGCCGTTCAACTTCACCGCGATCGCCGGCAACCTGCCCACCGCACCGGCGCTGATGGGCAATACCGTCGTGTGGAAGCCGTCGGTCACCCAGACCCTGTCCGCGTATCTGACGATGCAACTGCTCGAGGACGCAGGCTTACCTCCCGGCGTGATCAACCTGCTGACCGGCGACGGCCTCGCGGTTTCCGATGTGGCACTGGCCGATCCGCGATTGGCCGGCATCCACTTCACCGGATCGACGGCCACCTTCCAGCACCTGTGGCAGCAGGTGGGCACCAATATCGGCCGCTACCAAAGCTATCCAAGGCTGGTCGGCGAGACGGGCGGCAAGGACTTCGTCGTCGCACACGCATCGGCGCGACCGGATGTGTTGTGCACGGCGTTGATTCGCGGCGCGTTCGACTACCAGGGCCAGAAATGCTCGGCCGCATCGCGGGCGTTCGTCCCGCATTCGGTGTGGCAGCGCATGGGCGACACCTTCCTGGGCGCGACCGAAGCGCTGCGTTACGGCGACGTCACCGACCTGGGCAACTACGGCGGCGCGCTGATCGACCGGCGTGCCTTCGTCAAGAACGTCAACGCCATCGAGCGCGCGAAGGGCGCACCCGGCGTCACCGTCGCGGTGGGCGGCGAATACGACGACAGCGTGGGGTATTTCGTGCGCCCGACCGTGTTGCTGTCCGACGACCCGTCCGACGAATCGTTCGCGACCGAATACTTCGGTCCGCTGCTGTCGGTGCACGTCTACCCCGACGATCAGTACGAGCGAATCCTCGACGTCATCGACGCGGGGTCCCGCTACGCGCTCACCGGCGCGGTCATCGCCGACGACCGTGGGGCGGTGCTCACCGCGCAGGACCGACTGCGGTTCACCGCCGGAAACTTCTACGTCAACGACAAGCCGACCGGCGCGGTGGTCGGGCGCCAGCCCTTCGGCGGTTCCCGGGGGTCCGGTACCAACGACAAGGCAGGATCGGTGCTGAATATGCTGCGCTGGACGTCGGCGCGCACCATCAAGGAGACGTTCGTCGCGCCGACCGACCACACCTATCCGCACATGGGGTCCGACTGATGGCCGGGGTCTTCGCGCACACCGTGCGCCCGGCGATGCTCGCGGCCAGCCGGTCCGACAGGTTGCGCCGCACGGTCGAACGGTCACCGGTCACCCGCAGGGTGGTGCGCCGTTTCGTGCCCGGAGACTCCATTGAAGGCGTCCTCGATGCCGTTGTCGCCCTCAGGGATTCGGGTCGGCATGTCAGCGTCGATTACTTGGGCGAGGATGTCACCGACGCCGACGACGCCGATGCCGCGGTGCGAACCTACCTGGATCTGATCGACGAACTCGGGCGGTTCGGCCGTGGCGATGACGGCGTCCGACCGCTCGAGGTGTCGCTGAAGCTGTCGGCCCTGGGGCAGTCACTGGAGCGCGACGGCGAAAAGATCGCGCGGGAGAATGCCTGGGCGATCTGCGCGGCCGCACACCGCGCAGGCATGTGGGTGACGGTGGACGCCGAGGACCACACCACGACCGACTCGACGCTGTCGATCGTGCGCGACCTGCGGGCGGAATTCCCCTGGCTGGGCCTCGTTTTACAGGCTTACCTGCGCCGCACGCACGGCGACTGCGAACAATTCGCCGCCGCCGGCGCCCGAGTCCGGTTATGCAAGGGCGCCTACGACGAACCCGCGTCGGTGGCTTACCGAGACGTCGCCGAGGTCACCGACTCGTACCTGCGGTGTGTCCGGGCGCTGATGGCCGGCCCCGGGTATCCGATGGTGGCTTCGCACGACCCCGCCATCATCGATGCGGTGCCCGCCATCGCTCGCGAATCAGGCCGAAGCGCTGGTGATTTCGAATACCAGATGCTGTACGGCATCCGCGACGGCGAACAACGACGGCTGGCCGGCGCAGGCAACCATGTGCGGGTGTACGTGCCTTTTGGCACGCAGTGGTATGGGTACTTCATGCGGCGCCTCGCCGAGCGGCCGGCCAACCTGGCGTTCTTCCTGCGGGCGCTGGCTCACTGAGTGTGCGTACAGGTACTCGAGCGTGCATGCAGGGTGGAGAAATCGCGACAGCGCCGCCCTAGGTTCACGCTCGACGCCCAGGAAGCACACTCGACGGCCTCACGTCACGCGCGCCTCGGCCGTGCGCGATCGCCGGCGAATCCACGCACCACGTGTGCGCGCACGAATTCCGCGGCCACCTCCGGGTTTTCCATATCCAGGGTCGACGAGGGCGTGCTGAACAACGAGAACAGGATGCGCGCGAACCATTCGCCGGCCGCCCGCACGTCGAGGTCTTTACGGACCTCGCCGGTGAGCTTCGCGGCGGAGAGATACGGCGCGAAGAAGTCGACGCATTCGCGCAGCAGCACGGCGGCGTCCTTGGTCAGCAGCAGGCTGATCGCGTCTTCGTCGAAGAACTTCCCGGACGCGATGGCCCGCCGCGCCTGAGTCACGAACACGCCTGCGCGGCTTAGCTTTTCCTCTAACGTCCCGCCCTGGTCCATCGCATTGGACATCTCACGGTAGAACTTCTCGGACGCCTGTTCGGCGCAGGCTTCGAGGATGGCGCCCTTGTCGCTGAAGTACTCGTAGATCGTGCTGCGGGATACGTTGGCGGTCTTGGCGATATCGACGATCGTCGTCTTCTGCAGTCCTTGGCCGCGGAAGCACTCATACGCGGATTCGACGATGAGCTCGCGAGTGTCGGGCGTGACGGAAGCCTGTGTCATCAAGGGCTCACCCGGCCGGAGCGAGAATCAGTCCGCTGGTGGGCACCCCTGTTCCCGACGTGACCAGCACGTGCTCGACGTTGTCGACTTGGTTGGGGGAGGTGCCGCGCACCTGGCGCACGCCCTCGGTGATGCCGTTCATCCCGTGGATGTAGGCCTCGCCGAGCAGCCCGCCGTTGGTGTTGATCGGCAGTTCCCCGCCCAGCGATAGCCGCTCGACGGTCGCGAAGTCCTTGGCTTCGCCACGCCCGCAGAAACCGAGTTCCTCGAGCTGGGTGAACACGAACGGCGTGAAATGGTCGTAGATGAAGGCGGTTTGGATGTCTTGCGGCTTGAGGCCCGAATCCCGCCACAGCCTCTCGGCGACCACTCCCATCTCCGGCAGCCCGGTGATGTCCTTACGGTAGTAGCTCGTCATCATCTCGCCCTCGTAGGCCGCGCCCTGGGCCGCCGCGGTGATCACCGCCGGCGGCTGCCGAAGGTCCCGGGCGCGTTCGGCGCTGGTGACCACCAGCGCGACCCCGCCGTCGCTTTCCTGGCAGCAATCCAGCAGGCGCAGCACGGGTTCGACGATCCAGCGGGAGCTCTGGTGGTCCTCCAGCGTGATCGGGCGCCCGTAGAACCAGGCATCGGGATTCGTGGCCGCGTGTGCGCGGTCGACGACGGCGATCCGGCCGAAGTCCTCGTTGGTCACCCCGTACGTCGACATGTAGCGCTGGGCGTGCAGCGCCACCCACGCCGCGGGGGTGAGCAATCCGAACGGCGCGTAGTGCGCCATGAACGGCGGGGTCTCCGCGCTGGTGCGTCCGCTGCCCCCGAATCGGAACCCGGAACGTTCGTTGAAGGCCCGCCAGCACACCACCACGTCGGCGACGCCGGTCGCGACCGCCATCGCCGCGTGGACGACGGTGCCCGCCGCCGCCCCGCCGCCGTGATGTACCCGGCTGAAGAAGCTCAAATCGCCGATGCCCACGTTTCGGGCGATATCGATCTCATCGCTGGCGTCCATGGTGAAGGTGACCATGCCGTCGACATCGCCGGGTGCCAGGCCGGCGTCGTCGAGTGCGGCACTGACCGCCTCGCACGCCAATTGCAGTTCGCTGCGCCCCGACTCCTTGGAGAACTCGGTCTGGCCAATCCCCACGATCGCGCAGCTGCCGGGCAGTGAGCTCATGCGCCGGCTCCGTCGAGCAGGCTGAGGACGGCGGTGCCGGAGACGTGGTCGCCGAGGCTGTTGGAGCCCTTGAACGTCACTTCGACGAAGTTCTCCCCGCCTTGGCCCTCGGTCTTACCGGTCACGCTGCCCGTGAAGCGCAGGGGATCGTCGGGAAAACACGGCACGCCAAGGCGAATCGACAGGTTCTTGACCATCGCTTCGGGTCCGGCCCAGTCGGTGAGGAAACGCACGCAATACCCGTTGGTGGTCAGGATGTTCATGAACAGGTTGGGCGAGCCCTGCTTGTTGGCGTAGTCGCGGTCGTGGTGCACCGGCATGAAGTCACGCGATGCGATCGCGCCGGCGACGATCATCGTTGTGGTGATCGGGATCTCGAGTGGGGTCACCTCGTCGCCGACTTCGATGTCGGCCCACTTCAGCGTCGTGGTGCCGGCGGTCGTCATCGGTTTCCATTTGCGGCGGCGGGGCGGAACTGATGCAACACAAGGTCGCCGTCGAACGTCTCGTAATAGACCTCGACCGGCATGCCGGCCGTGACGTCGGCCGGGTCGACGTCAAACAGGTTGGAAACCAGCCGTACCCCTTCGTCGAGGTCCACCAGCACGACGATGTACGGATAGTCGAAGAAGGGGAACCGGGGTTCGTGCGGCATGACGTAGCTGTAGACCGTGCCGCGGCCCGACGACTCGACCGCCTCCCAGTCCAGGGAACGGCATTTCGGACACATGGGGCGGGGCGGGTGACGCAGCGCCCCGCATCCGCCGCAACGCTGAATCAGCAGTTTCCCCTCGCGCAGGCCGTTCCAGAAGAATTCGGTGTCCGGGCCGATCGCGGGTGCCAACCGGGGCGCCATCAGCGGTCCGGCCTGAATCGCAGCACGCGGAATCGCTGTCGCCCCAACACCTCACCGGTCTGGTCGGTGTAGGTCGTCACCCAGGTCAGGAAGTAGCCCGTTCCCAGCGCCGTCTTCTTCTCGTCGGAGACGTCCTCGTAGACCGCCGTCGCGCTGATCACGTCGCCAAGCCGCGGATAGCGCTCGATCTCAAACTCGGAGTTGACCGCCACCGTGCTGGTGAACCCGGCCTCATCGAGGAATGCCGTTGGGTTGGTTGTGATCTCGATCGGGGCGCCGCCTCGATCTCCGATGCCCTCCAGTTTCGGCGAAGGCATCGTCCAGGTTTGCAGCATGACCGGCGGTGACACTATGCCGCCGAACCTCGACGCGGCCGCGAACTCCGGGTCCAGGTAGACCGGGTTCATGTCGGCGAGCGCATGAGCCCAGTGCCGGATCATCGGCTGGTTAACGGGATCCGGTGCCACCGAGGGTTTTCCGGTGCCTCCGGTGGGCCGGCCGATGAGCGCGCGTAGCTTCTCGCGTACCTCGGTTTCGGTCACTAACGTGATCCTCCTGATCCTTCTGGGGCCGCCCCGAGCCGCACCGGCATCCGCTTCACGCCGGGGATCATGGTCGCGCGCATCCGGTCCACCTCGCCGGCCAGCTCCAGCCTGGGAAAGCGACGCAGCAGCTCGTCGAACAGGATGCAAGCCTCGAGGCGCGCCAATTGCGCACCCAGACAAGAGTGTTCACCGCACCCGAACGCGATGTGCGGGTTGGGGTGGCGGGTCACCTTGAACTCTTCGGAGTCGCAACCGAATATGTCCTCGTCGCGATTGGCCGACCCGTAGAGCATCACCACCACCTCGCCCTCGGCGATCCGCTGACCGCGGATCTCGACGTCGGTCGTCGCCGTGCGCGCCATGTGGACCACGGGGCTGTTCCACCGCAGCATCTCCTCGACGGCGCCCGGAATCAGCGACGGATCGTCGACCAGCAGCCGCAGTTGGTCGGGGTGCGTGATCAGCGCGTGCGTGCCCAGCGCGATCAGATTGCGGGTCGTTTCGTTGCCGGCCACCAGCAGCAGGAACGCGAACTTGAGCAGGTCTTCGTCGGTAAGCCGTTCCTCGTCGATCTCGGCGTTGACCAGAATCGACAGCATGTCCTCGCGCGCGTCGGCGCGCCTGGCCGCGATCAGCTCCTGGAAGTACTCGTAGCACCGACCGAGGGCCACGAAAATGTCGAGTTCGATCTCCGGGTCGGCGGTTCCGGTGGCCGCGTCCGACCACTCCCGGAATTGCTCCCAATCATCGGGCGGGGCGCCGAGCAGCTCGGCGATGATGCGGGTGGGCAGCGGAGCGGCGATCTCCTCGGCGAACTCGTGGATCGAATCGGGTTCGACGCGATCAAGGATTCCGCTCACGATCTCGCGGATTTTCGGATCGAGGATGGCCACCTGCCGGCGGGTGAAGCCCGAGTTGATCAGCTTGCGCAGCTGCCGGTGCCGCGGCGGGTCGGTGAACAGAAGGCTGCCCTCCTGCACCGGGTTGGCGATGCGCGGGTCGGGGATGGTCACGCCCTTCGTGGAGGAGAACATCGCCGGGTTGCTCGACACGTAGCGGATGTCTTCGTACTTCAGCAGCGCCCAGAAGTTGGTGACGTCGTTCCAGCACACCGGCGACGTGGCGCGCAGCTGGCGGTACGCCGGGTACGGATCGCCGGCGTAGAAGTCGGGGGAGTGCAGTGGAAAAGTAGTCCGCACGGCAAGCCCCTCTCGCAGGCGCCTCTTGTTGCAATAGAAACGGAATCCGACAGATTGCCACGATCTGTCTTGCGAGATGTGTCTACTCCGCACCGTCCGCTGCTGTCAATACGGCGACATCCCGTTGAAATGTCGTGGGATTCAGGACGCGAGTGATTGACGCCGTACACCGTGGGGTGTACACCAGGTGTTTAGATGACCGACGATCGGGTGAGGAAGCACATGGCCGAGCTACAACCTCCGGGATCTCTTGTCGACACCTACCAGCTCTACATCGACGGTCGATGGGTCGAACCGCAGGACGGTCGCTACGACGACATCGACCCGGCCACCGAAAAGACCATCGCCACCGCGCCCGACGCGAGCGTCGCGCAGGTCGGCGAGGCGATCGCCGCCGCGCGGCGGGCTTTCGACGACGGGCCGTGGGCCGACATGGGCCCCGAGGACCGGGCTGGCTGCCTCAATCAACTCGGCGACGCGCTGACCAAGCACGCCGACGAGTTCTTCGCGCTCTCGCAGGTGGAGTGGGGCTGCGTCGCCACCGAGCGAGTGATGCAAATCGACGGCGCCGGATACATGTCCATGCACGCGGCCCAGCTCGCCACGAAGTTGATTGACGAGCCGGTCACCGGAATCGGCGCCGGAACCACGTTGCTGCGCCGCGAGCCGCTCGGGGTCGTGTCGATCCTGACGCCGTGGAACTTCCCGCACTGCCTCAACGTGATGAAGATCAACAATGCGCTGGCCGCGGGAAATACCGTCGTGCTCAAGCCCTCGCCGCTGACGCCGCTCGCGGGGCTTGCGCTCGCCCGCGTCATCGACGAGCACACCGACATCCCGCCCGGGGTGGTCAATGTCGTCACACCGTCGTCTCTCGAGGCCGCCAAGCTGCTGACCACCGATCCGCGCATCGACATGATCAGCTTCACCGGCAGCTCGGCCGTCGGTTGTGAGGTCATGCGGACGGCGGGCGAGGCGATGAAGCGCCTGCTGCTGGAGTGCGGCGGGAAGTCGGCAAGCATCGTGCTCGACGACGCGCAGGTGACCGACGAAATGCTGCAGCAGATGATCTTCGATAGCTGCTCAATGCACGCCGGGCAGGCCTGCATCCTGCACAGCCGGCTCCTGCTTCCCGATTCGTTGCACGACGACGTCGTCGATCGGCTCGTCGCGCTCGCCCGTGCGGTGCGCGTCCGCGAACCCACGGATCCCGAGGCGCAGATGGGCCCGCTGATCAGCGCGGCACAGCTGGAGCGCGTCAGCGGGCACGTCGCCGGGGCGATCAACGACGGAGCCAAGCTGGTGACGGGCGGCGGCCGTCCGGCCGGCCTGGATGTCGGCTTCTACTTCGAGCCGACCATTCTCACCGACGTCGATCCGGATTCGACGATCGCGCAGGAAGAGGTGTTCGGCCCCGTGCTGTCGGTGCTCCGCTACCGCGACGACGACGACGCGGTGGCGATCGCGAACAACTCGCGCTACGGGCTCTCCGGCGCGGTCTGGGGCGGCGACGTGGACCGGGCCGTCGGCGTCGCCCGCCGCATCCGCACCGGCCAGGTCGCGGTAAACGGGGTGGGTCCCGGTGACGCTCCGTTCGGCGGCTTCAAGTTGAGCGGGTTCGGTCGCGAGAGCGGCGGAGTGAGCGGGCTGCACCAGTACATGGAGGTGAAGGCCATCGGGGTTCCGGCGTAACCTGCTCTCGTGCTGCTGGCATCGCTGGACCCCTCGGCCGTCACCACCACCGATATCGCCGACGCGGTGCGCGTTGACGGGACGGTCCTGAGCCGCGTCGACTTGCTCGGCGCCGCAACGTCGGTGGCCGAACGCGTCGCCGGCGCGGAGCGCGTCGCGGTCCTGGCCAAGCCGACCGCGTCCACGGTGCTGGCGATAACCGGCTGCCTGATCGCCGGCGTGCCCTTCGTCCCGGTGCCCTCCGATGTCGGCGTGGCCGAACGCCGGCACATGCTCACCGACTCTGGCGTGCAGGCCTGGCTCGGGGAAGCGCCCGAGCGAGGACTCGGCGCCGGAAGGGCTGTCGCACATCCCAGTTCGATTGCACGCCCGCTCCTGGCACCGGTATCCTGAGCCGTCACCCGATGCTCCCGCGATGATCATCTACACCTCGGGCACCACCGGGCTGCCCAAGGGTGTGCAGCTGAGCCGCCGGGCGATCGCCGCCGACCTTGACGCCCTGGCGGAGGCCTGGCAGTGGACGGCCGACGACGTTCTGGTGCACGGCCTGCCGCTGTTCCACGTGCACGGACTGGTGCTGGGCCTGCTCGGGTCGCTGCGGATCGGAAATCGTTTCGTGCACACCGGAAGACCGACACCGGCCGGCTACGCCCAGGCCTGCGCTGAGGCCGGGGGGACGCTGTTTTTCGGGGTGCCCACGGTGTGGTCGCGGGTCGTGGGGGACGAGTCGGCCGCCCGGGCGCTACGGCCGGCGCGGCTACTGGTGTCGGGGAGCGCACCGCTGCCGGTGCCGGTGTTCGACGGGCTGGCCGAGCTCACCGGGCATGAGCCCATCGAACGCTACGGCGCCTCGGAATCGCTGATCACGATCTCGACGCGGGCCGACGGCGAGCGTCGCCCGGGCTGGGTGGGCCTGCCCGTCGCCGGCGTGGAAACCAGGCTGCTCGATGACAACGACGCCCCCGTCCCGCACGACGGGGAAACCGTTGGGCGCCTTCAGGTTCGCGGCCCGATGATGTTCGACGGTTACCTGAATCGGCCCGAAGCCACCGCGGAAGCTTTCGATGCGGACGGCTGGTACCGCACCGGTGACGTCGCGGTGATCGACGGCGGCGGCATGCACCGCATTGTGGGGCGCGAGTCGGTCGACTTGATCAAGTCCGGCGGATACCGCATCGGCGCCGGCGAAATCGAAACGTCCTTGCTCGGGCATCCGGGCGTGCAGGAGGCGGCCGTCGTCGGGCTGCCCGACGAGGATCTGGGCCAGCGCATCGTCGCCTTCGTCGTCGGCTCGGCCCAGCCGGATGAGCTGATCGAGTTTGTCGCGCAAGAGCTTTCGGTGCACAAGCGGCCACGCGAGGTGCGCATCGTGGATTCGCTGCCGCGCAACGCGATGGGCAAGGTCCTCAAGAAGCAGCTGCTATCCGAGGGCTGAGCTGCGATCGGCGTCGCGCCACCGCGCGTTTCGAGGGCGAGGCGGTTTGGATGGTCGTGTTCCACGGACCGCGGCAGAAGTCGTTGAGCGGACTCAAGTCTGCGCAACAACGTGTCGCGGTTGCCGCGTCCGAATGTTCTATTACGCCGGCCCGCCGGTGCCGCCGGGGCCGCCGCTGCCGGGAGTCCCACCGGAGTGCGTGGTCCCAGGCTGGCCCGTTGTGCCGGCCCCGCCTAATCCGCTGCCGCCGTCGCCGCCGCCGGCGCCATCGCCGCCGTTGCCGCCCGAATAGCCGAAGCCGCCGCCGCCGCCGTAGCCGCCGTTGCCGCCGGGCCCACCGGTGCTGTTGCCGCCGTTGCCGCCGCTGGCGCCGTTGCCGCCGTTGCCGGGGAAGCCCGCGCCGCTGCCGCTGGGACCGCCGCTGCCCCCGAAGCCGCCGGCGCCGCCCGCTTGGTCGCCATTGCCGCCGGTACCGCCGATCCCACCGATGCCTCCGGTGTTGACGTCGCCGCCGGGGGTGCCGGTGCCGCCGAACCCGCCACCGCCGCCGCCGCCGCCGTAGCCGCCAATCCCATTGATGCCCGTGCCGGTGCCGCCGGTGCCGCCGCCGCCGCCGGCGCCGCCGTTGCTGTCGGCACCGGCGGTGCCGCCGAAACCGCCGAAACCGCCGTAGCCGCCGGGCCCATTGACGCCGTTGCCGCCGTTACCGCCGGTCCCACCGCTGCCTCCGGGGGCGCCGTTGAGTATCGGGCGGCCGGAGCCGTGCAGGATTGCGGCGCCGCCGGAACCGCCGGCGCCGCCGAAGCCGCCGTAGCCGCCGGGCCCATTGCTGCCGTTGCCGCCGGTGCCGCCGTTGCCGCCGTTGCCGCCGGCGGCCGAGCCGGCGGCGGAGGCGTAGGTCGTGCCTCCGTAGCTGCCACGGCCGCCGTTGCCGCCAGCACCGCCGATTTCGCCATCGCCGCCGCTGCCGCCGGCGCCGCCAGCACCGCCGGTCGCGGAACCCGTGCCCGCAAATGTGACATTGCCGAAGCCGCCATCGCCGCCGTTGCCGCCGGCGCCGCCGATGCCCTGGGTGGCGCTTAACGTTCCGCCACCGGTGCCGGGCGTGCCGGAGTTGCCGCCGTTGCCGCCGGCACCGCCGGCGCCGCCATCGGTGCCGAGGCCGAGGCTTATGCCGTCGGTGCCGGAGTTGCCGCCGGCGCCGCCATTGCCGCCGGTGCCACCGTTGCCCGCGCTGCCGTCGGTGCCGCCCGGGCCGGAGTTGCCGCCGTTGCCGCCGGCACCGCCGTTACCGCCGTTGCCGCCGGTGCCGCCCACCGCGGTCGGCTGCTGCCACCGGTGCCGCCGTTGCCGCCGACCCCGCCGGTGCCGCCGGCACCGGCCGTCGCGCCCGCACCGCTGCCGCCGGTGTTACCGCCGGTGCCGCCGTTGCCGGCGTGGCCGCCAGCCGCACCCGCGGTGGTGGTGGAGTCACCGGCCGCCCCGCTGCCGCCGTTGCCGCCGGCCCCGGCGTCACCGCCGGAGCCGTCGTTACCGCCGGTGCCGCCGGTGCCGGCCGCCCCCCATTTCCGCCGTTACCGCCTGACCGCCGCTACCTCCGGACGTGCCCGGCGCCGCACCGGTCGCGTCAAAGCCCACGCCACCGGTACCGCCGTTACCGCCATGCCCGCCCGAGCCGTTGGCCACCGTGACACTGCCGCCGTCGCCACCCACACCGCCGGTACCGCCGTTACCGCCGGCCCCACCGTCGTGGGCACCCGCCGTGGCCGTGCCGTCCAGACCCGCACCACCATTGCCACCATCGTTCGCGTTGCCGCCGGCACCCGCCTTGCCGCCGGTACCGATTACGCCGGCCGCCCCGCCGGTGCCGCCGTTACCGCCCGCACCCCCGTTACCGCCCAGCACGGCGCTGCTACCGCCGTCGCCACCCACACCACCGACACCGCCGGAACCGCCGTTGCCGGACACACCGCCGGTGCCGCCGGCGTCGCCACCGATTCCACCGCTGCCGCCATTACCACCGCCGCCGCCGGCGTGGCCGCTGGTGGTCAGGCCGGCCGCGCCGGTGCCACCGTTACCGCCTGCCCCGGCGTCACCACCACCGCCCACTGCCCCGCCGGCACCGCCGGTGCCGGCCGCCCCGCCAGTGCCGCCATTACCGCCGTGGCCGCCGATGCCACCACCACCGGCACCGGGGCCGGTGTCCGGGGCGCCGGTGCCACCGTTACCGCCCAGACCACCGCCACCGCCAGAGCCGCCAGAACCGTTGGTGCCACCGGGAACCGAGTTACCACCCGCCCCACCCTGGCCGCCCACACCGCCGGCCAAGCCGCTACCGCTGGCCGCGCCCACATCACCGTCACCGCCCAGCCCGCCGGTACCCCCAGTGCCGCCAAAGCCCACACCACCGGCCGCGCCAGAGGACCCGAAGAGCCCTCCAGAGCCGCCGGCCCCACCGGGCCCGGCGTTACCGCCCGTCGCGCCGTTCCCGCCGTTGCCACCGGCCATGCCAAAGGTCACACCGGTACCGCCGGTGCCGCCGTTGCCGCCCAGCCCGCCGTTGCCGCCGTGGCCGCCGGCTCCGCCGCCACCACCTAGCCCGCCAGAGCCGAACGGCCCTTTGTCGGCGCCGCCGGCACCGCCTGCCCCGCCGGCTCCGCCCGCGGTGCCGTTAGCGCCAATCCCGCCCACAGCCCCGCCGCCCGGGGTGCCCGCGGCACCGTCGAAACCGGCGCCGCCCTGGCCGCCGGCCCCGCCTTGGCCGCCGTTGAAGAAGAACAACGCCCGATCGGCCCCACCGGCACCGCCGGCCCCACCGTTACCGCCGGCCACCGAGGCAGTACCGGGCGCGCCGGTCCCGCCGGTCCCGCCGATCCCGCCGCCGCCAAGCAAGAACCCGCTGCCACCGCCATGGCCGCCGGCCCCGCCGGTCCCGCCCGCCGCGGTGGCCGACCCACCGGCCCCGCCGCGCCCGCCACTACCGAACAGGAAAGCGTTCCCCCCGGCCCCACCGGCCTGACCGGGCCCCCCGACCCACCATTGCCGCCATTGCCCCACAACCACCCACCGGGCCCACCGACCTGCCCCGTCCCCGCCGCCCCATTGGTGCCATGCCCAAACAACGGACGTCCCGTCAGCGCTTGAAATTCCCCATTGAAGTCCTGCACCACGCCCTGCGCCGGCGACCCCAACGCCGCCAACGGCGACGCGTTCGCCGCCTCCGCGGCCGCATACCTCAACCCACCCGAGGTCAACGCCCCCACAAACTCGTCATGAAACGCCGCCACCCGCGCGCCCAGCGCCTGAAACTCCTGCCCATGAGCGCCGAACAACGCCGAGATCGCCGCCGACACCTCATCACCGGCCGCCGACACGATCGACGTCGTTGAGCCCGCCGCCGCGGCATTGGCCGCCCTTAGCGCCGACCCGATCCCGGTCAAATCCCACGATGCCGTGGCCAACACATCCGGCGAAGCGATAACGAACGACGACATCTTGAGCTCCCATCATCAGGGCAAGATTCGGCCGACGGAAAAGGCCGGAATAATCCAAATACGCTACCGCCGTCCGGGCAGATTTTGACCGCAACTTCGCAAACTTGAATCGATCGACTTTGAGCGCAACCCCCGACTGCATCGGTCCGATCACGCAAACACCTCGGGCACACCCAGGTACCCGCCGTCGAACCCGTATCCCTGCGGCAGAACGAACTTGATGTGCCTGCGCTAACTGCATCGCTAGCGCAGCTAAGCACCTGCCCGTCTCACGTCATATACAAATGAAACACATACGGCAACCAATAAAGCTAAATATATAGATATCCAATAAATTGCCGGCATGTCCGCGGGCCGACCCGTCGCCATATCGTTCGCCGCCATATTGATCGGCCGCGGTTTCGGGGATTCCATGGTCGCCAAGACGCGACCGCCCGCCACGACGACCTCGACCGCGTCGACCACCCTGCCACACCCAGCCCGACCTCCAGGGTCACGGCCGTCGAATCGGATCCCTTCCGATGAGGCTAAGCGGGGCAACAGATTCGGTGGGCGGCCGCCCGCCCGCGTTCGACGCCGCTGTTTACGGGCTGCGCGATACGGTCGAGCGCGGCCTTGACCTACCTCGGTGGCGTCCTACCGGCCTGTGCGGTCATTCACAGCCGCGTGGGCGCCACCAAATTGGGAGACACGCCCTAAGCAAGCGAGCGCGCTGTCGCCGAGGCGACACGCAGGATGTTGCCAGCTTCCACATCGAGCGAGACCGCGAACCTTCACCTACCGTCGTAACGGTGAATAGGCGCAACCGAAGGCCGGGCGGCCGGCATGGGTGAGCCCACTCGCCCGGGTGGCGCCGTTGCGACGGTTGTGGCCGAGCCCAAGCCCACATCGATGCGGCGGGTGGCGATCTCCTGTCTCGTGGGATCGGCGATCGAGTACTACGACTTCCTCATCTACGGCACCGCCGCTGCGCTGGTGTTTCCGACGGTGTTCTTCCCGCACCTGAGCCCTGCGGTGGCCACGATCGCCTCGATGGCGACCTTTGCGACGGCGTTTCTGTCCCGGCCGCTGGGTGCCGCCGTGTTCGGATACTTCGGGGACCGGTTGGGCCGCAAAAAGACGCTGATCGCCACGCTGCTGATCATGGCCGTGTCCACCGTGAGCGTCGGCCTGGTGCCCAGCACGGCGTCCATCGGGGTGGCGGCACCGTTGATCCTGATCGCGCTGCGGGTCCTGCAGGGTTTCGCCGTCGGCGGCGAATGGGCGGGGTCGGCGTTGCTGAGCGCCGAGTACGCGCCTCCCGACAAACGGGGCCGGTACGGCATGTTCACCCTGCTCGGTGCCGGGACCGCCGCGGTGCTCACCAGCCTGACCTTTCTGGGCGTCAACTTCAGCATCGGTGAAAACAGCCCCGCGTTCATGCAATGGGGATGGCGCCTACCCTTCCTGATCAGCGCGGCGCTGATCGGCATCGCCCTGTACGTGCGGCTCAACATCGATGAGACCCCGGTGTTCGCCGAGGAGAAGGCGCGCAACTTGGTCCCCAAAGCGCCGCTCGCGGAGGTGCTGCGCCTGCAGCGCCGGGAGATCGTGCTGGCCGCCGGAAGCATCCTGGGGGGCTTTGGGTTCGCCTACATGGGCAACACCTACCTGATCATCTACGCCCACTCCCACCTGGGTTATTCGCGCAACTTCATCTGGTCCGTCGGTGTGCTGGCCGGCCTGGCGAGCATTGCGGTCGTCTCGCTCTCGGCCACCCTGAGTGACCGAGTCGGGCGGCGCCGCATGATGCTGCTGGGCTGGTCGTGCTGTCTGCCGTGGTCGTTCGTCGTGATTCCGTTGATGGATACCGGCAAGCCCGTGTTCTACGTGGTCGCCATCGTCGGCATGTTCGCCACCGCGGGCATCGGCTCCGGGCCTACAGCAGCCTTCATTCCCGAACTGTTCGCCACCCGCTACCGCTACAGCGGATCGGCGCTGGCGGTGAATCTGGCCGGCGTCGTTGCCGGCGCCTTGCCCCCGCTGATCGCCGGGACGCTGCTGGCAACCTACGGCAGCTGGGCGATCGGTCTCCTGCTGGCCGCCCTGGTGTTGGCCGGGCTGGTGTGCACCTATCTGCTGCCGGAAACCATCGGAACGGCGCTTGGATCGGGTCTGGAAGAGCTGCCCGACCGCCGCCGCAACCTCAGTTGGCGTGCAGGTCCTCGTTGAGGGTGATGCCTCGACCGTCGCGGGCCACCACCTCGACGGCGCCGGTGACCGAATTGCGGCGGAACAGCAGGTTGTTGGCGCCGGATAGGTCGCGTGCCCGGACGGTTTTGCCGTCGGGCGTGGTGACCTTGGTGCCGGCGGTGACGTACAGCCCGGCCTCGACGACGCAGTCGTCGCCCAGTGAGATGCCCAGCCCCGCGTTGGCGCCGAGCAGACACCGCTTGCCTATCGAAATCACTTGCGTGCCACCGCCGGACAGCGTGCCCATGATCGACGCTCCGCCACCGATATCCGAGCCGTCGCCCACCACCACACCGGCCGAGATGCGGCCTTCCACCATCGATGCGCCCAGGGTGCCGGCGTTGTAGTTGACGAAACCCTCGTGCATCACGGTCGTGCCGGGCGCGAGGTGGGCGCCCAGCCGCACGCGGTCGGCGTCGGCGATGCGGACCCCGGTGGGCACGACGTAGTCGACCATCCGCGGGAACTTGTCGACGCCGTAGACGGTGACCGGTCCATGGCGGCGCAGCCGCGCCCGGACGCCTCGAAACCCTCGATCGCGCACGGTCCGCGATTGGTCCAGACGACGTTGGTCAACACGCCGAACAAGCCGCCGGCGTTCAGCCCGTGCGGGGCCACCAGGCGGTGCGACAGCAGGTGTAGCCGCAGGTAGGCGTCGTAAGCGTCGGCGGCGACATCGTCCAGCGTGCCGATGACCGTGCGCACGCCGATGGTCTCGGTGCCGCGGTCGTCGTCGCGGCCGACGAGCGCGGCCAGATCCGCGGGAAGGTCGGACATCGCGAGTCGCGAGGTGGCGCTGGTCTCCGATTCGGTCAGTTCCGGTGCGGGAAACCACGTGTCGAGAATCGATCCGTCGGAGGCCAGCGTCGCCACCCCGATGCCAACCGCGCCTGCAGCTCCAGTCACGGCGGACAGGTTACTTCTTCCGCCGAGAAGACGCAGAATCGCATCCGGAGGCGCCCGAGCGTGCGATTCTGCGTCTGCTCACCGATGGGAGTGACCCACTACCCTTGGGTTTGTGCTGGACTTGCGCGGGGATCCGATCGAGTTGACCGCGGCACTGGTCGACATCGCCAGCGAATCGGGGAACGAAGCGCGGCTGGCCGACGAGGTGGAGGCCGCGCTGCGCGCTCAGACGTCCGGCTTCGAGGTCGTTCGCAACGGCAACGCCGTGCTGGCCCGGACCCGGCGGCAGCGGCCCTCACGGGTGCTGCTGGCCGGGCACCTGGACACCGTTCCGGTGGCCGAAAACCTGCCCAGTCGCCGCGAGAATGGCGACCTGTACGGCTGCGGCAGCGCGGACATGAAGTCCGGTGACGCCGTCTTTCTCCATCTGGCCGCCACCGTTGCCGAGCCGGTGCACGACCTGACGCTGGTGCTCTACGACTGCGAGGAAATCGACGCGGCGGCAAACGGTTTGGGCCGCATCGAGCGGGAGCTGCCGGAGTGGTTGTCCGCCGACGTGGCCATCCTGGGCGAGCCCACCGCGGGCTACATCGAGGCCGGCTGCCAGGGCACGTTGCGCGTCGTGATCAGCGCGACGGGAACCCGCGCCCATTCGGCACGTTCCTGGTTGGGCGACAACGCAATTCACAAGCTGGGCGCCGTGTTGGACCGGCTGGCGGCGTATCAGCCGCGCGACGTCGACATCGACGGGTGCGTCTACCGCGAGGGCCTGTCTGCGGTCCGCATCGACGGTGGCGTGGCCGGCAACGTGATTCCCGATGCGGCCTCGGTGACGGTCAACTTCCGCTTTGCGCCCGACCGGTCGGTGGACGCGGCGTTGCAGCATGTGCGCGACGTGTTCGACGGGCTGGAAGTGCGCATCGAGCAGACCGACGCGGCGGCGGGTGCGCTGCCCGGCCTGTCGCAGCCCGCCGCCAAGGCCCTGGTCGAAGCCGCCGGCGGACGGGTTCGGGCGAAATACGGCTGGACCGACGTGGCGCGGTTCGCCGCGCTGGGGATCCCGGCCGTCAATTTCGGGCCCGGCGACCCCAATCTGGCGCACCGGCGCGACGAACGGGTGCCGGAGGCCAACATCACCGCCGCGGTGCAGATGCTGCGGCGCTATCTGGGTATGTAGCGGACTGTAGCACAATTCGCTACAATGGTCGGATGGTTCGGACCATCGCCCAGCGCGAGCTGCGCAACGAGAACGCCAAGGTGATCGAGGCGGTGACGGCGGGTGAGACGTTCGTCGTCACGCGTAACGGTGAACCGGTCGCCGAGCTTCGGCCTATCAGAGCCGGCCGTCGCTCCTTCATCTCCCGCGACGAAGTCGCCGCGCTCGCGACGTCCGCTGTGCGTATCGACCATCGTCAGTTCCGGGCCGACCTGGACCGGCTGATCGACCAGGGACTTTAACTGTGTCATCCGGTCTCCTCGACACCTCCGTCGTCGTCGACTGGCATGACCCGGCCGTGATCGCCGCGCTGCCCGACGAGATGGCGATATCCGTGATTACTTCGGCCGAATTGGCGGCGGGTCCACAGCTGGCCGCTGACCCAGTGGAAGCGGCGAAGCGGCAGGCTCGGTTGCAGGAGGTTGAATCGGCACTAGAACCGATTCCGTTCGACGCAGCAGCCGCACGCAGCTACGGACTCGTCGTCGCGGCCGTGAACCGGGAATGCCGCGAGGGCAGGAAGCCGAGGAGCCGATTCGCCGACCTGCTGATCGCGGCAACCGCGCACTCCGGTCGCCTCGATCTCTACACCCGCAACGGCGAAGACTTCGCCGGACTGGAAGGCCTTGTCCGCGTCTTCAACATCTGAGCCATCTGACGAAAGAGCCTGCGACGCAACCGTCACGGTGTCACGACGAGGTCGACGGCGTCCGCGCCCGTGTCCGCCACAACGGTCAGCAACGGAGCGTTGGGCGCCGAAACGACTTGTCCCCCTTTGATAGTCACCTGGTAGCCGTTCGGGTATTCGATGGCGGGCACCGAGACGAACGTCTGCGCGCCGGGGCCGAATCGGCCCTGCCGGTCCGCCCGTTCGGTCGAGTAGCGCAGCCGGAACGTGCCCGACCTGAATGACCATTCCCCGGGTGTGCCGGCGACCACCTGGGGGTAGGGCGCGGCGAGCACCGCGAGCTTGGCCGCGTTGACGTTGCCGCCGGTCGGCGGCTGGCTGGGATCGAAAACGAGCGCCTGGTCGGTCGGTGACGAGCTCGTCTTGTCGTTGCCGGTGTACGCCCACTCGAGCCAGCCCATCCGGTGCCGGTCGGCGTGGCGCATCACCTCGGCGAGGTTTTTGAGGTCGTTGGTGGCACCGAACTCCGTCAACAGCGGCGGGACGCGATAGGTGTCTGCGTAGAGGCTCGCATTGGTGATCGTGACGCCGTCCTCCAGGCGACAGGTGATGTTGCGGTGCAGGACGGATTCGATGGCGCAGTAGTCGTGAAAGGAGAACCCGGTGCTCGGGTCGACCACCCTGGTGAGGTCAGTGTGGATTCCTTCGTCGAACAACGTGTTTGGCTCGAAGAACACCAGCGTGGTCGGGTCGGCGGCGCGAATCGCCGGCACGACCTTTCGGTAGAACTCGGTCAGCTTGTGGTCCTGCAGCGGACAGCCCAAGATCGGGTCGAAACACCCCTCCCAGATGAGGCCCGGCCACGGCTCGTTCAAAACCTCGTAGCCGAACACGCCCGGGTTGCCGCGGAAGAACGCGGCGACATGTGCCCAGGCGCGCGCGTAATGGTCCTGCAGTCCGATTCCGTCCGGCGCCGGGCGTCTCGCCAGAAGGCGTGCCAGGCAAACTCCTCGGCGGGGTTGGCGAAGTAATTGCCGGGAAAGCCCAATTGCGGGTTGGGCAGCCCGTCCGTCTTGACCGCCCACGCCGGTGCGCCCTCGCCCTGGAAAACCTCGTTGTAGAGGTCCTGGTGAAAGTCGAGCAGGCTGACGATGCCGTGCGACGCCAACGTCGCCACGGTCTGCGCGATCGAGGCGAGGTAGGTGTCGTCGTAGCTGAGCGGCTGCGGCTCCACGGCCGCCCAGATGACACCCAGCCGCATCGCGTTAAAGCCGTTGCCCGCAAGGAAAGCCGCGTCGTCGTCGCCGAACCCGTCGGCGGACGGCTCGTACGGCGGCACCTTGTAGACCTGGTTGAGCCCGTGCAGCACCACCACACGACCGCCGGCATCGGTCATCCAGCGGCCGGCGTGGCCGAGCGGCAGGATCGGCCCCGTCGGCGCCGCCAACGCGACCGGTGGGGCGACGACCGACGATGCGTCAGTGGTCAGCGCGGCGATCAGCAGGCCGGCCGCGACCAGACCGGCCACCCGGTGAGGGCGGATGCGCATCGTGCCTCCAACCCCCCGGGTGAACTGCAGCTTGCGAAATCACTCTGGAAACAGTGAGGCGTGATGGTCACTACGCTGATACGGCGGCGTCACGGTTCGCGCACAATGCCGGGTCCTACCGGGCCTGGCACCGCTGCGCCTGCGCGGCGGCATCGGCGGCGGCCGCGCGCATGCCGACCGCCGCCAAATCGTCCGACACCGCGAGGAGCGCCGCTTCGTCGCCGGCCGTCAGCGCCCGCGCATGCGCGAGCGCGAGCGCGCCCACCGCACAGTCGATCTCGTCGCAGAGCCGGGCCAGCGGATCCACCGCACGGGTATCCCCGAGCCGGACGGCCTCGTGCCAGGCGCGCAGCGCCGCCCCCGGCTGCCCGCCGCGTTCGGCCATCCGGGCGGCATCGCGGGCGGCGGCCACCGCGTCGTGCGCTTGGCGCATCGATGCCAGCCGCCACGCCCGCGCCACCCCGAGCTCCGGGGCGAACAGCGCCGACTTGGTCCCGTGCCGAGATTCCGCTCTACTCATGGCTTTTGCCGTCGCGGCGGTGTCGTCCTGCTGGGCCAGCGCGGTGGCCAGCAACGCCAGCGACAGCGGCCCCCACGAGTAGCCGGTGCGTTCCAAGGTGGCCGCCGCCGGCCCGAGCAGCTCCGCCGCCCGGCCGAATTCGCCGTCGGCGATCAGCACGTGCGCCAGCAGCACCTCGCCGATGGCGCGGCCCGGCTGCTGCAGCTCGGCGAAGTCGGTGAACTGCTGAGCCAGCTGCCGCGCCGCGTCCAGCCGACCCGCCATCAACAGTGCGGTGGTTTGGCCCAGCCCGATCGTGAAGCGCAGCAGCCCGGGATGCTCGGCGGCCAGGGCGCGCTGCGCCAGCGGCTCGACGTCGTCGAACCGGCCCTGCCGCGCCGAGCACAGGGCGGCCGCGCTGGCCGCCCAGGCCACCGCCTGGTCGTCGGCCGACGGCGACGCCAGCACGTCGTTGGCGAGCTTGACGGCGTGCCCGACGTTGCCCGCGTTCATCGCGAAGGTGGCGCTGAGGGCGTCGAGGGTGGTGCGCGGGCCCGCGTCGGTGACCCGATTGCGGATGGTGCGCAGGAACGCGGTGGCCCGCTCCGGCTCGCTGAGCATCCAGAATTGGTTGGCCGCCCGCAGCAGCGTCCAGTCCATGAGCGCCGGCTCGGTGAGCGCGGTGGAGTCGACGGCGGCCAGCACGGCGTCGGCCTCGCGGCCGCGGCCCTGCCACGCCAGGGCGTGGGCCAGTGCCAGCCGCGCCGTCAGGCCGCCGGACCGCTCCAGCGCCGAGCGGGCGAGTCGTTCGCCGAGTGCGAGGTCGCCCAGCCGCAGCGCTTCCCGCGCGGCGGCCGCGACCTCGGCGACCGGCTGGGGGGCGTCGCTGTCCAGCGCCAGGGACGCCAGCCGCAGCCGGTCGCTGAGGTGATCGGACGACTGCCGCGACAACAGCTTGACCAGCTCGGTGCGCCGTTGCCGTGCGCCGTCGCCGCCGAGCGCGACAAGCGCTCGTTCGGCGAACAGCGGGTGCGCCGTGTAGACGACCGGGTCGGCGCGTTCGTCACGGACCCGGGTTTCCGCCGCGCCCAACTCCTCTGCCTCCCGTACCGCGCCGTCGCCGGCGAGAGCAGTGAGATCGGCGAGTGACAGCGGCTCCTCGACGGCGAGATAGTCCAGCACCGAGCGCGCCGCGGCGGGTAGCTCGGCGATGAATGCGTCGACCTCTTTTGGCGTGGTCGCCCCGCCGGGCGGCTCGATGTCGATCCGATCCAGCAGACCGTCGGTCCATAGCGCCGCGATCGCGTCCGGCGCGGCACCAAAATCCGGGCCGCGGGCGGTGACGATCATCCGGGCGGTCCCGGCCAGTGCCAATTGGTACACCAGCGTGGCCGACAGGACGTCCAGGTCGTGGGCTTCGTCGACCACGAGCAGCAGATCGCCCTGGCCGCGGCTCAGTGAGGCCCGGGCCGCCCGCAGCAGCGCGGCGGGCTTGCCGAGGTCCGCCCCGAAGCTGGAAAAGTCCACCAGATGGCTGAAGGCCCCGAAGGGGACGACGCGTTCGGTCGGGGTGCCGGTGACCCAGCGGATGAGCGCGGCCGGGTGCCGGCGGCCGAAGTTCTCGGCGGCCAATCGGGCCAGGGTGGACTTGCCGACCCCGTCGGGTCCGAGCACGACGGCCCCGGGCTTTGTCGGCTCGCCCAGGGCAACATCGAGCCGCTCCAAGGCCGCCGCGTGTTGGGGGACGTTCCATCGAATCGGCACCGCGGTGATTTTATTGCGCGCGATGTGCGCGCCGCATCGGGCGTGGTCTACCTTTCGTTGTATGGGCCCCGAACGCGATGCGGCACGCCAATGGGCGGTGTCTGTGTACTGCGCGTCGGGCCCGGTGCATCCCGAATTGCTTGCGCTCGCTTCCGAACTCGGCGAGGCGATCGCCGAGCGCGGGTGGACCCTGGTGTGGGGCGGCGGCCGGGTTTCGGCGATGGGTGCGGTGGCCAGCGCGGCACGCGCCCGCGGTGGCCGGACCGTCGGCGTCATCCCGCAGAACTTGATGCGCCTCGAGGTTGCCGACACCGAAGCCGACGAGCTGATCGTCAGTGACACGATGCACGAGCGCAAGCAGATCATGGAAGACCGCGCCGATGCGTTCATCGTGCTGCCGGGGGGCGTCGGCACCTTGGACGAGTTGTTCGACGCATGGACCACGGGTTACCTCGGTGTACACGGCAAACCCATCGTGATGCTGGACCCCTTCGGGCACTACGAAGGCCTGTGGCTGTGGTTGTGCGGGCTGCTCGACAGCGGGTACATCACGCAAACCGCCATGGACCGGTTGGTGCTGGTCGATAAGGTGGGTGCCGCAGTGGAGGCGTGCGCACCGAGGGAAATCGAGGAATGACGTGTCCGATCACGACGGAGGAACCCGCACGGCGGTCAGACTGGCCGATATAGCGACCCGGGCTCCGGGTGTCCTGGCGGACATGCCGGTGATAGTGCGCGGAGCGCTGACCGGGCTGCTGGCCCGACCGAGCTCCAAGAAATCGATCGGGACGGTATTTCAGGAACGCGCCGCCCGCTACGGCGACCGGGTCTTCCTGAGGTTCGGCGACCAGCGACTGACCTACCGCGACGCCAACGCGGCCGCCAACCGCTATGCCGCCGTCCTGGCCGCGCGCGGCGTCGGCCAGGGCGACGTCGTCGGGATCATGCTGCGCAACTCGCCCAACGCGGTGCTGGCGATGCTGGCCGCGGTCAAGTGCGGCGCCGTCGCCGGCATGCTCAACTACCACCAGCGCGGCGAGGTGCTCGCGCACAGCCTGGGGCTGCTGGACGCCAAGGTGTTGATCGCCGAGACCGACCTGGTCAGCGCCGTAGCCGAGTGCGGCGGCTCGGGTACCACCGACACGCTGACCGTCGAGGATCTGGAGCGATTCGCCGTGAGCGCTCCGGCCACCAACCCGGCGTCGGCATTGGCGGTGCAGGCCAAAGACATCGCGTTCTACATCTTCACCTCGGGCACAACCGGATTCCCCAAGGCCAGCGTGATGACGCATCGACGGTGGCTGGCCGCACTGGCCGCCTTCGGCGGGTTGGGGTTGCGGCTGAAGAGCTCCGACACGCTGTACAGCTGCCTGCCGCTGTACCACAACAACGCGCTGACCGTGGCGTTGTCGTCGGTGATCAATTCCGGTTCGACGCTGGCGCTGGGCAAGTCGTTTTCGGCGTCGAAGTTCTGGGACGAGGTGATTGCCAGCGACGCGACGGCGTTCATCTACATCGGCGAGATCTGCCGCTATCTGCTCAACCAGCCGCCCAAGCCGACCGATCGCGCGCACAAGGTGCGCCTGATCGCCGGCAACGGGCTGCGGCCGGAGATCTGGGACGAGTTCACCAAACGTTTCGGTATCGCGCGGGTGTGTGAGTTCTACGCGTCCAGCGAGGGCAACGCGGCTTTCATCAACATCTTCAATGTGCCCCAGACCACCGGTATCTCGCCGACGCCACTGGCCTACGTGGAGTACGACCCCGACACCGGCGCCCCGCTGCGCGACGAGAATGGGCGGGTGCGCCGGGTGCCCGCGGGTGAGCCCGGCCTGTTGATCAGCCCGGTCAACCGGCTGCAGCCGTTCGACGGCTACACCGACCCAGAATCGAGCGAGAAGAAGTTGGTGCGCAACGCTTTTCGTGAGGGCGACTGCTGGTTCAATTCGGGCGACGTGATGAGCCCGCAGGGCCTGGGTCACGCCGCGTTCGTCGACCGGCTTGGCGACACGTTCCGGTGGAAGGGCGAGAACGTCGCCACCACACAGGTCGAGGCGGCGCTGGCGTCCGACGAGTCCGTCGAGGAATGCACGGTCTTCGGGGTCGAGATCCCCCGCACCGGCGGCCGCGCCGGGATGGCCGCGGTCAAGCTGCGCGACGGCACCGAGTTCGACGGCAAGTCGCTGGCCCGCGCCGTGTATGACGAACTCCCGGCGTATGCGCTGCCGTTGTTCGTGCGGGTGGTGAAGACGCTGGAGCACACCACGACCTTCAAAAGTCGCAAGGTGGAGCTGCGCGAGCAGGCCTACGGTCCCGACCTGAAGGATCCGCTCTATGTGCTGGCCGGCCGCGACGAGGGCTATGTGCCGTACTACGGCGAATACCCCGAGGAAGTCGCGGCGGGTAAGCGACCGCAGGGCTGAGTGGCTCGGGGCCCGCTTACGCCGAGTGTGCGGCCAGCCGTACGTTCGGCATCGAGTGTGCGGCCAGCCGCGCACTCGCGTGACGGATGGTCCCGAAACGGCGCGGCATTCTGCGGCCAGGCACCATGGATGCGTGCATTCGACACCGCCGGCGTCAGCCGGCCATTCGACGTCAGCCGGCCATTCGACCCTGTGCGGCCGACCGGTCGCGGGGGATCGCCCGCTGATCATGGCGATCGTGAACCGCACCCCGGACTCGTTCTACGACCGGGGTGCGACCTTCGGCGACGACGCCGCCAGGGAGGCCGCGCACCGGGTCATCGCCGACGGCGCCGATGTCATCGACGTCGGCGGGGTCAAGGCGGGCCCCGGCCAAATCGTCGACGCGGACACCGAGATCGCCCGGCTGGTGCCGTTCATCGAATGGCTGCGCGGCGCCTACCCGGACCAGCTGATCAGCGTCGACACCTGGCGCTCGGAGGTGGCCGGCGTGGCCTGCAAGGCGGGCGCTGACCTGATCAACGACACCTGGGGCGGCATCGACCCCGCCATGCCCGAGGTCGCCGCCGAGTTCGGCGCGGGCCTGGTGTGCTCGCACACCGGCGGCGCGCTGCCGCGCACCCGTCCATTCCGGGTGAGGTACGGAACCACCGCGCGCGGCGTGGTGGACGACGTCATTCGTCAGGTCACCGCCGGCGCCGAGCGGGCGGTCTCCTGCGGAGTGGCCCGCGACCGCGTGCTGATCGACCCGGCCCACGACTTCGGCAAGAACACCTTCCACGGGCTGCTTTTGTTGCGCCACCTGGACGATCTCGTTAATACCGGATGGCCAGTGCTGTTGGCTTTGAGCAACAAGGACTTCGTCGGGGAGACTTTGGGTGTGGAACTGACCGAACGCCTCGAGGGAACGCTGGCGGCGACCGCGCTGGCGGCCGCCGCCGGGGTCCGCATGTTTCGGGTGCACGAGGTCGCCGCCACCCGGCGGGTGCTGGAGATGGTGTCCTCGATCCAGGGGACGCGCCCGCCGACGCGCACCGTGAGGGGACTCGCATGACCGCATCGGAGCTGGTAGCCGGCGATCTCGTCAGCGACGAAGCCGTCGCCGCGCGGCCCGGAGAAATCTGGCTGCCCGACCGCAGCCGTACCCGTTCCAACTGGACCGTCGGCCAACTGCAGGACGCCAAGGCCGGGCGGACAGTCTCGGTGGTGCTGCCGGCCCTCGACGAGGAAGAAACCATCGAATCGGTGATCGACAGCATCTCGCCGCTGGTCCGGGACTCTGGAGGCCTGGTCGACGAGCTGATCGTGCTGGACTCCGGCTCAACGGACGACACCGAGATCCGCGCCATCGCCGCCGGTGCCCGCGTCGTCAGCCGTGAACAGGCGCTGCCCGAGGTGCCCGTGCGGCCCGGCAAGGGCGAGGCGCTGTGGCGCTCGCTCGCGGCCACCAGCGGCGACATCGTGGTGTTCGTCGACTCCGACCTGATCGACCCGCACCCGATGTTCGTGCCGTGGCTGATCGCGCCGCTGCTCATCTGCGACGGCGTCCACCTGGTGAAAAGCTTCTACCGACGGCCGCTCAACGTCAGCGATGCGGGTGGCGGGCCGAATGCGACCGGTGGCGGGCGGGTCACCGAGCTGGTGGCGCGGCCGTTGTTGACGGCGCTGCGGCCGGAGCTGGGCTGCATGCTGCAGCCGCTGGGCGGCGAGTACGCGGCCAGCCGGGAACTGCTCACGTCGCTGCCGTTCGCGCCCGGGTATGGCGTGGAGATCGGGCTGCTGGTGGACACCTTCGACCGGTTGGGTCTGGACGCGATCGCCCAGGTCAACCTCGGCGTGCGGGCGCACCGCAACCGGCCGCTGCCCGAGCTGGGCGCGATGAGCCGCCAGGTCATCGCGACGCTGCTGTCGCGCTGCGGGATCCCGGACTCCGGGGTCGGGCTGACCCAATTCGTTGCCGACGGAGGCGATGGCTACACCGCGCACACCTCCCCGGTGTCGCTGGTGGACCGGCCCCCGATGAATGGCCTCATGCCTCGGTGAGGCCTGCCTGAGGCCTCGCTAACGCCTGGGTCGCCGGGGCGTCGGCGGTATAGGGCAATATCAAGCACGTGGCGTTGGTATTGCTCTACCTGGTGGTGTTGGTGCTGGTGGCGATCGTGCTGTTCGGGGCCGCCAGCCTGCTGTTCGGTCGTGGCGAGCAGTTGCCGCCCCTGCCGCGGGGGACGACCGCGACGGTGCTTCCTGCCTACGGTGTCACCGGCGCCGACGTCGACGCCGTCAAGTTCAGCCAGGTGCTGCGTGGATACAAGACCAGCGAGGTGGACTGGGTGCTCGAGCGGCTCGCCCGTGAGCTCGAGGCGCTGCGGGGGCAGCTGGCCGCCGTGCCCGTCGCGTCCGTCGCCGAGAAAGAAGCCGATCCCAAGCGCGATCCCGTGGAACCCGACGACCGCGAGGATCGTCAGGACACAGTGTGAGCGACTCGAGCGTTCAAGCGCTGGTGCGGTGCAGCTGGGCCGCCATTCGGCCGGGACCGGACTTCGAGCTATACCGCGACTACCACGACCAGGAGTGGGGCCGCACGCTGCGCGACGGCGTGGCCCTGTTCGAGCGGATGAGCCTGGAGGCCTTTCAAAGCGGCCTGTCGTGGCTGATCATCCTGCGCAAGCGGGAGAACTTCCGGCGCGCCTTCTCCGGCTTCGATATCGATACGGTCGCCGGATACACCGATGCCGATGTGCGGCGGCTGATGGCCGACGAGGGGATCGTCCGCAACCGGGCCAAGATCGAAGCGACGATCGCCAACGCGCGCGCCGCCGCTGACCTGGGATCTTCGGATGACCTGTCCGAGCTGCTCTGGTCGTTCGCGCCGCCGCCGCGGCCCCGGCCGGCCGACGGATCCGAAATCCCCTCGGCCACCGCAGAATCCAAGGCCATGGCGGCCGAACTGAAAAGGCGCGGATTCCGCTTCGTCGGGCCGACCACCGCCTATGCGCTGATGCAGGCGACCGGCATGGTCGACGACCACGTACGCGATTGCTGGGTGCCCACAGAAGCGGTTTGAGAGCCGTTTGCGGCAACAGTTGCGGGTCTTTGTGTAACTGCCGACCCCAATAGGGAACAATGGAGGGGTGATTTGGCAGTTCAATGTCGGGTACGGCTGGAAGTTCCACGGCGGGGCATGCTCGGCGCCGACCAAGTCCGCTGACGCGGGCCAGCTCGAATCTGGAGGGAGCACTCGATGGCGGCGATGAAGCCCCGGACCGGAGACGGTCCTCTGGAAGCAACCAAGGAGGGGCGCGGCATCGTGATGCGGGTACCACTCGAGGGAGGCGGTCGACTGGTCGTCGAGCTCACGCCGGACGAAGCAGCCGCCCTGGGTGACGAGCTCAAGGGCGTTACCAGCTAAGGCGGCTACGCACCGACCTTCCGATAGATGTCCAGCGTCTGCTCGGCGACGTGGACCCAGGAAAATTCCTCGATACAGCGCTGGCGTCCCGCCTCGCCGTAGCGCTTAGCTTTGTCGGTGTCGGCGACCAGCTCATTGACCGCATCGGCCAGTCTGGCCTGGAAACCGATCGGGTCGTCGGCGTCGTAGTGCACCAGCGAGCCGGTGACCCCGTCGACGACCACCTCCGGTATCCCGCCGACGTCGGAGGCCACCACCGCGGTGGTGCAGGCCATCGCCTCAAGGTTCACGATGCCCAACGGCTCGTACACCGATGGGCATACGAAAACTGTTGCCGCCGAAAGTATTTCGCGTAGTTCCCCGATGGGAAGCATTTCTCGGATCCAGAACACTCGCGGACGATCGCGGGCCAGCGCGGCCACCGCGGCCCGGACCTCGTCGGCCAGCTCGGGGGTATCGGGGGCGCCGGCGCACAGCACCAACTGCACGTCGGGGCTGAAGCGGTGGGCGGCGGCCACCAGGTTGGCGACTCCCTTCTGCCGGGTGATCCGCCCGACGAACGCCACGGTGGGCCGGCTTGGATCGACCCCGAGTTCGGCGAGCACGGACCCGCTTTGTACCGGCCCGGCCGGGATACCAGACGTTGGTGTCGACCCCGTTGCGGATGACGTGCACCAGGCTGGGATCCAGCGTGGGGTAGACCCGCAGCACGTCTTCGCGCATCGCGGAGCTGACCGCGATGATGGCATCGGCGCCCAGCACCGCTGTGTGCTCGACCCACGTCGACACCCGGTAGCCGCCACCGAGCTGTTCGGCCTTCCACGGCCGCAGCGGCTCGAGCGAATGCGCGGTCAGAACGTGGGGGATGTCGTAGAGCAACGCGGTCAGGTGCCCGGCCAGGCCGGTGTACCAGGTGTGCGAGTGCACGATGGTGGCCGCCGATGCGGCATTGGCCATCATGAGGTCCGTCGACAGGGTGGCCAGCGCCGGGTTGGCGTGGTGGATCCGCGGGTCGGGCTGGTGGGCGAAGGCGTCCGGACGGGGTGCGCCCATGCAATGTACGTCGACCGCGCACAGTCGGCGCAGCTGAGCGACCAGTTCGGTGACGTGTACCCCGGCTCCGCCATAGACCTCCGGGGGATACTCCCGCGTCATCATCGCCACCCGCATACACCGCACCGTAGTTCGGCGACGATGCCGGCCGCGCAGCGGCGGGTCGGCGACGGTACGGCGGTCGGTCGTGCCGAACTAAGCCAAATACCTTGAAGGACAGCCCGTCAGACTGCGGCTAACGGGGCGTCCCCTGGCAGCAGTTCGCGGTGGCCGATAGTTTGTAGCCATGAGGGAAGCACCACACGTGCTGGGCGTTGTCCTGGCCGGCGGTGAGGGCAAGCGGCTGTATCCGCTGACGGCGGACCGGGCCAAACCCGCAGTTCCCTTCGGCGGTGCCTATCGCCTGATCGATTTCGTGCTCTCCAACCTCGTCAATGCCCGCTACCTGAGGATCTGCGTTCTCACCCAATACAAGTCGCATTCACTCGACCGCCACATTTCACAGAACTGGCGGTTGTCCGGCCTGGCCGGTGAGTACATCACGCCCGTTCCCGCACAGCAGCGCCTCGGCCCGCGCTGGTACACCGGCTCCGCCGACGCGATCTATCAGTCACTCAATCTGATCTACGACGAAGACCCCGACTACCTAGTGGTTTTCGGCGCCGATCACGTGTACCGGATGGACCCCGAGCAGATGGTCCAGTTCCATATCGACAGCGGGGCGGGCGCCACCGTGGCCGGCATCAAGGTCCCGCGCAGCGACGCGAGTGCGTTCGGTTGCATCGCCGCCGACGAGTCCGGCCGCATCCGCAATTTCATGGAGAAGCCACTGGATCCCCCGGGAACCCCCAAAGACCCGGAGTCGACATTCGCGTCGATGGGCAACTACATCTTCACCACCAAGGTGCTAATAGACGCGATCCGCGCCGACGCCGATGACGACCACTCGGATCACGACATGGGCGGCGACATCATCCCGCGATTGGTGGACGACGGTTTGGCCGCGGTTTACGACTTCTCCGACAACCAGGTGCCCGGCGCCACCGACCGCGACCGGGGTTACTGGCGTGATGTTGGGACGCTGGACGCCTTTTACGACGCGCACATGGACCTGGTGTCGGTGCATCCGATCTTCAACCTGTACAACAGGCGCTGGCCCATTCGCGGCGAGCCGGAGAACCTGGCGCCGGCCAAGTTCGTCAACGGCGGCTCGGCTCAGGAGTCGGTGGTGGGTGCCGGCAGCATCATCTCGGCGTCGTCGGTGCGCAACTCGGTGGTGTCGTCCAACGTCGTGGTCGACGACGGCGCGATCGTGGAGGGCAGTGTGATCATGCCCGGTGCCCGGGTCGGCCGTGGCGCGGTGGTACGCCACGCGATCCTCGACAAGAACGTCGTCGTCGGGCCCGGCGAGATGGTCGGGGTGGATCTCGAAAAAGACCGCGAGCGCTTCGCGATCAGCGCCGGCGGCGTGGTCGCGGTGGGCAAGGGCGTCTGGATTTAGCCCGGCCATTTCAGCGCTCGGCGGGGCTAGGGGATCTCCGGGATCAGCAGGTGCGCGTCGTAGCGCGGACCCCAGTGCAGGGTGACGCGGCCGCGCGCTGACTTGGCGTAAGCCGCGGGCATCTGACCGGTCAGCGGATTGGTCGGCCACAACCAGCGCCCGCCGACGACCAGCCGTAGTTGCTCGCCGGCGCGGAACAACGTCGCCGACGGGCCCAGCGCAACATCGACCGCGACCACCCCGGAGATTGGCTGCGGCCCGGTGCATGTCGGGACGGGCTCCCATGGCTGCGAGAGCCCGGGGTCGAGGCCGCGCAGCGCGACTCGCTGCCAACCGGTGGTCACCCGGTCGCGGCCGTAGCCATACGAGCCCTCGAATTCGACGAACCGCCCGTCGCGCCACTTCTCGACGCCGACGAACAGGTTCGCATCGTCGCAGCCGTCCAGTTCGACCCACAACCGGGCAACCATCGGGCCGGTCAGCTCGATGTCCGCGGGGACCGTCCAGCTGAATGCGGCTGCGCTAGAGAGGGTTTCAAACGCCACGCTGCCCGGCATCGGCGGCCGATCGGACATCAGGTCGCCTGTTTCGGTCAGATACAAAGGGCGCCAACGGGTCCGGGCGAGCGGCCAGTCGGCTTCTTCGCGCACCGCGGTGATGGTGTCGCGGTCCTCGCGCACCTCGAGGCGGACGCTGCGGGAACCGGCCGCGCCGTCCAGCACGCCTCGGAAGAAGTCGAGCTGCTCGGCCAGCGCCTCTTCGGAGTAGAAGGTCGCCCATTTGCCGCCGCAATGGGTGTACAGGCGGGCGTGGGTGGAGCCGCCGCGGGTGAACGCACGGATCGAACCGCGGCTGTGCAGGTTGTTGTCCGAGAAGCTGCCGCAGACCAGCATGGGAACCTTGATCGCCGACAGGTCCGGTGCCAGCGATTGCCAGAAGTCGTCGCGCAGCGGATGCGCCTCTTGCATCGGCGTGAAGGCATAGGCCTGCCGCGTCGCGCGGGACACGTTCCTCGACCACAACCGGGCGAAGCCGTTCTCCCGAATTCCGCCCGGAAATGCGAAGTCGCGATAGGCGTCGGTGAAGCCCTCCCACGGGCAGATCGCCCGCAGCGCCGGGGGTTGCAGGGCCGCGACGGCGAATTGGCTGATGGCCAGGTACGACACCCCGAGCATGACGACGTTGCCGTCACACCACGGCTGGCCGGCGATCCACTGCACCAGGTCGTAGGTATCCTCGGCCTCCTGGCGCGACAACAGTTTTCCGGTGCCGTCGGAGCGGCCGCAGCCGCGCGCGTCGGCGTTCACCACGGTGAAGCCCTGCGCTGTCCACCACGCCGGGTCCGGCGCTTCCCAACCGGTCAGCGCCGAGAATGTCACCGGTTTCGGCTGGCGCAGCACGCGGTATTGCAGCGAGAAGGTCCACTTCTTGCCGCGCCGCTTCGGCAGATCGTCTTTGCCGTAGGGATGGATGCTCAGGATGACCGGCCGGGCGGGGTCACCGTCGCGGCGGAAGACATTGATCCGCAACACCGTTCCGTCGCGGGTCGGGACGGCGACGTCACGCTCGATAACGAGGTCGGTCGGTGGATCGGTGACGGTTACCGGCGGTTTGGCGACGCCGCGAATCCGTTCCAGTGCATATCGGAGAGCGCCGGGACGTCGCCATGGCCGGTCCAGAGTGGGTGCCGGGTTTTGGGCCACGCCCGCCACCTTAGAGCGATTCGAGCGCTACCACACGTTGGGCATCAGCCGATAGCGCACCCGCTGCGCGTACTCGCGGTATCCGGCCAATTCCTCGGTGAGCAGCTTTTCCTCGTCGAGGATCCGGAAGACGATCACCACGACGTCGGGGATGACGAACAAGAGCGCCCAGTACGAGCCGAGCGCCAGCGGGATGCCGAGCATCATGATCAGGTTTCCGACGTACATCGGATGCCTGATGAACTTGTAGACACCGCCGGAGACCACTTGCTGGCCGGTCTCCACCGTGACGGTGGACGCCGCGTAACCGTTCTGTGCGATCACCAACATGGCGATCCCGAGCCCGGCCGCAACCAGGACATCCCCGAGCAAGCACACCCAGACCGGCACCGTCGACCAGCCCATCCGATGATCCAACCCGCTGAACGCAATCAGCACGAATACGGCCACGAACGCCACGGTGATGATGATCTTTTGGGCCGGTCTGGTTTCCGCGCGTGGGCCGGCATGCATGCGTCGCTGCAGAGCGGCCGGGTTGGTCCGGTACAGATAGATCGTGGGGACGATCGTCGCCACCGTGAATACGGCGATGAAAACCCATGCCTGCCAATAATTCAGCGTGCCGGCGGGCAGGAACAGGATCACGCCGAATGCGATTAGTCCGAGAATCGAGGATGTCGTCAGTCGGACGACCGTTTTCATGTTGCTCCTAACAACGCAGGTCACGCAATCGAAAAGCCAAGGCTCCCAGGGTAATCAGCGCCATGTCGATGGCCAGCAGCCACAGCGACGGCGCGGCCGTGAAGCCGGCGCCGACGTGCGGAATGTGGGCGAACGGTTCCAGGTCGAGCAGCCACTGCGGGAACCGGGCCAACGAACCGATCAGGTATACGGCGACGAACCCGACCAGCACGCCCCACGCCACGGGTGTGAACCGCGGTGCGAGACCGAACAACCCGACCGTCACCGCGGCGAGCAGCCAGACGGCGGGCAGCTGGACGGCGGCGCTTCCGACAACGATGGCCAGCTTGCCGCCGAGGTCGCCGGCCGCGGTGCCGTAGACGAGCCCGGCGGCCACGCCGCTTAGCCAGCATCGCGACCGCGGACCCCACCAGCGCGGCCGCCAAATGGCTTGCCAGCCAGCGAGTTCGGGAGACCGCGCCCGCCAGCGTCGCCTCGGCCAGCTGGGCGGCTTCCTCCCGATATGGTCGCAGGGTGAGGGAGATCGCGAACGCGGCGGCGGCCATGCCCATCATGGTGAACGCCACCGCGACGAAGGCCTCTTCCAACGCGCTGGTGCCGCCCATCCGGGCGACGATGTCGCGCGCGACGGTGCTGTCGCCCAGCTCGTCGCCGATGCCGTGCGCCACGCTCCCCATCACCGCCCCCATCAGACAAAGTCCGACGGTCCACAACACTAGCGCGCCCCGATCCAGTCGCCACGCCAGCCCGTACACGCCGCTCAGCCTGGCTCCGGCGGTACCGGGACCGGCCCGTTCGGCGATGAGTCCGGCACCGACATCGCGGCCCGCGAGTAGCCGATAGGCCACCAGGGTGAGCGCCGCCGTCGTCACCAGATGCAGCAGCAGGACCCACCAGCGATCGCCGGCGTACGGCCTGACCTGCAGCGACCATCCCAAAGGCGACAGCCACGACAGCTTGCCATCACCGGCGTCACCGATGGCACGCAGCGTAAACGCGACCCCCAATACGGCGAACGCCGCACCGCGGGCGAACCTGGCGCTCGGCGACAACTGCGCGGCCGCCGCGGCAACGGCGGTGAAGACGAGGCCGGATCCGGCCAGCGCGGCCCCGAAGGCGAGCGACCCGCCGGCCGGGATGTCGGTGCTGAGCAGTCCCGCCGCGCCGATCGCGCCGGTGGCGATCGAAGCGCCGAAGGACAGCAGCAGCGCCGCGCTCAGGCTCGCGTACCGGCCGACCGCGGTGGAGTCCACCAATTCGGTCCTGCCGGCCTCCTCGTCAGCGCGGGTGTGCCGGATCACCGTGAGAATGACGGCCACCGCGATGAGCAAGTGGAACATCCCGGCCTTCCAGATGCCGACCGCCCCGATGCTGTCGTTGTGGACCTGCCCGTAGAGCGCGCGCTGGGCCGGGCTGGCCATGATCGACGCCGCGAACCCGGCGCGGTCGGCCTGGGTGGGGTAGACCTTCAAGACGCTGCCGACGTACACAGTGGCCAGCGGCACCGACAGCAGCAACACCCACAGCGGCAGCGAGACCCGATCGCGGCGCAAGTAGAGCCGCAGCATCCCAAGCGTTCCGGAGAAGTTCGAACCGGCCCGAGGCGCCGGGTGCGCCGGGTGGCGTGGCCGATCCAGGGTTGCGGTGCTCATCACGCCGAGACCTTCTTTTCGTCACGGCCGCGCTGACCGTCGGTGCCCGCCCCGTTGTAGTGGCGCAGGAAGAGCTCCTCCAGGGTCGGAGGCTGGCTGACCAGGCTGCGCACACCGGCGTCACCGAGCGCCCGGATGAGTTCTCCGAGGCTTTCGCTGTCGACCTGGGCGCGCAGCGTGTTGCCGTCGATGCTGACGTCCTCGACCCCTTTGATTCGGGTGAGATCGCCGGGATCGCCTGTCATTTCGGCCCTGATCGAGGTGCGGCTGAGGTGTCGCATCGAGTCCAGCGAACCGCTCTCGACGGTCTTGCCGGCCCGGATGATGGTCACCCTTTCACACAGCGCTTCGGTTTCGGCCAGGATGTGGCTGGACAGCAAGACAGTCGCGCCACGGTCGCGCGCCTCGCCGACGCACTGCTGAAACACCTTCTCCATCAACGGGTCCAGGCCGCTGCTGGGCTCGTCCAGCAGAAGCAGCCTGGCGTGCGACGAGAAGGCCGAGATCAGGGACACCTTTTGCCGGTTGCCCTTCGAGTAGGTGCGCGCCTTCTTGTGCGGGTCGAGGTCGAAGCGCTCGATCAGCTCGGTGCGACGATTTTCGTCGATGCCGCCACGCATGCGGGCCAGCAGGTCGATGGTCTCGCCGCCGGTGAGCGAGGGCCACAGCGTCACATCGCCTGGCACGTAGGCTATTTGGCGGTGCAACTCGACCGCGTCGGTCCACGGGTCGCCGCCCAGCAGCCGCACGCTTCCGCCGTCGGCTTTCACCAAACCCAACAGGACGCGGATCGTCGTCGACTTCCCGGCGCCGTTCGGCCCGAGGAACCCGTGCACTTCTCCCTCGCGCACCGTCAGGTCAAGGCCGTCGAGGGCACGCACCGCACCGAAATTCTTTGTCAAACCCCGGATTTCGATGGGCGCAAAGTTGCCCGAGTTTTCATTCGGCATTGGATCCTCCTTGATCTTCGGCGGCCAAAAATGCGTCGTACATGGTTCGGTCGGCCATCAATCCTTCGGTGTACATCTCCAGCGCGGGCAGCGTCATGTCGCGGGCGTAGTCGCGCAGGACCGCGCGCAGATCCGTCGGATCTTCATGCAACTGCAGGTACAGCAGGAAGCCGCCGCCGCCGGTCATCGACAGGTATTTCGCCCTGGCGCGGGGGTCGCGGCTGGGTTTGAGCAATCCCGTTCGCACCCCGTCGTCCAAATATGCTTCGGCATCGTCTATCATCTTCTGCCACAACGCTTTTGCCAGATCTCCACCGGTCTGCATGCTGCGCACCAGGTAGGCCATCAACGGGGCGTAGCTCTCGATCTCGGCCAGCTGCGCAAACCAGGTGGCCGGATCCGTGGTCTGCATCGCGTCCGACTTGCCGCTGCGGATCTCTTCGGCGATGTAGTCGTCGCAGGCCTGGCGCAGGCCGTCCTTGGAGCCGAAGTGGTGGATGACCAGCGCGGCACTCACGCCCGCCGCATCGGCGATCGCGCGCAGCCCGACATCGAACCCGCGCTCGCCGAACTGCTCAATGGCGGCATCGCGGATCCGGGCGGCGGCGGTCAGGTCGGCTGAACGCATGTTCAGGACATTAAACGCACGTTCAGTCGGCGGTCAAGGGGACACCCCGTCAGGAATCCGTAAAAGTTTGGTTTCGCCGCGAAACTACTCACGGACCGCGGCGAGCACACCGTCGCCAAGCGGCACCAGCGCGGGGGTGAGCCGCTCGTCCTCGGCGATGAGCCGGGCCGCCTCGCGCACCGCGGCCACCTCGGCGTCGCGCGCCGCGGGATCACCGGCCCGCCCGCCCAGCGCCGCGCGGTGCACCACGACGACCCCACCGGATCGCAGCAGCCGCACACCCTCGACGACGTAATCCGGCTGGTCGATCGGGTCGGCATCGATGAACACCAGGTCATAGGAATCGTCGGCGAGCCGGGTCAGCACCTCTTGGGCACGGCCGGCGATCAGCCTGGTGCGCGACTGCCCGATGCCGGCCTCGGTGAATGCCTCCTTGGCGAGCCGCAGATATTCGGGCTCGATATCGATCGTGGTCAACACGCCGTCGTCGCTCATGCCCGACAACAACCACAGTCCGCTGACCCCCGCGCCGGTACCCACCTCGGCGACGGCCTTGCCGCCGCTGAGCTTGGCCAGCAGGCTCAACAGCGCACCGACCGCGGGCGTCACCGCCGCCGCGCCGATCTCCATGGCACGCTCCCGGGCGGCCGCCAGGACCGCATCTTCGGATATCGACCCCTCGGCGTGCGCGCAGAGTGATTCGGCTCGACTGGGGGCCGCCTGGCCGGAGGTTACCCGGGTTTCTGTGCCGCTCACGTCCATGCCCGCAGCGTATGCCAATTTGCGGCGCGGTCCGGCAGGCGCGCCTTATTCGTCCCGCGCCGACACGCCGGAACGGGAATAGCGACGCAGCTCACTCACCCATGGGTTCAACCTGGTCAATGCGCGTAACGATCATGTTTCTCAGCCAAACCTCAGACAACTTTCATGCCGCGCATACGCCGATGGGCGACGGTATCCGTATGGAACGCGGAGCGCACCGGACCGGGATCATTCCCCGCCGCGCGGGGAATGGCCGCGCGGGGAATGGCTGGGCCGGGAATACAAAGTGGCAGCTTCGTGTTGACGCGGTCGACGAACTGCCAAACTTCGACGGCAGGGCACTTCCGGAGGAATCAATCATCACAACGCTTTTGAGCCCGACCAGCATGTCTCACGCCCAGGAATATCGGGATGACGAATGGGTGGAAACGACGGAGGCGTTACAGGGCACCGCGGTGTTCGACGCGACGGGGGACAAGGCAGCGATGCCGTCGTGGGACGAGCTCGTGCGTCAGCACGCCGACCGGGTGTATCGGCTCGCCTACCGGCTCTCGGGCAACCAGCACGACGCCGAGGATCTCACGCAGGAAACCTTCATCCGGGTTTTCCGGTCGGTCCAGAACTACCAACCGGGAACCTTCGAGGGCTGGCTGCACCGCATCACCACCAACCTGTTCCTCGACATGGTGCGCCGGCGCGCGCGCATCCGGATGGAAGCGCTGCCCGAGGATTACGACCGGGTGCCCGCCGATGAGCCCAACCCCGAGCAGATCTACCACGATGCGAGGCTCGGGCCCGACCTGCAGGCGGCGCTGGACTCGCTGCCGCCGGAGTTCCGCGCCGCGGTGGTGCTGTGTGACATCGAGGGTCTGTCCTACGAGGAGATCGGCGCCACCCTGGGCGTGAAGCTGGGCACCGTGCGCAGCCGCATTCACCGCGGCCGTCAGGCGTTGCGCGACTATCTGGCCGCGCACCCCGAACACCGCGCCGCCGAATCGGCGTAATCGCCGGCCGAACAACCCGTCCGTCGGCTTATCCACAGCCGATTTGCCCTTTCTGGCCCAAAATGCAGCGGTTTTGCGGGCTCTGGGGGCGCGATCGGGCACCGTCTCGCGCTACATTCGTAGTGAAGGCGGCTTTTTACGTTGCGGAGAGGAGCCTGCGATGGCCGACCGTGGAGAGGTGTTTCGCCGCGCGTTCTCCTGGCTCCCCGCGCAGTTCGCCTCCCAGAGCGATGCACCGGTCGGCGCGCCGCGCCGGTTCGGGTCCACCGAGCACCTGTCCAGCGAGGCGATCGCGGCCTTCGTCGATGGTGAGCTGCGGATGAACGCACACTTGCGCGCCGCACACCACCTGTCGCTGTGCCCGGAATGCGCGGCCGAAGTCGATGATCAGAGCCGGGCGCGCAAGGCGTTGCGCGACTCCGACTCCCATCCGATCCGCATCCCCAGCTCATTGCTCGGGCTGCTATCCGAAATCCCGCACTATCCGGCCGACGACACGGCCGCGCAGGACGGTTTCGCCGATCGCGACGTGCGCGACCAGCGTAAGCGCCGGTAGTCACCGAACCGTGGATACTAGGGTGGACACCGACAACGCCGGTGCAGCGTAAAGGCGCCCGCTAACGGGCGCGTCTCGAGCGCTCAGAAGAGATCCAAAGGGGTAGCGTGACCTCCGACCACGGCAACGACAGCGGCGACGGCGGAAACCGCCTGGCGCCGCGCCCCATCTCCCGGCCACCGGTCGACCCCGCATCGCGCCAGGCGTTCAGTCGTCCCGACGGGCTGCAGGGTTCTTTCGTGGCCGAGCGCGTGCGCCCGCCGAAGTACCGTGACCAGGCCGATTTTCGGCCGTACGATCAACCCGCCGACCCGGTCCTTCAGGAGGCGTTCAGCAAGCCCGTCGGGAGTGTGGACACGCTGCAGCGCCACCCCATCGATACCGGCGCGCTGACCGCGGAGAAGGACGGCGGCGGGCCGGAGGAGCCCGCGGATCCGTGGCGGGACCCGGGGGCCGGGGCCGGCCTGGGGACCCCGGCGCTGTCCCCGCCGGCGCCGCACACCCCGGCGGGCTACGGCGGGAAGCTCGGCGTGCGCGACGTCCTGTTCGGACGCCGGGTGTCTTACCTGGCGTTGGCCGTCCTGGTGCTGATCGCGCTGGTCATCGGCCTGATCGGCGGTGTGATCGGTCGCAAGACGGCCGAGGTCGTCGAAGCGTTCACCACCTCGAAGGTGACGCTGGCGACCCCCGGCAACTCCGAGCAGCCGGCGGGCCGGTTCGCCAAGGTGGCGGCCGCGACCGCCGGCGCCGTGGTGACCATCGAGTCGAAGAGCGACCAGGAGGGCATGCAGGGCTCCGGCGTCGTCATCGACGACCGCGGCTACATCGTCACCAACAACCACGTCATCTCCGAGGCGGCGAACAACCCCAGCCAGTTCAAGACGACCGTGGTCTTCAACGACGGCAAGGTAGTGCCCGCCAACCTGGTGGGCCGCGACCCCAAGACCGACCTGGCCGTGCTCAAGGTCGACAACGTCGACAACCTGAGCGTGGCCCAACTGGGCGATTCCGACAAGGTGCGCGTCGGCGACGAGGTGCTCGCGGCCGGTGCACCGCTGGGGCTGCGCAGCACCGTCACCCACGGCATCGTCAGCGCGCTGCACCGGCCCGTCCCGTTGTCGGGGGAGGGCTCCGACACCGACACCGTCATCGACGCCGTCCAGACTGACGCATCGATCAACCACGGCAACTCCGGCGGCCCGCTGATCAGCATGGATTCCCAGGTGATCGGCATCAACACCGCGGGTAAGTCGTTGTCGGACAGCGCGAGCGGGCTGGGCTTCGCCATCCCGATCAACGAGGCCAAGCAGGTCGCCGACGCCCTGATCAAGGACGGAAAGATCCAGCACCCGACGCTTGGGGTCAGCACCCGATCGGTGAGCAACGCGATCGCCGCCGGCGCCCAAGTCGCCAACGTGAAGGCGGGAAGCCCGGCGCAGCGGGGCGGGATTCTGGAAAACGACGTCATAGTCAAGGTCGGTAACCGCAAGGTCGCCGACGCCGACGAGTTCGTCGTCGCGGTCCGACAACTGACCATCGGCCAGGACGCCCCGATAGAGGTGGTTCGCGACGGTCGGCACGTCACGCTGACGGTGAAACCGGACCCGGACAATGGTTAGTTGAAGGCTAGATGTTCGCAAACCTGAGCTGGGAGCACATCCTGGTTCTTGTCGTGGTCGGCCTCGTGATCCTCGGTCCCGAGCGGCTCCCGGGTGCCATTCGGTGGACGGGAACCGCCCTGCGGCAGGCCCGTGACTACCTCAGCGGGGTGACCAGCCAGCTGCGCGAGGACATCGGGCCCGAGTTCGACGACCTGCGCGGTCCGCTGAGTGAGCTGCAACGACTGCGGGGCATGTCGCCGCGCGCCGCGCTGACCAAGCACCTCCTCGACGGTGATGACTCGTTCCTCACCGGAAACTTCGACCGGCCCGTCAACGGAGCTCCGCCCAAGCCGGCGGAGCCGTCGGCCGGGGGGCCGGCGGCCGCACCACTCGCGCCCGGCAAGACGCCGTTCGACACCGACGCCACCTGACCGATATCAACTCAGCCGAAGTCGGATGGGTCGGCGGTTGCCAACGCGATCGTCATCTCCATGATGGTGTTCGGGTCCCGCAGGCTATCGCCGTACAGCTCTTGTAGCTGCCCTAGCCGGTACCGAACAGTCTGCGGATGCACGAACAGAGCGCCCGCGATCACGTCGCGACGGCCCTGATGCAGCAGCCACGTCCGCAACGTTTCGATGAGTTTTTCCTGGGTGCGTGGCCGCAGGTGCCGCATGGGGGCCAGCACCCGTTCCCGCAGATCCGCCAGCGCCTCACGGTCGGCACGCACCACGAGGTCCGCCAGCCGGTCGTCGGTGTCGAGCGGCGGGTCGGAGCCATCGCTGAGTTCGAGGGCGCGGAGAACCCGGCGCACCGACGCCCCGACACTCAGCCACGGTCGCGCCGGACCGATCACGGTGCCGGAGGTTGCGATCGAGTCGATGAAAGCGGATCGCGCGCCTCCACCGACGTCGGGAACGAGGAGCACAGTCACGGGGCGCGGCAATGGCTCGACGGTGTCTTCGGGTGCTTCAAGCGTTCGCGGATCGAGAGTGGCGGCGATGCTGCCTTCGTGGCCGCGGTTCACGGCGATCGCCGTCAGGGTCAGCGGTGGCGCCCATACGGCCCGCTCGGCGGTCATCTCGAGGTCCTCGATCGACGCGCCCGCGAGCAGTTGGCGCGCTAGCTTTTCTCGTTGTCGTTGGCGAGCCAGACCCGTTTTCGCCAGCTCGTCGGCGTGACCGGCGACGCTGTGTGCAGACAGCCGGTCGATGTAGGCGAAGACGAGTTCCGCGAAGACGCCAAGGGTTTCGCCCGGCACCCCGTGCGACACCGCCAACGCACTCAGCTCACGCCATGCGGTTCGGGCACCCACGCGGTATGCGGCGAGCAGGACGTCCGTTGAGCGCCCTTGCCGTGCCTCGCCCTGCCCTAGTGCGTATGCGCCGTCCAGGGCCGGCTTGGTGCCCGGGGAGCTGTCCGGGTCAGCGCCCTCTGCCGTCAGGCGAAGAAAACCGGCCAGCGCCTGTTCGACGGCGGCTTCGATGGTGCGTCCCATCCGGCCGCCGAATGCGTCGGCGTAACTGGGCACCTCCGCCACCACCGCGGCGACGGTGTGCTCCGCCACAGACGGCAGGGACTCCCACATGGCCGCGAGCGCCGGCTCCGGAAGTTGCAGCCTCGGCTGACCAGCGTTCATTCCCATAAACTATCCGAAAAATACAAAAACTGCCCACATATTCACCTTTATGAGTCGAGAATTCGTCTCAACACACAGTCACGATGGTAAGCATGACAACGACGCTGAACACCGTCGCCCGCCTGCTCACCACGCCGCTGGTGCCCCAGGACTTCTTCGATCTGGTCAATCCCCTGGCCAGCAGCACCGACCTGCGCGGACGCATCGAGGCGATCGAACCCGAAACCGCCTCCGAAACCGCCCGGGCCGCCACAATGCGGATCCGGGTGGGCCGCGGCTGGCGCGGCCACCGGGCGGGCCAGTACGTGCGGCTCGGCGTCGACATCGATGGGGTGCGCCAATGGCGGACCTACTCGATCACGTCTTCAATCACGTCTAAGCCGCGACAGACCTCCCACATCACCGTCACGATCAAGACCGTCGCCGACGGGCTGGTGTCCAACTATCTGGTGCGCGAGGCGACCGCCGGCACGCTCGTCCACCTCGACCACGCCGCGGGCGACTTCACGCTGCCCACCCCGCTGCCCGACAAGGTTCTGTTCGTCACCGCGGGCAGCGGCATCACCCCGGTGATGGGCATGCTGCGCGCGCATCGCCACGAGCTCGCCGACGTCGTGGTCGTGCACAGTGCGGGTAGCGCCGGCGACGTCATCTTCGGCGAAGAGCTGCGTGGGTTCGCCCGCGAGGGGGCGATCCGGCTGGTCGAGTACCACACGAACGGCCGGCCGCGGCTCACCGCTCGAGCGCTCACGAAGCTGGTAGGAGATTGGGATCAGCGCGACGCCTGGGCGTGTGGCCCGGGCGGCCTGCTCGACGACCTTGAAACGCACTACGCGGCAGCGGGATTGGGTGCCAAACTGCGGACGGAGCGCTTCCGGGCCGCCGCCATTCCGACCGGTGACGGTGGCGCTGCGACCTTCACCCGCTCCGGCGTCACCACCGAAACAAGCAACGGCACAACGCTTCTCGAGGCCGGAGAGGGCGCCGGCGTGCTGATGCCCTCCGGATGCCGGATGGGCGTCTGCTTCGGCTGCGTGGTTCCGCTGCGCAGCGGGACGGTGCGCGATGTGCGCAACGGCGACCTCACCTCAGCCAACCCCGGCGACGGCGTGCTGGTGCAGACCTGCATCTCCGCCGCGGCCGGGCCATGCCAACTCGATATCTGACCAACCCGAAGGACATTCAATGACCACGATTCAGAACAAGCCCGTCAGCCCCGTCGATCACCTTTCCGCCGAGGACATCGAAAACCTCGGCAAGGATCTCGACGCGATCCGCCAACAGGTGCTCGACACCCGTGGCGAGCGCGACGCGACCCACATCCGGCGCGTCATCGCCGCCCAGCGCAGGCTGGAGGCGTCGAGCCGCATCGTGCTGCTGTTCTCGCTCTTCCCGCCGGCCTGGCTGGCCGGCACCACCGGGCTTTCGGTGGCCAAGATCCTGGAAAACATGGAGATCGGCCACAACGTGATGCACGGACAATGGGACTGGATGCGCGATCCGAAGATTCACTCCACGACGTGGGAGTGGGACAACGCGTCGCCCGCCGAGCAGTGGAAGCACGCCCACAATGAAGAGCACCACACCTACACCAACGTGATCGGCAGGGACGGTGACCTCGGCTACGGCATCATGCGGGTCGACGAGGAGCAGCCGTGGCATCCGTTCTACCTCGGTCAGCCGCTGTGGAACCTCGTCAACGCCTTCATGTTCCAGTACGGCATCGCCGCCTACGACCTCAAACTCGGCAAGAACCTGAAAAGCAAAGAGCGCCGCAACAATCCGGAGTTTCGGGCGCGGGTCAAGGCGACCATGCGCAAGGTGCGCACGCAGGCCATCCGCGACTACGTCGTCCACCCGCTGCTATCGGGGCCGAGTGCAGTGCCCACGCTCGCGGCCAACCTCACGGCCAACGTCGTGCGGAACCTGTGGACGCACTCGGTAATCATGTGCGGGCACTTCCCCGAAGGTGTCGAAACATTCGCGTACGACAGCATCGACGGCGAGACGCGCGGCCAGTGGTATCTGCGTCAGATGCTCGGCTCGGCCAACATCAGCGGCAGCCGCTTCATGCACCTGATGAGCGGCAATCTGTCGTTTCAGATCGAGCATCACCTGTTCCCCGACCTGCCCTCGAACCGCTATCAGGAAATCGCGCCGCAGGTGCGCGCCGTTTTCGAGAAGTACGGGCTCACTTATACATCCGGCCCGCTGGTGCGCCAGGTCGCATCGGCCTGGCGCAAGGTCATCCGGCTGTCTTTGCCCAATGACGGCAAGGTGCGTTCAGCCGGCGCAGCGGACCGCCCCGTTACGGCCCTGGCGAGCTGACTCGATTTGGGGGCCGGCTCCTCAGCGGCGCGTCGGGTCGAGTCCCAGCGACACGCCCGCCAGTCCGCGCCGGCGCGACGACAGGCTGTCGGCCACGCTGCGCAGCTCCTTGCCCGCCGGAGAGTCGGGCGCGCTGAGCACCATCGGAGTGCCCGAATCGCCGGCGGCCACCAGCGCCGGGTCCAGCGGGATCTGACCCAGCAGCGGCACGTCGGCGCCGACGGCGCGCGACAGCCGTTCCGCGACCTGCCGGCCGCCCCCCTCGCCGAATACCTGCAGCGTTGAGCCGTCGGGCAGCGTCGAGCCCGACATGTTCTCCACGACGCCGACGATGCGCTGGCGGGTCTGCAGCGCGATGCTGCCGGCCCGTTCGGCCACCTCGGCCGCGGCCAGCTGTGGCGTGGTCACCACCAGGATCTCCGCGCCGGGGATCAGCTGGGCCACCGAGATGGCGATGTCGCCGGTGCCCGGCGGCAGGTCGAGCAGCAGGACGTCCAGATCTCCCCAGTAGACGTCGGCCAGGAACTGCTGCAACGCGCGGTGCAGCATCGGCCCGCGCCACACCACCGGGGTGTTGCCCTGGGTGAACTGGGCGATCGAGATGACCTTCACCTCGTGGGCGATTGGCGGCAGGATCATCGACTCGACCTGGGTGGGCCGGTCGGTGGTGCCCATCATCCGGGGGATGGAATGGCCGTGAATGTCGGCGTCGAGCACGCCGACCGAAAGGCCGCGGGCGGCCATCGCCGCGGCCAAATTGACTGTGACGGTGGACTTTCCGACTCCGCCCTTGCCGGACGCGACCGCATACACCCGCGTCAGCGAGTTGGGTTGGGCGAACGGGATGACGGGCTCGGGGGCGTCCCCGCGCAACTGCTTGCGCAGCTCGGTGCGCTGCTCGTCGCTCATCACGTCCAGGCTGACCCGCACCGCCCCGGTGCCGGGAACGTCGGCGACCGCCTGGGTGACGCGCTCGCTGATCTCGGTCTTCTTCGGGCAGGCCGAGGTGGTCAGGTAGATCGCCACGTGCACGCCGCCGTCGGGCTCGATGTCGACGCCCTTGACCATCCCGAGTTCGGTGATGGGACGGCGCAGTTCGGGGTCGATCACCTTCCCCAACGCGGTGCGGACGGCCGCGTTCAGGTCGGTGGTGTCATGACTGGACATCACCGCCGAGTCTAGGCGGGCGCGGTTCTCGGCCGGTCAGCCGGCCCCGTGTGCTCCGGCCTTACGGGCCGATGCAGATGATCGTGCAGCCGGGCTGCTGCGCCGGCCGCGGCGCCCACGGGTTCGTCGGTTGCGAACCGCCGGACTGGGGCTGGCCCAGGTCGATCAACGGCATGCGCGACAGCGGGTCGTCGGGCGACAGGCCGATCACGTTTATCGGCAGTCCGGGCCCGAGTCCCTCCGGATGCTCGTCGTGCGCGCCGCCGAGCGGCGGCGGCGGTCCGGTCATCGGCGGCAGGTCGACCGGGACCATGCCGGTCGCGTACGCCGCGGCCCAACCCAGCACATTCTGCGCATAAGCCATCGAGTTGTTGTAGCGCAGGATCGCGGCCATGACCTGCGACGGGTCGCGCAGGTTGAACCCGCCGCTGCACAGGTACCGGGCGGCCGCCAGCGTGGAGTCGAACAGGTTCTGCGGGTCCGCCACGCCGTCGCCGTCGCCATCGGAGGCGTATCGCGCCCAGGTGCCGGGCAGGAACTGCATCGGCCCCACGGCGCGGGCGTAGGTGACGCGATTGTCGACGGTGCTCTGGACGATGACCTCGTTGCCGGGCAGGCTGCCGTCCAGCGAGGGGCCGTAGATCGGGACGACCGCGGTGCCGCGTACGTCAACGGCGCCGCCGCCCGCGTGGCCCGACTCGATGCGGCCGATCCCGGCCAGCAGGTTCCAGCTGACGCCGCAGGCCGGGGCGGCGACCGCCATCTTCTGTTCGGCGTTGCGGTATGCGGACAACACGATCGACGGAATACCAAGCGCACCAGGTGAATTCACGATCATCGGTGGCGGCGGCGCGGACGCGGCGCCCGCGGCGACGTGGAACGCGAAGGGCGCGCGCCCCGCGGCGATGACGACCGGCCCGTCGAGATTGGGGACGGCCGGAGAAACCGCGGCCACCGGGGTGATGGCGGCATGCACCGGGGGGACCGATCCGCGGACCGGCGCGAGCTGTCCCTGGAACGCGGGACCCGCGCCCCCGACCCCACCGGCAAACACCAGGGGAGCGATCACCGCTACACAGAAGGCCGGCGTGCGCGTTACGCCAAGCGCGCGCTGCCGCGCCGCGGCGGCGGCCGGGCGGGCAAACATAAGGGAGGCGATCACCGCTTTGCGGAAGTGCGGGCCGGCATCGACAACGTCCGACCCCACAGCCACCGGCTCAGCGGGCACAGCCACCTGCTCAGCGGGCACAGTCACCTGTTCAGCGGGCACAGTCACCTGTTCAGCGGGCACAGTCGCCTGTTCAGCGGGCACAGTCGCCTGTTCAGCGGGCACAGTCGCCTGTTCAGCGGGCACAGTCACCTGTTCAGCGGGCACAGTCGTCACCTGCTCAGCGGGCACAGCCACCTGCTCAGGAATCCCGTCCCGGGCCACCAACAACGTGCGCAGGCTTTTATGGCGGGCGACCACATTGGCCAGTGCGGCACCCAACGCGTCGAGATCGAGGCCTCCGCGCGGCCGCAACGTGCGGGTTATGCGAAGCGCGCGCTGCCGCACCACCGCAGCGGCCGGGCGTGCATCCCAGCGTCCCCCAATGCGCACTCGACCGTCCTAAGGTCGGACAACTACCTGCATACCGTTATGAACCAGATCACAATACATAACCCCCGTGACGGGAGTGGCGCAATGGCGGAATTGATAATTACCGGGATTTCTTCGCCGTCGGCTCCAAGTCGCCACCCGTCGTTAGGGCCTCCGCATCCGTGCTTTCTGGCTGTCGCTCCGTCAGCATAGTGCGCAGGTCTTCCAGTTCGTGACGCAGGTATTCACGCGTGACGACCTCGCCGACGGCCAGCCGCAGGGCGGCCAGCTCGCGGGCCAGATACTCGGTGTCGGCCTTCGTCTGCGCGGCGCGGCGACGATCCTCCTCGAGCGTGACCCGGTCCCGGTTCTCCTGGCGATTCTGGGCCAGCAGGATCAGCGGCGCCGCGTAGGCCGCCTGGGTGGAGAAAGCCAGATTGAGCAGGATGAACGGATAGGGATCCCAGCGCAGCGTCACCGCCGACACGTTCAGCCCGATCCACGCCAGCACCAAGATGGTCTGAATCAGCAGGTAGCGGCCGGTGCCGAAGAAGCGCGCGATGGACTCGGTGATCTGCCCGACGGCCTCGGGGTCCACCCGCGGCGAGTACCGCCGTGTCCGCGGGGTGTACAGCCGTCGCGGTGCCGCGGATTTGTTCATCCGGATCCTCCCGGTCCATCGAGGCGGCCGGCGGCGTCCAGCTGCTGCACATCCGCGCGCCAGTCGTGCGGTAGCAAGTGATCGAGCAGGTCGTCCACGGTGACCGCTCCCAACAGGTGATTCTGGTCGTCGAGCACCGGTCCGCACATCAGGTTGTAGGCGGCGAAGTAGCGGGTTACCGACCCGAGGGGGGTCTCCGGCGTCAGGGTGAACAGGTCACTGTCGACGATCCCGCCGACCAGTTCGGCCGGCGCTTCGCGGAGCAGCCGCTGCAGCGGGACACAGCCCAGGTAGCGCCCGGTGGGGGTGGCCGTCGGCGGGCGCGCCACGAAGACCATCGACGACAGCGCGGCGGTGAGATCCGGATCGCGGACCCGGGCCAGCGCCTCGGCGACCGTCGTGTCCGGGGTCAGCACCACCGGGTCGGAGGTCATCAAGCCGCCCGCGGTGTCGGGGGAATGCGCCAGTAGCCGGCGCACCGGGGCGGAATCTCCGGGGTCCATCCTGGTCAGCAACATCTCGGCGTCCGTCGGACTCAGCACACCAAGCAGGTCGGCGGCGTCGTCGGGATCCATCTCTTCCAGCACATCGGCCGAGCGGTCGGCGCCCAGCTGCGAGAGCACGTCGGCCTGATCCAGCTCGGGCAGCTCCTGCAGGATGTCGGCCAGCCGTTCGTCGTCGAGCGCCTTGAGCACCTCGTAGCGCCGCTTGGGCGGCAGCCCGCGGATGGTGTCGGCCACATCGACCGCCTTGCGCCCGTCGAACTGGTCCAGCAGCTGCGCCACCCCCTGACCGGGCAACGCCAGCGCCGACGGGGTCAAACCCTGGACATTCTGCCAGTCCACGACGTGCACCGGCCCGCGCCGGCGCAGCCGCCGTTGGGTGCGGACGGCGACCCGGGTCACCAGCCAGTCCCGCGTTCGGGTTTGTTCGATTCCCAGGTCGGTGATCACCACCTCGAGGCCGGCCAGCTCCGGCAGTTCGGGGTCGTTGACCTTGACCGTGGTGTCGAGCACCTGGCCCATCGCCAGCGCCTCGCCGGGCCGCTGTTCGAAGTGGCGCAGGGACACGCTGCCCGTATTGAGCGTCACGGCGTCGGGCTCGATGGCGGTGACCCGCAGGATCGGGATGAAGATGCTGCGGCGGGTCGCCAAATCGACGACCAGCCCCAGGACGCGCGGCTGCTGCCGGACGATGCTGATGCTGATCACGACATCGCGGACGCGCCCGAAGGATTCGCCGAGTGGACCCAACACCAACATCCGTCGACAGCCGCGCGACGTACACCCGATTGACCGACGCCATGCAACTGAGCCTAGGCAGCCGTCGCGCGGACGCGGACGACCAGTGTCGGCCAGTCGCGGCTAATGCGAATGCGCCGCGAAGATCGCGACGATCAACAAGACGACAAGCGTCGCGACACCGATCACGATGCCGGCGACGGCCACGGCGTAGCCATCCTGGCGAGTCCGCTTGATCTGGTCGAGCGCGATCGCGCCCAGCACGATGGCCACGATCGCGCCGATACAGCAGAACACGCCGACGAACGACGAAATCAGCGATCCGATCGCCAGGCCGTTCATCCCGGGCCGCATTGCTTGCGGGTGCCCATAGCCGCCCGGATAGTCCGGCGCCGGGTAGTAGCCGCCGGGATAGGGAGGCGGCCCATAGCCGGGCGGCGGCCCGCCGTATTGCAGCGGCCCGGGTGGGCCGCCGTAAACCGGCGGCTGAGCGTATCCGGGCGGCGAATACGCCGGGGGCGGATAGTCGGTCGCCGGGGGATCCCAGGGAGCCTGCCAATCCGGCTGCCCCGGATCCCGGCCACCGGCTGTCGGGTTGGTCTCGTCGCCGTGGGCACCCTCGCCGAAGCCGCCGCCGGGAGCTGACATGGTGTTCAACGTAGCCGGTAGGGCTCGCTCGGGGCTTGCCGGGGAGTCGCCTCGATAGGGTGACAGGGACGGGGATAGAGACGCTCGCCGAGGCGGAGGAGAATGAGCACCAATGACTAATCCTTTCCAGCCCGGACAAGTTCCCGGCGCAGCGCCAACGGGCGGGGCGGCCGGCCGGCGTGGTGTGCCCCCGTTGCCGACACCGCCCAAGGGTTGGCCGGTCGGGTCTTATCCCACCTATGCCGAGGCGCAGCGCGCCGTCGACTACCTATCCGACCAACAGTTCCCCGTGCACCAGGTGACCATCGTTGGCGTCGACTTGATGCAGGTTGAGCGGGTCACCGGCCGGCTGACCTGGCCCAAAGTGCTCGGTGGCGGCGTCGTCAGCGGGGCCTGGCTTGGGTTGTTCATCGGGTTGATGCTCTACCTATTCACCCATACCTGGGATGTGGTGGTCACCGGTTTGGTCGCCGGGGTGTTCTTCGGCTTGATCACCTCCGCGGTTCCGTACGCAATGGCCCGCGGCACAAGGGATTTCAGCTCGACTATGCAATTGGTAGCCGGCCGCTATGACGTTCTCTGCGATCCGCAAAACGCAGAGAAAGCGCGGGATCTGCTGGCGCGCCTGGCGATCTGACGCTTCGACGGAGGCTGAATTGGTGGTGAGTCGTGTGCGCGTGCGCCGGATAGGCGCGATCGCGCTGGCGACGCTCACCATCGCGTCGGTGTCGGCGTGCGGATCCGGCGGCGACCAGATGGTGATCAACTTCTACACGCCGGCCACCGACGCGGCCACGTTCACGGCGGTCGCCCAGGACTGCACCAGGCAACTCGGGGGACGGTTCGCCATCCGGCACGTGAGCCTGCCCAGGGGACCCGGCGAGCAGCGATTGCAGCTGGCCCGGCGCTTGAGCGCCCACGACCGCGGGCTGGACGTGATGGCGCTGGACGTGGTGTGGACCGCGGAGTTCGCCGAGGCGGGCTGGGCGTTGCCGCTGTCCGACGACCCGGCGGGGCGCGCCGAGGCCGACGCCACGGTCGACACCCTGCCGGGCCCGCTCGCGACGGCCCGCTGGAATCACGAGCTGTATGGCGCACCCGTGACCACCAACACCGAATTACTTTGGTACCGAGCTGATTTGGTAAAACAACCGCCCGCGACCTGGGATGGCATGCTGGCCGAAGCGGCCAAACTGCGCGCCGCGGGTCAGCCCGGCTGGATCGCGGTGCAGGCCAACGAGGGCGAGGGCCTGGTGGTGTGGTTCAACACGTTGCTGGTCAGCGGGGGCGGTCAGGTGCTCTCCGAGGACGGCCGCCACGTCACCTTGACCGACACGCCCGCGCACCGGGCCGCCACGGTCAACGCGCTTCGGATCCTCAAGTCGGTGGCCACCGCCCCGGGAGCCGATCCGTCGATCACCCGAACCGACGAGGGGACCGCGCGGTGGGCGGTCGAACAGGGCAGGGCCGCGCTGGAAGTCAACTGGCCTTATGTGCTGGCGTCCCTGCTGGAGAACGCGGTGAAGGGCGGCGTGCCCTTCCTGCCGCTCAACCGGAATCCCGCGTTGGCCGGCAGCGTCAACGACGGCGGGGCGTTCGTGCCCAACGACGAGCAGTTCCGGATCGCCTATGACGCCAGCAAGCGGGTCTTCGGTTTCACGCCCTACCCCGGCGTGGCGCCCGGCCGGCCGGCCAAGGTGACGATCGGCGGGCTGAACCTGGCGGTGGCCAGCACCAGCCGTCATCGGGCGGAGGCGTTCGAGGCCGTGCGCTGCCTGCGCAGCCTGCAGAGTCAGAAGTATGTGTCGATCCAGGGCGGCCTCCCCGCGGTACGCACCTCCCTTTATTCCGACCCCCAATTTCAGGCGAAGTATCCGATGCACACCGTCATTCGCGAACAGCTCACCGATGCCGCGGTGCGGCCGGCGACGCCGGCCTATCAGGCGGTGGCTATTCGACTCGCGCATGCGCTGAGCCCCATCACCGGAATCGATCCGGAGCCCACGGCCGACGAGCTCACCGCGCAGGTGCAGAAGGCAATCGACGGGAAGGGGCTGTTGCCGTGACGCGCGCCGCGGAACAGCGACTCGGCCTCACCCTGGTCGCCCCGGCGGCCATTCTGATGCTGGCGGTGACGGCCTATCCGATCGGCTACGCGGTGTGGCTTAGCCTGCAGCGCAACAACTTTGCCTCCCCCAAAGACACCGCGTTCATCGGATTGGCCAATTACCAGACGATCTTGACCGACCGGTACTGGTGGACGGCGCTGGTGGTAACGCTGGGAATCACTGTGGTTTCGGTGTCGATCGAGTTCGTGCTGGGCTTGACGCTGGCGCTGGTGATGCACCGCACCCTCGTCGGCAGGGGCCTGGTGCGCACCGCGGTGCTCATCCCGTACGGCATCGTCACCGTGGTCGCTTCGTACAGCTGGTACTACGCCTGGACGCCGGGGACCGGCTATCTGGCCAACCTGCTGCCGCACGGCTCACCTTTTACTCAAGCGCCGCTGACCCAGCAGATCCCGTCGCTGGCGATCATCGTCATCGCCGAGGTTTGGAAGACCACGCCGTTCATGTCGCTGCTGCTGCTGGCCGGGCTGGCGTTGGTACCGGAGGATTTGTTGCGAGCCGCGCAGGTCGATGGGGCGGGCGCCTGGCGGCGGCTGACCGGGGTCATCCTGCCGATCATCAAGCCGGCGGTCGTGGTGGCGCTGCTGTTCCGGACGCTGGACGCCTTCCGCATCTTCGACAACATCTACGTGCTGACCGACGGCAACAACAACACCGACTCGGTGTCAATCCTGGGCTACGACAACCTGTTCAAGGGTTTCAATGTCGGACTGGGCTCGGCGATCAGCGTGCTGATCTTCGGGTGCGCGGGCATGATCGCGCTCGCTTACATCAAGGTGTTCGGCGTCGCGGCGCCCGGTGGTGACGACGATGGCCGTTAAAAGGGCGGGGGCGCCGATGGACGCGCGGCGCGCCTGGGCCGGCTGGGTCCTCATAGACACCGTGGTCGTGGCGTATGCGGTTGTTCCGGTGCTGTGGATCCTGAGCCTGTCGCTCAAACCGACGTCAACGGTGAAGGACGGCAAGCTGATTCCGTCGTCGGTGACATTCGACAACTACCGCGGCATCTTCCGGGGCGACATCTTCACCTCGGCGCTGATCAACTCCGTTGGGATCGGCCTGATCACCACCGCGATCGCGGTGGTGCTCGGCGCGATGGCGGCCTACGCGATCGCCCGGCTGAACTTCGTCGGCAAGCGGCCGCTTATCGGCGCCACCCTGCTCATCACGATGTTCCCGGCGATCTCGCTGGTCACACCGTTGTTCAACATCGAACGCCGGATCGGTCTGTTCGACACCTGGCCGGGATTGATCCTGCCCTACATCACCTTCGCGTTGCCCCTCGCCATCTACACGTTGTCGGCTTTCTTCCGTGAGATCCCGTGGGATCTGGAGAAGGCGGCCAAAATCGACGGCGCCACGCCCGGCCAGGCCTTCCGCAAGGTGATCGTGCCGCTGGCGGCGCCCGGACTGGTGACCGCCGCGATTCTGGTGTTCATCTTCGCGTGGAACGACTTGCTGCTGGCGCTGTCTTTGACCGCCACCAAGGCGTCGATCACCGCGCCCGTCGCGATCGTAAGCTTTACCGGCAGTTCGCAGTTCGAGGAGCCAACCGGATCGATCGCCGCAGGTGCCATGGTGATCACGGTCCCGATCATCGTATTTGTTCTAATCTTCCAACGACGAATCGTCGCCGGGTTGACCTCTGGCGCTGTGAAGGGATAGCGCGATGGCCGAAATTGTGTTGGAGCACGTCAACAAGATCTACGCCGACGGCTCGACGGCTGTGAAAGACCTGAACCTCACCATCGCCGACGGCGAATTCCTGATCTTGGTGGGGCCTTCCGGCTGCGGCAAGACCACGACGCTGAACATGATTGCGGGGCTTGAGGATATCTCGTCGGGCGAACTGCGCATCGGTGGCCAGCGGATGAACGACAAGGCGCCCAAGGACCGTGACATCGCGATGGTGTTCCAGTCGTACGCGCTTTACCCGCACATGACGGTGCGGCAGAACATCGCCTTCCCGCTGACCCTGGCGAAGATGAAGAAAAGCGACGTCGCGCAGAAGGTCTCCGAGACCGCGAAAACCCTCGACCTGACGGAGCTTTTGGACCGCAAGCCCTCCCAGTTGTCGGGTGGGCAACGACAACGGGTCGCGATGGGCCGCGCGATCGTGCGCCATCCGAAGGCCTTCTTGATGGACGAGCCGCTGTCCAACCTGGATGCCAAGCTGCGGGTGCAGATGCGCGGCGAAATCGCCCGGCTGCAGCGGAGGTTGGGCACCACCACCGTCTACGTCACCCACGACCAGACCGAGGCCATGACGCTGGGCGACCGCGTGGTGGTGATGCACTCCGGCGTGGCGCAGCAGATCGGCACCCCCGACGAGCTCTACGAGCGCCCCGCCAACCTGTTCGTCGCGGGGTTCATCGGTTCGCCGGCGATGAATTTCTTCCCCGCCACCCTGACGCCGACCGGCCTGACCCTGTCCTTCGGCGAGGTGATGCTGGCGCCGGAAGTCAGGCAGGTGATCGCGCGGCACCCGAAAACGGACAACGTCATCGTGGGGTTGCGGCCCGAGCACCTGGCCGATGCCGCGTTCATCGATGGATACCAGCGCATCAAGGCGCTGACCTTCGAGGTGCAGGTCGACTTGGTCGAATCGCTGGGCGCCGACAAATACGTGTACTTCAGCACCGCCGGTCCGGCGGTGCACTCGGCCCAGTTGGACGAACTGGAGGCCGAGGGGGAAGTGTACGAAAACCAGTTCGTGGCAAGGGTTCCCGCCGAGTCGGCGGCAACCCTGGGGCAGTCGCTCGAGTTGGCTCTCGACGCGACGAAACTTTCCGTTTTCGACGGCGACTCCGGGGTGAACCTCACGATCGCCCCGGCCGACGCCGAGTGACACAGATTCAGGACCGGGTGCGCGCGCACCTGGGCCGCCAGTTCGCCGGGGCTGGTGTCGGCGGCGGGCCCGATTCGGCGAGCGTGACGTTCCTTGGCACCGAACCCATCGAGGTGCTGCGATTTCGCGATAAGGCGGCCGGATTGGTGCATTACGTGTCGCTGGGATGCTCGCGCCATCCGATGGCCGATCCGACGGAAATACTCGCCGACCCGTTACGCGGCCCGCGCGCCGAGATCGTGCTGCGCCTGCGAGATCCCGGGCCCGCCACCGGCATTGCCCGAAGCCTGGCGATCCTGGCGGCAACCCCGGCCGTCGACGGCGTGGTGCTCAACCCCGATGCGCTGATCGACCTCGGCTCGCCGCTGTGGGCAGGTCCGACGGGACGGGTGCCGTTCACCGCGGTGTTGTTGGGCCACAGCGACATTCCGGATCTGCCGTTGGAGCCGCCCCGCGACCCGGTGAAGTTCCTCTCGGCGACCCCCATCACCGCGACCGAAGCGGCCTGGGTGCGCCTCAAAGGCGCCGAGGCCATGCGACGGGCCTGGCAAAACGACGGCGTCGACGTGCTCGATCCGAAACGCCCGGCGGCACAGCCGGACTGACTGTGCGCTGGCGGCGTCGGCTGTGCACCTAGGGCGGCGAAATCGCGAAATTACCGCCCTGGACGCACGCTCAACGCCGCGTGTGCACACTCGACGCATGAGAACGCGTCAGAGCCAGTTGACCTTTCGGAAGCTGAAGTACAGGACCAGGCACGAGGTGGCCATTACGGCGACCACCACCGGGTAGCTCCAGTGCCACTTCAGCTCGGGCATGAACTCGAAGTTCATGCCGTAGACGCCGGCAATCATCGTCGGAACCGCGATGATACCGGCCCAGGCGGATATCTTGCGCATATCGGAGTTCTGCTGCATCCCGACCCGGGCCAGCGCCGCCTGCACCAGCGAGTTGAGCATCTCGTCGTAGCTGGCGATCTGGTCTGCGGCCTCGCCCTGGTGGTCGGCGACGTCGCGCAGGTAGCGGCGCACTTCCTTGCTGATCAGGTCCTTGCCCTCGGTCTGCATTCGCCCAAACGCGGCGGACAGCGGGCTCACGGATCGGCGTAGCTCGACGACCTCGCGTTTCAGTAGGTAGATCGGTTCGACGTCGAGTGTGCGGCCGGGGGAAAAGGCCACTTCCTCGATGCTGTCGATATCGCATTCCATCAATCTGGTGACCTCGAGGTAGTGGTCCACCACGTGGTCGGCGATGGCGTGCATCACCGCGTACGGGCCCAGCCGCAGCTGCGTGGGGTTGGCATCCATCTCTTTGCGCACGTCGTGCAAGCCGCCGTGTTCGCCGTGGCGTACCGTGACCACGAAGTTTTTGCCGACGAAGATCATGATCTCGCCGGTTTCGACGATCTCGCGGGCCAGCGTCACGGATTCGTGCTCGACGTAATTGACCGTCTTCAGGACCAGAAACAGCGTGTCGTCGTAGCGCTCCAGTTTGGGTCGCTGATGGGCGTGCACCGCGTCCTCGACCGCCAGCGGGTGCAGCCCGAAAACGTCCGCCACGTCCTGCATCTGGGCCTCGTTGGGCTCGTGTAGCCCCACCCAGACGAATGCCCGCCGTCCTTGTTCCTCTTGTCCTTGTTGTCCTTGTTGTCCTTGTTGTCCTCCGCTTGACCCTCTTGATCTGCTCGGGTTGTCAACTCGATCTCGTGCACCTTGCTGCACGCTTCGGCGTAGGTGAACTTGCCGGGCAGCCGTTCGCCGTTGACGTAGACCCCGCAGTCGACCAAGGCCTCGGCGGGCGGTTGGGAAACGGGGTGAACATGCGGCTGGGAGACCCGCGGATTCGCGATTGGTCGTAGCACCTCCGGCAAGGCGTCGAATCCCTGAGCCACCCCAACCTCCTTACGCCGCGCAGGTCCGGCCGAGCGGTGCTCAATGCTACGCGTGCTGGTAAAACACTTCAGCACGAGTGCGCGGCAGCCCTGGACCGGAGATTTCGGGCCGGCGCGGGTGCGCTAGTTTCGACTTGGTTTCATCGTTTCATCCCGGACCGAATAATCCCGATCTTCCAAGGAGCCAACCGACGTGAGCGCAAGTCCACTGAAGGTCGCCGTCACCGGCGCCGCCGGCCAGATCGGCTACAGCCTGTTGTTCCGCCTGGCGAGCGGCTCGCTGCTGGGCCCCGACCGCCCGATCGAACTGCGCCTGCTGGAGATCGAGCCGGCGCTCAAGGCGCTCGAGGGCGTCGTGATGGAGCTCGATGACTGCGCGTTCCCGCTGCTGGCGGGCGTCGAAATCGGGGCCGACCCGAACAAGATCTTCGACGGGGTGAACCTGGCCCTGCTCGTCGGCGCCCGTCCGCGCAGCAAGGGCATGGAGCGCGGGGATCTGCTGGAGGCCAACGGCGCGATCTTCACCGCGCAGGGCAAGGCGCTGAACTCGGTGGCCGCGGACGACGTGCGGATCGGCGTCACCGGCAACCCGGCCAACACCAACGCGCTGATCGCGATGAGCAACGCGCCCGACATCCCCCGGGAGCGGTTCTCCGCGCTCACCCGCCTCGACCACAACCGGGCGATCTCGCAGCTGGCCCGCAAGACCGGCGCCGCGGTCACCGACATCAAGAAGATGACGATCTGGGGCAATCACTCGGCGACCCAGTACCCCGACGTGTTCCACGCCGAGGTCGGCGGCAAGAACGCGGCCGAGGTCATCGGCGACCAGGCCTGGATCGAGAACGACTTCATCCCCACCGTCGCCAAGCGCGGCGCGGCGATCATCGACGCGCGCGGCGCCTCGTCGGCGGCGTCGGCCGCGTCGGCGACCGTCGACGCCGCGCGCGACTGGCTGCTCGGCAGCCCCGAGGGCAACTGGGTTTCGATGGCCGTCATCTCCGACGGTTCGTACGGCGTGCCCGAGGGACTGATCTCGTCGTTCCCGGTGACGACCAAGGGCGGCAACTGGACGATCGTCGGCGGCCTGGAGATCGACGAGTTCTCCCGCACCCGGATCGACGCTTCGACGGCCGAGCTGGCCGACGAACGCAGCGCGGTCACCGAGCTCGGTCTGATCTAAGGCGCCCGGTGATCTTCTCCGTCGTCAGCGACGACCTCGCCCTCGACCGGATCGTCCCGAGCCCACTGGATTTGCGCGTCGGTGAAGCGGTGGCCGCCGCGGTAGCGATCGCGGCAGACGCTTCGTTCGTTTAAGGGGTGAGAATCGGCAGGGTGGCCGCGGCGCTGTTCGCCGCCACACTCGCCGCGCTTGCATGGGCGGGCTGCGCGACCCACACCGACGATCGCGGTCCGGAGGTCGTGGTCGGGTCCCGGCCCGACCCCGAGTCGGTGCTGCTGGCCGCGATCTACGTCGCGGCGCTGCGGTCGTACGGTTTTGCGGCGCGACCCGACACCGCAAGCGACCCAATGGCGAAGCTCGACTCGGGTGAGTTCACCGTCGTCCCCGCGTTCACCGGGCGGACGCTGCAGCACCTGCAGCCCGACGCATCCGCCCTGTCCGACGCCCAGGTCTACCGCGCGATGATCGCGGCGCTGCCCGAGGGCGTCTTGGCCGGCGACTACGCCACCGCCGCCGAAGACAAACCCGTGCTGCTGGTCACCCACGCCACCGCCAAGGCCTGGGGTGGCCAGGACCTGAGCGCCGACCTGAGCCTGCTGCCGAAACACTGTGACGGGCTGCTGATCGGGGCCGTCGCCGAATTCCAGGCGCCCTCGGCGGTGGGATCTTGCCGACTACCCGCCGCGCGCGAATTCCCGGATGCCGCAACGGTGTTCGCCGCGGTGCGGGCGGGGCAGGTGACGGCGGGATGGACGACCACGGCGGATCCGGACGTCCCCGCCGACCTGGTCCCACTGGCCGACGGCAAAACCGCACTGGTACAGGCCGAGAACGTGGTCCCGCTTTATCGCCGTAACGGGCTGAGCGATCGTCAGCTGCTCGCGATCAACGAGGTGGCCGGCGTGCTGGACACCGCGGCCCTGGCCGAGATGCGCCGCCAGGTGGCCGGCGGCGCCGACCCGCAGGCGGTGGCCGGCGGATGGTTGGCCGAACACCCGCTGGGCCGCTAGTGCTTTCGCGGCGATCGAGTCTGCGCTGACGGCATCGACCCTGCGCCCGGCGACGCCGTCGTCGACGATCGGGCGCGCTGAGCGCAGAGTCGGGGCGGCTCAGTCCTTGCGCGGCATCATCCGGCCCATCGTCCGCCCGACGAGTCGCTGGTATCCCGAACCCGTCAACCGAACAATGATGTCTAAGGCCTTGGCGTCCGGGCCGACGAGCACCCGGGCCTTGTTCTTGCGCACCGCGTCCAGGATGATCCGGGCGGCTCGTTCCGGGCTGGTATTGGCCAGCCGCTTGTCGAACGTCTCGGCCAGTTCCTCGGGGTCGAGGCCCTCGGCGGCGGTGGCGTTGCGGGCGATCGCGGTCTTGATGCCGCCGGGGTGCACCGTGGTCACCCCCACCGGGTGGCCGGCCAGCACCATCTCCTGGCGCAGCGCCTCGGTGAAGCCGCGGACGGCGAACTTGGCCGCGTTGTACGCCGCCTGCCCCGGCACCGCGAACAACCCGAACACGCTCGAGACGTTGATGACGTGGCCGTCCCCGGACGCGATCAGGTGCGGGAGAAACGCCTTGGTGCCGTTCACGACGCCCCAGAAGTCGACGTCCATCACCCGTTCGATGTCCTTGAACTGGCTGATCTCGACGTCACCGGTATAGGCGATGCCGGCGTTGTTGTAGATCTGGTTGACCTTGCCGAAGTGCTCGTTGACCGCGTCGGCGTAGGCCAGAAAGGCCTCGCGCTCGGTCACGTTCAGCCGGTCGGTCTTGACCGGCGCACCGATCGCCTTCAACTGCTCCTCGGTTTGCGCCAGGCCTTCGGTGTCCACGTCGCTGATCGCCACCTTGGCGCCCGAGCGCGCCAGCTCGACGGCCAGGGCCCGCCCGATACCCGAACCCGCGCCGGTGACCGCGGCGACCTTGCCGGCGAACCCCTCCATGAGCACCCTCCTCGTCAGTCGGCTGCCGTCGAGGCTAGCCGGTGCGCAACTCCTACCACGGACCGGATCCTTGCGCGCGGAATCGGCGGCAGCCCATAATCCTGCCGTGGAAGCGGGCGAACCCAGCGCTGAGGTGAAGTCGGATCCGCGCGCCGACGTCGTCTCGCGCCAGTACGAGCGGTGGCGCTACCCACGCCCCATAGAGGACCTCGAGGCCTTGACCGATGACAACTGGTTTTGGTTCGACCCGTCCCACTTCCACAGGATGTTGTGGCCGGATCGGGAGTACAAACCTGATCTCGACATTCTGATCGCGGGTTGCGGCACCAACCAGGCTGCGGTTTTCGCGTACCGGAACCCCGGTGCGAAAGTCGTCGGGGTCGATATCAGCCGGCCGTCCCTGGACCATCAGCAATATCTGAAAGACAAGCACGGGCTGTGGAACCTGGAGCTGCATCTGCTGCCGGTCGAAGAGCTGCCTACGCTGGGTCTCGAGTTCGACCTCATCGTCTCGACCGGCGTTTTGCACCACCTTGCGGAGCCGAAGGTGGGCATGAAAGCACTCGGCGGCTGCCTGCGGCAGGATGGCGCCATCGGCCTGACGCTGTATGCGAAGTATGGCCGGATCGGAGTCGAACTGATGCAATCGGTCTTTCGTGAAATGGGGCTGCGCCAAGACGATGCATCGGTCCAAATGGTCAAAGAGATGATCGCGGTGCTACCGGCGGAGCATCCGCTGCGAACCTATTTCAAGACAGAGGGCGATTGGGAATTGCAGTTCGATGCCGCCGTCGTGGACACGTTCCTGCACGGACGCGACCGCAGTTACGACGTCGACGACTGCATCGATCTCGTCGCGTCGGCCGGACTCGAATTTCAGGGTTGGCTTATCAATTCGCCGTATTACCCGCACAATTGGTTCGCGCCGGGAACCGCGGCTTATGACGCCGTCAGCGCATTGCCCGAGCGCAAGCTGTGGTCGGCGATGGAACGTCTGCACACAATGGCCGCTTGTCATTTTTTCATGGCGTGCCGTCCGGAGCGGCCGAAAGAGAACTACACCATTGATTTTTCGGCGCCTGCGTCGTCCGATTATGTTCCGATGATGCGTTTTCGATGCGGTCTGTCGGGCACCGAGATCGTTAGGCCCGGTGGGCGTTTCATTCTCAACGCGGCTGGGTTGCCCTTTGTACAGCTCGTCGATGGCCGTCGCACGATTCGCGAGATTGCGCAGTGCGTGTTGGAAACCGGGGCGCGGCGGGGTGCTGTGACCGAGGTGGAGAAGTTCGGCCGCAAGCTGTTTCAGTCGCTGTGGCGCCTCGACTTCCTCGCGATGGGTCTGGAAGCGAACTCGCGTCCCTAGTCGACCTGGCCACCACGGCTCGCCGGGCCGTGGCGGGCCGGGGGCGGTACCCCGAAATCGTGCCGCGGAAGAGGGGATCTGGGCTAGTCTCAGCCCGAGCGATGCTCGATCAACGGCTGAAGAGGAGCCACCACGGAAATGAGCGACGATCCGCGTGCCGATGTTGTTTCCCGCCAGTACGAGCGGTGGAGGTACCCCCAACCCGTGCTGGACCTGGAGGAATGGTCCGTCAACAATTGGCAATGGTTCGACCCCTCCCATGCGCACCGGACTTTGTGGCCCGATCGGGAATACAAACCCGACCTCGATATTCTGATCGCGGGTTGCGGCACCAACCAGGCGGCGATGTTCGCGTACACGAACCCCGGTGCGAAAGTAGTGGCGGTCGATGTCAGTCAGCCGTCTCTGGATCATCAGCAATATCTGAAGGACAAGCACGGCCTGTGGAATCTGGAATTGCATCTGCTGCCGATCGAGGAACTGCCAACGCTGGGGCTTGAATTCGACCTCGTCGTTTCGACCGGGGTTTTGATGGTGCTGGCGGACCCCGTGGCCGGCATGAAAGCGATCGGCGGCTGCCTGCGGCCGGACGGCGTCGCGGCCATAATGCTGTACGCGAAGTATGGCCGGCTCGGTGTCGAAATGATGCAGTCGGTCTTTCGTGACATGGGGCTGCGCCAAGACGATCCATCGCTCCAAATAGTCAGGGAGGCGGTCTCGATGCTGGGGCCGGACCATCCCCTGCAGAGCTACCTCAAAATCTCCGGGTCGGAGGATCTGCAGTTCGACACCGGCCTGGTGGATACATTTCTGCATGGCCGCGACCGCAACTACACCGTCGATGAGTGCATCGATCTGGTCACCTCTGCCGGACTCGTGTTCCAGGACTGGCTCCTCAAGGGGCCCTATTACGCGCATGACTTGTTTGCGCCCCCGAACGGGTTTTATCCGGCGGTGAACGCGCTGCCCGACGCGAAGATCTGGTCAGTGATGGAGCGTGTCCAGAACGTGAACGGCTGCCATTTCTTCATGGCGTGTCGTCCGGAGCGGCCGAAAGAGAGCTACGCAATTGATTTTTCGACGGACGAGTCCCTCGACTATGTGCCGATGTACCGCCTGCGTTGCGGTCTGGCCGGCGCTGACATTTTCCGGCCAGATTGGGGTATGAGTCTCAACGCCGCCCAGTTGCCCTTTGTACAGCACGTCGACGGTCGTCGCACGATTCGGGAGATCGCCGAACGGGTGGCGGCGGGCGAGGTGCGCCGAGTTGATCAGGCCAGCCTGGAGAAGTCCGGCCGCAAGCTATTTCAGTCGCTGTGGCGTCTCGACTTTCTTGCGATGGGCCTGAACCCGAAACCGGCTGTTGCCAAACGGAAGAGCGCAAAGGAGGATCGCTGACGTGACCGACGATCCGCGCGCCGACGTTGTCACCCGCCAGTACGAGCGGTGGAGGTATCCACGACCCATCCAGGACCTCGAGGATTGGGTCCCTAACAATTGGGAATGGTTCGACCCGTTGCACGCGCACCGGACCTTGTGGCCCGATCGGGAATACAAGCCCGACGTCGACATTCTGATTGCGGGTTGCGGCACCAACCAGGCGTCAATCTTTGCGTATACGAACCCCGCCGCGAAAGTGGTGGCGATCGATATCAGCCAGCCATCGCTGGACCATCAGCAGTATCTGAAAGATAAGTACGGGCTTTGGAACCTGGAGTTGAATCTGCTTCCGATCGAAGAGGTTTCGACGCTGGGACTTGACTTCGACCTGATTGTGTCGACCGGCGTTTTGCATCACATGGCAGACCCATTGGCGGGCATGAAGGCGCTCGGCGGATGCCTGCGGCAGGACGGCGCCATGGCCGTAATGCTGTATGCAAGGTATGGCCGACTCGGAGTCGAGATGCTCGAATCGGTCTTTCGTGAGTTGGAACTGCGTCAAGACGACGCATCGGTCCAAGTCGTCAAAGAGACGATCTCGGTGCTGGCGCCCGAGCACCCCGTCCAGAGCTATCTGCGAATAGCGCGGGATCTGCAGTCCTCCGATGCCGCCCTGGTGGATACGTTTCTGCACGGTCGGCAGCGCAGCTATACCATCGACGAGTGTATCGACCTGGTCGCCTCGGCCGGACTCGCATTTCAGGGATTGCTTCTTAACGCGCCGTATTACGCGCACGACATGTTCTTGCCGTCGAATGCGTTCAACCGGGCCCTAAACGAGTTGCCCGAGCACAAGGTGTGGTCCGTGATGGAACGGGTGCAGTCGTTGAACGGCTGCCATTTCTTCATGGCCTGCCGAACCGATCGGCCGAAAGAGTCTTACGTCATTGATTTCTCGACCGATGACTCTCTCGACTACGTCCCGATCATGCGCATGCGTTGCGGCCTGTCCGGCAACGAGCTTTTCCGGCCGGATTGGAGCCTGAATCTCAGCGCGGCTCAGTTGCCCTTTGTCCAGCACGTCGACGGTCGTAGCACGATTCGGGAGATTGCCGAGCGGGTGGGGCAGACGGACTCGCCGCGAGCGCCCGCGACCGAGCTGGAGAACTTCGCCCGCAAGCTATTTCAGTCGCTGTGGCGTCTCGATTTCCTCGCGATGGGCCTGGAGGCGCAGTCAGGCCGTCACCGCGCGGGCTAGCCGAACGCTCGATTGCCCGCTTCGGGCTAGCCGAACGCCGTCTTTATCTGCGTTTGCTGTGCGGCCACGTGAAAATTGCACACTAAATCAAGCCTGGCGCAGCGCGATTGGGCGCTCGTTACGACCCGGGGCCGATTCACCACCGGCGTGGACACCGAACCCAAATTGAGCCAAGTCGGAACATTCCAGCCACGCCAAGGCGAGGCAGCTGCAGGACATGCAGTGTTGTCCGCCTCTTAGCGACAATTGTGTCTGCGCAGCTCAGCCACCCTTTTGTGGTCGAGGCAACGAGCGACGATGTCGGGTGAACTCACAGGTCAGGGGATTGTCGCTAAGAGGTGGACAATGCGGCACCCCCTCCGCCGAGAGGCAGGTGTGGAGTCTGTGACTCTCCGCCCGACGACCCCAGCGAAGCGCTCCCCAAACTCCGCGCCGACGGCACGCACCAATTTGAGCCAAGTCGGGTTACTCGCGCCGTTCCGGCGCTCGCCGTCACCGGGCTAGCCGAACGCCGTGTCGATGATCTCCTGCTGCTCGACTGCGTGCACCTTCGACGAACCCGACGACGGGGCCGACATGGCCCGGCGCGAGATGCGCTTGATCCCGGTCAACTTGTCGGGCAGCAGCTCGGGCAACTCCAGGCCGAATCGCGGCCACGCGCCCTGATTGGCCGGCTCCTCCTGCACCCAGAAGAACTCGCGCGCATTGGGGTAGCGGTCCAGCGTCTCGGCTAGCCGGCGTTTCGGCAGTGGGGCGAGCTGCTCGATGCGCACGATCGCGACGTCGTCGCGGTTGTCCTTGGCCTTGCGCGCCGCCAGCTCGTAGTAGACCTTCCCGCTGGTCAGCAGGATCCGGTTGACCTTGCCGCGGTCGCCGACGCCGTCCTCGTAGGTGGGCTCCTCCAGCACCGAGCGGAACTTGATCTCGGTAAAGTCCTTGACGTCACTGACCGCCGCCTTGTTGCGCAACATGGACTTCGGGGTGAACACGATCAGCGGACGCTGGACGCCGTCGAGAGCGTGCCGGCGCAACAGATGGAAGTAGTTCGACGGTGTAGAGGGCACCGCGATCGTCATCGAACCCTCCGCCCACAGCTGCAGGAACCGCTCGATGCGGCCCGAGGTGTGGTCGGGCCCCTGCCCCTCGTGCCCGTGCGGCAGCAGTAACACCACGTTGGACAGCTGGCCCCACTTGGCCTCACCGGAGCTGATGAACTCGTCGATGATCGACTGCGCGCCGTTGACGAAGTCGCCGAACTGCCCCTCCCACAACACAAGAGCGTCCGGGTTGCCCACCGTGTAGCCGTATTCGAAACCGACGGTGGCGTACTCCGACAGCGGCGAGTCGTACACCAGGAACTTGCCGCCGGTGGGGCTGCCGTCGAGGTTCGTCGCCAGCAGTTGCAGCGGCGAGAACTCCTCGCAGTTGTTGCGGTCGATGATCACCGAATGCCGCTGGGAGAAGGTGCCGCGCTTGGTGTCTTGCCCGGACAGCCGCACCAGCTTGCCCTCGGCCACCAGCGAACCGAGCGCAAGCAGCTCGCCGAACGCCCAGTCGACCTTTCCCTCGTAGGCCATCTCCCGGCGCCTTTCCAGCACCGGCTGCACCCGCGGATGCACGGTGAAACCGTCCGGCAGGGCCAGGAAGGCGTCGCCGATGCGGGCCAGCAGCGCCTTGTCCACCGCGGTGGACAGCCCCGCGGGGACCATCTGGTCGGCCTCGATCGATTCGCTCGGCAGCGCGCCGTGCTTCTCCAGGTCGCGGACCTCGTTGAACACCCGCTCCAGCTGGCCCTGGTAGTCGCGCAGCGCGTCCTCGGCTTCCTTGATCGAGATGTCGCCGCGGCCGATGAGGGACTCGGTGTAGGTCTTGCGGGCCCCGCGTTTGGTGTCGACGACGTCGTACATGTAGGGGTTCGTCATCGACGGGTCGTCGCCCTCGTTGTGCCCGCGCCGGCGGTAGCACAGCATGTCGATGATGACGTCCTTCTTGAATTGCTGCCGGAAGTCCACCGCCAGCCGCGCCACCCAGTCGCACGCCTCCGGATCGTCGCCGTTGACGTGGAAGATCGGCGCCCCAATCATTTTCGCGACGTCGGTGCAGTACTCGCTGGACCTGGAGTACTCCGGTGCGGTGGTGAACCCGATCTGGTTGTTGACGATGATGTGGATGGTGCCCCCGACGCGGTAACCGGGCAGGTTCGCCAGGTTCAGCGTCTCGGCGACCACTCCCTGGCCGGCGAAGGCGGCGTCACCGTGCAGCATCATCGGCACCACGGAGAAGGCCTTTTCGTTTTCGCTGTCGCTGGCCCCGTGGTCCAGCAGATCCTGCTTGGCCCGAACAAGACCCTCCAGCACCGGGTCCACGGCCTCCAGGTGTGACGGGTTGGCGGTAAGCGACACCTGAATGTCGTTGTCGCCGAACATCTGCAGGTATACGCCGGTGGCACCGAGGTGGTATTTGACGTCGCCGGAGCCGTGCGCCTGCGTCGGGTTCAGGTTGCCCTCGAACTCGCTGAAGATCTGCGAGTACGGCTTGCCTACGATGTTGGCCAGCACGTTGAGCCGGCCGCGGTGCGGCATCCCGATGACCACTTCGTCCAGGCCATGCTCGGCGCACTGGTCGATCACGGCGTCCATCATCGGGATCTGGCTTTCGGCGCCTTCCAGCGAGAAGCGTTTCTGCCCGACGTACTTGGTCTGCAGGAACGTTTCGAACGCCTCGGCGGCGTTCAGCTTGCTCAGGATGTATTTCTGTTGGGCCACAGTCGGTTTGACGTGCCTAGTCTCGACCCGCTCTTCCAGCCACTCCTGTTGCTCGGGGTCGAGGATGTGGGTGTACTCGACGCCGATGTGGCGGCAGTACGCGTCGCGCAGGATGCCCAGCACATCGCGCAGCTTTTTGTACTCGCAGCCGGCAAAGCCGTTGACCTTGAACACTCGATCGAGGTCCCACAGCGTCAGGCCGTGGGTCAGCACCTCGAGGTCGGGGTGACTGCGGAACCTGGTGGTGTCCAAGCGCAGCGGATCGATGTCGGCCATCAGGTGCCCGCGGTTACGGTAGGCCGCGATCAACTCCATGACGCGGGCGTTCTTGTCGACGATCGAGTCCGGGTTGTCGGTGCTCCAGCGCACCGGCAAGTACGGGATGCTCAGCTCGCGGAAGATCTCGTCCCAGAAACCGTCCGAGAGCAGCATTTCGTGGATGGTGCGCAGGAAGTCACCGGATTCCGCACCCTGGATGATGCGGTGATCGTAGGTCGAGGTCAGGGTAATCAGTTTGCCGATACCCAGCTCGGCGATGCGCTCCTGGCTGGCGCCCTGAAACTCGGCGGGGTACTCCATGGCGCCGACGCCGATGATGGCGCCCTGGCCCGCCATCAGCCGCGGCACCGAGTGCACGGTGCCGATGGTGCCGGGGTTGGTCAGCGAAATCGTCACGCCGGCAAAGTCTTCGGCGGTCAGCTTGCCGTCGCGGGCACGGCGCACGATGTCTTCGTAGGCGGAGACGAATTCCGCGAATCGCAATTCGTCGCAACGCTTGATGCCGGCCACCACCAGGGAGCGCTTGCCGTCTTTACCCTGCAGGTCGATCGCCAGGCCGAGGTTGGTGTGGGCCGGCGTGACCGCGGTCGGCTTGCCGTCGATCTCGGCGAAGTGCCGGTTCATGTTGGGGAACGCCTTGACCGCCTGCACCATCGCGTAGCCCAGGATGTGGGTGAAGGAGATCTTGCCGCCGCGGTTGCGCTTGAGCTGGTTGTTGATCACGGTTCGGTTGTCGATCATCAGCTTTGCCGGAATGGCGCGGACGCTGGTTGCCGTCGGCACGTCCAGCGACGCGGACATGTTCTTGACGACGGCCGCGGCGGCACCGCGCAGCACCTGCAACTCGTCGCCTTCGGCGGGCGGGGGAGGGGCGGCCTTAGGGACGGCCGGCGCGATGGCTTCGCCGTTGCCCGCGGGGGCGGGGCCGGCGGGCTGGGCGGGCGCGGCCGGCGCCGGTGCGGGCGGGGGTGTCGCCATCGCGGGCTTTGCCTCCGGGGCTGCCTCGGCGGCAACCGCGGTGTCGGTGGCCGCGTCGGGGTTGTAATCAACCAGGAACTCGTGCCAGCTCGGATCGACCGACGAGGGGTCGTCGCGGAACTTGCGGTACATCTCCTCGACCAGCCATTCGTTTTGCCCGAATGGTGAACTAATGTTGCTCACGGCCGCTGTTCGCCTCAATTCCTTTGCCCTGCAGGCGCATTGCGCGGCACCTGCGACTTCCTGCGCCCCGGCTGGCGGGGCGGCTCACACCCGCGGCGGTCCCGGAACGTTTCCGCCCCATAAAGGCTAACCTTTTGGCGGCAATTCGCGAGTGTGACCGGGGGCGATAGCCCGCCGCTAGCCGGCCTCGCGGCTCGTCGGCAGCACCCGCAGCGCGGCCGGCCAACGGGTGGGCGGGGTGCCGAACGCCTGCCGGGCGTTGTTGACGATCTTTTTGCCCGCTATCCGGTTGCCGGCGCCGCCGACCACGGCACCGATGCCGACCGGCAGCATCTTGCCGAACATCAGGGCGCCGCGTCGCACCGTGTACCGCTTGACGAAGTACTTCAGCATCCGGGCGTTGAACCGCGCCAACGTTGGCAACGGCAGCGAGGCCATGCCCTCGGCGAGCCAACCGCCACTGGTGCGGCCCGGGCCGATCAGCTCGCCGATGGCGCGCCTGCTGTCGTCTCCGACCAGGACGGCAAGCACCAGCGCGCGGCGTCGTTCCCGGTGGTCGGCCGGGATGTTGTACACCGCGGCCTTGGCCAGCACGAACAACGAGGTGGCCTCGATGAAGAAGACGGTTTCGCCCGCGCCCGCGGACAACGCCGTCAACGTCCCGACGCCGGGGAATGTCGCGGCCGAACCCACCGCGGCACCGCTGGCCGTGAGCGCGGCCAGGTAGCGATTTTCCAGCTTGGCGTCGATCTCGGCGGGGCTGGCGCCGGGGTGCGCCCGTCGCAACCGGGCCACATACCCCTCGGCGGCGGGGCCGTGTATCCGCGAGCTGCGCTCGATGACTTGCGCCAATGCCCGGGTGGATGCTTTGGGCCGGCCACCCGTGGTGTCCGGCCCGAGTTCGGGTTTGGGCATATCTTTGCTCCGTCGGGGCCGCATGTTGCCTTTCCTGCCAATGTCTCGCCAAAGACGTCCCTTCAGGCTAACGCGCCCGCGCGGCCGATCGCCTTACCCGCAATAATGCAACCTGGATACAGGTCGGTGTCGGGCCTCTCGTCGAGGTGGGCCGGTTGACCTGATGCGGCCGAGTGGCCGGTCACCGTCGTCGCGAGCTGAAACGAGGTGGGTGCATGACCAGGGCGACGTCCAGGTCGCCCGGGGGGACCCGGCATGCGGCGCCGAATGGTGCCCATCTCGCGAAGCATCGCAACCTCGGAACGGCGGTGGATTCGCGGCACTCTCCGAACCCCTGGACCGCGCTCTGGGTCATGATGATCGGGTTCTTCATGATCATGGTCGACTCGACCATCGTCGCCATCGCCAACCCGACCATCAAGGCCGACTTGCACATCGGGTACGACGCGGTGGTCTGGGTGACCAGCGCCTACCTGCTGGGGTGCGCGGTGGTGTTGCTGGTGGCCGGGCGGCTCGGTGACCGGTACGGCCCCAAGAACCTCTACCTGATCGGTCTGGCGGTGTTCACCGTCGCATCGCTGTGGTGTGGGCTGTCGGGCAGTGCCGCCATGCTGATCACCGCCCGAGTCGTGCAAGGCGTCGGCGCCGGGGTGCTCACCCCGCAGACCCTGTCGATGATTACCCGGATCTTCCCGGCGCGGCGGCGCGGTGTCGCGGCGAGCCTGTGGGGTTCCACCGCCGGCGTCGCCGGGCTGGTGGGGCCGCTGGCCGGCGGAGCGCTGGTCGGCGGGCTGGGCTGGCAGTGGATTTTCTTCGTCAACATCCCCATCGGCATCGTCGGGCTGGCGCTGGCCGTTCGGCTGGTCCCGGCGCTGCCCACCCAGGCGCACCGGTTCGACCCGGTCGGCGTCGCGTTGTCCGGGGTGGGCATGTTTCTGATCGTCTTCGGCCTGCAACAGGGCCCGGCAGCACACTGGCAACCCTGGATCTGGGCGATGATCGTCGCCGGCACGGGCTTCATGTCGGTGTTCGTGCACTGGCAGTTACTCAACCGGGGCGAGCCGCTGATTCCGCTGGAGATTTTCGGTGACCGGGATTTCCGCGCCTGCAACGTCGGGGTCGCCATCGTCGCGTTCGCGTCGACGGCGATCATGGTGCCGCTGCCCTTCTACGCGCAGGCGGTTTGCGGCCTCTCGCCGATCCGCTCGGCCCTGTTGATCGCGCCGATGGCGGTTGCCAACGGAGTGTTCGCGCCGTTCGTCGGCAGGATCACCGACCGATACCATCCGGGGCCCGTCGTCGGTTTCGGCTTTTCGGTGCTGGCGATCGCGCTGACGTGGCTCGCGTTGGAGATCGCCCCGCGGCACGCCGATCTGGCGGCTGGCGTTGCCGTTCTTTGCGATAGGTGTCGGGACGGCGTTCGTGTGGGCGCCGTTGACGGCCACCGCGACCCGCAACCTGCCGCCGCATCTGGCCGGCGCGAGTTCGGCGGTGTTCAACTCGATCCGCCAGCTCGGCGCGGTGCTCGGCAGTGCCGCCATGGCCGCGTTCATGACGTCGCGGATCGGCGCCGAGGTGCCGCCGCAGCTATCTGACCTCACCGGGGACGACGATGTCACCGTGGCGCTGCCAGAGTTCCTGCGCGCGCCGTTTTCGGCCGCGATGTCGCAGTCGGTGCTGTTGCCGGCGTTCATCGCGTTGTTCGGGATCGCCGCCGCGCTGTTCTTGGTCGGGTACCCCTTCGGTGATTGGCCGAAAACGCAAGGGCCACAGCGTGTTTACGCCCGACCGATGACGAGTTGGATGACGGCGACGATGACCACTACGTCGAATTCATCTTGGTCCGCGAACCGGACGCCGACCCCATACACGATGCCCGTGGGACATCGGCGTACGAGGAGGAGATGGATACCGGGCCATTGCGGTTCGCGCAGCCGCGCCCGGCGCCCGTCGACGCATGGCATGGCGAACCTTTCGAAGCGTGGCGCGGCCTGGTCGACGACCCGGCTCCGCGGAACGGATCGATTGGCTTTGCCCACAACGGCTTTCATGTCGAGGCCGAGGAGCGCTTCAGTTCTATCGCCGAGTACTTTTCGACGCGGACGCTTCGGTCCGGCCTACCCGACGACCGGCTGGCGCCTCGGGGTCAGCACTACCGTCCCGATCCGGACGACGACCCCACCGGCTACGGTCGGCACTCGTCTGGGAGATAGGTCTCGGCGGGGCGCCCAAAGTTTGCCGTCGCCGGCGGCGGCGCTCCTGCCCTACGCCCGGCACAGTACGGCCGGTTTCAGGAAAATAGGGAATTCACCGGCTACACATATGTCGAATAAATAGAATTCAGCAAAAGAGCGGTCGGCGGTTTGTCGATTGTGCATGTGTTGAATAGTTGTGACTCGGCAAATGTCCGGTGGGCGGTTCATGGGTTGCGCATGTGTTGAATAATTTGGATCCAGCAAATGGCCCCGCCCACCCCGGGGTCGGCGGCGCCGGCAGCCAAACTGGCACCGGCCACGGCGGGGCGGGCGGCAAGGGCGAAGACGCTACCGGCATCGTCGGCGACAACGGCGACAACGGCGACAACGGCGGCAACGGCGGCGATGGCTCCGGCAACTCAGACGGCGCGCCCTGCACCCAACTTCCCCTAACAGTCCGCCGCTGATGGATACGGCATCCGCGACAGCCCGGGGCGAGGCATCGCGTTATTGGCGCCGCGCTGGCCACATCGGCGCCGACGCCGTGCTGGATCAGCCAATATGTTCATCGCGATCCGTTAATATGACGGCCATCACAGGGCTAGATGTCCGCGCGCGATGTCATGGTGCGGACCGTTAGCGCGGGGGGAGCTCCCATGACATCTATCCACTTCATCTCGGGCTTGCCGCGGTCGGGGTCGACGTTGTTGGCTGCGTTGCTGCGGCAAAACCCGCGGTTTGAGGCGGGGATGTCGGGTCCGTTGGCGGGCCTGTTCGGTGCCCTGCTGGGCGAAATGAGCGCACGCAACGAGTTTTCGGTGTTTATCGATGACGCCAAGCGCGAGCGCATCCTGCGTGGGTTGTTCGACAACTTCTATTCCGAGTGCACCGCCGAGGTGATCTTTGATACCAGCCGCGCTTGGTGTGGGTGGATGCCGGCGATGGTGCGGCTGTTTCCCGATGCGAAAGTGATTGCCTGCGTGCGGGAGTTGCCGTGGGTGGTTGACAGCATCGAGCGGTTGATTCAACGCAACGTCTTTAGCCCGTCGTCGATTTTCAATTACAGCTCCGGCGGTACGGTGTATACCCGCGCCAAACAGGTGGTGGCGCCCGACGGTATGGTCGGCGCTCCCTATGATGCCCTGAAGCAGGCGTGCTATGGCGCGCAACGGGATCGCTTGTTGTTGGTGCAGTACGAAACCTTGACTACCGATCCGGCCAAGACGATGCACGCCATCTACGCGTTTCTCGGAGTGCCGGCTTTCGAGCACGATTTCGGCCATGTCGATTACGACGTCACCGAGTTCGACGAACGGGCCGGCACGCCGGGGTTGCACACGGTGCGTGGCACGGTCAAGGCCGAGCCGCGTGAGACGTTGTTGCCGCCGGATTTGTTCAACCGTTTTGTCAACGACGCGTTTTGGCGGGATCCGGAGAGGATTCCCGCCGGGCTGCGCGTCGTGTAACGTCTTCCGGTTTGCCAGGTTCGCGACGGCGATGCTCTCTGGAACCTATTGGGCGCCAACGGGTACGACGCCGGATTCGTAGGCGCGCAGCATCAGCCAATTGCGCAATTCTCGAGTGGACCGGCAGTCGTAGTGGTTGTAGTCCTCGATCTCCCTGAGCACTGATGCGGCATCGGCGAACCGGCCGGCGTCGTTCAGTGCGCAGTACCGCGCGTAGGAGGTGATCGACTCGGCGGCCGTCGTGACGTCACCGGCGCGCAACTGCGCGCCCATATAGAGCGGCTCGAGCGCCTTGAGGCCGAACGACTCCGCGCCCACCCGAATACTGTTGCGCACCAGAGGATAAAGGTCAACGAGCGTCCCGCTGTGCAACAGTTCGTCGACCTCGTCCGCACTGACTCCGTATCGTCTGGCGAACCTTAGCAGCGCGGTCTTTTCGTAGGACGCGTAATGGTAGATGTGCATGTTGGGATGGCGCTTGCGCTGCTTGGCAACCATCGTCAGAAAGTCGGTAAATGCCTCGCGCTCCTCCGCCCGGTCGTGCGCCCACAGCGGGTGGTAGCGCCCCGCGGCCTCCAGGACACCGAACAGATACTCCAGGCCCCAGTCGCTGCCGTCGGCCGTCCACAACGGGTCGCCTTCGAAGTCGAAGAACAGGTCACCGGGGTCCGGCTCGGGCAGCAGTGTCAGCAGCTGCGGGTCGACGATCTCGAACTGTGCAAGGCCAGTATCGCGTTGCAGGAGCTGTAATTTGGCCTGCGCGGTCAATTCATCGAGTGCCTCCGATGCCATTTCCGGCACGGGTCCGGTGTGCTCGGCGAGCTCGGCTATCGTGGTGATGCCTGCGTCAATCAGCTTGTCCCGCTGAGCTACCCGCATGCCGGCGACCAACAGCACGTCGTCGGCCGCGCGCACCTGCTCGGCGCACAGCGGACAGCGAAAACACGCGACGACCCCGTCGTCACCCCAGCGCACCGCGGCGCCCGCGGCAAAGTGCTCGTCGAGCAGTCGCTCCAAAAGCGCGCGCCGCGAACGGTAAACCGGGATCAGGTCGTCGACGCGGCAGCGGAAGACCGTGCCGTCGCCCAGCTCCAGCTCGGCCTCCGGTGCCACCGGGACGCCCGAGCCTGCCAGCACATCGGCATAGGCCGCGAGCTGTAACAACGCGGTGGCCTTGGGCGAGCGCGCGAGCTTGGTGTCGGTGACGCGGTAGCGCTCGCCGTCGAGCACGAGGAAGTCGGCGAACCCGACGAAACGGCCATCGAACATCGCGGCCTGATACACCACCGGGGCGCGGTCGGCGATGGCGCGCCGCGTCGCCTCGGCGGCCGCCGTCAGCCCGGCGGGCGTGTACGCCGGACGGCCGATGATCGACGACGGCATCCCCGAACTCGTCACGCAATCGGTCGAGCCGGCGTCTTTCATGCTCGGTACCGAGAGTGGCTATTCGAGCGAGCAACTCGTCCTCGTCCCAAACGACTGGCCCCCAACCGAGTTTCGCGTCGAAATCCCTTAGCAGTGCGTACTCGCACCGGGCCGCGGCAGCCAGATCCGACGCGCTGTAGACGATGTTGCCGCCGGTGACGAACACGACAGCAACTGTAGGTGAGGCGTCCGACACGGCCGGCCGCCCAGCCGTCTGCGATAAGCGTCGCCCCTCGACGCCTGTGACGGCCGACGAACCGGTAACTTCAGCGGGGTGATTACCGGGGCCTTCCTCGCCGAAGCGGCTTCGGTGGTGGACAACAAACTCGCCGTGTCGGGCGGCGTGCTGTCCGGATTTAGGTTGGGACCTGACCGGCTAGCCCAGTTTGTGCTGGTGGTGCTCACGCAGGCCGAGACCGATAGTCCGGTCCGAGTGATTGAGGTGGAGATCAGGCCTCCGACGGATGACGAGCCGCTGACCATCGAGTTCGAGCTCCCAGACGCCGCCGCCTCCGGCGAAATCGGATTCGCCTTCTTCAATATCGAGGTACGTCTGCCTACAAACGGCCGTTGGGTGTTGGTCGTGAGCGGCGGCCCGGGCCTGATCTCGCTACCGCTCGAGGTGAGTGAATGACGCGGCTGGGCCGCACTGGAACTCGCGCGCAGAGTGTGCAGGATCACACTGACCCGCAGCCCCGATGTGGCCACGGCGACCGCACGACCCCGAGCTTCGGGGCCGATACGCGTCGGCCGAGGAAGCGTCGGCGGTTTATTGGGCGCAAATACATTTAGCTTTGCTGGGTCGCCATATCTATTTTGCTGATTAGACATTTTCAAAAGGGTTTGACGTCGACTGGTGTTTAACTGCAGTTACGACGCGGTTCACGTAGGCATTGTCACGGCGCTGCTGCCGCAAGTTGGCCACGCGTGTTCGACGACCCGTATCTTGTTGTGCCCGAGATGTTTACGCGATGGAAACCGAATCGAAGTCCGCGGCGTGGCACTGGAATTCGATCGACCCAAGTTTGGGAAGTCGCTATGAAAAGACGAACGGGCTCGCGTAATGTATCGGAATTGTTCCGAGGTTTTCTCCTGAGTCCCCGGCCGTGCCCTTGTGATGCCCTAGTGATCGGAGCCGCAGATGTCCTCGTTCGTGACCGCTTCGCCTGACGTTTTCGCCAGCACGTCCCAGGATCTCACCGGGATCGGGTCGGCGATCAGGGCGGCCAATTCGGCGGCCGCGCTGCCGACAACGTCGGTGGCGGCCGCGGCTGGCGATGAGGTGTCGGCGGCGATCTCGGCGGTGTTTGGCGCCCATGGGGCGGAATATCAGGCGCTGAGCGCGCAGGTGGCGAAGTTTCATAACGAGTTTGTGCAGGCGTTGAGCGGCGGCGGGTTGATGTATGCGGCCACCGAGGCGGCCAACGCTTCGCCGCTGCGGGCGGCGGCCGCGTCGCCGGCGCAAGGCATCCTAGGTGTGATCAACACACCCACCGAGAAGTTTTTGAACCGCCCGCTGATCGGCAATGGCGTCAATGGTGCGGCCGGGACCGGGCAGGCTGGCCAGAACGGCGGGCTCTTGATCGGCAACGGCGGCAACGGCGGATCGGGGGCCCCCGGCAAGGCCGGTGGGAAGGGCGGGAATGCCGGTCTGATCGGTAATGGCGGGATCGGGGGGACCGGCGGGGCCGGGACTTCGGCGAGCCCGACCGGCGGTGCCGGCGGGCACGGCGGTGCCGGTGGCAGGTTCGGCTCAGGCGCTGCCGGCGGGCATGGCGGCACCGGCTGGGCCAACCCCGGCGGCGTCGGCGGTACTGGCGGGCGCGGCGGGGAGGGTGGTACCGACCGGGCGTTCTTCTTGTTCTCCGCCGGCGATGGCGGGGTCGGCGGGACCGGCGGGATGGGCTCAACTACGGGCGGTGGCGGCGGTGTCGGCGGCATGGGCGGCTTGGCCTGGGGGCTGGGCAGTTTGGGCGGGGACGGCGGCACCGGCGGCAACGGCGGCAGCCCGCACGGGGCGGGCGCCCCCGGCGGGGGCGGCGGGGGCGGCGGATTCCTGGGTCCCAACGGGCATCAGGGCGCCACGGGCATGACCAGTCCCTAATGTTGGCGTCTACGTAACGAACGCTGGGGCCAGAGCCTTGGCGACTACGGCCGGCGCGGCAGCATTGTCGGCGGCCAGGGTGGCCGGACTACGGGGGTAACTCGGGTTCCGGTGGCACCAACGACAACGGCGGCTTTTCATGGTCGCACGCGCCTGCCAGCGGCAGGGCCGGCCAGACGAGTAACCCGGCTAACACCGGCGGCGGCGGCGGCTCCTGACCTACTGCTGCCGAGCAAACGGCGCGGGGCCTCCGTGCTTCTGACGGCCACTCGCAGCCCACCCGGCAGCCGCCCGCTCCCTCAGGCGCCGGGTTTGTTACCGATGAGCTCGACGCCGTTGCCGTTCCATCGGAACTTCACGGTGGTGGTCAATCCGATGCCGCTGGGGTAGGTGAATGCGATTGTGTCGCCGGTGGTTTGCGCCGCGTCGATGCCGTTGAACCCGTAGGTGTCGGGCACTCCCTGGGGGATGAACTGGCCGAGGTGAAACAGCACCGCCCGGGTGGTGGGATTGCCGGCGTTGGTGTTGGCCTTGATGATCACCGCCGACAGCTGGGCGCACTGGTTGTAGTTGCCGGCAAGCGGCTCGGGGTTCCAGGGCTGCTGGCTGCGCGGGTCGCGAGGCAGCTCGGAGACCACAGTGGCGATGGTGGGCGACGCGAGGTTGACCGCGCACGGATCGGGCGGCGGACCGCTGTTGGGTGGGGCGGCGACCCCGGATGTCGGGCTCGGTGTGGCGGGGGCGGTGATCGACACGGTCGACGTCGTCGTGGTGGTCTGTGGCGTCTTGGCGACCGTGGAATCCCCGGAACCGCAGCCGGTCAACGTCGCTGCGACCAAGACAAGCGCCGTCAATGGCTCCGCACGCCGGGGTAGCGACCACACATCGCGAAACCGTACCGCCATCGGACCCGCAGCCACGGCAGGCGGTGCCGCGTGCCGCGACCCGCCGCGCCGGACGCGACCGCGCTCTCGTTCGCCACTAAACTTCTTGAACGATGACACTCCCGGACAGCTCGCCCGAAGCTGCCTCTACCACCTTTGCGGACCTGCAGATTCATCCTGCGGTCCTGAAGGCGGTCGCCGACGTCGGCTACGAGTCGCCGACGGCCATCCAGGCCGCGACGATTCCGCCGCTGATGGCCGGTTCCGACGTGGTGGGACTGGCGCAGACCGGCACCGGCAAGACGGCGGCCTTCGCGATCCCGATCCTGTCCAAGATCGACGTCACCAGCAAAGCGACCCAGGCGCTGGTGCTGGCGCCCACCCGCGAGCTGGCCCTGCAGGTGGCCGAGGCGTTCAGTCGCTACGGGGCGCATCTGCCGAAGATCAACGTGCTGCCGATTTACGGCGGGTCGTCCTACGGCGTGCAGCTGGCCGGGCTGCGACGCGGCGCGCAGGTGGTGGTCGGCACTCCCGGCCGGGTCATCGACCACCTGGAGCGCGGGACGCTGGACCTGTCGCGGGTGGACTACCTGGTGCTCGATGAGGCCGATGAGATGCTCGCCATGGGCTTCGCCGAAGACGTCGAGCGCATCCTGTCCGAAACCCCGGAATACAAACAGGTGGCGCTGTTCTCGGCGACCATGCCTCCGGCGATCCGCAAGATCACCAAAAAGTACTTACACGACCCGTTCGAGGTCACCGCGAAAGCGAAAACCGCCACTGCCGAGAACATTTCGCAGCGCTATATCCAGGTCGCCGGTCCGCGCAAGATGGAGGCACTGACCCGGGTCCTCGAGGTGGAGCCGTTCGAGGCGATGATCGTCTTCGTCCGTACCAAACAGGCCACCGAGGAGGTCGCCGAAAAACTCAGGGCCCGAGGGTTTTCCGCGGCTGCCATCAACGGCGACATCCCGCAGGCGCAGCGCGAGCGGACCATCACCGCGCTCAAAAAGGGCGGCGCCAAAGGCATCGACATCCTGGTCGCCACCGATGTGGCCGCCCGGGGCCTGGACGTGGAGCGGATATCGCACGTGCTCAACTACGACATCCCGCACGACACCGAGTCCTACGTCCATCGCATCGGGCGCACCGGCAGGGCCGGGCGTTCGGGGACCGCGCTGTTGTTCGTCTCCCCGCGGGAACGTCACTTGCTCAAGGCGATCGAAAAGGCAACGCGGCAAACACTCACCGAGGCTCAACTGCCCAGCGTCGAGGACGTCAACGCCCAGCGGGTGGCAAAATTCGCCGATTCCATCACCGACGCACTTGGCGGTCCGGGGCTGGACCTGTTCCGCAAGTTGGTGCAGGACTACGAACGCGACCACGACGTCCCGATGGCCGACATTGCCGCCGCGTTGGCGGTGCAGTCGCGCGACGGCGAGGCGTTCCTGATGGTGCCCGAACCACCGCCCGAACGACGGGAAGGGCGCGAACGGAAGGAAGGTCACGAAAGGCCAAGGTCCACAAAGCCGTTCACCACATACCGAGTCTCCGTGGGGAAACGGCACAAGATCGGTCCCGGTGCGATCGTCGGCGCCATCGCCAACGAGGGGGGTCTGCATCGCAGCGATTTCGGCCACATCGCCATCGGGCCGGACTTCTCCCTGGTGGAACTGCCGGCCAAACTGCCCAGCGCGACGCTCAAAAAGCTTGAGCAGACCCGTATCTCGGGGGTGCTGATCGACCTTCGGCCCGACCGGTCACCCAACAAGACCAAGCCACGCCGGAAACCCGCCGGATGACGCTGTCCGAGGAAAGAGACGCCCAGGGCGGACTCGAGCAGACCTCCCACGCGGACCGGGTCGCGTCGCTGACCGGTATCCGCGCGGTGGCCGCCCTGCTCGTCGTCGGCACCCACGCGGCGTACACCACCGGCAAGTACACCCACGGCTATTGGGGCCTGGTCGGTGCCCGCCTGGAGATCGGCGTTCCGATCTTCTTCGTGCTGTCCGGCTTCTTGCTGTTCCGTCCGTGGGTGAAGTCGGCCGCCACCGGGGGCCGGCCGCCGTCGCTGAGTCGCTATGCGCGGCACCGGGTTCGGCGCATCATGCCCGCCTACGTCATCACCGTGCTGTTCGCCTATGTGCTGTACGACTTCCGCGACGCGGGACCCAACCCCGGGCACACGTGGACCGGACTGATCCGCAACCTCACGCTGACGCAGATCTACTGCAACGGCTACCTCGGCAAGTACCTGCACCAGGGCCTGACCCAGATGTGGAGCCTGGCCGTGGAGGCCGCGTTTTACGTCGCACTACCACTGCTGGCGTACGTGCTGCTGGTGCTGATCTGCCGGCGGCGGTGGCAGCCGAAGCTGATGCTCGGTGTTCTGGCGGGGATGATGTTGATCAGCCCGGCATGGTTGATCCTGGTGCACACCGATCACTGGTTTCCCGACGGCGCCCGGCTGTGGCTGCCCACCTACCTGGCCTGGTTCCTAGCCGGCATGATCTTGGCCGTGCTGCAGGCGATGGGCGTGCGGTGCTACGCGTTCATGGCCATACCGCTGGCGACCATCAGCTTTTTCATCGTCGCCACACCCATCGGGGGCGCGCCCACGACGTCGCCCGCAGCGGTGAGCGAGGCGCTGGTGAAGACTTGTTTCTACGCCGGGATCGCGGCACTGGCGGTGGCACCGTTGGCCCTCGGTGATCAAGGCCGGTATTACCGGCTGCTGGCCACCCGGCCGATGGTGTGGCTGGGGGAGATCTCGTACGAGATCTTCCTGATCCACCTGATCACAATGGAATTCGCGATGGACTACGTGGTCGGCTATCACGTCTACACCGGGTCGATGCTGAACCTGTTCATCGCGACGCTGGTATTGACGATTCCCGTGGCGTGGTTGCTACACCGGTTCACGCGCGTTCGGGACTAGCGGCGCGCGGAAGCCGGCGTCACGATAGGCACGACGAACTCCTCGATCATCGCCCGCTCGTCGGCCTCGTCCTGGCCGGGGTACATCAGCAGGGACGTCACCACCCGCACCACCCAACGGGCCCGCCGCCCCACGACGGCGCGGTCTTCGGGACCGAGCGAGTTGACGAACGCGGCGGCCAGGGCCGTAATTACCTCGGAGTGACCGGCCACCTCGCCGCCGATCGGCGGGCGGGTGACGGCGAACCACGATGACAACGCGGGGCTGTCACGAACCATCCGCAACGCGGCCGTGATGCTCGCAATCAACCGCTCGCGCGGGTCGTCGACGCCGTCGATCCGCTCCTTGATCGCGCGGCCGAGCCGGCGCGTCTCACGGTGCACGTAGGCGGTTCGCAACGCATCCCGGCTTTCGAAGTACCGGTACAGGGTCGCGCGGGAACAGCCTGCGGCCCTGGCGATTTCGTTCATGCCGATGGCAGCGTGGTCTCGCTGGGTGTAGAGCTCCTCGGCCGCGTCGAGTATCCGGTCCGCGGCCACCTCGGACCGGCGCGAGGACAGCCAGTCATTACCGGGCATCAGGACTTTACCCGGATCGGCACCGACAGTGGCCGCCGCACGTAACTGCCGCCCGACCAGACGATTGCGGACTCGTCGACCTCGAACTCCGGGCAACGGGCCAGCAGTTCGGTCAGCGCAACCCGGGATTGCATCCGGGCCGCGGCCGCGCCCAGGCAGTGATGTGCGCCCTGGCTGAAGGTCATGATGTTGCGCGGGCATCGGATCACGTCGAGTTCGCCTGCGTCCGGACCGTATTGGCGTTCGTCACGGTTGGCCGAACCGTACAGCAGCAGGACCCTGCGGCCGGCCGGGACGGTGGTGTCGCCGATCGTCACGTCGCGGGTGGCCGTGCGCGCCAGCGCTTGCACCGGCGACGTCAGCCGCAGCAGTTCGTCGACCGCATCGGGAATGAGCCCCGGCTCGTCCACCAGGAGCCGCCGCTGGTCGGGGCGTTGGTGCAGCAAAGGCATTGAGCCGCCGAGCATTCCGGTGGTGGTGTCATTGCCGCCGGTGACCATCGTGAACGTGAACGCCAGCACCGACAGCGTGCCGGCGATGTCGCCGTCGGCGCCGACCCCGGCAGCGACGAGGTGGGAAATGGTGTCGTCCTCGGGTTCGGTCCGGCGCCGCTCGATCAGCCGGGTGAAGTAGGCCATCATCGAGCCGACCGCGTCGCCGACCGTTTCCAGCGCCCCGGAGACGCCGCCTTCGACGGTGTTCGCCGCGACGATCGCATCCGTCCAGCCGTCGAACTGCGCCCGGTCTTCCTCGGGCACACCGAGATAGTGCGCGACCACCATCGACGGCAGCGGTTTGAACAGCTCGGTTATGATATCGCCGCCGCCGTTGGCGCGCAGCCTCTCGATGCGCTCGACGACGAAGTCGCGAACCTTGGGCTCCACCGCCTCGACCTGTCGCGGCGTGAAACCGCGCGACACCAGTTTGCGAAATTCGGTGTGTACCGGGGGATCCTGCATCACAAACGGTGGATTATCTTGCAAGCCAATGAGATCCAGCTCGCCGTAGTTGACGGTCAGCCCCTGCGCGGAGGAGAAAGTCTCGTGGTCACGGGCGGCCGCCCAGACGTCGCCGTGTCGAGACAGCACGTAGTAATCGTGGTCGGGCCGCCCCTCGGGGACGACGTGGTGCACCGGGTCGTGATCGCGCAACGCGCGGTACATCGGCCAGGGATTGGACCAGGTCTCGGCGGTGGCGAGCCGGAACCCATGAGACATAACATCCGCCATGTCTCATGTATAAGACATAACGCGAGCCACGTCAATCGCCGAGCGTGAATTTCACGACGGGACACGCCGCAAACGCGTCGTCAGATTCACGCTCGACGGCAGATCAGATCGCCGCGCCGGGGTTCAAGATGCCGTCCGGGTCCAATGCCCGCTTGATGCGGCGATTGAGGTCCATCGCCTGGGGCCCGAGATAGCCGTCCAGCCACGGCAGCTTCAGCCGGCCCACACCGTGCTCACCGGTGATCGTGCCGCCCAGGCCGACGGCCAGGTCCATGATCTCTCCGAACGCGACATGCGCGCGCTCCGTCATCGCGGCATCGGCGGGGTCGTACACGATCAGCGGGTGGGTGTTGCCGTCGCCGGCGTGGGCGATCACCGAGATCATCAGGTCGCGTTCAGAAGCGATTCGCGCAATCCCGGTGACCAGCTTGCCCAGCGCCGGCAGCGGCACCCCGACGTCCTCGAGCAGCAGCGATCCCTTGGCCTCCACCGCGGGGATGCAGAACCGGCGGGCGGCCACAAAGGCCTCGCCCTCGTCCGGATCGTCGGTCGAAAACACCTCCGTCGCACCGTTTTCCGCGAACACCGCGGCAATCACCTCGGCGTCTTCGCCCGCCGCCCGCCCGCGCTCGTCGGAGCCGGCCACCAGCATGGCGGCCGCCCCGCGGTCCAGGTCCATGCGCAACGTGTCCTCGACGGCGTTGATCGCCACCGAATCCATGAACTCCAGCATCGAGGGTCGCAGCCGCGCAGAGACTCCCAGCACCGCGTCGACCGCCGCCTCGACCGATGCGAAGCTGGCCACCACGACGCTCGACACGTTCTGCGCGGGCAGCAGCCGCAGCGTCACCTCCGTGATGACGCCCAGCGTGCCCTCGCTGCCGACGAACAGCTTGGTCAACGAAAGCCCCGCGACATCCTTCAGACGTGGCCCGCCCAGCCGCACCGCGGTGCCGTCGGCCAGCACCACCTGCATGCCCAGCACGTAGTCGGTGGTGACGCCGTATTTCACACAGCACAGCCCGCCGGCATTGGTGGCGATGTTGCCCCCGATGCTGCAGATCTCGAACGACGACGGATCCGGCGGGTACCAGAGGCCGTGCTCGGCGGCGGCCTTCTTCACCTCCGCGTTGAACAGCCCGGGCTGACATACCGCGGTGCGCGTCACCGGATCGATGCTGATGTCGCGCATCTTCTCCGTCGACAGCACGATTCCGTTGTCCAGCGCGGTCGCCCCGCCCGACAGGCCGCTGCCGGCACCCCGGGGCACCACCGGAACCCGGTGGGCGGTGGCCCAGCGCAGCACGGCCTGCACCTCTTCGGTGCGCCGCGGCCGGACCACGGCCAGCGGTTTGCCCGCCGAGGGGTCGAAGGCGCGGTCCTGCCGGTAGCCCTCGGTGACGGTGGGGTCGGTGACGACCATCCCGTCGGGCAGGGCGGTGATCAGCTCGGCCAGCGAGGCATCCACGAGGCCAATCCTAGGGCCCGGACTCCGCAGCAAACTCCGGCGAGCGGTCCAGTTCGCGGAGCGACGGCAGGCCGCACGCGATCAACCCGATCAGCAGGATCGGCACCGCCAACGCCAGGAACGTGACCTTCAGCCCGGCGGCGTCGGTCAGCGGACCGGCAACCAGCAAGCCCAACGGGCCGGCGGCGTAGGTCAACCCCGTCATCACCCCGACCACCCGACCGCGCAGCCGGTGCGGCGCCCGGGTCTGCATCACGTAGTTGTAGATCGGCTGGATCGGCCCGTAAACCAGGCCGGTCACCGCGCACAGCACCAGGATCACGGGCAACGGCGGCAGGAACGCGATGCCGACCGTCGCCGCACCGAAGGTGAGGGTCGCCGTCAACACGGCGGTGCGCCGCCGCGTGTATTTCGACAGCGCCGCATAGCCGAGCGCGCCCGCCACGCCGCCGCCCGCGATCGCCATCAATGCCCAACCCAACTGGGCGGGTTGGTGTTGGTCGGTGAAGTACTTGGGAAACAGCACGCTTTCCATCGGCAGGTACAGCGCGGTGACGGCCAGGTCGATCAGCCCCAGCGTCCGCAGCACCCGCAGGTTCCAGACGAAGCGCATCCCCTCGACGATGCCGGACACCAGCCCTTCCGGGCGCCGCGCGCGGTCGGGCTTGCCGGCGCCCTCGAGCCGCAGCGCCCCAATTGCGAGGAATGACAACCCGAATGAACCCGCCGTGATCCACATCGTGTTGACACCGCCAACGGTCGCGATCATCAAGCCGCCGATGCCCGGGCCCACGATGAACCCCAGGTTGAGGATCGCCTCGTAAATGCTGTTGATGCGGTCCAGCGACCAGCCCGCGCGGGCGGCGGCCTCGGGCAGCATCGACTGGCGCGCCGTCGTCCCGGCCGGGTCGAAAGCGGCCGCCAAGCAGGCCAACACGGCAAGCACCGCCACGTTGAGCGCGTCCCCACCGGCCAACCAGGCGATCAGCGGGACCGCGGCCACCGCCGAGCCGGACAGCGAATCGGACACCAGCGAAACCCGGCGGCGCCCGAAAAAGTCGACCGCGGTGCCGGCGACCAGCGTGGAGAGCACCAGCGGCAGCGTCATGCCGGCGGCCACGATCGACGCGTCCCGCGCGCTGTCATGGTGCTGCAACGCCAGCCACGGGAAGGCGATGATCGATATGCCGGTACCCGCGCTCGCCATCAGCGTGGCGAACAGGATCAGAAGCGCCGGGCCGCGGCTCGTATGTCGCATGGATATCGCGGGTGAATCTAACCCCAAAGCCCTAACGGCAGCCACCGAATTTCGTGCTCGCCCCCGGCCGAATGCAGGATGTTCATGTGCTCACCCACCCAAACACCGGCCGGGCGTTCGGTTCTCCGGTCGATCCCGGCACCGGGTGGCCCGGCGATCCGGCCGCGCCGCAGACCCCGGTGGCCGCCGACGCCGCGCGGGTCGACGCGCTGGCGGCCCAGGCCGGATCGATACCGGAACTCGACGCGGCGATCAGCGTGTGCAGGGCCTGCCCGCGCCTGGTCAGCTGGCGCGAGGAGGTGGCGAAGAAAAACGCCGGGCCTTCGCCGACCAGCCGTACTGGGGGAGGCCGGTGCCGGGCTGGGGATCGGAGCGGCCCCGGCTGCTGATTGTCGGGCTGGCGCCCGCCGCGCACGGCGCCAACCGGACCGGACGGATGTTCACCGGAGACCGCTCCGGGGATCAGTTGTACGCGGCGCTGCACCGGGCCGGGCTGGTGAACCAGCCGACCAGTGTGGACGCCGCGGACGGCTTGCGGGCCAACAAGATTCGGATCGTCGCGCCGGTGCGGTGCGCGCCTCCGGCCAACGCCCCGACGCCGGCGGAGCGCGACACCTGCCGGCCCTGGCTGGCCGCCGAATGGCGGCTGGTGTCCGACCACGTCCGGGTGATCGTCGCCCTCGGCGGATTCGCCTGGCAGATCGCGCTGCGGCTGCCGGGCTGCCGGGCCGGAACGCGCAAGCCGCGGTTCGGCCACGGCGTCGTCGCGGAGCTGCCATCCGGCGTGCGATTGCTCGGCTGCTACCACCCCAGCCAGCAGAATATGTTCACCGGTAGGTTGACTCCGATGATGCTCGACGACGTCTTCGGCAAGGCAAAGAGGCTGGCGGGGATCAAGTGACTCAAGTTTTGGTTTCCGGCGCCAGCGTGGCCGGGACGACGGTGGCGTATTGGCTTGCCCAACATGGCCATTCGGTCACAGTGGTGGAACGCTGGCCCGGGCTGCGGCCGGGCGGACAGGCCATCGACGTGCGCGGTCCGGCGCTGACCGTCCTGGAACGGATGATGTTGCGGGCCGCCGCCGACCAGCGCAGGACGCGCATCCGCGGTGCGTCGGTCGTCGACCGCGACGGCAACGAACTGTCCCAGGACACGGAATCGACGCCTACCGCCGGACTCATCGCCAGCCCCGATATTGAGCTGCTGCGCGACGACCTGGTCGAATTGCTTTACGAGGCAACACAACTAAAGGTCGAATACCTATTTGACGACAGTATCGCCGCGTTGCAGGACGACGGCGCCGCGGTCGCTGTGACGTTCGAGCGCGCCGCCGCGCGCGACTTCGACTTGGTGATCGGCGCCGACGGGTTGCACTCCAATGTGCGTGAATTGGTCTTCGGCCCGGAGGAGCAGTTCATCGACAGGCTGGGCACTCACGCGGCGATCTTCACCGTGCCCAACTTCCTGGACCTGGACTACTGGCAGACCTGGCATTACGGGGACTCCACCATGGCGGGTGTGTACAGCGCGCGCAACAACACCGAGGCCCGGGCCATGGTGGGCTTCATGGAAACCGACCTGCGGATCGACTACCGCGACACGGAGGCCCAGTTCGCCGAGTTGGAACGGCGGATGGCCGACGACGGCTGGGTCCGCCCGCAACTGCTGGAATACATGCGGAGCGCACCGGATTTCTACTTCGACGAGATGTCGCAAATCAAGATGGATCGCTGGTCGAAGGGCAGGGTGGCGCTCGTCGGCGACGCCGGCTATTGCTGTTCGCCGTTGTCGGGACAGGGGACCAGCGTCGCGCTGCTGGGCGCCCACATCCTGGCCGGCGAGCTCGCGGCGGCCGGTGACGACTACGAAAAGGGCTTCACCAGCTACCAAGCCGAATTCCAGGACTATGTCAAGCGCAACCAATGGCTGGTGGTCGACAACATCCCCGGTGGTGCACCGATCCCGCAGGAGGTCTTCGACCGCATAGTCCACTCAATCACCCCCAAGGACTACTGACCGGGCAGTGGGGGCGGCGCTCGGTCCCGGCTTTCGTTGTCCCGGGTTTCATTGTGAAGCGTGGGCTTCGACTGTGCAGCCTGGGCGGAAAACTGGCCGGAATCCCGCCCTGCGTTCACATCCAAAGCCGTGAGCGTTTAACACCCGAGGCCCGACCTGACCGGGAACGTTCGCATGGCGCCGGGCGTTGACGCCATCGTGCGACTTTCCGTCCTTGATCTCGTCCCGGTGCGCACCGACCAGACGACCGGCGATGCGCTGGCGGCCACCGTGCGGCTGGCGCAGACCGCCGACCGGCTGGGTTTCACCCGCTACTGGCTCGCCGAGCACCACAACATGCCGTCCGTGGGCGCCACCAGCCCGCCGGTGCTGATCGCCTATCTGGCCGCGCAGACCTCGCAGCTGCGACTGGGTTCGGGCGGCGTGATGCTGCCCAATCACGCCCCGTTGGCGGTGGCCGAGCAGTTCGCGCTGCTGGAAGCGGCCGCCCCGGGCCGGATCGACTTGGGCATCGGCCGGGCGCCCGGCTCCGACCCGGTGACGACGTATGCGCTGCGCGGCAGCCGTGGCGAGAAGACATCGAGAACTTCCCCGAATACCTCGACGACGTCGCCGCGCTGATGAGCGCGCGCGGCGTGGTGGTTCCGCTGCGGTCCGGGGACTACCGGCTCAAGGCCACCCCGGCCGCGGCCACCGAGGCGCGGCTGTGGCTGCTGGGCTCGTCGATGTACTC
>CAVPFT010000015.1:0-12321 GCA_963703795.1 uncultured Actinomycetota bacterium | reverse complement strand
ACCCGCGCTCGCCGTACCAGGCTCCACTTGGAAAGAATAATGGCCCAGGAGATTACGCTGAAGATGAGCAGAATGAGAAGAACGACCTTGGCGACAGGACCGGTTTCTCCGACAAGATCGACGATCTCCCCGCCAACCACCGCTGCCAGTAGGAAAGAAAATTGCATTTGGGTTTGTGCATTCATTATAGACGAACATGACAGCGCGCTTGGAGAAACGTACCGCATGCATTAACGGCATTTCACTGTATGCACCTGCGATTTAATTGACTAAGTAGAAATTCTGATCGCGGGAGCTCTGTGGTTTCCCGGCATTTGGAAGTTCATTCATCACAAAGGACACAAAAGTACACAAAGGAGCGCCGGATCTCCGGCCGCGATCGCCGCCTAGTTGTCGTACGCAGCCGGTTCCGGGCCTGCCATGTCGTCATCCGCGCCTTGCAGGCGGTCCAGGACCGCGGTTGCTGACGGCGGTCAGCGCGCTGAGCTGGTCGCGGCTGAGCCCGTCGAAGACCAGCTGCCGCACCATCTCCGACATGGGCCGGGCGCGGCTCGCTCGATGGCGGCGCAGGCCGGCCTTGTACCCCGGGAAGGACCACGAACGCGCCCCGGGCGTCGGTCGGGCACTCCTGCCGGGCGACCAAACCCCGCCGCTGCATCCGGCCCAGCTGGTGCGACACGCGGCTTTGCTCCCAGGCCAGCGAGTCGGCGAACTCGAATACCCGCCGACGGCCCTGCGGCGCCTCGCTAAGCACGACCAGCACATCGTAGTCCGCCAGGGAAATTCCGTAGTCGTCCTGCAGCTGCCGGTTCATCCGGGCGTTCAGCTGGGCGGTCATCCGCAGCAGCCCACGCCAGGCCTAGTGTTCAGTTCACACCTACGACCAGGGGACGTACTCTATCTCGACGAAGCCGGGCTCGAGGACGAGCGCCGTGTCTTGGACGAGATAATCCTCCCGTCGATCGGTTGCGAGCCGGTCGGCGCCACACCGCTCGGGCTGGGTTTGGTCGTGACCGGCCCAGTTTCGCGGTACGCATAGCGGAGTCGGAAGGCAAATGCCTTCGACTGCCCTTGTCACCGGTGCCGCACGCGGGATCGGCCGTAGCGTCGCTGACACCTTGCAGTCCAAAGGAATCCGAGTGCTGCAGCCCGGGCGCCGGGACCTCGACCTCGCGGATCATGAGTCGGTCACCGCTTACCTCACAAGTCTTGACGAAGGCGTCGACATCTTGGTGCTGAACGCCGGCACCAACGACCCGCAGCGGCTGCAGGAGCTTTCGCGGGAGAACTGGGCAAGCACTCAGCAGATCAACGTAACCTCCAATCTTCTTCTGCTGCAAGGTTTGCTCCCCCGAATGGCCGCCGCTGGGTACGGGAGGGTGGTCGCAGTCTCCAGCGTCTACGCGCATCGCGCCCGTTTCGGGCGGGTGGCGTACAGCGCGTCCAAGGCTTCGCTCGAGGAGGTGGTGCGGTCGGTGGCCGTGGAATACGGTCCCTCCGGGGTGCTGGCGAACTGCGTCGCACCAGGTTTCGTGCTCACCGATCTCACGCACCAGAACAACGATGCACAGCAGCTCCAAGCCCTGGCCGAACGCATTCCGGTCGGCCGACTGGCCAAACCCGAGGAGATCGCCATATTCATTTCTTGGCTGGTGTCGGCCGAGAACTCCTACATCACTGGCCAATCCATCGCGATTGACGGAGGTTTCCTGTGCGTGTGACCGAGGACCGAATGGTCATCAAATCCGAACAGGGCGACTATCCTGTGGACTTCGTTGTCGAAGCCGGGCAGGTGCCCGCTCTCGTTGGTGCCGGCCCGGAGACGTTCGTGATCATCGACGAGTTGCTGGCCGACAGCTACGGTGCTGCCCTGAGTGCGCTGCTGGAGCATCCGACCTATCGGGTGAAGGCCGACGAAGAAAGCAAGACCCTCAGCGGCGTAAGCCTTTTCGTCGACTGGCTGCTGGCAAACAAGGCGAATCGATCGGCGCATATCGTGGCGATCGGCGGTGGCGTCGTACAAGATGTTGCCACGTTCGCGTGTCACATCTACTACCGCGGGATCCCGTGGACATTCGTTCCGACCACTCTGCTCAGCCAAGCGGACAGCTGTATCGGGGCCAAATCCAGCATCAACGTGCTTCCACTGAAGAACCAGCTCGGCGTGTTCCATTCACCCAGCCACGTTGTCATTTGCTCGGAATTCCTAAAGAGCCTGCCGCAGATCGAGGTTGACTCGGGCTACGGCGAGATTTACAAGCTCGCGCTCACCAATGACGGGGCGTTCTTCGGTGAGCTCGCCGAGGCGTTAGCCTGCGGTGGCCACCGCAACCCTCGTGTGCTGGAGATGATCCGCAGGGCCTTGGAAAGCAAGCGTCTGGTCATTGAGGAGGACGAACACGAGTCGGATCTCCGGCGGGTGCTCAACTACGGTCACAGTTTCGGCCATGCCCTCGAAGCGCTTACCCACAATGAGGTGCCGCATGGGATCGCGGTGATGTGGGGGATGGACCTGATCAACTTCCTCGGGGTGAGGTGGGGGCTGACGAAGCCCGAAACGGCCGCTCGGGTGCGCGCGGTCCTCGCCGCCCATACCGACTACGCCATCCCAACCATTCCATCCGCGCGCGAACTCGTGGATACGCTCAAACGCGACAAGAAGGTGCGCAGCGGCGTTATGTATTTTGCCGTGCTGCACGACGAGGGCGACCTGAGGATCGTCCCCAAGCCCCTCGACGAGACACTCGTCGCCGACGTCTCGGCGTACCTGAATGGCGAGCCGCTCTTCGCTGCTCGTTGACCTGGGCGCCACCTACGTCAACGCGGCGGTGCTGCGCCCCGACGAGGGCACCATCGGCGAGACCAACTTCCAGTCCCCCAATTCATTTCGCCCGACCCGGGGCATCGGGCTCAACGGAGGTGCATGTCGGCGACACGGCGTTCGCACTGGCGGCGGCCGCGCTGTCGGTCGCTTGTGGCGGGCGCATGGTTTCGCCTCCACCGGAGCCCGATGTCGTGGAAGCAGCCGTCCACGCGTCGGGGGCCGGCCTGTGATTGTAGGAGACGATGATCGCCACACAAGCGATTAACCACAAGAGGGGCGTCAGCGAAACGGTGGTATCGACGATGTAAGCAGAGTGGCCTCCTCTCAGATCACCCGTCTGGCCCGCGATCGGCACGTCGTACGGTATGGCCAAGGCGACGTAGGCGATACTGAGCGCCGTCGCGAAGCTCACGCAGACGCCGACGGCGCGACGGCGGTCGTCGAGTCGGTCGAAGATGCCCGATCCAGGGGGGCCGTCCGGATCCCGGAGCACCAGCGCCGCGATTGGTAGGGCGAATACCAGGTAATAGCGGTATACCAGGGGGGGAAACAACGAGGCGCTGGCGAGCAGCACGATGCCCACCATGACCGGCGGCACACGCCTCCCGAGGGCCACAAGAGCGGCGACGACGAACGCCAGGACGCCAAACCCGAACAGCGATCGCGGAGCATCGAGAAAGTCGGACGGGACATGGCCCAACAACCTCGCGCTGATTTCATCCCTGATGAAAAGGACTCCCTTCCCGAAGGACACGTTCTGATCGCTTATCAGTGCAGGGAAATTGCCGTAGGCAAGGGCGTAGCGAATCGACTGCACGATTGTCCCTGGAAAGTCACGCGGCCACAGCAAGTACGCGGCCAGGTTGGAGGCCACGCCCGCGGCGACCGTGATGCCGCTCAACCGCCATTGCCGGGCCGCGACCAACGCGACACCGAGCACAGCGAACTGCGGTTTCACGAGCGCGGCCAGCACCACCATGATCGCCACCAGGCCCCAACGCCGCCGGCACAGCGCCACCAAAAAACACAGCGCGATCGGCACCACAAACCCCGTGGAGTTGCCGCGGTCCACATCCATCCACGCCGGAATCGCCAGCGCGCCGCACGCCACGAAAACCACTATCCGTTCAAGCCCGCGCGCGCCCCGAGACGCCCAGAAGGCCGGGCTCAATACTGCGAACGTCAAAGCGGAAAGGTAGCCCAACAGCCCTAGCCGCGGTGCGCCCAGCCACGCACCAAGGCGCGCAAAAATCACAATGGGAAGCATCCCCGCAGCCGGATAAGCGTTGTCGGACCAGCCTGGCGGCATGGTATGAGTCCAAGGATTCGGCAATAGCGTGGCGTTCGCGGGAAACGCATAGTCGGCGAAGCAATGACGACCGACGTTCATGCCCCAATCAAGCCAGCAGTCCTCGGGGATGTACGTAAAAGAGCTCAGCACGTCGACGGAGTAGTACTGGATGAGGACGAAGCCCGTCGCTCCCGACACCACCGACACCAACAGGACGGTGCCGAGAAGAAGCGTGCGCTCGGATTGACGAGTGAGTCCCAAGACCTGGTTCCGGATCGAGGTGACCGCGCGTCTCCCCACATCGACAGGTCGGCTCACGTGTGAGCTCCTCGGTTCGGATCCAAACCCCGGCAAGAGCAAGGCGTGTCAGTCAGCGGGAGCCAATCTAGTGCAATTGACGTAGGGCGTCATGGAATTCACAACTTTCTTGACCCTTCATAGGCGATTCGGCAATCGCACGCGCCGATCAGGCGCGGCACAGCACACCGCGGGCGGTGATCTCGATCTGACGATCAATAGCTGCGCTCGCGAAACTCCAACTGAGGCAACACTTTTCCCAATCCTGGCCATCGGAGTGGTACCGGTCCGCGCCACGAGGATCGACGTCCTCGCGGATGATCACCGCGTCAGGGTTTACTACGGCGGCGATCCGCGCGGCGAGCTCGGCGATCTCTACCAGTTCTCCGCCGCTGTCGATCGTGGCGGGCCCGACGCCGCCCTCGGCGATCCCCACAGCCAGTAGCTCCTCGGCCAGCACATATCGGCGAAATACCGGATGGGGCGCCGTAATCCGGATTGCGCCCCATTCGGCATCCCGGATCATTGAACCCAGCGCGTAGGCCTGGGGTTTCTGCACGTGCGCACCCGAGAGGCCCCAGGCCCGCACGACGACGGGCACCGCGGCGCTGCTGGCGGCGGCCCGCGCCAGGCGGTGCTCGGCCTCGCGCTTGAGGTAGCCGTACGGGTTATCCTCGACCGGGCCGTCCACGGCGTCATGCGGGTGAACCGCCGCCCCGCTGGAGACGGTCAATGCAAGACGTACGCCAGGCAACTGCGTCGCGTACACCAGGCGCTCGGTCAAGGTGCGGTTGACGGTCACGTACTCGTCGAGCGGCATGTCGGCAACTCGGTCGCGGGTGAGAAACGCACAATCCAGGACGACGGTCGGCCCGAATGCGGTCACCTCGCGCTCGTCCCAAGCGCGACATTCGATCTCGCGGTCGCCGACTCGGATGATCCGAGCCCGGCTAGCCACGGCCAGCGTGGGCAAGCCCAACGGGGCGAGCAGGTCGAGGGCGGTCCTTCCGAGCCAGCCCGATGCGCCGGTGATGAGGACCCGCTCGTCGCCGAGTGCCCGTGCCGCCAGTGCGCGTGCGCTCGCGCTCACCAGCCCAGTCACGCCGCGGACCCACGTCATGGCCGGAAGCCTACGGCAACAAGGACATTCAAGGTGGCTATCGATCGTGGCAACGCGACGGGATTCGTGACTCTGATGGGGCAGGGCGTGCTGTGCGAATCACACCTTGACTTCCTGCAAGGTCTCCGGCACCACACTGTTCTCGATTTCCACCGCGCGGCCCCTGCGCCATCTAAGAACGGCCTTTTCGACAGTCATGTGCAAAACCCAGGCAACGATGATGACGAGGACGGTGGCTACCACCCACCTCGCTGCGTAGGTCAGATGCGGCAATTCCCCTTGGACGCTGACGAGGATTGTGTCGTGCACGAGATAGATCGGATACGTCAACGCGCCCGCCCAAAAGAGTAGGAATGCTGTCCTGCGCCGCGGCGCTGGCCGCAGGCGCGCTTTTCGATTCCACAGTTCGCAGCCGACGAGTACGGGCATCAGCGCAAGCGCGATCGCTGCGGGCATGACCACCGCGTGGATTGGAAACCACTGACTGCTGCCCCTGATGAGGGCCTGGTAGCTGACGAATGCATATGCCAGATAGATGCCGACGAGCAGCAATGGCCACACCCACGCTACGACACGTGAAAAACGCTCGAGTCGCGGCGCCCACCAGTTCGTCAGGAACCCGAGCAGGAAAACGTCAATGTTGCCGAACAGGGTCGTATAGACGTAGGACGCGTAACTCAGGGCTCCGTAGTGGTGCATCCACACGTAATAGCGATTCATGACGCCGACTCCGAACACGAGCAGCGTCGCGGCTGGCAATAACAGCTTCGGGCTCGAAGTGAAAAGCCGCGACGCGGCGAGCGCGATGGCGAACGCGGCCGGCACCAGGAGATAGAACTGCCACTCGGTGGACAGGCTCCAAAACGGGCCGATCCCGGCAACGCCGTCGGCGTCTTTGAATCCGAAAAGCAAGACCCGCACGCCTACCTGTGGGGCTAAATGCTGCCCCGATGCCCGCCAAATCGTCGCCAACAACACGACAACCAACAACGCGGCCACAAACATCAAGGGGAAAATCCGGAGGAATCGATTGCGGAGGTACAGAGTCACACCCGACCGGGACAGGTCGTACTTGCCCGTGTAGAAGCCCTTACCCATCAGGTAGCCGGACAGCGTGAAGAAAAGCAGCATCCCGAGCCAAGCCGGTGACTCGAGGACCCAGCCCCATCGACCGTGGAGGTAGCTGAAGCTACCGTGATGAAACTCGTACCCGCTGTGCATGATGAACACGAGCCCGCATGCTAGGCCGCGTATTAGCAACAGCCAATCTTCATCGCGACGCGAATCCCGCTGCGTAACACCGCTGCGTCGGGGCGCCGACCGCGCAACGCGGGCGGGAAAGAAGCGGCTGACGCCAACGGCGTAGATGCAATAGAGGCAGATCGGAGCCACGGCGACGAGCCACCAACTCCGCGACGGCTCCCCGGTGTCGAGCAGCGCTATACCCAACGGGGCACCCAGAATGCAGAGGAACGCGACCGCTCTGCTCGTCTTCGCTTTCGCGCTCACCCGCGACCTCCCGCCGGATGCTCACGAACACTAATCGACAACGGGGTTCCGCGCGGCGAGTTCGGCGATCTCCACCACCTCTCCGCCGCTGTCGATCGCGGCGGGGCCCACGCCGCGCTCGGCGATCTTCGCAGCCATTAGATCCTCGGCGAGCAGCTGTTCCGCTCTGGTCCCGAAAGTGCTCACCCTTGCCGTCGTCTTGGTACGGTGACCCGCACATCGATGTGCCATCAAGGTTTTTGCCGTCGCGTTACTGAGAGGTGATGCTTGGAGCCGAGCGATCGCGGGACCCCGCCGGGTTCGCGGGCCGGTTCGCTCGCACATAGGCGCCGAGTTCGCGCGATCACAAGCACATGTGTCGCGCTCGTCTTCATCCCGATCGTCAGCACAGCCACCGTCATCCTTGAATATGGGCCGTCACAGCAAGCCGCGCCGCCCCCCAGGTTTCAGACCGTCCGGAATCCCCACCTGGTAGAGGTCCAGCTGCCACTCACCGGCCTTAACTGGCCCACCAGTGTGGCAGTAGACACCGCCCAAACCGTCTACGTCACCGACACCAACAACGCGCGCGTACTCAAGTTGCCGGTGGGGTCGAGCGCCCCGGTAGAACTGCCGTTTGCCGGCCTGAAGTGGCCCGAAAGTGTGGGCGTGGACAGCGCCGGCGATGTGTACGTCGTCGAAAGCAATTACACCGGCTTTGACAACAGCAACCGGGTGCTCAAACTGCCGGCGGGTTCGAGCACCCCGGTCGAGCTGCCCTTCACCGGCCTGAAGGATCCCGCCGGGGCGGCGGTCGATAGCGCCGGCAACATCTACATCGCCGACAACGGCAACAGCCCGACGCCCAGACGGTCGGCGCGGTCGAGCACCCTGGTCGAACATCCGTTGGCCGGGGTCCACATCGCAGACAGCAACGGCCGGGTGCTCAAACTGCCGGCGGGTTCGAGTGCCCCGGTCCAGCTGCCCTTTGCGCGCCTACAGGATCCCACCGGGGTGGCGGTGGACACCGCCGGCAACGTCTACGTCACCGACAAAGGCAACAGCCGGGTGCTCAAACTGCTCGCGTTGTCGAACACCGTGGTCCAGCTGCCCTCCACCGGCTTGAGATTCCCCGCCGGTGTGGCGGTCGACAGCGCTGGCAACGTCTACATCGCCGACAATGGCAACAGCTCGATCCCCGGGTCATTGTGGGCTCGGCGGGTACTCCAACTCCCGGCGCAGTCGAGCACCTGGGTCGAGCTGCCGTTCACAGGCCTGAGCGCGCCTGCCGGTGTGGCGGTGGATAGCACCGGCAACGTCTACGTCACCGACCTCCACACCAACCGCGTGCTCAAACTGCTGCCCGGCTGAGCCGCATAGGCGGGCCTGAGGGCACCGCGGCCGCGCGGCTGACCCGCGCTAGTCCGCCGGCTGGGATTCGGCCAGATTGCGGGCCTCCTCTGAGGTTTCGACCGAGGGTCCGGAGCCCGGTAGGGGCTTGCCCGCCACTTCGGGCGCGAAGATCAAGGTGACGGCACCGACCAGGCCGGCGAACATCAGCATGTACGCCGGCATCATCGGATTCCGGTGCCGGCCACCAGTGTCTCGGCGAGCAGCGGGGTGGTGCCGCCGAAGGCCGACACCGCGATGTTGAATCCGATGGACACCGCGCCGTAACGCACGTACGTGGGAAACAGTGCGGGCAGGATCGCCGGCTCAAGGCTACTCAGGAACAGCATCGGCAGGCCGACCAGCAACACACCACCGAACTTGGTCGGATAGGCGCCGCCGAACCGCATCAACGAAAACGCCGGTATCGAAACCGCGATGAGCAGTCCGCATCCCGTCCACAGCAGCGGCTTGACGCCGACGCGGTCGGAGAGCATCGCTACGAACAACACACCGCCCATTAACAGGGCCAGCACGAGCAAGACCATTACCAATGCCGGAGTGTCCGGCACGCCCGCCGTCTTCTTGAGGTATGTCGGCACGTAGCCGCTGACCATGTAACTCGTGTCGCTGATCGCGAGCTCCAGACCGATGCAGACCAGCAGCGGCTTCCACTGCCGCACGACCGTATGGGTGAATTGGGTGCGGACGGAGACCGGCAGCGCGGTCATGTGCACCTTCTCGTAGCCGGGCGACTCGTCGATCCGCGATCGCAGGTAGACCGCGATCAGGCCGAGCGGCGCGGCCAGGATAAACGGTATGCGCCAGCCCCAGGTCAGCATCTCGCCGGTGGTCAGCACGGTTTGCAGCACCGTCACCAGCGTGGCACCGACCACGAAGCCGGCCAGCGTGCCCACCGGCAGGAAGCCGGCCAGCATCCCACGCCGGTGATCCGGGGCGTGTTCGGCGATGAACGTCATGGCGCCCGCATACTCCCCGCCCGACGAGAGGCCCTGGCAGACGCGGACGACCGTGAGCAGGATCGGTGCCCAGATCCCGATGGTGTGATAGCCGGGCAACGCACCGGTCGCGGCGGCGCACACCGCCATCAACGAGATCGTCATCACCAACACGGGCTTGCGCCCGATGCGGTCGCCGAGCGGGCCGAAGATAAACCCGCCGAGCGGCCGAACGACGAATCCCGCGGTCATCGTGCCGAAGGTGGCGATGAGGTTGCCCGCGCCGGAATTGTTTCCGGGATAGAACGTCTGCGCGAGGAGGGTGGCGACGAGGCTGAAAAGGGTGAAGTCGTAGGCCTCCATGAAGTTGCCGATCGCCGTGCCCTGGATGGACCGATACGTCGCGCCCCTATCGGCGACCCGAATCTCGTCGCGTCGCCATGTCCGGCGTTGACCCATGCCCGCTCTCCTGCGCATCGACGGTGTCGCATACCCGAAAGTCCCGTAGCCTACGCGACCGGCGTGGCTGCCCCCGGTTTCGCGAGCAGACGCAGAATCGCATCAAACTCGCCGGTTTCGTGCGATTTTGCGTCTGCTCGCCGGGAGGGCCGTCTGGGCTAGCCCCGATTGACGACCTTGTCCCGGGCCCGGATATGGGCGCCCACCGCCAAGACGAAATACAAGGTCAGCATGGCCGTCGTCAGCCTCGCCAACGCGGGAAACCAGCTGACCGACAGCAAGCCGATCGCTGAGGCGACCTTGACCGCCGGCAGAACGGGCCGAACGCTCTCCGGCACTCCCAAGGTGTCCAGGCTCTTGGCAATGGGAGGCAGGGGTATCGCGCACGCCACCGCGTCGCCGGCCTGGAAAGCGGCCAGCGCCGCATAGGCCTTCGGTGAAGTCAGGACGGTCGTAGGGAGAAGCTTATGGAGTCAGCCCCGGTGGCAGCGGCCCCGGCCGGCCGTCCGGCAGCTGGTGGGCAATCCGCTCGGTTCTGTCCGGCGCCTGCGCTTGGGCGATCGACGGGGCCTGGGCGATCGACGGGTTGGCGATCGACGGTTTGGTCTCGGAGGAGAACCAGTCCGCGACTTCGTCGTCGTCGTCGGCGGCGTGCTGGGGGACGTCATCGACCGGGGATGGCTCGAACCGGAACACGCCATCTTCGCCCGGGGTGCCCAGCAGCCTGGTGAACCCCTGCAGCGCCGCACCGAAGTCGCTGGGCACCACCCACACCTTGTTGGCGTCGCCGCGCGCCATTTGCGGCAGCGTCTGCAGGTACTGGTAGGCGAGCATCTCCGGGGTGGGACGGCCGGCCTTGATCGCGGCGAACGTCTTCTCGATGGCCTTCGCCTGCCCCTGGGCCTGCAGGTAGGCGGCGGCGCGCTCACCCTGAGCGCGCAGTATTCGGGATTGCCGGTCCGCCTCGGCGGCCAGGATCACCGACTGCCTGGCGCCCTCGGCGGCCAGGATCTGCGCCTGCTTGGCGCCTTCGGCCTGTGTGATCGCGGCCTGCCGGTTACCTTCGGCGGTCAGGATCATCGCCCGCTTCTCCCGGTCGGCCTTCATCTGCTTTTCCATCGAAGCCTGAATCGAGGGCGGCGGGTCGATGCTGCGCAGCTCCACCCGGGCCACCCGCAGGCCCCACCGGCCGGTCGCCTCGTCGAGCACGCCGCGCAACTGGGCGTTGATCTTGTCGCGGGAGGTCAGCGTCTGCTCGAGCGTCATGCCGCCGACGACGTTGCGCAGGGTGGTCGTGGTGAGCTGCTCGACCCCGACGATGTAGTTGCTGATCTCATACACCGCCGCCTGCGGGACGGTGACCTGGAAGTAGACCACCGTGTCGATGTTGAGCGTCAGGTTGTCCTCGGTGATCACCGGCTGCGGCGGAAATGACACCACCCGCTCGCGCAGGTCCACGCGGGCCCGGATGCGCTCGAGGAACGGCATCAGCAAGGTCAGCTGCCCGCTGACCGTGCGGCTGTAACTTCCCATCCGTTCGATCACAGCGGCCTCGGCCTGCGGGATCACCTTGACCGATTTGGCCACCACCACGATCGCGAAGATCACCAGAACGATGCTGAAAAACACCAGCCCAACAACTGCGCCTTGCATTGTCCTTCTCCTATGTCTCGACGGGGTTACACGTTCTTGATCACTACCGCGGTGGCACCGTTGATCTGCATGACGGTCACCCGCTCGCCGGGCTCGAACACGTCGTTGTCGTTGAGTGGCCGCGCCGACCACACCTGGCCGTCCAGCTTCACCTGGCCTTCGTCACGTGCCACCCGGCCTAGCACCAGCGCGGTCTTGCCCTCCAGCGCCTTGATCCCGGTCGGCAACCTCTCGGGGGTGAGCCGACGGCGCAGCATCGGGCGCACCAGAACCAGCAGCAAGACCGAGACGACCAAAAACACCGCCGCGTCGGCCCAGAAAGGAAAGTCCAGCAACCAGCTACCCCCCGCGGCGGCCAGCGCGCCGCCGGAAAGCATCAGCAAGGACATATCGCCGGTCAGCGCCTCCGCACCGGCAAGCACCACTGCGAATATGAGCCAAATCACCGCCACGGGCATGCGGTCAGAATACGCGTGATCGGCCTTTGCGGGACCAGACAACTACACTCCGAGATCATGTGGTGTCCCAGTGTCTCGCTGTCCTTGTGGGCCAACGCCTGGCTCGCGGGCAAGGCCGCGCCCGACGACGTCTTGGACGCGCTATCCCTTTGGGCACCAAAGCAATCGGTCACCGCGTATGACGCAGTCGCCGCGGGCCACACCGGCCTGCCGTGGCCCGATGTCCATGACGCCGGGACGGTTTCGTTGTTGCAGACACTGCGCGCGGCGGTTGGCCGACCGTCGGTGCCGGCTTCCCGCGGCGTCCCGGGTCGCTTGCGGGGCACGATCAACGTGGTTTTGCCCGTGCCCGGCGACGTGCGCGGATCGGCCGCGGGGACGCA
>CAVPFT010000014.1:0-30427 GCA_963703795.1 uncultured Actinomycetota bacterium | reverse complement strand
GGAGTTTTTCGGGGTGCCAGTAGGTGTTGGTTCGGGGTTGGCCGCGGTCCAGGTGTGGGGTGGGATCCATTCGGTTTCGCCCTTGGTGTTTTTGCGGGTGCTCCACCCGCCGGGTTGAACGATGCGGTGTTGGGTGCCGCAGCCAAAGGTCAGGTCGTTGACGTCGGTGGTGTGGCATTTGGCGTAGTCGGTGACGTGGTGGACTTCGCTGTAGTAGCCGGGCACGGTGCACCCCGGAGCGGTGCACCCACGGTCCTTGGCGTAGAGCACGTCCGTTGTGCCGGGGAGGCCAGGCGTTTGGTGTGATACAGCGCCAGGGCTTTGCCCTTGTCGAAGATGGCCAGGTAGTGGCGGGCGTGCCGGGCCAGGCGGATCACATCACTGATCGGCAAAATACTGCCCCCGCCGGTCAGGCCTTTGCCGGCGGCGGCTTCCAGCTCGGCCAGCGTGGTGGTGACGATAATCGAGGCCGGCAGCCCGTTGTGTTGGCCCAGTTTTCCCGACGCTAGCAGCGCGCGCATCGCGGTCAGCAGCGCGTCGTGGTGGCGTTGGGCAGGGCCGCGGGCGTCTTTGTCGATGGCCTGCTGGGAGGGTGGGCCGTCCACGGTGGGGGTGTCGTCGTTGGGGTTGCACATGCCCGGGGCGCCCAGTTTGGCCCACACGGCTTCTAGGGTGGCGCGCGCTTGGGGGGTCAGCCAGCCGGTAGTTGCGACATCTGGTCGGGGCCTTGGTTGCTCAGGGTCAGGCCGCGGCGCCGGGCGCGGTCCTCGTCGGTGTAGGTGCCGTCGGGGTTGAGCGCATCGGCCAGGGTGTCGGCCAGGGCGCCGAGTTGTTCGGGCCGGTAGTGACTACCTTGGGTGGCTAGTTCGGCTTCGACTTGTTCGCGGGTGCTGGCATCGATCCAGCCGGGCAGCTGGTGGTAGAACTTCCGGATCACTGCGACCTGCCCGGTCCCCAGGGTGCCGTCGTGTTGGGCGGCGGCGGTGGCCGCCAACAGCGGCGCCAACGGTTCGCCGGTCAGTCCGTGGCGGGGTCCCAGGTCGGTGGCCTCGTTGATGCGCCGGGCGGCTTCGGCGCGGCTGATCAGTGTCGCCTCGGCGATCGCGTGGGAGAGTTTTCCGCCGAGTTGTTCGGGGGTGGCTTGGCGGGCAATCGAATTGATCAGGGGGTGTTCGGCGGCCGGGATGCGGCGGCGCAGCCGCTCGAAGCGCTGCAGCATCGCCAGCTGCTCTGGTGTGGTCAGCGCCTGGCAGTCAAACTCGAGCACCCGATCGAACGCGGCGTCCAGCGCGTCAAGAGCCGCCGACAACGCCTCTCGATCAACACCACCGCCAGCCATAACCCGAAACTATCGGGGGGCACCGACAAAAAACGTCACCCAGAAACGTCTGAAACCAAAGTGGCAGAAGTTATTTCGTTAGAAGTTCAATCCGGAGAACATGACCCGATTGGGGTTGACCTTGAGCGCCGACCGAAAACTGGTGACCGCCGATGGCGGAGCCGATCCACTGCGTCGCTGCAGACGCCTGGTTGGCGGCGGGCTCGACGTACCACCGCAACACCGCGGCCTATGCGCGTTCCGCGCTGCCAGGCGCAAACCGCATCACCTCGACGCGATTCTGGCGTAGCGACAGCCACCACGGTCCGTCCGGCGACCGCTCCACGCGGCTCTCGATACTGGCCCAACGGGTGGCCAACCGCACCATTTGGGCCCAAGCGGGTCTGCTGCCAATATGTCGTTGGTGATCATAATCCAACCGCGATCGCCGACGATCGGTATCCATTGCGGGTCAGAGATCCCCAGCGGCAACAGCGCATCGACGGGTGGACGACTAAAACGCGCGGTTTCTCTCCGCACCGCAACCATGCCGTTGCCCAGGCTTAACAGGTTCTCATCGACGACGTACCTCACATCGTCGAGTGCAACCATTCCGGCGCCCCTACGCCGCCGCGAGCCCGTACCTCTCGGGATAGGCGATCGCTTGATTCACCTGCTCAAGGCTAAGCCCGTACGCCGCGGCCAGAACCTCATGCGGCTCACCGCTGTTCGCCATGCCGGCAATCGTTACGGGCGATACGCGGCGACCAACGAAGGTCGGCTGTCCGCTGTATCGCATCGGATTAATCACAATGTCAGAGAAGTCCCGGTCCGCTGGGATTTCAACGATGATCGCTTCGCCGTCCTCGTCATTTTCGAGGGCAGACCGCTTGGCGAGCCACCGGCCATCTCCGATCGACTGCTGGCCAGTGCGGACGACGATCTCCTGCTCCGAATCTTCGTCTTTTATCGTCAAATCCCTGTCGTAGGAAGATATATACGGCCGCATGTGCGCCAACGGATACTGCGCACCGTAAATGCGACGTAGCTCGTCTATCGCAGCCCCAACCGCGGATTGGAACTTTCTTGAATCCGGTAATCAGCCAGCATCCGTGTCTCAACAAATTCGCCCAGGTAACCCATGCTGTGTCACGCGGTTTGATCCGCAAAATGGGATCGGAAACTTTGCGGATCGCTCGTAGCCGTTGATCCAGCGCCGAGCTGTCCCGCCGCGGAGGCCGATAGCCTCGACCCCGGCATACACATAGACCTCACGGTCAAGCATCGAGGTAACCGCCATGGCCGCAAGCACGACACAACGCTATCGCTGGCCGCCGACAGTTGGCCGGAACGAACAATAGGACGCGAAAGCGATGCCGGCTGTTTGGCCTGATAGACGACGATCACCGGCTGGTCCGGCTTCCAGCGCCCCTGTCCCCGGTCCCGACCTAAAAGCGCTAGCGCACACCACAGCCGTTGCTTTGCTCCGCCACATGACGGCCTTTTTTCCGTGCCCAAATAAGGGTTGACCTGCGAGCCAGACGGGAGTAGAACACATAATGCTCCGTACACCCCTGGGCGGAAGACCCCCGTCCCGCAGTTTGTCTTCGCCGCGAGGATTTGATGTTCCAGAGGTTGCCGAGCACGCAAATTAGCAGAGGGTATTCCGCACAAGGGGTATGCCATGCAACAACATCCGGGAGAAGAGAATCGGTTCGCCGTTGAACAATCCAGCGGCGGTGATAGCAAGGTACGTCTCGAGGAGGCATTAGCCGGTGGCGGACCCCACCGGGTGGGGTGGTTCCGCTTTTACTTCGACGACGACCGCTGGGAGTGGTCGCCCCAAGTGGAGAAGATGCACGGCTATCTGCCGGGATCGGTGACCCCGACCACCGAAATGGTGCTGGCGCATAAGCATCCCGATGACTATCGGCAGATCGCGCACACCTTCGAGTTGATCCGCCAAACTCGCCAACCGTTCAGCAGTCGACACCGCATCATCGACGTGGAAGGCCGGGTACATCACGTTGTGGTCGTTGGCGACCTTCTGCGTGACGACCATGAGAACGTGATCGGCACCCACGGCTACTACATCGACGTCACACCTTCCGAACGGGCACGCCAAGACCAGGTGACTGCAGCCGTCAGCAGAATCACCGAGAGCCGGTCCGGAATCGAGCAGACCAAGGGCATGTTGATGCTGGTCTACGGAATCGATGAGCCGACCGCCTTCGAACTGCTCAAGTGGCGATCCCAGGAGGCGAACGTCAAACTGCGGACCCTCGCCGAGCAGGTTGCCAGCGACTTCCTTGAACTTAGCCGCGGCCAGACGCTCCCACCTCGGTCGGCTTACGACAACGCACTGATGACCGCACACCTTCGGATCGACGCGGGCTACCAGTCGGGGGAAGCCGTCGGCCTGCCCTCATCAGCGGAGACAGGATAGGTAGTCGGCACACGGGGCGCAGCAGCACCGGCGGCCGCACCCGGCGGCGAGGTTTCGGACAGCCGATCCACGCTGCTAAGACTGCCCAGCGGGTCCGGGGAGTGCGGTGGAAATGTCGGCAACGGCCAACAGCAGCCCGGCGACAATGTCAGCGAGGTGCTCACGGCTAGTGTCGAAGTCGCCGCGTAGCCAGCCAGCGATAACCTCCATCGCACCGCTGACCAGTGCAAACGCAGCGAGGTCGGTGTCGAGCTGGCTGGCTGCGGCAGGACCGAGCGGATCCCTGATCATCGCGGCCATGGCGTTGGAGATCGCGCGTGTGCTGTCCACGCGGGCGTGCTGCAGAACCTCGGAGGTGTGGGAACGCAGGAGCAACTGGCCACGACGCGGGTCCGCGGTGAGGAAATCAAGTGCCGCATCGGCGGTGGCGCGGACTTGCGCGCGTTGGTCGGGCGCCGCGCTCCTCGTCGCAGCGTTGACCGCCTGCAATCCCTCGGCGGTGAGGTCACGCACGATCGCTTCGATCAACGCATCCGAGTCGGTGAAATGCTCGTAAAAGTAGCGGTCATTGAGACGCGCCCGCGCGCACACAGCGCGTTTCGACACTGCCCGCGCGCCGTCCTCTGCGAATAGATCGAGAGCTGCCTCGATCAGTGCGGCTCGGCGGGTGGCGCGACGTTCGTCGGCCGTCACGCCACCGTAGGAGCGCGTCGCGGTTGCCATCAACTGCATTGTGCCTGACTCCCCTTGACCATTCGACATTTCTGGTGCAGTCTGACACCACAATAACTTCTGGTGCAGCCATGCACCAGAATTATCTGACAGAGGGGTCACCATGTCGGTCCAATCCCTGGACAGGTCGATCGACTCTCCGGACACGCCGGCCGAACCCATATGCACTTCATTCGGATCTGTCGCAGACCGATTCGAGCGCGTGATGGGATCGCGGTTCCTCGTGCTGTTCGCGCCTGCCCTCTTCGACGAGATGATGCTGCCCGCGGTGTCGGCGGCACTCGTCGATACTGCCCGGATAAAGAACGACCCCCTCGGGCGCGCGCGGCGCACCGCTGCATCCGATCAACTCACCTTCATGGCCAATCACGCGGACCGCCGCGAGGAGATGCAGCGGCTGGTGCGGCTGCACCGCGACATCAAAGGCGTTGGACCTGACGGGGCTCGCTATAGCGCGCTGACGCCCGAGCCGTGGAACTGGAACTTGATCAGTATCTTCTTCATGCATCGTGGAGCTTTCGTCACGCTGAGCGGCGAAGAGCTCAGCGTCGCCGACAACCAGGCGATCTGGGACCGCTTCCGCGCGCTGACCAAAGACTTGCAGATGCCCGGCCGCGCACGGCAACTCCCGGATAGCTACGACGAGCTGTCCGCGTATTACGAAAAGATGGCGGCCGAGAAACTCAAACACACTGCGGCCCTTGACATCGTCATGGACGCCACGCTCCGGCCGCAACGTCCTGATTACATGCCTGTGGTCACGGCACCCCTGTGGACCCTGCTGGGACCGATCGGTGGACACATCGTGGCGGTCTTGGGTTTCGGCATCATGCATCCCCGTGTGCGGGCGTTGGTGCCGATGCGCTGGACGCGCCGACATGACTTGGAGTTCGCCGCGCTGACCAGGTTGCTCCGTATTGCTTACCGTTGGTTACCCCGCCGACTTAGCGACACGCCGTTGGCGCGCATTGGATGCGAGTACGAGCGAATTGTCGCCCACTACAAAGGAAGCGGACTGACATCGTTCGCGCCTGGCGCCACTCAAACGTGTGCCGAGGCCGATACGTGATCATGAGCGACCGCACTCGTCCCTACTACGTCCCCGTGGCTGACGAGGAACGAATATTCAAAGCTGCTTATCGGCAAGGCTTATCGATTCTGTTGAAGGGTCCAACCGGGTGCGGCAAGACCCGCTTCGTGGAGGCCATGGCGCACGATCTCGGTCGGCCGCTGATCACGGTTGCCTGCCATGACGATCTGACCACAAATTAGCGGATTGGTGGAGATGATCGACGCATATCTGAGCGAGTAGGCCCAAGAACGTAGTTGCCGAGTTGTCTTCGGCGATGGAGCAATTATTTGTGAGGAGTGAGCAATGACCACTGAACAGACCAGAGCGTCGACCAAACCCCTGGACACCGCGCCCCACCGCGCGTCGGCGGGCACGATCTGGGCCTGGCTCTTCGCTGTCCTCGGTGTCGGCGCAGTCGTGGCTATCGCATGGAATGCACGCGACTACCCCGATCCGCGGATCGGAAACCCGAACGTGACCGGGGCCCCTCGGCCGGTGGAGCCACTTTTCGGTTACACCCATTGGCTCGGGACGCTGCAAGTCTTCACGATCATCGCGGTCATCGGGCTGATCGTGGCTTTCGTGTGGGGTTGGCGTCGTTATGGCCCCCACCCTTACCTGCTCATGGGTCTGGTGACCACCATCATCGTCTGGCAGGACCCGATCATGAATTGGGCACCATACGCTGTGTACAACCCCCGGCTGTGGCACTGGCCGGAGTCTTGGCCGCTGGTGTCGATCTCGCCCACGATCGAACCGTTTATCGTCATCGGCTACGTGATGTTCCAGTTCGGTCCCTACTTTCCGGCAGTCTGGATCCTGCGCAAGATCCAGGCTCGTCGGCCCGTTGATTCGTTCGTGTGGCGTCATCCTCTGATCGGTCTTGGCGCACTGATCTTGGTCGCCGGGTTCATCATCGACATGATGCTTGAGGTCACGCTGGTGCGCACCGGGATGTACATCTACGCGCAGGTGATCCCGTTCGGTTCAATCTTTGTGGGGACACCGCATCAGTTTCCGTTGCTGTGGGAATCCGTATTGGTCACGGTGGTGATGATTCCGGCGGGCGTTCTGGTCTATCGCGACGACACCGGCCGCACGGTTTCTGAGAAATTGGCCCGGCGCGCCCGCATCTTCCGCAGCCGGCCCGCGCTTGGTTCGTTTCTGGTGATGCTCGTGATCATCAACGTGGCGTACTTGATGTACGGCGCAGCGTTCACGGCCATCAAGTGGTCGAAGGCAGCGACCTCGGTTGCTTGCCCCTGGCCGTATCCGGATGCCAAAGTCTTTGACCCTCAGGGCTTTTACGAGAAGAACGGCCAGGAAGGCCCCTATTCCGTCGGGATCATGTCCACCTGGATGAGCGGCCAACCAAACGGGCGTCCGAATGTGCAACTCGGGTCCGTGAGCCAACGCTGCGCGCCGGGCAACAATGGGTGAGCCGCGCAGCGTCGTTATCACGGTTCTGCCTCACGATGCTGGTGGTCGCGATGGGCATACGGCCCTACGACGCACTCCAACGACGCCGTGACAATTCCTTCTAGCTTCAGGGCATGCCGTGAGCGATTTCGAGTCGGTTGACTTCTTCTCGGACCAGTCGCTCGTGCCGGATCCTTACCCCTACTTCGATTACCTCCGCAACAAGTGCCCACTATCACGCGAAACTCCTTATGGCGTGATGGCTGTCACCGGCCACAAGGAAGCATGCACGGTCTACAAGGAGGTCGCGTTCTCTGCGTGCGTTTCGGTGGCGGGGCCGTATGCCGGTGTGTCGTTTCAATCTGATAGCGACGACATCAGTGGCCTGATCGAGCAGTACCGCGACCAAATACCGATGAGCGAACACATCGTCACGCAGGACCCGCCGGACCACACCCGCACAAGAGGCCTCTTGGGCCGGCTACTCACCCCCAAGCGGCTCAGGGAAAACGAAGACTTCATGCGGCGGTTGGCCGATCAGCAGCTCGATGAATTCGTCTTCCACGGCTCGTGCGAGTTCGTCGAAGACTATGCGAAGCCCTTCTCCATGCTTGTCATCGCCGACCTGCTTGGAGTTCCGGAGAATGACCACAACCTGTTTCGAGAAACGCTAGCGGCGACCGATGAGGTCGCCGGTGCGCTCAACGACGACTCGCCCGCGCACAACCCGCTGCTATGGCTCGACGACAAATTCACCGGGTACATCGTCGATCGTCGGCGTGATCCACGCGATGACGTGCTGACCGAGTTGGCGCAGGCGAAGTATCCCGACGGATCGACGCCTGAAGTCACGGATGTCGTTCACTTATCGACGTTCCTGTTCTCGGCTGGCATGGAGACCACCACCAAACTGCTCAGCGCAGGAATGCGAGTACTCGGTGAGCGCCCCGACATCCAAACGTCGCTGCGCAACGATCGCACCCTCATCCCCGCGTTCCTCGAGGAAACGTTGCGAATCGAAAGCCCAGTCAAGAGCCACTTCAGACTGGCGCGCCACCCGACGACGATTAGCGATGTTGCGATCGCAGCAGGCACCACGATGATGTTGTTGCCGGGGGCCTGCAACCGAGACCCCTCGAAGTTCGAGGCGCCAAATGAGTTTCGCATTGGTCGACCCAATGTGCGCGAACACGTGGCGTTCGGGCGCGGGAGCCACTCGTGCCCCGGCGCACCCTTGGCACGCGCCGAGGGACGGATATCTCTCAACCGAATCCTCGACCGGATGGCCGACATCAGAATTTCCGAGGCGTCGCACGGGGCGGCTGGCGTACGTCGCTATGAGTACGAACCCACGTTCATCCTTCGGGGCCTGACCGAGCTGCACCTGGAGTTCGAGCCATTGGTTCCTGATTCTCGTTCATATCCGACCGACTAATGGAGGTTCCTGATGCACAACCCAATCGAGGTCGTCCGCCAGTTCTGCGCACTGATGGAGAAGCGCGATCCCGACGCGCTACGGCCGTTTCTCGCTGACGATGCGGTGTACCAAAACGTCGGCATGCCTGCGACGACGGGGGTGGACGCCATCGTGGAGAACCTGGGCGCGCAGTTTTCGATGTTTCCGGATGCCTACGCGTTCGAGATCGTCAACATCGCCGGCGAAGGCCCTGTCGTTCTGACCGAACGGCTTGACTACATCCAAGCCCCTGACGGCACGAAGCCCGCCGTTCCCGTCATGGGGACTTTTGTGCTCGATGAGAGCGGGAAGATCATTCGCTGGACTGACTATTTCGACTTGTCTCTGACAGTCAAGCTTCTGCAAGGCGACGACATTAGCGCATTGGTGCCCGCGGCCTCGACCTAGGCCCAGGGTCAGGCCGCGCCGGCGGCCGACCGGCAAAAAACGCCGTCCACAAAAACCCTGAAACCAAAGTGGCAGAAGTTATTTCGTCAGAAGCCCAATCCGGGCAGGACACCCGATTGGGGTCGTACCTCTGAGCGCCGACCGAAAACCGACCGAAAACTGTTGTACCGCTTGATGGGGCGGAGGTCGGCGCTGGGTGCTGCGTCGGCAACGGCGCACCCATTAACCGATGGCTCTAGCGCACGGCCCTTACGAAACGCTTATTGTGCAAACCTTTATCCCACCGTGTCGCAAATGTGACAGTAATAGATCAGAGTTCCTAACGTGATTTGAGTGTCACAAGTGCACTCAGAGACAGCATGGGGGGACTGGCATGAAGGCATTGGTGAAAACGCGGGAGTGGATCTGGTTGTATCGCCACCAACCCCTGACCATTCGCCTGCTGGCCTTGGGCGCGGGCCTGCTCACCGCGGCCGCGGCATTCGCGGCACCGGCCCAGGCCGACCCGGTCGACGACAACTTCCTTGACGCACTGAACCACGCTGGCGTCGAGTTCGGCGAACCGGGCAACGCGATGGCCGTCGGCCAGTCCATCTGCCCAATGCTCGCGAAGCCGGGCGGGAACCTCGCCGGTGTCGTGGCGAACGTGAGCCACCAGGGCATGTCACCGCAGATGGCGCAGATGTTCACCACCATCGCGATTCAGATGTACTGCCCGCAGGAGGTCGCGAACATAGCCAACGGCAACCTGTCCATGCCGCAAATCCCGGGTATGCCGGGGCAAATCCCGGGAATGCCGGGGCAAATCCCGGGTATGCGAGGCCAAATCCCGGGCCTGCCAAAGGTTTAGCGGGTACCCAGCGGGTCGATCGTCCAAGCGATATAGACCATCGCCGCCGCGACCGTCGCGGTTGTCACGAAGTCGATGCCCTTGCTGCGGACCACCAACAGGCCGGCCCGCTCCTCGGACAACACCAGCCGCAGTATCGAGGCCACGCCGACTCCGATACCGATCAGGAGGGCGCCGCGGCGCCAGAAATTGGCCGCCGCCAAGACAAAAGCCGCGACGAAGATCAGCTCGACCATCACGATCGGCCACTGGGCCCGCACGGTCGCGCGCACGTCTTATTGCCGTCCCTCGGCCAGCTCGACGACGTTGGTCAGCAGGAACGCGCGGGTAAGCAGGCCCACGCCACCGGGATTCGGTGACACGTGGCCGGCCACCTCCCACACGTCCGGATGCACATCGCCGACGAGTCCGTTTTCGGTGCGGCTGACGCCCACGTCGACGACCGCGGCGCCCGAACGCACCATGTCGGCGGTCAGCAGGTGCGGGACACCCACGGCGGCCACGATGATGTCCGCCTGCCTGGTCAAGGCGGGCAGGTCACGAGTTCCGGTGTGGCACAACGTCACCGTGGCGTTCTCGGAGCGCCTGGTGAGCAACAACCCCAACGGGCGACCGACCGTCACACCACGACCGATGACGACGACGTGTGCCCCGGCGATCTCGACGTCGTAGCGCCGCAGCAGGTGCACGATGCCGCGCGCGGTGCACGGCAGCGGTGCGGGGGTGGACAGCACCAGCCGACCCAGGTTGGTCGGGTGCAGCCCGTCGGCGTCCTTAGCGGGGTCGACGCGCTCCAGCGCCGCGTTCTCGTCCAACTGACCCCGTGGCAGCGGTAACTGCACGATGTAACCGGTGCATTCGGGATTGGAGTTCAGCTCGTCGATCGTCTCGTTGAGCACGCCGGCGGTGATGTCGGCGGGCAGGTCGCGACGGATGGACGTGATGCCGACCTTGGCGCAGTCGGCGTGCTTGCCGCGGACGTAGGCCTGCGACCCGGGGTCGTCGCCAACCAGGATGGTGCCCAGCCCTGGTATGCGACCGGATGCGGTCAGTGCGGAAACCCGCTGCTTCAGGTCGACGAAGATCTCATCTCGGGTGGCCTTGCCGTCCAGCGTGATTGCGCCCACGCCTGACAGTCTTCCATGGCGTCCACGGGTGCCGACGATGGCGACCCGCTGCGCCCGGCTTCGCCGCGCTTGCGATCCCAGTAGGCTCCTGGCATGCCCGACACGCCAGACGTGTTCAGCCCGGCGAAGCTGGGCCCCATCACACTGCGCAACCGCATCATCAAGTCGGCGACCTTCGAAGCGCGCACGCCCGGCTCGCTGGTGACCGACGACCTCATCGAATACCACCGGCTGCCGGCCGCCGGCGGGGTGGGCATGACGACCGTCGCCTACTGCGCGGTCTCCCCCGATGGCCGCGCCGAGGGCAACGGGATCTGGATGCGCCCGGACGCGGTGCCCGGGTTGCGGCGGCTGACCGAAACCATCCACGCCGAGGGCGCCGCGGTGAGCGCGCAGCTCGGACATGCCGGTCCTCTGGCACTTGTCCGTAGCTATCGGGGCAGGGCGCTGGCACCCATGCGGCAGTTCAACCCCGCTGGGCTCAAATTCTCCAAACGGGCCACGCGTGCGGACATCGACAGGGTGATCAATGACCACGCCACAGCGGCGCGGCTCGCGATCGAGGCCGGGTTCGACGCGGTCGAGATTCACCTGGGCCACAACTACCTTGCCAGCGCGTTCCTCAGCCCACTGATCAACAAGCGCGACGACGAGTTCGGCGGATCGCTGGAGAACCGCGCCAAGGTGGCGCGCGGCATCGTGATGGCGGTGCGCGACGTGGTGGAGAAGGAAGGCACGACGATCGCGGTCACGGCCAAGCTCAACATGACCGACGGCGCGCGCCGCGGCATCCCGGTCGACGAATCCGTGCAGACCGCCAAGTGGCTCGAGGAGGACGGCGGCCTGGATGCCATCGAACTCACCGCGGGCAGCTCGCTGGTCAACCCGATGTACCTGTTTCGTGGCGACGCGCCGGTCAAGGAATTCGCCAAGGGATTTCACCGGCCGATGCGGTGGGGCGTGCGGGCGATGGGCACGAAGTTCCTCCGCGAATACCCCTACCAGGAGGCGTACCTGCTAGATGACGCCAAGCTGTTCCGCGCCGAGCTGACGATGCCGCTGATCCTGCTGGGCGGCATCACCAATCGGGAAACGATGGACCTGGCCATGGCGGAGGGGTTCCAGTTCGTCGCGATGGCCCGTGCCCTGCTGGCCGAGCCGGACTTGATCAACCGGATCGCCGCCGACGGCAGCCGACACAGCGTGCGGTCGGCCTGTACACACTGCAATCGGTGCATGCCCACCATCTTCACCAGGACCCGCTGCGTCGTGACCGGCGCACCGGATGAAGCAGGTTGACGGCAGATGCACAAGCTAGAGTTGTGGCGATGAATGCACCGGCCCCGCCAGCGTTAACCGTTCGTCATGACGGGCTGGAACGAACCTTTGCACCGGGTCATGACGTGGTGGTCGGACGCGATCTTCGCGCCGACATGCGGATCACGCACCCGCTGATTTCGCGCGACCATCTGCGGCTGCGTTTCGACCAGGGCAGGTGGCTGGCGATCGACAACGGTTCGCTCAACGGAACTTTCGTCAACGGCCGCCGGGTGCCGGTGGTGGACATCCACGACGGCCAGAGCATCAACATCGGAAATCCCGACGGGCCGAAGCTGACCTTCGAGGTCGGACGGCACCAGGGGATGGCCGGGCGCCCGCCCCAAACCGAATCGATGGGCGTCCCGGTGGCGGCACAGGCGGCCGGACAGGCGTGGTCCGCCGTGCCGCCACCAGGCCAACCGGGTCCTCCCGTCGCCGCTCCACCCGCGCCTCCCGGGCCCCAGCCGAACTGGGCCGCGCCACCGGTGCGCCGGCCTCCTCCGGGCCCTCCCCCGCCGCCGGGCCAACCCGCCTACCCGCCCGCCGCCGGGGGACGCCCACCCGCGTATCCGGCCAGCCCGCCGCCACCGCCACCCAGTTTCCAGCCGCACCCGCCGATGCCCGGAATGGGTTCCGTGGGGGCGCCGCAGGCTGCGCCGCAATCCCACGCGCCGCAAACAGAGATGTCACCCAGCACCGCCAAGCCACCGGAGATGGGGAACCTGGCGACGAAAATGTTCCAGGCCTTGATACCTTCCCGGTCGTCACCTGCGCTGGAGCAGCCGGCCGGCGCGTTAACAATCGGCCGGTCCACCGATAACGACATCATGATCCAGGACGTGCTGGCGTCGCGCCATCACGCGTTTTTGACGCCGACACCGCTCGGCACCGAGATCCGCGACGCACACAGCGTCAACGGGACCTTCGTCAACGGCGTCCGCGTCGGATCCGCATTGTTGACCGAGGGCGACGTGGTCACGATCGGCAACGTCGACCTCGTCTTCACCGGCGGCAACCTGATCCGCCGCACCGAAGCGGCGACCCGCACCGGCGGCCTGGAGGTGAACTCCGTCGGCTTCGAGGTCGAGGGCGGAAAGCAACTGCTCGACCACATCTCGCTGACCGCCCGCCCCGGGACGCTGACCGCGATCATCGGCGGGTCCGGCGCCGGCAAGACCACGCTGTCGCGGCTGATCGCCGGATACACCAGCCCCACTTCGGGTTCCGTTACGTTTGAGGGCCACAACATCCACACCGAGTACGCGTCCATGCGCAGCCGGGTCGGGATGGTCCCCCAGGACGACGTGGTGCACCGTCAGCTGACGGTCAACCAGGCCCTGGGCTACGCGGCCGAACTCCGGCTGCCGCCCGACACCAGCAAAGCCGACCGCCAACAGGTCGTCGCGCAGGTCCTCGAGGAACTCGAGCTGACCAAACACGCCGACACCCGCGTCGACAAGCTGTCCGGCGGCCAGCGCAAGCGCGCCTCGGTGGCGCTCGAGCTGCTCACCGGGCCGTCGCTGCTGATCCTCGACGAGCCGACGTCGGGTCTGGACCCGGCGCTGGACCGGCAGGTGATGATGATGCTGCGGCAACTGGCTGACGCCGGTCGCGTGGTGCTGGTCGTCACGCACTCGGTGGCCTACCTCGATGTCTGCGATCAGATACTGCTGCTGGCACCCGGTGGCAAGACGGCTTACCTGGGCCCGACCGACCAGATCGGCGCGGCCATGGGCACCACCAACTGGGCCGACATCTTCGCGAAGGTGGGCGCCGACCCCGACGAGGCCAATCGCCGCTTCCTGGCCGAAAACCGGCCGCCGCCGGCCCCGCCGTCCGAATCGCCGGCCGGCCGACCTGGGCGAACCGGTGCACACCAATGTGCTCCGCCAGCTCTCCACGGTTGCGCGCCGCCAGATACGGCTCGTGATATCCGACCGGGGCTACACGGTTTTCCTGGCGCTGTTGCCGTTCCTCATCGGCATCCTGACCCTCACCGTGCGCGGCAAGACCGGATACGGCATGGGCGACCCGATGAGCAACTCACCCAACCAGCCCGACCAGATTCTGGTCATGCTCACCGTGGGCGCCGTATTCATGGGTACCGCGCTGACCATCCGCGACCTCGTCGGCGAGCGACCCATCTTCAAGCGTGAACAGGCCGTCGGCCTGTCGACCGCCGCCTACCTGGCCGCCAAGATCGCGGTGTTCAGCACGTTCGCGATCATGCAGGCCGGAGTCGCCACCGCCATCTCGGTCGGCGGCTGGGGCCAGCCGATCTCGGGTGCCGTGGTCTTGGGCAACGTCAGACTCGAACTGTTCGTCGACGTGGCCGCGACCTGTGTGGCCTCGGCGCTTCTCGGCATGGCCCTGTCGGCGCTCGCCAAATCGCAGGATCAGATCATGCCGATGCTTGGTGATCGCCATCATGTCGCAGCTGGTGTTCTCCGGCGGGATGATCTGGGTGACCGACCGGACCGTGCTCGACCAGTTGTCGTGGGCCACACCGGCGCGGTGGGGCTACGCGGCGTCGGCGTCGACGATCGACACCCACCGACTGATGCCTGGGCCCGACCGACCCGAAAGACCAGCACTTCGACCACAAGGCGAGCGCGTGGCTGTTCGACATGGGGATGCTCGCGGTGTTGTGCGTGGTCTACAGCGGCATCGTATGGTGGAAGATCCGGCTCAAGCGGCGCTGAATGAGTCACCCGCCGCACGTGCTGACGGTTCGGTCCGGTCGATCGCAGCGTAGCTTCGCGGCGGGTCGCGACGTGGTCGATCGGCAGCGACCTGCGCGCCGACCTGCGCGTGGCGCACCCGCTGATCGCCCGCGCTCACCTGCTGCTGCGCTTCGATCACGGCAGGTGGATCGCGGTCGACAACAATTCGCTCGAACGGGGTCTTCGTGAACGGCCAGCGGGTGCCGGCCGTCGACATCCAGGACGGCCAGACCATCAACATCGGCAAGCCCGATGGGCCGCGGCTCACGTTCGAAGTCGGACATCACCAGGGCGCCGTCGGTCAGCTACCGCCGGCACAGAGCGGTCCCGCCGATGGTGCCGCCCAGCGGCCCGCTACCGGTGCGTCCGCCGCCCGCGGCCCGGCGCCCAACCCGCCGCGCCGCGCCGACAGACCCCGCCACCCGCGCCGGCCCGCGGCCGCGCCGCCCCGCGCGAGGCCCGCGCGATCACGATCCCCACCCGGTCGGTGTGACCGCGTCGAGGTCGGCCCAGTTCCCGACCGAGCCCGAGCTCCAGGGCCCGGACCCGAGATCCGCTCGCAGCGGCAGTCCGGCCACGGGCGCCGCCAGGATCGGTCGCGCGCTCGACAACGACATCGTCATCCACGATGTGCTGGCGTCGCGCCATCACGCGTTCCTGACCCCGACGCCGATGGGCGCCGAGATCCGCGACGCGCAGCAGCATCAACGGGACATTCGTCAACGGGATCCGGGTCGGATCCGCGCTGCTGTCCGAGGGCGACGTGGTCACGATCGGCAACGTCGACCTGGTGTTCACCGGCGGCATCCTGGTCCGCCGCCGGGAAGTCGCGACGCGCACCGGCGGCCTCGAGGTGCGCGAGGTCGACTTCAGCATCGACGGGAAGAACCTGCTGGAGAAGGTCTCGCTGACCGCCAGGCCCGGCACGCTGACCGCCATCATCGGCGGATCCGGCGCCGGCAAGACCACGCTGTCGCGGCTGATCGCCGGGTACGCCATCCCCACCGCCGGCTCGGTCACCTTCGAGGGCCACGACATCCACACCGAGTACGCGTCGTTGCGCACCAGGATCGGGATGGTCCCCCAGGACGACGTCGTGCACCGCCAGCTGACGGTCAACCAGGCGCTCGGCTATGCGGCCGAACTGCGACTGCCGCCCGACACCAGCAAGGCCGACCGCGAACAGGTCATCACCCAGGTGCTCGAGGAACTCGAGCTGACCCAGCACGCGGACACCCGGGTCGACAAGCTGTCCGGCGGCCAGCGCAAACGCGCGTCGGTGGCGCTCGAGCTGCTCACCGGGCCGTCGCTGCTGATCCTCGACGAGCCGACCTCGGGCCTGGACCCGGCGCTGGACCTGCAGGTCATGACGATGCTGCGGCAACTGGCCGATGCCGGTCGCGTGGTGCTGGTGGTCACCCACTCCCTGACCTATCTCGACATCTGCGACCAGGTGCTGCTGATGGCGCCGGGCGGCAAGACGGCCTTCCTTGGCGCGCCCGGCCAGATCGGTAGCGTCATGGGAACCACCAACTGGGCCCAGATTTTCGCGAAAGTGGGCGCCGACCCCGACGAGGCCAATCGCCGCTTTCTGGCCCGGAACATGCCCCCGCCGCCGGCGCACGCGGCGCCCGCCGATCTCGGTGCCCCGACACTGACCAGCCTGCGCCAGCAGTTCTCCACGATCGCCCGCCGCCAGGTGCGATTGGTCGTCTCCGACCGCGCCTACTTCGCGTTCCTGGCGCTGTTGCCTTTCATCATGGGCGCGCTGTCGCTGACCGTCCCCGGCAACACCGGGTTCGGCATTGCCGAACCGACGAGCGGAACGCCCGACGAATCCGCACAGATCCTGACCCTGATGTCCATCGCGGCCGTCTTCATGGGCACCGCCCTGACGATCCGCGACCTCATCGGCGAGCGCGCCATTTTCCGGCGCGAACAGGCCGTGGGCCTGTCCGCGGGGGCCTACCTGGGCGCGAAGCTGACGGTCTTCTGCGGGTTCGCGATCGCGCAGGCGGCGATCGTGACGAGCATCGTGCTGATGGGCAAGGGGGCGCCCACTCAGCCGGCGGCGCTGCTCGGTAACCCCAGCTTCGAGCTGTTCGTCACCGTCGCCGCGACGTGTATGGCCTCGGCGGTCCTCGGGCTGGTGCTGTCGTCGCTCGCCCGCTCCCACGAGCAGATCATGCCGCTGCTGGTGGTGTCCCTCATGCTGCAGTTGGTGCTCGCCGGTGGCCTGATCCCGGTGACCGACCGGATCCCCCTCGACCAACTGTCCTGGGCGGTGCCGTCGCGCTGGGGTTATGCGGCGTCGGCGGCCACGGTCAACCTTCGGGCGTTGGTGCCCGGTTCGCTCCTTCCCAAGGACGGCCACTGGTCGCACACGCCCGGCGTGTGGCTGCTCGACATGTACATGCTCGCCGCGCTGTCGGCGACCTATGCCGCCGTCGTGTGGTGGCGCATCCGGCTGAAGCGCTAACCCTCGAGGAGCTCCCGGCGTCCAAGCCCCTCATCCATCCAGACGAAGCCCGTGCGCCAGCGCGAAGTCCATGGCCTGGCTGACGTCGACGCGGGCCCCCGACAGCGACGCGGTGCTCCATATTGACGGGTCCACGGTCGCGCCGCGCAGATCGGCGTCCTCGAGCCGGGTGCCGATGGTCCGGGCGCCACGGAGGTCGGCGCCGCGCAACACGGCCTTGCGCAGGTCGGCCTCCACCAGGCCGGTCTCCCTCAGCCGGCAGCCGCCCAAGTCCACGCCGCGGAGGTCGTTGCCGCCGAGCACCGCGAGCGTGAAGTCCACTTCGTCGAACGTCATCGGCCGCATCCGGCATTGCACAAACACCGAGCCCAGCATGCTGCATTGCGCAAAAGCGGAGTGCCACAACAACGTTCGCTCAAAAGTGCAATTGCGAAACGCCGATCCGCGGTGTTGCGACTCGGCCAGGTTGACGCCGCTGAAATTGCATTCGCTGAACACGACGCGCTCGGTGCGCAACCGGCTGAGGTCTTCGTCGCGAAAATCCCTGCCGGCAAACTCGCGGTCGGCCCACTGATCCGCCCACTGATTCAAAGCGGTCAGCTGCCCACCGGAGACTTCGTCAGGGTGTGCAGTGCGTATTCGCTGATCGCGATCAGCGCGTCCGTCGCCGACCTGCGATCCCTGGCATCGATCGCGACCACCGGAATGTGTCGGGGCAGGGTCAGCGCTTCGCGCACCTCGGCCACGGGATAGCGCGGTGCGTTGTCGAACTCGTTGACCGCGATCAGAAACGGCAGCTTGCGGTGCTCGAAGAAGTCGACCGCGGCAAAGCTGTCCTGGAGGCGCCGGCAGTCCACCAGGACGATCGCGCCGATGGCGCCCCGCACCAGGTCGTCCCACATGAACCAGAACCGGCGCTGGCCCGGGGTACCGAACAGGTAGAGCACCAGGTCCTCGTCCAGGGTGATCCGGCCGAAGTCCATCGCGACCGTGGTGGTCCGCTTGTCCGGGGTGGCCGCGAGCGCGTCGACGCCGGCCGAGGCGTCGGTGAGCATCGCCTCGGTGCGCAACGGCATGATTTCCGAGACCGCCCCGACGAACGTGGTCTTGCCGACGCCGAACCCGCCCGCGATGACGATCTTCGTCGAAGCGTGCGCTCCGCCGCCAGAGGGCCGTGCGTCAGAGTGCTTTAAGGCCACGCAGGGTCCTTCCTATTAGTTCGTGGCGCTCATCGCGGGTGGAACGCTCGGTCAAGGTTCTATGCACCCGAAGGTAACCGGACAGCACCAGATCGCCGACCAGGACGCGCGCGACACCGAGCGGCAAATTCAGCCGGGCGGATATTTCCGCGACGGACGGGCTGTTCGCACACAGTTGGATGATCTTGCCTCTCGCATCGTTGGGTGGCCATCGGTGAGCCAGGCCCGCCCGCAACGTCTGTATCGGCGCTTCCAGGGGAAGGTCGACGTTGGTCGCGGTCCGCCCGGCGGTCAGGGTGTACGGACGGACCAGGTTGCCCTCAGGTGAGGGTGGCCCGGGCTCGCGTCTGTCCATCGGGGCTCACGACTAGTGCGCGGCTGACCGGCGGGTGGACTGCACCACGCCGCCCACCCGTTCGACGAGGATGGCCATCTCGTAGCCAATCTGACCGATATCGCAGGACGGGACGGCCAGCGTGACCAGATGCGAGCCATCGCCGACACGCATCAACAACAGGTACCCGTTCTGCATCTCGACCACGGACTGCAGCACCTGGCCGCCGTCGAACAGCTGCGCGGCGCCGGTCGCGAGGCTGGCCAGCCCCGAGGCGACCGCGGCCAACTGATCGGCCCGCTCGCGCGGGAGATGCTCGCTGGCGGCGACGGGCAGCCCGTCGACGGATACCAGCAACGCGTGCGCCACCCCGGGCACCTCGCGGGCGAACTTCGTCACCAGCCAGTCCAGCGGGTTGCCGGGCGACGTCATTCCTGATCGGATCCTTCACTCGTGTGGCGGGCGTGCGACCGCGCGGTGCGCACGCCACCAAAATGGTTGCTGAACGACGCGCGAACCGACTCGGGGTCGCGCGCCACGGCCGCGTGCTGCGGCGGCCGGCCGGAAGGTGATCCGCCATTGGACCCGACGAGGGATCCCTGCCCTTTGTCGGCCGGGCCCTCGTCGCCCGCGCCCAGTTCGCCGTCCAGTTCGTCGAGGTCAGTGCCGTTGGCCGCGCCGGGCACCAAGCGGGCGCCCGGTTCGCGGACCGGCAGCCCGTGCTTGGCGGTCCGCAACTCGACGGGCTTGTCCTCGGCCGCGGCCGCCAGCGACCAGCCGCGGTCCCACACCGACTGCCAATCCAGGTCTGGGCTGTCCACCAGGTCGTGCGGATCGCCCAGCATCTCCGAGAGCATCCGCCGGTAGATGACGTCGTCATCGGCCGGGGCCGAGGGAGCCGTCGGGCCTTTAGGAACGGCCGGGCGTGGCGAGATCGACGCGCCGGCCGGTGGGCCCGCGGGCTCGGCCGCGGTTTTCGGTCGCGCACCGAAGAACGCCGACGTGCCCGACGCAGCCGTGGTTTGGGCCGGGGTTTGGCTCGGCGCTTCGGTCGGCTCCGGCGATTGCTTCGGCGGCGTTTGTGTTGGCGCTTGCCCGTTCTCCCACCAGGGAGTGGCGAGCTCGCGCCGGTTTCGCCGGGGCAGCTGCTCGGCGGGCGAGGCGGGAACGTCGGTGATGCCGCTGGTGCCGGGGCTGCGGCGCGGCAACAAGGTGACCGAAGGTCCGGACACCTCGGAACCGTTCTCGGAACCGTTCTGGTGTGTCGGCTCCAGAGCCGCGGGGTACCGCGCGGCGTCCTCCATCGCGCTGGCGTGTTTGGCACTCGGCGACGAAACCGCCCCTCCCCGACCGCGTCGCGGCTCGGCCGTCCGAGCCGCCGCCGGGCCTGCACCAGACCCCTCGAACAGCGTTGGCGGCAGGTAGATCTCCGCGGTGGTCCCGGAACCCGCTTCGTTGGCCGCCGGGCCCCGCAGCCCCACCCGGATGCCGTGCCGGGCGGCGATCCGACCCACCACGTAAAGACCCATGTGGCGGGCGTTGTCGGGGGTCACCTCGCCGCCCGCCTGCAGCCGCGTGTTGGCCATGCGCCGATCGGCGTCGTTCATGCCCAGGCCCGAGTCGGAGATGCGTAGCATCAGCCCGCCGTCGCCGCCACCGGCCGCGGAGATCTGCGCGGACGTCGTCGGAGGCGAATAGCGCAGGGCGTTGTCGATCAGTTCCGCGAACAGATGAATAACGGCGCCCGCGGCCGCGCCGATCAGCGCGCGGTCAGGCAGGCGGGTGATCTCGACCCGGCGGTAGTCCTCAACCTCGGACACCGCGGCGTTGATCACCGTCGACAGCGGCACCGGCTCGCGCTGATCACGCGCGAGCTGTGCGCCGGCCAGCACCAGCAGGTTGGCGCTGTTGCGGCGCAGCCGGGCCGCCAGGTGATCCAGCCGGAATAGTTTGTCGAGGCGTTCGGGATCTTCCTCGTTGCGCTCCAGCCGGTCGATCAGCGCCAGCTGCTGGTCGACCAATGAACGGTTGCGCCGCGACATGGTTTCGAACATGTCGTTGACCAGCAATCGCAACCGCGCCTCGTCACCGGCCAGCAGCAGCGCCTGCGTGTGCAGTTCGTCGACCGCATGGGCGACCTGCCCGATTTCCTCGGTCGTGTACACCGGCAGCGGCTGCGGAATCGGTTCGGCGCCACCGGCTTTGACGCGGGCCACCTCCTCCTCGAGGTCGGTGTGGGCGACCCGGAGCGCCCCGTCGCGCAGGATGCGCAGCGGCCGCACCAGCGCGCGCGCCACCAGCAACACGATGATGAGCGCGATCACGATGGCGGCCAGCACCAGGGCGGTGTCGAGGATCGCGGCATCGCGCCGATCGGCGGCCTCGGCATGCACCGACTTCGTCACCGACGCGCCGGCGTCGGCGATGACCTGCTCGGCGATGCCGTCGGTGGTCTGAATGGAGTGCAGCAGCGCGGGATTGTCGACCAGCGGCATGGTCGGATCGGACATGATCGCCATTCGGGTGACCATCTGCTGCTGCAGCGTCTTGGCTTCGGGCGACCCGGCACCGAGCACTTCGCTCATCCCGAACAGGGTCGACGGTTCGGTGCCGGCCAGGGTCATCATCGAGGTCCGCAGTTGCGCCTCGGGAAGGTCAGCGCCGCGGGTCACCATGATTTCCTGCATGGTCATCTGCCCGCGAGCGCCGACGGCGCGACTCAAGCCCTGCGCCTCGGCGCGGATCCGCTCGTTGTCGACGCGCACCGAGGCGTTGATGACGTCCTCGGCGGTCAACAGGATCGGGGCGTAGGTGGTGACCCGGTCCCGCAAACCGATGCTGTTGTCCGCGACCTTGTCCAGCAGCCCCTGGCCGCCGTTAAGCAGTGTGCTCACCGCCGATCGAACGTCGGGGGTCACGTCGGTGTCGGCCAGTCGCGTCTGCAGCTCGTACTTGCGCGCCTCGTAGTTCTGCTTGGCCCCGTCGACGTCGCGACCGGTGGAGTCCGCCAGCAGCGCGACATCCAACGCCGACATGTATTTGGTGATCGCCGGCACCACGTCGGCGCGGGCGGCGGCCAGCCTGAGGTTGCCGGAGTTGGCCATCGCATCCTTGACGCGCAACGCGGCGAAAGCCGTCGCCAAAACCAGCGGTACCAGCACAATCGCCAAGACTTTGTAGCGGACCGGCCAGTTACTCACCGACCAGGCCGGCGGGCGTTTGGCCGGCGCCGCCCCGGCATCGGGGGCCTGCGCGGACGTGGGTGGAGCCCCCTCGACCGCGTCGGTCGGGCGGGTCAACACGGTCACGTGCTCGCGGCCGCGCGACGGGCCGCTGCGCTGATTCTCAGCGCTCGAAGAAACGAGAGGCTCATGAAACTTCCTGCTTTATTTGCGCCTTTATCCCGCCCGGCCCGCGCAAAAGGGCGCAAGCGAAAATTGCTGGCAATCCGAGAAGTATGACAGCCCGCGGCCCAGGTCTCCACAATTGGTACTCAGTGTGGTACTGAGTGGGCGGAGCCCGCCAATTGGGCGCCTACACCGGTCCGTAACTGTGGCAAACGTGCGTCGCGCGGGTTTGTCATGATCGGCAGATGTTCCGGCTGCTGTTCTACTCCCCGCGCATCGCGCCCAACACGGGCAACGCCATCCGGACGGCGGCCGCCACCGGCGCTGAATTGCATCTCGTCGAGCCGCTGGGTTTCGACCTGTCCGAACCCAAACTCCGGCGGGCCGGCCTGGACTATCACGACCTGGCATCGGTAACCGTCCATGCGTCGCTTCGGGCCGCGTGGGATGCACTGTTGCCGGCGCGCGTGTTCGCCTTCACCGCGCACGCAACGATGTCGTTTGCCGACATCGACTATCGGGCCGGCGATGTATTGATGTTCGGGCCGGAACCCGACGGGCTGGACGCGGCGACGCTGGCCGACGCGAACATCACCCGGCAGGTGCGCATCCCCATGCTCGCGGGTCGGCGCTCCCTGAACCTGGCCAATGCGGCGGCGATCGCCGTCTACGAGGCCTGGCGCCAGCACGGCTACACCGGGGCGGTCTAGCTCTGATGGTGGCGACCCGCTTCGCCCGGCTGCGCCGCCCTCGCGATCGCCACGGCTACCAGCCGTTCCAGTGCGTGAGCTGCTCGGCGGGTAGCCGCTTGGCCGGCCGGAAGTCGGTGCCCTTCGTGTACGCGATCGGGAACAGCCCGGCCTGGCTGTACTTGTCGTAGGGGATGCCCAGCACCTCGGCCGCCTGTTTTTCGCCGGCACCGAGCAGGTGCAGCGTCGTCCAGCAGGAGCCCAGTCCGCGGGAGCGCAACGCCAGACAGAAGCTCCAGACCGCCGGGAACAGCGACGCCCAGAACGACACGCCGCCCAACGGCTGCTTGTCTTCCCGACCGAAGATGCAGGGGATCATCAGGACCGGCGCCTCGTGCATGTGCTCGGCGAGATAGGTCGCGGAATCCCTGACCTTGTCCATGCGCTCGCCGCGGGTGTCGCCCTCGGGGTATCCGGCTGACGGCGAGCTGAGGTACGGCCGAGCGTTGGCCAAGTAGATGTCGCCGATCGCCTTCTTCTTTTCCGCGTCCTCGACGAAGACCCATTGCCAGCCCTGCGAGTTGGAACCGGTGGGCGCCTGCAACGCAAGCTCGAGGCATTCCATCAGCAACTCGCGCGAGACGGGCTTGTCGAAATCGAGGCGTTTGCGGACCGAGCGGGTGGTGGTGAGCACTTCGTCGACGGACAGGTTGAGGGTCATGTGTGGAGGTTATCGCCTCCCGCCGAGCGTGCGCGTTTGCCCGCGACACGCCGGTAATTAGCGGCATTCCGCGCGCCTTCGCGCCGGGTGTCAGCGGAAGTCACGCGACCTCGACCCCACCGCCAGGGTGATGCGGCCCAACCGCTCGGCGACGACGGTGACCGCGCCGCTGGCGTTTTGGACCTGCCCGCGGACAAGCAGCGCCGGCGCCGAGTTGGCCAGCTTGCGATGCCGCGCCCACACCCCCGGCGTGCAGAGCACGTTGACCATCCCGGTCTCGTCCTCGAGGTTGAGAAACGTCACCCCCCGGGCCGTCCCGGGCCGTTGCCGATGCGTCACCGCACCGGCGATCAGAACCCGGTCGCCGTCGGGCACGCTTAGCAGCGCGTCGGCGGGCACCACGCCCATCGCGTCCAGGTTTTCCCGCAGGAACTGCGTCGGATAGCTGTCCGGGGAAATGCCGGTGGCCCACACGTCGGCGGCGGCCAACTCCAGCTCACTCATCCCCGGCAACGACGGGATGTGCGAAGACGATCCCACACCGGGCAGCCGATCCGGACGCTGGGTGGCGGCCGCCCCGGCCGCCCACAACGCCTCCCGCCGGGACATGCCGAAAAAGCCCAGCGCCCCGGCCGTGGCCAGCGACTCGGTCTGCGGCACCGAAAGCTTCACTCGGGATGTCAGGTCCAGCAGAGAAGCGAACGGGCCATTGGCTTTTCGCTCCTCGACGAGCTGCTCGGCGAAATCGTCGCCGATATGGCGAACGGCGCCCAACCCCAGACGGACCTGGATTCCAGCGTTCTCGAGAGTGGCGTGCGCCAGGCTGGCGTTGACGTCCGGGCCGTGCACCGTCACGCCGTGCCTGCGCGCATCGGCCACCAGCGACTGGGGTGAATAGAAACCCATCGGCTGGGCGCGTAGCAGCGCCGCGCAGAACGCCGCCGGGTGATGCAGCTTGAACCACGACGAGTAGAACACCAGTGATGCGAAGGACAGCGCATGGCTTTCGGGGAAGCCGAAATTGGCGAATGCCTCCAACTTTTCGTAGGTCCGGTCGATCACCTCGTCGGTGGCGCCGTGCAGAGCGCGCATGCCGTCGTAGAACCGGCCGCGCAGCCGTCGCATGCGTTCGGTCGACCGCTTGGAGCCCATGGCGCGCCGCAGCTGGTCGGCCTCGGCGGCGGAAAAGCCGGCGCAGTCGACCGCGAGCTGCATCAGCTGTTCCTGAAAGAGCGGCACTCCCAGCGTTTTTCGCAAGGCCGGTTCCATCGACGGGTGGTCGTAGACGACCGGGTCGATGCCGTTGCGCCGCCGGATGTAGGGGTGCACCGACCCGCCCTGGATGGGTCCGGGCCGGATCAGCGCAACCTCCACCACCAGGTCGTAGAAGTTCCGCGGCTTGAGTCTCGGCAACGTGGCCATCTGCGCTCGCGACTCCACCTGGAACACGCCGACGGAATCGGCGCGCGCCAACATCTCGTAGACCGCAGGTTCGGAGAGGTCGAGCCTGGCCAGATCCACCCCGATCCCCTTGTGCTCGACCACCAGGTCGATGGCATAGTGCAGCGCCGAGAGCATTCCCAGCCCGAGCAGGTCGAACTTCACCAAACCGATTGCCGCACAGTCGTCTTTGTCCCATTGCAGGACGCTGCGATTCTCCATGCGCGCCCACTCCACCGGGCACACGTCGGCGATCGGGCGGTCGCAGATCACCATCCCGCCGGAATGGATGCCCATGTGCCGCGGCAGGTTCCGGATTTGGGTCGCGAGGTCGATCACCTGCTCGGGAATGCCCTCGATATCAGCCGCCTGTCCGTTCGAGTCTGGGGCGAGCCCGTGCCAGTGGCCGATCTGCTTGCTCCACGCGTCCTGCTGCCCCTGCGAGAAGCCCAGGGCGCGGGCCATGTCGCGCACCGCGATCCGCCCCCGGTAGGTGATGACGTTGGCGACCTGGGCGGCGTAGTCGCGGCCGTATTTGTCGTAGACGTACTGGATGACCTGCTCGCGCTGGTCCGACTCGATGTCCATGTCGATGTCGGGCGGCCCGTCGCGGGCCGGCGACAAGAAGCGCTCGAACAACAGCTCGTTGGCCACCGGGTCGACCGCGGTGACGCCGAGGGCGTAACAGACCGCGGAATTGGCCGCCGATCCCCTGCCCTGGCACAGGATGTTGTTGCACCGGCAGAACCGGGCGATATCGTGTACCACCAGGAAGTAGCCCGGAAACTTGAGCTGTGCAATCACTTTCAGCTCATGCTCGATCTGGGAGTATGCGCGCGGCGCGCTCTCGGCCGGTCCGTAGCGGTCGCGCGCTCCGGCCATCACCAACTGCCGTAACCAGCTGTCCTCGGTGTGCCCGTCGGGCACGTCGAACGGCGGGAGCTGCGGTGCGATGAGCGCCAGCCCGAACGCGCACTGCTCGCCGAGCTCGGCGGCGGCGGTCACGACCTCAGGGCCCCCAAGGGGCCCATGCGCGAACAGCCGGGCCATCTCCTCGCCGGACCGCAGGTGCGAGCCACCCAGCGGGGCCAGCCACCCGGCAGCGGAATCCAGGGACTGGCGGGCCCGGATGGCGCCCATCGCCATGGCCAGCCGGCCACGCGACGGATGGGCGAAATGCGCCCCGGTGGTGGCGATGACGCCGACGCCGAAGCGCGGCGCCAGGCCGGCCAGCGCCGCGTTGCGTTCGTCGTCGAGCGGATGACCGTGATGGGTCAACTCGATGCTGACCCGGTCGGCGGAGAACCGGTCCACCAAATCGGCCAACGCCCGCTCCGCCGCGTCCGGACCGCCGTCGGAAAGTGCCAGGGGCACACTGCCTTTACGGCACCCGGTCAGGATGTGCCAGTGCCCGGCGGCGGCCTCGGTCAGCGCGTCGATGTCGTAGCGAGGCTTGCCCTTCTCCCCGCCGGCCAGGTGCGCCGCGGCCAGCTGCCGCGACAACCGTCGGTAACCTTCCGGGCCGCGGGCCAGCACCAGCAGGTGCGGGCCGGGCGGATCGGGCCGCTCGGTGCGGGCACCGGATCCCAACGACAGTTCGGCGCCGAACACGGTACGCACGTCGAGTTCCGTGGCCGCTTCGGCGAACCGCACCGCCCCGTACAGGCCGTCGTGGTCGGTCAGAGCCAGGGCGCGCAAACCCAGCCGGGCCGCCTCCTCGACCAGCTCCTCCGGCGTGCTGGCCCCGTCGAGAAAGCTGAACGCCGAATGCGCATGCAACTCGGCATACGCAACGGCATCAGCGACGGACGAGCGGGCCAACCGGGTGTCGTCCGGTGGCAGGTACGCCCCCCGCTTATGCGACACCGGAGCGTCATCGGCCGGTGCCGCTGCCACCGGTGCGCCGGCATGGCGCGGCTTCCCGTCGAGCACCCGCTCCATTTCCGCCCAGCTCGGCGGCCCGTTGAACCAGCCCACATCCCGCAGTGTACTCGAATGTATGTTCGATTGAGCCGGGTTGTTAAACACATCTTCAACTTCCGAACACGTTCTTAACGTTGTGGGCCTACCGTCCCGGGGGCGCCGCGCAGATACTGGTACAAGCGTGTAATCGACGGCGGGAACCGAGCATGGCGCAAGTGAAGACACTGGATACGGCCTTTCTCAAGGCCGCGGATCCGGATCAGCACGCGAGCCTGGCGGTCGGCGCCGTCGCCATCGTCGATGGCGACATCCCCGATTACGAACTGCTGAATAGGTTGCTGGTCGAACGGATTCAGTCGATTCCGCGATACACGCAGTTGCTGCGGACGCAGACGCTCGAGTGGATCGACTGCCGGGAATTCGACCTCACCCGTCATGTGCGCCGGGTCGCGATTGCGCGCCCGGGCGACGATGCCGAACTGTCCCGGGCCATCGCCCACGCTCTGGAACGTCCCCTCGACCCGGACCGGCCACCGTGGGAGTGCTGGATCATCGAGGGCCTGAAGGGCAACCGGTGGGCAATCTTGATGAAGACCCACCACTGCCTGACCGACGGCAACTCGGCCGCCCACGTGCTCACCCGGCTCTGCGACGACGTCGGCACCGACACATTCGCCAACCATGTTGGCGACAAACCGGTTTCGCCACCGCAGGCCGAGAAGCGCGGCTGGGCCGACGCCCTGGGGCGCGCCACCGCGCTGGCCGGCACCGTCACCGACACCCTGGTCGGGACCGTGTGGCCCGCGGCGCGGCCCTCGATGCACCCGGTCACCACCATGCGGCGGTACGGCACCGTGCGAGTCCCGATTGCGGACGTCGACAGCGTGTGCCGCAAATTCGGTGTGACCGTCAACGATGTTGCGCTCGCGGCCATCACGGAAGGCTTCCGGACGGTCCTGCTGCGCCGCGGTGAAGAGCCCCGCGAGAATTCACTGCGCGCCCTGATGCCGATGACGGTGCGTTCGGCCATGCTGCCGTACCTGCCCGTCGAGCATGACGATCCGGTCCAGCGATTGCGGACCGTGCACAACCGGTGGAAGGCCAAGCACGCCGACGCGCCGCAATCCGCCGGCCTCGTTGAGTTGTGGATGAATTGTCTGCCAAAAATCTTGCGCGACAATGTAATACAGCTGCTGGCACGGCTCCCGCGCCGTGGCATTGTGACGCTGGCGACCAACGCGCCCGGCCCCCGCCACCAGCTGCGGTTGATGGGCCAGAAGATGGAGCGCTTGCTGCCGATCCCCCCGACCGCCGAGCGGCTGAGCAGCGGTGTCGCGGTGCTCAGTTACGGCGATGAGGTCGTCTTCGGCATCACCGCCGAATACGACGCCGCCGCCGACGTCAAGCAGCTGACGGCCGGGATCGAATCCGGCATGGCACGGCTGGTGGCCCTCAGCCAAGACTCCGTGTTGCTGTTCAACAAGGACCACCGGCGCAAGCGCGCGGCTCGCGCATTTCCGGGCAACGGGCAACGACCGCGGCCAGCCGCGCCGAGACCGGCCCGTCACTGACCCTGCCCCGAAGGCGGCCGGCGCCGTGAGAAGGTTGGTCGTGCGCAAGTTGGGGCCGGTCACCATCGACCCGCGCCGCCATGACGTGGTGCTGTCCGACACCGCGTTGGACCCCGCGCCGGCGCTGCTCCGGCAACTGCGCGAAGTCGGCATCCGCACCGGCGTCTTCTCATCGAGCGGCGACCTCCGCGACACCCTGAGCGCGGCGGCCAATCGCCTGGCGGCGCGGCCGGGCCGATCGGTCGTCGTCGCGAACGACGCGGCGGGTGTCCGGGCCGGGCGCGACGGTGGATTCGCATTGGTCATCGGCTTGGTGACGGGGCAAGATCGCGCGGGGGACCGCGACACACTGTGGCGCTTGGGAGCCGACACGGTGGTCGCCGACCTAAGCGAGGTCACCGTGCGAACCGGGGACCGTCGGATGTCGCAGTTGCCCGACGCGTTGCAGGCCCTCGGTTTGGCCGCGGGCCTGACCGCCCGGCGCCCGGCAGTGTTCTTCGATTTCGACGGCACGCTGTCCGACATCGTCGACGATCCGGACGCGGCCCGTCCCGTCGCCGGCGCGGTCGGGGCGCTGCAAGAGTTGGCCGCCCAATGTCCGGTCGCGGTGCTGTCCGGCCGCGACCTCGCCGACGTGACTGAGCGTCTGGGCCTGCCCGGCATCTGGTACGCCGGCAGCCACGGTTTCGAGCTGACCGCACCCGACGGAACACACCACCAAAACGACGCCGCCGCCGCGGCGATACCGGTGCTCGAACGGGCGGCCGACGAGCTACGCGACCGGCTCGGGTCGATTGCGGGAGTTCGGGTGGAGCACAAGCGTTTTGGCGTTGCTGTGCATTATCGCAACGCCGCCCGAGACCGCGTTGACGAGGTGGCCGCGGCCGTGCGCGCGGTGGGACAGCGCGACGGCCTTCGGGTGACCACCGGCCGCGAAGTCGTCGAGCTACGTCCGAATGTGGACTGGGACAAGGGAAAAACCCTGCGCTGGGTGATCGATCACCTACGCGAAGCCCAATCCGGGGGTCCCCTGATGCCGATCTATGTCGGAGACGACATCACCGACGAGGACGCGTTCGATGCTGTTCGCCAAGATGGCATCCCAATACTGGTGCGGCACAACGAGGATGGTGACCGCGCCACCGCAGCGCTATTCGTGCTGGACAGTCCCGCGAAGGTCGGCGAGTTCACCGACCGGCTGGCGCGGCAGCTCGGCGGCAGCTCGATCAGGTAGGGGAGCGTCGAATGGCGTGCAGCGCATCAGAAGTCTGGGCATCGGCCGGGTAGAACGACTCGATCGCCACTTCGGCGACGGTGATGTCCCGCGGCGCGCCCACGACGGCGGTCATGCTGAAAAACGACAATTCGCGTCCGCCATGACGGACCCGCAGCGGCACCGCGATATCGGTGAGCGCCGGCCGTTCGGCCATGCCTCCGGGGTAGCCCAGCAACTCGGCGTGCAGCTCGGCGAGCCGGGGATCTCGCGTGTTGTGCACCTGTCGCGCCAGCCGTTCGAGGATATGCGCGCGCCATTGCGGCAGGTTCCCGATGCGCGGCGCCATGCCGTCGGGGTGCAGCGACGCCCGCAGCGCATTCACCGGCGGCACCAGCAGTTCCGGCGCGCAGCCTTCGATGAGCACCGCAACGGCGGCATTGCCGTCGAGCATTTCCCACCATCGGTTGATGACCAGCGCCGGGTACGGCTCATGCCCGGCGAGAATCTGGCGCAGCGCGGCGCGGACGCTGGCCAGTTCCGGCTCGTCCAGCGAATGTTCGGGGTATGCGGGGGCGTACCCGCCGGCCAGCAGCAGCGCGTTGCGCTCGCGCAGTGGGACCTCCAGCTCCTCGCTGAG
>CAVPFT010000013.1:0-18652 GCA_963703795.1 uncultured Actinomycetota bacterium | reverse complement strand
GCGACGCGGCTGATGCTCACACTCCGCGACGGCGACCGGCAGGCTTTCCAGAAGCTCCTCAAGGAGGATCAGAAAGCCATCAAGGGCAAGGAACCCGGCGGATCGACTCCGCTGATGTATGCTGTCCTGTACGGTGACGTGGATGCGGTGCGGTCGGTGCTGCAGCGCGGCGGGGATCCCAACGCACGGAACGACGCGGGCGCAACGGCGCTCATGTGGGCCGTAACCGACCTGGAAAAAACCGCCTGCTGGTGGCGCGCGGCGCCGATTGAGATGCCCGCTCCGAAGACGGGCGGACGCCGCTGTTGATCGCTGCCCGAAGCAGGGCGCGAAGGATGTGGTAAAGCTGCTGTTGGAACACGGCGCAAATCCGTCAGCGAAGGCCGGCGGCCTGCTGGGCGCAGTCACGCCTTTGAGCGAGGCGATGTACGCCGGCGATAAATCGGTTTTCCGCCTGCTGCTGGAGCATGGTGCGGACCGGCAAGGCGCGGGCGTTCTCGCTCTTGCGCTCACGTTGCGGGCTGGTCTGCGTCCAATGCGTGAAGGAACTGGTCGGCGGCGCAGGGCAAACGTGCTGACACCGGCATCGTTCTTCGTGTCTCCTCCGCTAGGCCCGGGATTCGCCGCAAAGGCGCTTTTGGAACGCGGCGTTGATCCAAAGGCTAAGGGACCGGACGGCCTGAGCCTGCTGATGGTCAATGCGGCCTCGGAGGCCTTCCCGCTGGACAGCATTCGTGCACTGATCGATAAGGGCGCCGATGTGAATGACAAAGCGCCGGACGGCCGGACGGCCTTGGATTTCGCGCGGTGCCAGGGGCAGACGCCCGTGGTAGATCTGCTGCTGAAATCGGGCGCCAAACCGGGAACGATGTCCCGTCCCCTGCCGCTGAAGCGAAGCCGGCCGCGTCGATCCGCGACGCGGTGGAGCGAAGCATTCCACTCCTGCAGCGCAGTGACTCCACCTTCTTGCGAAAAGCCGGCTGCGTGTCATGCCATAACGATACGCTCACCGCCCTAGCCGTAGGAGCCGCGCGCAAGCACGGAATGCGCGTGGATGAGGAGAGTGCGCGCCAGAAGGTGAAGACCATCGGCAACTATATCGATTCGTGGCGCGAGCGCGCGCTGCAGGCGGTGGGGATACCGGGAGACGCGGACACGGTCAGCAGTATCCTGCTCGGGCTGGCCGCGGAAAACTATGCTGCCGATCCGGCGACGGACGCCATGGCGTACTTCGTGAAGAACCAGCAGCTATCCGATGGGCACTGGCTGCCGCTCGCCAGCCGCCCGCCGATAGAGTCGAGTGAGATCCAGATAACTGCCATCTCGCTACGCGCATTGCAGATTTACGGAATCAAGTCGCAACGGGCGGCGATACAGTCGGTACAGGAGGCGGCCGCGTGGCTGGAGAAAGCCCAGCCGCACGACACGCAGGATTGGGCCTTCCGGCTGCTCGGCCTGAGGTGGGGCGGAAGCGGGGAAGGACGCGATTCTGTCGGCCGCGGATGCCTTGATCGCGGAGCAGCAGCCCGATGGCGGATGGACGCAGACTCCGACGCTTGCCAGCGATGCCTATGCCACCGGCCAGGCGCTCTTCGCGCTCCAGGAAGGCGGCGGCCGCAAACCCTCGGATCCGGTTTGCCGGCGCGCCAGCCAGTTTCTTCTTGAAGACCCAGCTTGCCGATGGCTCCTGGTACGTGCGCAGCCGCGTGATACCGCTGCAGCCTTCTTTCGAAAGCGATTTTCCGCATCGACACAACGAGTGGATTTCGGTCGCTGCCAGTTTGGGCGACAACGGCGCTGGCCATGATGGCGCCATGATCTGGAGTCCTCAATCGAAGCCGCGCGCCATTTCCGGAGTACAGACCTGTTTAGTATCCACTTCCAGGGCTAAACCCTCCGCCTTTCATGCGTTTCCAGTAGGTCTCATGGTTGGGTTGTGCATCGATGTGGCGCAGCCTTTCAGGCTGCCGTCCCGGCATTCAGCTGAGACATTTTTCGCCGTCCCCCAGAACGAGCGTCCCGAAGAGTCGGGACGCTGCACGCTAAGAGCGTGCGCCACGGTCTTCAGGCGACTTTCAGTCGCAGACCAAGTCGCCGATTGGTGCTGATAAGGCTCCAAAGATGCTGCGCGTCAGGTCCTCACTCTTCGCCGAAAATCGGCTCCTCGAAGGCTGTGTCGCCGCCCTTCATATAGCGCGGCCGCGAGTGGAACGGGTTGTACCAGTCACGGCGGAATTGAAGTGCGCTGAAAAGGGGGGTGCCCCCGTTTGGCAGCGTCGTCGAGTACCCCGCGGCATCACGATCGGCGGACAGATACAACCAGATTCGCCTGCCCTGCAATTGCCGTAAGAACCCCCAGTGGATCGGCGCCGGGAGCCAGCGGAGCAGACGCGTGCAGCTCAGCCGTTTGATTTTTTCCCGTCGAGAAGCAGATCCACGCTTTTTTAGTGTCAAAGACTTCCGTGACCACACACTGGCCGGGATCCCATCTTTCTTCTCCCGCAGTTCCTCCATTAAATCCTTCACCAGGCGTAGATTCGCGAACGCTCGATAGGTGTTCCCATTGCAAATAATAGAAAGTCGACGAACGCCGGGAGTGGTTCATCCGTCACGACAACTTCTGGGTGCAGTAACCAGCTGCGCGTAGGGTGTGGCCGTGCCGACGAAGAAGCCGTCGAAGCGGGCCGCGGCCTTCGCGCGACAGAAACTCGAGATGGCGCTGAGCGCCCCGATCAAGGCCGGAGAACGGGTCAAGCGGCCGAGGCGCCGCGGCTCGCCGCGATCTCAACCGCGATCACCGGAGCGAACCGCCTTGCGGCCGGCCGGCACGGGGGCGCGCGGCCGGCACCGAAGCGAGCGCGGGTTGCGCGGTCGGGTCCGGGCGCGCTTGCGCGTGGACAAGCCGGTCGCCGAGTCTCGCGAGCGGCGGCGGAGGTCGGCGACGGGCTCTAACCACCCAAGTCGTAGTCGCCGTCGACCAGCGCGCGGGTGCGTTCGAAGAACGCCCGGCCGCTGTACGGCAGCTGGGTGACGACCTTGCCGCTGGGGTGCCGGAAGTAGTTCGTGCAGGCGAGCCAGACCTTGCCTGTCATGGCGGCCTGAATCTCGTCGTTGTAGCGTCGCTGCGCCTCGGACCTCACCTCGATGGTGCGCGCACCCCGGGCGCCCATCACGTCGAGGATGTGGCGAATGAACGTCGTCTGCGCCTCGTGGATGTACAGGATCGAGTTGACGCCGTTGGTATTCGGGCCGTACAGGGTGAAGAAATTCGGATACCCGGCTATCAGCGTGCCGAGGTAGGCCTCCGCGCCCCGGTCCATTCGTCGCGCAGGTGACGGCCGCCGGTCCCGTACACGTCGATGCTCGCGAGATAGTCGGCGGCTTTGAATCCCGTGCCGTAGACGACGGTGTCGACGCGGTGTTCGACGCCGTCGACGGTGCGCACCCCCCGCCCGGTCAGCTCGGCGATGGCGGTCGTCTCCAGGCTGACGTTGGGCAACGCGAACGTGGGGTACCAGTCGCGCGACATCAGCGGCCGCTTGCAGCCGGCGGGATAGTCCGGCGTCAGCTTTGCGCGCAACTCCGGGTCGGCCACCTTGCGCGCGAGGTAGCTGCGGGCCAGCTCGGTGGCTTCGCGGGTCTGCGCGGCGTCGACGTCGAAGCTGGACGACTCGTAGGCATCGAAGGCCTCGTCGCGCAGCTTCTGCGCCTCGGCCGGGTTGCGTTCGAACAGCTCGTGCTGTTCTGGGGTGAACGGAAAGTCGAACCGGGGCGCGATCCAGATCGGGGTCCGCTGAAACACCGTCAGATGCGCGGTCTTTCGCGCGATCGCGGGCACGTATTGCACCGCGCTGGCGCCGGTGCCGATCGACGCGACCCGCTCCCCCGCCGTCGACTTGCTGTGATCCCAACGCGCCGAATGGAACTGGCGACCGCGAAACCGCTGCGCCCCCGGAATGTCCGGAATGTGGGGCACGTCGAGCATCCCGACCGCGCTCACCACGACATCGAAGTCGTGCTCGGAGCCCCCCTCGGTGCTCAGCGTCCAGCACCTGCGGGCGTCCGACCAGCGCACCGTGGTGATCGCGGTGTTGGGCCGCAGGTGTTGACCCAGCCCGCGCCCGGCGGCGACCCTCTCGAGGTAGGCCAGGATCTCGGGCTGGTTCGCGTAGGTCTTGCTCCACTTCGGGTTGGGCGCAAAGGAATACGAATACAGGTGCGACGGGACGTCGCAGGCCGCGCCCGGGAAGGTGTTGTGCCGCCAGGTCCCGCCGAATCCGTCGGTGCGATCGAAGATCGTGAAGTCGTATCCACCGTCGGCCAGCTGGATTCCCATCGCGATGCCGCCGGCACCCGCGCCGATGATCCCGACCCGTGGCTTCAGCCCCATTGCGAGAAGTACGGTCGCTCGGGCCGGCTTTTTTCCACGAGAATGAACACCACGCCCCACGGATCGACGAACCACGTCGTGCGAACGCGCGCCACGTCCGCGATTCCGCTGACCAGGAAGCGCACCCCTTTGCCTTCCAGCTCCGCCCGGGTGGCGTCGAGATCCTCACAGATCAGCCCGACGTGGGAGAGCCCATGGTCGGTCAGCGCCGCGGCGGCTCGCTGATCGCCGCCCGCGACGCCGAGATATTCGATCACCTCGAGCACCCGGTCGCTGTCGTCTCCGAATCCGACGATGGCCGCTTTCATGGTGGGGTCGGACACCAGCTCACCCATGTCGTCGCGAATGGCGTTACCGCTCATGACATACGGCGGCGAGAGCACACGCAGGCCCAATACGTCGCGGTAGAACGCCACCGCGGCCTCGCAATCGGGAACACACACCCCCGTATGGGCCAACCCGGTAATCACGTTCTCAACCTTACGTCCGTGCATTACGAATCGGGGAGTGCGCCGTCGCCAACCGGTCGGCCGATAATGGCCAAGTGCGGTCAGTCGAAGAGCATCAGCGCGTCGTAACCGAGATGATCCGTGCCCGCCCGCCCGTCGCGGTCGCGCTGACGGAGGCCCAGGGGCTGGTCCTGGCCGACGACGTGGTCGCGCAGCTGGCGCTGCCGGTCTTCGACAACTCCGCGATGGACGGATACGCGGTGCGCGCCGAGGAAACGTCGGCCGCGACGCCCGAACACCCGGTGATTTTGCCTGTCGCCGAGGACATTCCGGCCGGACGCATCGACGAGTTGACGCTGCAGCCGAAAACCGCGCATCGCATCATGACCGGCGCGCCGGTGCCGGCCGGGGCGACGGCCATCGTTCCGGTCGAGGACACCGACGGCGGCATGGAAAGCAGCGGGGCGTCGGTGGCGATCCGCAAGCCGCGCCCGCCGGGCGCGCACATCCGCCGCGCGGGCGAGGACGTCGCGCCCGGCACCACGGTCCTGCGCAAGGGACAGGTCGTGACACCGGCCGTGCTCGGCCTTGCCGCGGCGCTGGGAATGGCGGAGCTGCAAGTGATCCCGCGGCAACGGGTGCTGGTCATATCGACCGGATCGGAGCTGGTGCCGCCGGGCATTCCGCTGCGGCCGGGACAGATCTACGAGTCCAACTCGATCATGCTGGCCGGGGCGGTGCGCGAGGCCGGCGCAGAGGTGATCGCCGTCGCGACGGCCGAGGACGACGTCGCGCAGTTCGGCTCGCTCCTCGATCGATACGCCGCCCCTGAGAATCAAGTGGACCTGATCATCACCAGCGGTGGGGTCAGCGCCGGCGCCTACGAGGTGGTCAAGGACGCCTTCGGCCGAGACGGTGACCAGGGCGTGGAGTTCGTGAAGGTGGCGATGCAGCCGGGCATGCCGCAGGGCATAGGCCGCTTGCGGACAAATGGAGCCGGCGCGACGATCGTCACCCTGCCGGGCAACCCGGTCAGCGCGCTGGTGTCCTTCGAGGTGTTCATCCGCCCCGCGCTGCGAAAAGCCATGGGGCTGCCCGATCCGGACCGACCGCACCGCCCGGCGGTCCTCGCCGAATCGCTGACCTCGCCGCGCGGCAAGCGTCAGTTCCGGCGCGCGATCCTCGACCACGAAACCGGCAGCGTCATCAGTTACGGCCCACCGGCGTCACACCACTTGCGGTGGCTGGCGTCGGCGAACGGGCTACTGGACATCCCGGAAGACGTCGTCGAGGTGTCCGCCGGAACCCAGCTGCAGGTCTGGGACCTGAGTTAAACCGCGGCTCCGTAAGATGGCCGCGTGGCACGACGCCCCGGCCTGGAAGGCCCACAGCACGTCCTCGAGTTGGTGCGCTCCACCGTTCCGCCGGTGCACCCCGCCGGGCTGCCGTTCATCTCCGCCGGCCTGGCCGCTGCCTCGGTCGGCGTCCTGGCCGGACGCAAATTCCGATGGCTGCGGCGGGCCGGTCTGCTGGCGGCGGGCGCCTGCGCGGGGTTCTTCCGCCACCCCCCGCGGGTGCCGCCCACCCGACCCGGCGCGGTCGTCGCACCCGCCGACGGAGTGATCTGCGTGATCGACTCGGCCGCCCCACCGGCCGAACTCGGCATGGGCGATACGCCGCTGCCGCGGGTCAGCATCTTCCTGTCGCTCTTGGACGCCCACGTGCAGCGCGCCCCGGTGACCGGCGAGGTGATCGCCGTGCAACACCGGCCCGGCCGCTTCGGGTCGGCCGATCTGGCCTCGGCGAGCACCGAGAACGAGCGCACCAGCCTGCGGATCCGGACCGACACCGGCGCCGAGGTCGTGGCCGTGCAGATCGCGGGGCTGCTGGCGCGCCGAATCGTTTGCGACGCGCGCGTCGGGGACAAGCTGTCGATCGGCGACACCTACGGACTGATCCGGTTCGGTTCCCGGCTGGACACCTACCTCCCGCCGGGCTCCGAACCGATTGTCAAGGAGGGCCAGCGCGCCGTCGCCGGCGAGACGGTGTTGGCGGAGCTGCCATGATCAACAAGCCGCGGAACATGCGGGCGGTCAACCTGCAGATCCTGCCCAGCGCGATGACCGTGCTGTCCATCTGCGCGGGATTGACGTCGATCAAATTCGCCCTCGAGCACCGGGCCGGTGCCCGCGATGGCATTGATCGTCGCGGCCGCCATCCTGGACGGACTCGACGGCCGGGTGGCCCGCATGCTGGACGCCCAGTCGCGAATGGGCGCCGAAATCGACTCGCTGGCCGACGCGGTGAACTTCGGTGTGTCGCCGGCGCTGGTCCTCTACGTGTACATGCTGTCGAAGTGGCCGGTCGGCTGGGTGGTGGTGCTGCTCTACGCGGTGTGCGTCGTGTTGCGGCTGGCGAGGTACAACGCGCTGCAGGACGACGGGACCCTGCCCGCCTACACGCACGAGTTCTTCGTCGGGATGCCCGCACCCGCGGGCGCCGTCTCGATGATCGGTCTGATGGGGCTCAAACTGCAGTTCGGTGAGGGCTGGTGGAGCTCCGTGTGGTTCCTGTGCATCTGGGTGACGGGGACGTCGATACTCATGGTCAGCGGGATCCCGATGAGAAAGATGCACACCGTGCGGGTGCCGCCGAACTACGCCGTCGTGGTGCTGGCGGTGCTGACAATCTTCGCGGCCGCAGCGGTGTTGCAGCCCTTCATCACGATCTGGGTGATCATCATCGCCTACCTGTGCCACGTCCCGTTCGCCATCCGCAACAAGCGCTGGCTCGACCATCACCCCGAGGCGTGGGACGACAAGCCCCGGCAACGGCGCGCCGTGCGGCGCGCGAACCGCCGGGCGCAACCTAACCGCCGGTCGATGGCTCGGCTGGGGCTCAGGAAGCCGGGCGGGCGCCTGCCGTGATGGGCTCCGGCCCAGCGTCCGGCGACGCGGCCCCTCAGCTCACCCTCACCGCCCGGCTGAACACCTCCGCCGTCGACTCCCGCCGCGGTGTCATCCGACTGCATCCGAATGCCGTTGCGGCCCTTGGCATCCGGGAGTGGGACGCCGTATCGCTGACCGGGTCGCGGACCACGGCGGCGGTCGCGGGCCTGGCCGACCCGGACACCCCGGTCGGCACGGTGCTGCTCGACGACGTAACGCTGTCCAACGCCGGGCTGCGGGAGGGCACCGCGGTGATCATCAGCTCGGTCACCGTCTACGGCGCGCGGTCGGTGACGCTCAGCGGCTCGTCGATGGCCACGAACTCGATTACGCCGGTCACCCTGCGGCAGGCCCTGCTCGGCAAGGTGATGACCGTCGGCGACGCCGTGTCCCTGCTGCCGCGCGACCTGGGTCCCGGCACGTCGACGTCGGCGGCTGCCAGTGCGCTGGCGACCTCGGTCGGGATCAGCTGGACATCGGAGCTACTGACCGTCACGGGCGTCGACCCCGAGGGACCGGTCAGCGTGCAGCCCAACTCGTTGGTCACCTGGGGCACGGCCGTCCCGGCCACCGGGATGTCCGAGCCGGAATCGATCGACGTCGCGACGCCGGCGATCCTGGTCGAGGAGCTCAAGGGCTCGCAGCCACAGGCCGCCAAGCTCACCGAATGGCTCAGGCTTTCACTCGATGAACCGCACCTGCTGAAGACGCTGGGCGCGGCGACCAACCTCGGCGTGCTGGTGTCGGGTCCGGCCGGCGTGGGCAAGGTGACGTTGGTCCGCGCGGTGTGCGACGGCCGCAGGTTGATCCAACTCGACGGCCCCGAGGTCGGGGCTTTGGCCGCCGACGACCGGCTGAAAACCATGGCATCGGCGGCGAAGAAGATCTGCGACGGTGGCGGCGTGCTGTTGATCACCGATGTGGACGCCCTGCTGCCGGCCACCGCCGAGCCGGTGGCCGCCCTGATCCTGGGCGAGCTGCGCACCGCCGTGGCCACCGAGGGCGTCGCATTGATCGCCACCTCGGCGCGGCCCGACCAGATCGATGCCCGGCTGCGCGCCCCCGACCTGTGCGACCGCGAGCTCGGGCTGCCGCTGCCCGCCGCCGGTACCCGCAAGGCGTTGCTGGAGGCGGTGCTCAAACCGGTACCCACCGGCGATCTCGATCTCGATGAGATTGCCGGTCGCACACCGGGTTTCGTCGTTGCCGACCTGGCCGCGCTGGTGCGCGAAGCCGCGCTGCGGGCGGCCTCTCGCGCCAGCACCGACGGCCAACCACCGAAGCTGCGTCAGGACGACCTCGTCGGCGCGCTCACCGTCATCCGGCCGCTGTCCCGCTCGGCCAGCGAAGAGCTGACGGTCGGCAACGTGACGCTCGACGACGTCGGCGACATGGCCGAGGCCAAGCGGGCGCTCACCGAGGCCGTGCTGTGGCCGCTGCAGCATCCCGACACCTTCGCCCGGCTGGGTGTCGACCCGCCGCGCGGGGTGCTGCTGTACGGCCCACCGGGCTGCGGCAAGACGTTCGTGGTCCGGGCGCTGGCCAGCACCGGTCAGCTGAGCGTGCACGCGGTCAAAGGCTCCGAGTTGATGGACAAGTGGGTGGGCGCCTCGGAGAAGGCGGTCCGCGAGCTGTTCCGGCGGGCCCGCGATTCCGCGCCGTCGCTGGTGTTCCTCGACGAGGTGGACGCGCTGGCGCCCCGGCGCGGCCAGAGCTTCGACTCGGGCGTGAGCGATCGCGTGGTGGCCGCGCTGCTGACCGAGCTCGACGGCATCAACCCGCTGCGTGACGTCGTGGTGGTGGCCGCCACCAACCGGCCCGACCTGATCGATGCCGCGCTGCTGCGCCCCGGGCGGCTGGAACGACTGGTGTTCATCGAACCGCCCGACGCCGCGGCCCGCGGCGAAATCTTGCGCACCGCAGGCAAATCGATCCCCCTGAGCGGCGATGTCGACCTCGACGAGGTGGCCGCCGGCCTCAACGGCTACAGCGCCGCCGACTGCGTGGCGCTGCTGCGCGAGGCCGCGCTCGCCGCGATGCGCCGATCCATCGACGCGGCCGATGTGACGGCCGCCGACCTCGCCGCGGCCCGCCAAACCGTGCGCCCCTCACTGGATCCCCTGCAGGTGGAGTCCTTGCGCGTGTTCGCCAAAGCGTTCTAGTACCGCCCGCGCCGACGCGGCGACGTCGGCTTCCAGCCATTTGGGCATCGGCTCGTCGTGTGCGTGGCGCCGAATAACGGCATAGGGCAGGTCGCCGACCGCGCGCATGACGGCATCGACGGAGCGTCGATCGCCGCGCCCGTACAGTTGCTTCGCCAACGCGCCAATGCGCTCGTTGAGCGGCGCGTTCATCGCGGCGAGCGTCTCCCGGAACGCGGCGTCGGGCTGGCCGTCGAGCAAGTCGCCCGGCCGGATCGTCAGCAACAGCCGAGCATCGTCGGGAAGTTCGCGCGCGAAGCCGATGCCGGCCACGGCCATGGCCACGGCGGTTTCTAAGGCGGTTTCTAAGGCGGTTTCCAGGGCGGTTTCGGAATTGGCGGCCATCGCCCGCGTTTGGAAGCGCTCGAGCGCGCGCAGCCACGCCGCCGCCAGGATGCCGTCGCGGTTGCCGAACCGGTGATACAGCGTGCCGGGGGGCGCCCCGCTTGCCTTCGCGATCGCTGCCACGCTCGCCGCCCGCGGCCCGCCGTCAAGCACCAGCTGCCGGGCGGCATCGAGGATCACGTCGGTTTGATGCTTCCGCGGTGGCGCCATGATCTAGTACATTCCTTCTATATGGAACGATTGCCCTATATCGATGAGCATGCCACAACGGTCGAGGCGAATCGCGAAGAAACGTGGTCGGCGTTGCTGCGCGTCATGTGCCGCGACCCGCACGACCCGTCGACCGTGCCGATCGGTTTCGTCGTCGACGAAGCGCGAGCACCCGAGCGATTCGCCTTGAAGGGCCGCCATCCGTTCGCGGTGTATCGGTTGGTTTTCGAGTTGGATGAAGAGTCGGCGCATCGCACCCGCCTTCGGGCACTCACGTGGGCCGCGTTCCCGGGTGTCCACGGAAAGGTCTATCGCGCGCTGGTCATCGGAACAGGGGCCCATCGAATCGCGGTGCGCGGGATGCTGAAACGTATTGCGGCTCGGGCGCGCCCGAGCGGAGCGATCGTCGGTTGATTCCGGGTCCGCCGCGCATGGCTTGAACCATTTGGCGCGTTCGTTCGTGACGATCTCGTCCGCGTCGCTGTAACCCGGTGGGCTACTAACAAGCGCAATCCGATCCGACACCGTCAAGGAGAATCACTCGTGAGATTGCGTGATGTCGCACCGACGACGCGGGTCATGGCGGTGGCGATCATGGTGTCGATGGTCGTCTTCCTCGACGGCACCGTTGTGAACCTCGCCCTGCCGGCCACCGAGCGCGACATTGGCGGAGGCATGTGCTCGCAGCAATGGGTCGTTGACGGCTATCTGCTGGCGGTGGCGGCCATGGTGCTGCCGGGCGGAGCCATCTCCGATCTGCTCGGGCGAATACCGGTGATGCGCTTCGGGCTGGTGGCATTTGGGGCGGGCTGCGCGCTGGCGGCCACCGCGGGCTCCCCGTCGATGCTGATCGCCGGGCGCCTCGTCCAGGGGCTGGGCGGCGCGTTCCTGGTGCCCGGCTCGCTTGCGCTGATCAACTCGTCGTTCGACCGCGCGGACCGGCCCGTGGCGATCGGGTCCTGGACGGCCTGGACCGGCACCGCCTTTGCGGTGGGGCCGCTGCTGGGGGGACTGGCCGTCGACTTCCTCAGCTGGCGCTGGATCTACGTTTTGTCGGCAATCCCGATGGCCATCGGTTTCGCCTTGACGTTTTGCCTGCGCCCGACGCCGGGACCCGCCGAACGCCCCCGCGTCGACGTCGTCGGCGCCGCGCTGTCGGCCGTCGGACTGGCCGCCACGGTCTATGCGCTGATCGAATCGGGTCGACACGGGCTGGAGCGACACCGTGATCAGGGGGGCGCTGGTGGTGGGGGTCGCGGCATTGCTGGCGTTCGTGGCGTGGCAGCGCCGAGCGCCCCACCCGATGGTGCCGGTAAGCCTGTTCACTACCCGCAATTTCGCCGGAGCCAACCTGGTCACCGCGTTCGTCTACGGCGGCATCGACCGATGGGCTCGACGCATCGCCCTGTACCTCATCGAGGTCGCCGGGTACTCGGCCACCGCCGCGGGCCTGATCACCTTGCCCAGCCCCATCCTGTCGTTACTCTTCGCCCGCGGCGTCGGCGGCCATGGCCGCACGGATCGGACCTCGGATCTTCCTGATGACGGGTCCGGCGCTGGCCGGGTTGGGGCCTGCTGCTCATCCACCCGACCGCGCACGGATTCCACGTCGTCACGGACGTGCTGCCGGGAAGGATCCTGCTGGCCATCGGCATGGTCCTTGCCGTCACACCGATGACCGCGGTCAATCTGTCCGCCGTTAAGTCCGCGCACAGCGGAATCGCGGCCGCGATCCAGAACGCAACGGGCCGGACTTCGGCACTGATCGCGGTGGCGTGCGTGGGACTGATCACTGCCAACCGGATGACCGACGTCAGCTTCGGCCGGCTGCTACAGGTGAGCGCGGCGTTGTTCTTCATTGGCGCCGTCATCGGCGGCCTCGCCATCAGAAGCCCGGCTGTTGCCGCCGAGCCCGTCCCCGAGGAAGTCCCCGCACCCGTGGCGTAATCGGCGCTCAGCGGCCCGTTCGAGTGTGCGTGGACGGCTTTGAGTGCGCGTGGGGGGTGAGCTTTTCGTGATCTTTCCGGCGTCAACGCACCCTCGAGGTTTGCAGTTAGCTGCATACTTGCGTATTACTGCACTATTGCGTTAATGTGAGCCGATGCCGGTCACGCAATTCATGGACGATCCGATCAGTTTCTTCGGCCAGTCCTATACCCGGATGCACAGCATCCCGCGCGACGAGCTCGAAGAGCTGCAACGCCAAGCACTGGGCATCCGCTTTCGGCAGCATCACCAGAGCATCGAGATGCTTCGTAAGCTCGCCGACCGGCTGGGCGTGAGCGAGCTCAACGAGTTCAATGACGTTGTGCCACTGTTGTTTTCACATACCGCCTTCAAGGCGTATCCGGCTGCGCTCGTCGATAGGAAGCGCTTCGACCTGATGACCAAGTGGCTCGACAAGCTCACCAGCTACGACTTGGCGGAAGTGGACACCACCGGTTGCACCGGGATCGACGATTGGATCGACCGACTCGACGAGCAGACTCCCCTGGAGGTCATCACCTCCAGCGGCACCACCGGCACCATCTCGATCCTGCCCAAAGACAAGCGTGGCGCCGAAGACGGCATGGTGCTCTGGAAGATCTGCCTGTTCCAGACCTTCGGTCAAGAACCCACCCCATCCGAACTCAACCCCGCGGTGGATGTGGTGTGGCCCAACTTCGCCAACGGCAAGCTCGGTCATCTGCGCATTGCCAACATGATCAAGCGTGGCTTCACCGGTGGCGACGAAAGCAAATTTCACCCGCTCTACCCGGGCGCGGTCGATACCGACCTGATGTTCCTGGCCTCCAAGATGCGCGCGGCGGCGTCCCGCGGGGAACTCGACCGGCTCGAGATCGACCCGGCGCTGGCCGCCCGCAAGGACGAGTTCATCGCCATGCAGGCGCGTCAGGCCCAGGACATGGAGGCGTTCTTCACCCGCATGACCGAGCAGCTGCGCGGCAAGCGGGTGTTCATGACCAGTGCCTTCCACCAGATGTACGACATCGCCAAAGCCGGCCTCGAGCGCGGTGTCCGCAACGTCTTCTCGCCCGACTCGGCGATTCTCACCGGCGGCGGCATGAAAGGTGTTGCGCTGCCTGACGATTTCATGGACATCATCAAGGAGTTCCTCGGCGTCGACCGCATTCAGGTGGGGTATGGCTTCTCCGAGTCGAGCACCTTCCATTGGGGTTGCAGCGAGGGCCGCTATCACGTGGCGCCGTGGGTCATCCCGTTCGTGCTCGATCCCGACACCAGCGAGCCGCTCCCGCGCACCGGTGTGCAGACCGGCCGCGCGGCCGTCTACGACATCCTGCTGCGCGCCCACTGGGGCGGCGTCATCTCCGGTGACGAGGTGACGATCGACTGGGACCTGCGGTGTCCGTGCGGGCAGGCCAGCGTGGCGTTCGAGAAGGACATCGTGCGCTACAGCGAGAAGGAGGGCGTCGACGACGACCGGATCACCTGCGCCGCAACACATGAGGTGCACAACGAGGCGGTGAATTTCATGAAGGGGCTGGACCTTTGATCGCTTACACGGTCCCGTTGTTCCTGCGGGGGCGGGTCATCACCGATGACCTGGTGCCGTTCGATACCCGCATCGGCGCGGCGCGGTTCCAGGCGCCGGACATGGGCAAGTATGTCGAGCAGCTGCCGCTGCGCACCCCCGCGGAGATGAGCGACCTCTACGAGTTGACCTTCGACGAGATCCTCGATGTGCTCGAAGCCCTCGGCGACGCGCTCGACTTCGAGTCGAACACCCACCTGCAGGAGGCCTATGAGGCGTCGCTGGTGGCCAATGTGCTGCCGGCGGAAATGATGAAGAACAGCTATCGCATTCTGCGGCCGCTGTTTTCCCGGGACAACGTCACCGAAGTCGCCGACAGTCAGGTTGGGCTGGACTACCTCAACGGATGGGTCCCGCACAAGTTGCGCGACGGACGCGAGCTGCGCGTGCGCGCCTTCGGATCCCGTGTGCTGCATATCCCGGCCGGCAACGGCGGATTGGTCTCGGCGGTCACCATCCTGCGTTCGGTGATCACCCGCTCCGACGTCATCATCAAGGCGCCGTCCAACGATCCGCTCACCGCGATCGCGATCGCCCGCACGCTTGCCGACATCGCGCCGAACCATCCGATCACCAAGCACCTGGCGGTCGGGTATTGGAAGGGTGGCGATCTGACCGTCGAAGAGACCCTCTACCAACCCCAGCACATCGAGAAGATCGTCGCCTGGGGCGGTCTGGCGTCGGTCAAACACGTAACCCGTTACATCCAGCCAGGTTTGGAGCTCATCGCCCTGGACCCGAAGCGCAGCGCCACCATCATCGGCGCCGAGGCGTTCGGCGACGAGCACACGATGCGAGAGGTGGCCCGCCGCGCCGCGACCGACATCGGCGTGGCCAACCAGGAGGGCTGCGCCAACGCCCGGGTCATCTATGTGCTCAGCGGAACCGACGCGGCGGGTCTGGCCAACGCCAATCGGCTCGGGGAATTGATCTACCAGGAGTTGACGTCGCTGCCCGCCGTCGTCAGCACCCCGCCGCGGTACCCGGACCGCGAGCTGCTCGACCACGTCGAGTCCTCCCGAATGGCCGAGGACTTCTACCGCGTGATCGGCGGCGAGCAGCGCGAGGGCGCCATCGTCGTCTCGCAATTCGATGAGCCCGTGGATTATTCGCCGCTGCTGTCGGGGCGGGTCGCCAACATCGTTCCGGTGGACGGCATCGACAAGGTCACCGCGGCGGTGAACTCCTACACGCAGACCATCGGCATCTACCCGGAATCCCTCAAGCGCCGGCTGCGAAACACGTTGCCGCTCTTCGGCGCCCAGCGGTTGACCAGCCTGGGCTACGCCTGCAGCGTTGCGATCGCCATGCCCCAGGACGCGATCGAGCCGATCCGGCGAATGTGCAAGTGGATCGTCGACGAGGAGTGTGACCCCGAGGTGGTGGTCCCGCTGTGGCGGCTCGCAGCGGGATGACCGGCAATCGAAGCGCCCGGCAAGTCGTCGAGGGAATTGACCTGTCGGGCAAGGTATGTGTGATTACGGGCGCCTCGTCCGGGCTGGGCCGCGAGTCCGCATGCGCGCTGGCCGCCGCCGGCGCGCACGTCGTCCTGACCGCGCGCAACCAGGACGCCCTGGCGCAGACGGCCCAGTGGATACGGGGCGAGGTGCCCGACGCCGACACCTCGACCGTGGGGCTCGACCTCACGGCACTGGCCGACGTTCGCGCCACCGCGAGCGCAATCCGCGACATTGCGCCGGCGATTCACGTCCTGATGAACAACGCCGGCGTCATGTTCACTCCGTTCGGCCGCACCCGCGATGGCTTCGAATTGCAAATGGGCACGAACCATTTCGGACACTTCGAGCTCACCCGACTCCTCGTCCCGCAACTGGCCGCCGCGGGGAACGCCCGGATCGTCACCCTGACGTCCGGAGGCCACGTCATGGGTGACGTCGATTTCGGCGATCCCCATTGGGAGAGCCGGGAGTACGACAAGTTCGTCGCATATGGCGCGTCCAAGACGGCGAACATCCTGCACGCGATCCAGGCCGACCGACGCCTGCGCCACCTGGGAATCCGCGCCTACGCCGTTCATCCCGGCACCGTGGCCACTTCCCTGGCGCGGCACATGTCCCGGTCGGATTTTTCCGCGCTGCGCAAGTTGGCGGCCGCGAGCACCACGGCGCGCGGCGAACCGACCGACGGCCGCCTCGATTTCGTCATGCCCGAACACGGTGCGGCCACGCAGGTCTGGGCCGCGGTGAGCCCGGAGCTGGTAGACCGCGGTGGGCTGTATCTGGAAGACTGCGGGGTCAGCGAAGCGGTCGCGCCCTACGCTCGCGACGAGCAGCGCGCCGCCGACTGGTGGAATCTCTCCGAGAAGTTGTGTGCGAGATCGTGAACAGATTGGAACGTCGCAAACTCGAGGTGCGCGAGAAGATCCTCGCGGCCGCCTTCGAGTTGTTTCTGGAAAAGGGCGTTGCGGCCACCACCATCGAGGAAATCTGTGACCGCGCCGACATCGCCAACCGCACGTTCTTCAACCACTTCGCGACCCGTCAGGACATGATCCGGGCCCTGGCGCAGCGCCGGCTCGTCAACCTGCACGACGTCGTGTTCGGCCGCGGTGATCAACCGATCCCGGAGCGGCTCGTCGGGGTGTTCGACGACATCGCCGCCGCGCTGGTCGGAACGGGTGACACCTACCGCGAAATGATCGGGGAGATGTTGGCCACCAGCGGCTATGGCATCCAGCGCGGATTCAACCTGCACGACACGTTCGTCGAGCTGGTCAAGGAGGGGGTCGCGCGCGGTGAGGTCGCCGCGCGACACGACGCGGAAACCCTGGCCGACATCATCGTTGGCGCGCTGTCCGGGGGCATCATCAATTGGACGGTCGACCGGACGTATTCGTTGGAAACCAACCTGCACAACCTCGGCGTCGCGCTGGCCGAGCTGCTGAACGTGTGACGCGCCCTTTGGCCGGCTCACGGGCGTCCAGTGTGCGCCCAGGCATTCGAGTGTGCGCGTGGGGCGGCGCTGAGGCCGAATTCCCGCCCTGGCCACACAGCCAAGTGCGCCAATGCACACTCGAGCCGGCTCACGGCTCCGGGCCCGCGCTCACGGCCCCGGCGAAGGATCCGGCAGCGCAGCCCAGTCGGCCGAAACCCGCGAACTGAACCGCGGTGGCCTGCGATCCACGAACGCGCTGACCCCCTCACGGGCGTCGGCGGTGCCCATCACGCGATGGTGCAGCTGGGTTTCCAGCGACGCGACCTGTCGCGGGGTGTAGTTGTTGATCGCGCTGTCCCACAGCAGTCGCTTGCACAACGCCGCCGACATCGGGGCCACGTGGGCCGCGATGTCGCGGGCCATCTCCAACGCGTGATCGAGCACCCGCTCGGCGGGCAGCGCCCGATTCGCGACGCCGAGCGCCACCGCCTCCGCACCCGTGAAAGTCCGCCCGGTAAGCAGTATCTCGGCGGCGACTCCGAGGGTGGCCAAATGCGCCAGCGTCCAGTGCGACATGCAGTCGGGTATCACCCCTCGACGGACTTGCACCACACCGTATTTGGCGTCTTCGGCGACGATGCGGATGTCGGCCTGCAGGGCAATGGTCAGGCCGATTCCGATGGCGTGGCCGTTGAGTGCCGCGATCACCGGTTTGCGTAATTCGAAGGCGGCCGGGTCAATCGGCGACGCCGAGAACGCGCCCCCGTCCACCGGCGCGTCGAAGGGCGATATGTTGCCGGAGAAATCCGCGCCGACACAGAACGCGCGCCCCGCGCCGGTGAGCACGATGGCGCGGACGTCGTCGTCGCCGTCGCACTCCCGGTACGCCTCGCTCAACTGCCGTCCCATGTCGGCGGTGTAGGCGTTGAGATGTTCGGGGCGATCGAGCGTGAGCACCGCCACGCCCCCGCCGATGTCGACCGTCACGTCGATGCCCATCGCGATGCCCCCTATTCGGACAGCTGGAATTCCACCATCTCGGTAACCGCGTCCACGGCCTCGCTGAGCGCGGCCAGCCGATCGACCGCCGAGGGCGCCGAAAGGACCGCGTACCGGTCGGCCGTCCCGATCGGGATGCGCGACGCCAACGCGAACAGGCGCCGCCCGGCGTCGTCCGTATCCCCCTGGCCGTGGCCCAGTAGCACGTCGCGGTCCGGCAGCTGGGCGCCGCGGGCTTCCGCGACCCGCTCGAACAAAGCCAGCACCCGGTCTTCGAGGTCGACGAGTTGGGCGCGGGTCACCGGATCCCCCGGCTCGTCGGGCCAAACCGTCACGGTCGCGCGCGGATACGGATCGTCGGGCAGCCACTCGGATACCCGAATGCGCTCACCGGTCCTGCAGCGCAACACATATCGGCCCCCGCCGAGGTCGGCGTGTTCGGTGATCCTGGACAAGATGCCGACCTCGCAACGGGAATCGCCGCCGCCGACCTCGCGGCCGGCGGAGATCAGCACGACACCGAACGGTTCGTCATTGTCGAGGCAGCGCCGCACCAGCGCGCCGTAGCGGGGCTCGAAGATGCGCAGCGGCAGATCCTCGTCGGGCAGCAGCGCCGACTCGAGCGGGAACATGGCCCGCTCGGTAGGTTCGGGATCCGCCAT
>CAVPFT010000012.1:0-13217 GCA_963703795.1 uncultured Actinomycetota bacterium | reverse complement strand
ACCACCATGGCGAAGTGAAGCACACCGGGCCGTTTGCCTGGTATCAGAATTCGCCGCTCTATCTCCGTATCGTGGGCGCGCTTGTGCTTGGAATTCCTCACGGGCTTGAAACTCGGCGCGGTGCAACCCGATTCAAGCACCACGGAGCGCTCAGACCTGGGCGGCTTCCTCGCTGGGCACCGGCAGCGCGCGCTGGCCTGGGAGCGGCTCGGCACCGAGCAGTTCGATGTGGTGGTCATCGGCGGCGGCGTGGTGGGTGCCGGGGCGCCTTGGATGCCGCCACGCGCGGCCTCAAGGTGGCGCTGGTCGAGGCGCGCGATTTCGCGTCGGGCACCTCGAGCCGCTCGTCGAGATGTTCCACGGCGGTTTGCGCTACCTCGAGCAACTGGAATTCGGGCTGGTGCGCGAGGCGCTCTACGAGCGTGAACTGACGCTGACCAAGCTGGCGCCGCACTTGGTCAAGCCGCTGCCGTTTCTGTTTCCGTTGACGAAGCGTGGGTGGGAGCGTCCTTACATCGCAGCCGGGATCTTCCTCTACGACCGTCTCGGTGGTGCGAAATCGGTTCCGCCGCAAAAGCATTTGACCCGCGCCGGCGCCCTGCGGTTGAGCCCGGGCCTGAAGCGCAGCTCGTTGATCGGTGGGATTCGCTACTACGACACCGTCGTCGACGACGCCCGGCACACCATGACGGTCGCGCGCACGGCGGCGCATTACGGCGCGGTCGTGCGGTGTTCCACCCAGGTGGTCGCATTGCTGCGCGAGGGTGACCGGGTGACCGGCGTGCGGGTCCGCGACTCCGAGGACGGCGCCATCACGGAGGTTCGCGGCCACGTCGTGGTCAACGCTACCGGGGTCTGGACCGACGAGATTCAGGCGTTGTCCAAGCAGCGCGGGCGGTTCCAGGTGCGCGCGTCCAAGGGCGTGCACGTGGTGGTGCCGCGGGACCGGATTGTCAGTGACGTGGCGATCATCCTGCGCACCGAGAAGTCGGTGATGTTCGTTATCCCGTGGGGCAGCCACTGGATCATCGGAACCACCGACACCGACTGGGATCTCGACCTTGCGCACCCCGCGGCCACCAAGGCCGACATCGACTACATCCTGCAGACCGTGAACACCGTGCTGGCCACCCCGCTGACGCACGCCGACATCGACGGGGTATACGCCGGGTTGCGCCCGTTGCTCGCCGGGAAAGCGACGACACCTCCAAGCTGTCCCGAGAGCACGCCGTGGCGGTGCCGGCGGCCGGCCTGGTGGCGATCGCCGGCGGCAAGTACACCACCTACCGGGTGATGGCCGCCGACGCGATCGACGCCGCGGCCGAATTCATCCCGGCCCGGGTGGCGCCGTCGATCACCGAGAAAGTGCCGCTGATGGGCGCTGATGGCTACTTCGCGCTGGTGAACCAGGCCGAAAACGTTGGCGCACTGCAAGGTCTGCACCCGTACCGGGTGCGCCATCTGCTGGACCGCTACGGTTCGTTGATCGGCGACGTGCTGGCGTTGGCGGCAGAAAGCCCCGGCCTGCTCAGCCCGATCAAAGAGGCGCCGGGCTATTTGAAGGTCGAAGCCAGGTATGCCGTGGCCGCCGAGGGCGCCTTGCATCTGGAGGACATCCTGGCCCGCCGAACGCGCATCTCGATCGAATACTCGCACCGCGGCGTTGACTGCGCCCGGGAGGTGGCCGAGGTGGTGGCGCCCGCGCTGGGTTGGACCGCCGCGGACGTCGACCGTGAGGTCGCCAACTACACCGCGCGGGTGGAGGCCGAAATACTGTCGCAGGCCCAGCCCGACGACGTGTCGGCCGACGAGTTGCGGGCCAGCGCACCCGAGGCGCGCGCCGAGATCCTCGAGCCGGTGCCGCTCAGTTGAGATGACGCTCAAACCCGCGCCACTGCCGGTTCGCAACGGATTGGGCCCCGCCCGGGTGCGGCTGCGCGGGGGACCGGTGCTGGCCGAACTGACGGCCCGGTTCGGCCCGCCGGCGCGCGCAAAGGTCTTGGCCGGGGAAGTCGTCGACGCCGACGGCGGCCCGGTCGATGAGGCCACGGTGTTGCCCACCGGGTCCAGCGTCTACCTGTATCGCGACCTCCCCACTGAGGTGCCGGTGCCCTTCGACATCCCGGTGCTCTACCAGGACGCCGACCTCGTGGTCGTCGACAAGCCGCACTTTTTGGCCACCATGCCAAGGGGACGGCACGTCGCGCAGACGCGCGCTGGTCCGGCTGCGCCGCGAACTGGGGCTGCCCGAGTTGAGCCCGGCGCATCGGCTCGACCGGCTGACCGCCGGGGTGCTGCTGTTCACCACCCGGCGCGAGCTGCGCGGCGCGTACCAGACCCTGTTCGCGCGCGGTTTGGTGAGCAAGACCTACCTGGCGCGGGCGGCCGTCAACCCCGACCTGGTGCTCCCGCGGGTGGTGCGAAGCCGCATCGTCAAGCGCCGGGGACACCTGCAGGCGGTCTGCGAGCCCGGGGTGCCCAACGCCCAGACGCTGGTAGAGCGGATTTCGGACGGCTTCTACCGGCTGACGCCGCGCACGGGACGCACCCACCAGCTGCGGGTGCACATGGCCTCGCTGGGCATACCGATCGAGGGCGACCCCTTGTATCCGAGCGTTATCGACGTGGCGCCGGACGACTTCACCACGCCGCTTCAGTTGCTGGCGCGGCGCATCGAGCTCACCGATCCGGTGACCGGGTTGCGCCGCGAATTCGTGAGCCGCCGTACGCTGGCCGGCGAGTCCTGATCCCGCGCCCGTCGGGCGCCAAAAAAGGGCTTTGACGAGCATCATCGCTGTACGCTCGAGATATCCGGATCACATCCGGACGCGAACGGGGAATTTGCTGGTGGGAACATGAGATGCCTATTTTCAATGTTCCAGGGTTATTTGTCCCGTAGTCATCGGGAGTTTCCAACGGATTTTCGAGGTCGGAGAGTGTGACAGTCATGGACTTCATATCGCTGCCCCCCGAGGTCACCTCGGCACTGATCCACTCCGGACCCGGAGCGGAATCGCTGATCGCGGCAGCCGATGCGTGGCAGACCCTCGGCATCGGCCTTGAGGACACCGCGCCCCTGTACACCTCGGTGGTGTCGACGCTCACGCAGGACTGGAAGGGCCCGTCCTCGGCGGCGATGAGCGAGGCCGTCGCCCCATACCTCACCTGGTTGCGCACCACTGCCGCGCAGTGCCAGCAGTTGGCCACGTCCGCGCAGGCGGCCGCGGCGGCGTTCACCTCCACTCAAGCCGCGGTGGTTACTCCCGCACAGGTCGCCGCGAACCGGACGCGGCTGGTCCAGCTGATAGCCACCGACCGGTTGGGCAACAACCTTGCGGCCATCGCCGAGACCGAGGCCCAGTACCAGACCATGTGGGTCAACAATTCCTCGGCGCTGTCCCGCTACGAAGCCACCACGGCTCAAGCTCTGGACCTGCCGCTGTTCTCGTCGCCTCCCTCGATCGCCAGTGCGACCGGGGCGGCCGCTCAAGCCAGCGCCGTGCCCACTGGCGCCGCTGGCACTCCGGCCGCCTCGTTATTGCAGAGCATCTTCGCCCCCAACACCGAACGCGACGGGGATGGGGGTGGCCGGGCTATTGAACCTGTTCTCAGGTAGCGCCCAATCGTCGTTCGGGTCGTTCTTGAACTCCAACCTCTTCACCACCGGCATCATCAACTCGACCTTCTCCTCGGGCTTCCCCATCAACCTGCTCAGCTATCTCGCGCAGACCAGTACGGCCCAGGCGCTGCAGAGCGTGGGCGGCGACGTCGGCCAGGGCCTGTCGGAGGGGGAGTCGGCCCTGGGCGGGGTGGGGGCCGATCTGTCCAACACGATCGGGGCCGCTGGATCGGCACCGACGGCCGCGATGGGCGTCGCGGTGTCGCTGGGCAAGTTGACCGCGCCGCCCGCCGTCGTGGGGCTGTTGCCGGCCTCCCAAACGCCGGTGCAACTCGCCTCGGCGGCCTCGCCGCTTGATGGCGCGGATGCCGGGTTCCCCATGCTCCCACCCTTGATGCCGCCGCCCGTCGGCGCGGGCAGTGGTTGGCGGAAGAGAAAGCAGCCAAAGCTCGAGGATCTTCAAGTTGGCGCGGAGGTCAAGGGAAAGGTGATGCGCCCACCGCCCTCGGCGGGATGAAAGCTCATGCCGAAATGATCTGTCGCGCAAGGCATTTCGGAATTATCTCGACAGGCGACCCGCCGTGCTCAGCCGACCAACGCTCGTTCCCGGGGTGACGTCATGGATTTTGGGACGTTGCCCCCCGAGATCACCGCGGCGCTGATGCACTCCGGACCCGGTGCAGGATCATGGATCGAGGCTGCCGGTGCGTGGCAGCAGCTGGCCATCGAGTTGGAGGATTCTCTTCCCGGTTACGGCTCGGTGCTGTCGTCATTGACCGACACCTGGAGCGGTCCGTCGTCGACGGCGATGATCCAGGCTGTCGAGCCCTACCTCTCCTGGGTGCGCACCACCGCGCAGCGGTGTGAGCAGCTGGCCGCGTCGGCGCAGGCCGCCGCGGCGGCGTTCAGTTCCGCGGTCGCCGCGGTGGTTCATCCCACATATGTCGGCGCCAATCGGATGCGCCTGGCAAAGCTGTTGGCCACCAACTGGTTCGGGACGAACCTTGCGGCTATCGCCGCAACCGAAGACGAGTACGAGGTCATGTGGGCCAACAACTCGGCTGCGATGTACCGCTACCAGGCGGCCTCGGCACAAGTGCTCCAGCTGTCGCGGTTCACGCCACCACCCGCGATCGTCAATCCGGCGGCGGCCGCCGCTCAAGCCAGCGCCGTGCCCACTGCCGCCGCCGGCGCTCCGGCGGCCTCGTTATTGCAGAGCATCTTTGCCCCCAACACCAACGCGACGGGGATGGGGCTGGCCGGGCTATTGAACCTGATCTCAGGCAGCGCCCAATCGTCGTTCGGGTCGTACTTGAACGGCAACTTGACTGACCGGCGGAATCATCAACGCGACCTTCGGCTCGGGTTTCCCGATCGACCTGCTCAGCTATCTCGCACAAAGCACTACGGCCCAGGCGGCTCAAAACATTGGCGGAGATGTCGGCCAGGGCCTATCGGAGGGGGAGTCGGTCCTCGGAGGGATCGGGGCCGATCTGTCCAACGCGGCCCGTGCCGTCGGATCGGCACCGACGGCCGCGGTGGGCGTTGGGATTTCGCTGGGCAAGCTGACCGCGCCGCCGGCCATGGTCGGACTGTTGTCCGCTTCCCAAGCGCCGGTGCAGCTCGCGTCGGCGGCATCGCCGCTTACTGCCGGGGAATCCGGGTTCCCTTTCCTCCCGCCGCCGATGATGCCGCCGGTGGTGCCACGCAAGGGCAAGGGCGAGGGCAAGCGCGAGGGGCGAGACTACGACGACCTCGAAATCGGCCTGGAAATCAAGGGCACGTTCATGACCCGGCCGCCGTCAGCGGGGTGAGGCCCCTGGTTTACTCCTCGGTTTCGACGGCGCCGCCACCCGCCAGACCCGCCTGGATACCCCGCTTCATCTGGTCGGTGACTGACGGCCCGGTGTTGGAAACCGTCTGCGGGCAGCCACAACTGAGATCATTGAACACGCTGGGGTCGGCGCCGGCCGGTGCTGCCAACCCAAGAGCGGCCCCGAAGACGACAGCGCCGCTGAACAATATTTTCGTAATCACCCACAGCTCTCCGTAGTAGTTACTGGTGGCTGAAATGTAGGTGTGGCCGGTCTCGGAGCTGTGAGCGACAGGTTGCGGCCAGGTTAAGAAGCGTACTGCGGGCAGTAGGCCTTTATGGATGCGCCGACAAGGAAACCGGCGTGGTAACCGTCCATGTCGCTGTTGCTCTGCACGGTGGACGCGACCTGGGCCGGCGTCTTGCCGTTACCAAGCTCGTCGCAGACCTCGTGACCGGCGATGAAAGCCTTTTCCGGTGAGCCGAAGTGGATGCCCTTGGACTTCACCGCCGCCAGGAAGGCGTCGTCGGCAGCGTCGGCATGGGCGATCGGGGCCGCCACGGCCAAGGCGCCCAACGCTGCCACCAGCACAAGCCACGCGGCCGACACCGCTAGCGCACCGCCAGCCACGCGGTTACGGGTGTTCGTCATTTCGGAGCCCCCACAGAGCGGAATTGCCATCGGTTGCTGATCGCGCGCTAAGTCATGATCACCGCACATTACCGCTTTGCGCTGTGCGCGATCACTCGAATTGTGATCATCGCGAAACAAACCCCGTTCCGCCGCAGTCCACCACTTGCAGCCCATATCGCCTCGAAAGCCCGCGGATCAGCGAGAACCGGCTGGATTCCCCAACTTATCGGGGTGGGAGGCAGCGAGCCCTCGTTACGAGGGGACGTCCGCGTACTGCGGGCAGTAGGCGCGCTCGGCGACAGCAACGAAGTAGCCGGCATTGCTGCCGTCCATGCCACTGCTGTTCATCACGTCGGTCGCGATCTGCTCCTGCGTCTTACCCATATCAAGTTGATGGCAAACCAAATGACCTGCCGCGACTGCGGATTGGTTCGAGTCATGGGTGATGCCATGGGAATGCAGCGCTGCGACGAAGGCATCATCGGTAGCGTCGGCGTGAGCGGCCGGGGCTGATCCCGGCGCGCCAAACAGCGCCGCCGCCAGTGCACCGCCGGCAGCCAGCAGGGCCAGCGAACGTGGACAGGTGCGGGTGTTCGTCATTTTCAGATACTCCCCGAGGACAAGTGCGTTTGATGTCACTCTAAGTCTTGCCGACAACATTGCCAAAACGTTACGAATCGGTGCGATCCAATGGTCGGCGAGATTGCGAACATCGCAACAGAGCGTCGGCAGCGCCCCCGGCCCCACCGTTGATTCGGCCGCCCTCGTGGATCCGCGAGCGTGATCGGTAATTTGACGGCATGCCGTACGCGCGCTGGGTTTCACTCGCCGTTCTGGCGGTATGTGTGGCCAGCTGCGGCGTGCGGCATGTATCGGCGGCCAGCGCTCGAGATCTGCCCGGCACCTTCCATTCCGGCGGCATGGACCGAACCTACTCGTTGCACGTGCCGCCCGGAGATCCCGTCGGCTTGGTACTCAGCCTGCACGGCGGCGGGGGCACCGGAACCGGGCAGCAGGGTCTGACCGACTTCGACGCCGTCGCCGACGCCAACAACCTGCTGGTGGCCTATCCCGACGGTTACGACAAGAGTTGGGCCGACGGACGAGGGGCGTCGCCGGCGGACCGTCACCACGTCGACGATGTCGGGTTCCTGGTCGCGCTGGCAGGCAAGCTGCAAAGCGACTACAACATCCCCCCCGGGCACGTTTTCGCCACGGGCATGTCCAACGGGGGCTTCATGACCAACAGGCTGGCGTGTGACCGCGCCGACGTCTTCGCCGCGATCGCCCCGGTGGCGGGCACGCTGGGCGCGGCCGTGGCCTGCAATCCGTCGCGGCCGGTGTCCGTCCTGGAGGCGCACGGAACCGCCGACCCGCTGGTGCCGTTCAACGGCGGGGACGTGCGCGGCCGCGGCGGGGTCAGCCACTCCATCTCGGCCAACGCCATGGTGAACAAGTGGCGCTCGGCCGATGGGTGCCAAGGCGATCCGTCGGTGCAGGTGTTACCCGGCGTCGGGGACGGCACCGTCGTTCATCGTTACGATTCCACGGCATGTGCGGCGTCCACCGAAGTCGTCTTCTACCAGATCGACAACGGCGGGCACACCTGGCCGGGCGGCAAACAATATCTGCCCCAGGCGATCATCGGGCGCACCTCGCGTGCGCTGGACGCCTCGGAAGTCATTGCGAAGTTTTTTCTGGCGCACGCCCGGAACTAGGCCGCGGCGCCTGGGCGTCCCGCCGGGCTCACGGCGGCGCGCGGCCGAAGGGTGACCTTGTTACTATGCCTCATGGCCGCGAGGAAGGCAGCAGTTTGGCGGACTGCGGCTACGCGCGCGACGATCATCCCATTGAGGCTCAACCGATTTGGCGCCGCGGTGAGCATTCTGACCGCCGGCGCGGTGGTGTTGTCGGCGTGCGGCGGTGACCACAACGCCACGTCGGGAAGTGCCACGACGGGCGGGTCGTCGGCGAAGGTGATCTGCGGCGGCAAGCCAACCCTGAAGGCCAGTGGTTCCACGGCCCAGCAAAATGCGATGGCCCGCTTTGTCAAGGCGTTCGAACAAGCCTGCCCGGGGCAGTCCTTGAACTACACGGCGAATGGTTCCGGTGGGGGAATTAGCGAATTCATCGGCAACCAAACCGATTTCGGTGGCTCCGACTCACCGCTGAGCAAGGACGAATACACCAAGGCGGGGCAGCGGTGCGGCTCGCCGGCGTGGAACCTGCCGGTGGTTTTCGGCCCGATCGCGATCGCCTACAACGTCAAGGGTCTGACTTCGTTGAACCTCGACGGTCCGACCGCGGCCAGGATCTTCAACGGGGCCATCAATACGTGGAACGATCCCGCGCTCCAGGCCCTGAACCCGGGTGGCACGTTGCCCGCCGAGCCGATTCGCGTCGTGTTCCGCAGCGACGAGTCCGGCACCACGGATAACTTCCAGAGATATCTCGACACCGCGTCCAGCGGCGCCTGGGCGAAGGGTGCCGGAAAGACATTCAACGGCGGTGTCGGCGAGGGCGCCAACGGAAACGACGGCACATCGTCGGCGGTCAAGGCCACCGAAGGGTCGATCACCTACAACGAATGGTCGTTCGCTCAGGCGAAGAACCTGAGCATGGCCAACATCATCACCTCGGCCGGTCCGGATCCCGTGGCCATCAGCACGGACTCGGTGGGGAAGACGATTTCCGCCGCCTTCTTCATCAAGGAGGGCAACGACCTCGCCCTCGACACGATCTCGTTCTACCGGCCAAACCAGCCCGGCTCCTACCCGATCGTGCTGGCGACGTACGAGATCGTGTGCTCGAAGTACCCCGATTCGCAGGTCGGCACTTCCGTAAGGGCGTTCCTGCAAAGCACAATCGGCGCGGGCCAGAATGGCTTGGCGGACAACGGATATATTCCCATTCCGGACGCGCTCAAGGCGCGACTGTCGACCGCGGTCGACGCCATCTCGTGATCGCTCAGCGGTACCTCGGGCAGAACGCGGCTATGCTCGCGCCCACGAAGAACCCGGCGCGATAGCCGTCCAGGTTGCTGTTGTTCATCAGCGTGGACGAGACGTCTTGCTTTTGCCTACCGCCATCAAGTTCATCGCAGACCTCATGACCGGCAATGATCGCGGCTTGCGGTGACGCGAAGTCGATGCCGTGGGCCTTCACCGCATTCACGAACGCGTTGTCCACCGCGTCGGCATGCGCGGTCGGGGTCGACATGCCCACCAGGCCGAGCAGCGCGGCCACGAGGAACGGGCCTGCCAATGGTGATCGCGCGAGCCTGGACGCGCGCGCTTGGCCGGTCGTCATCGCCGGAACCTCCCGTTGAGCCGTGCTGACGGCAAGCCAAGCCGCTGATGTTGCGATCATCGTACGTCAGGATCAGCGCTGGCAGGATTGGCACCAATACGCCACCCGCTCGCCGGTGTCGTCATAGGTGATCCGCGTGCCGCACCGACGGCACGGCCGCCCGCCTCGCCCGTAGACCCACAGCTGCCGACCGGCCCGGGTGTCGCCGGTGGTGCAGCGATTCCAGCGGAAACGGTTGGTCCACAGCATGTCCCGGGCGCGGGAGACCAGCCGGTGCGGGTTGGCGACCGCGCTGACCGGCGCGGTCGGCAGGTGTCCGCTGACAAAGCACAGTTCGTTGCAGTAGACATTGCCGATCCCGGCCAGCACCCGCTGGTCCAGCAGCGCCTCGCCGATCGGTCGGTCCGGTTGCGCCGTCAGGTTGGCGACGGCGCGCGCGGGGTCCCAGTCGTTGCCCAGCAGATCGGGTCCCAGGTGCGCGACCACGTCGCCGTCACGCTCACGCTCCAGGATCTCCAGCACTCCCAGGTCCTCGCCGACCGCCCGAATGCCATTGGCTTCCAATATGATTCGTGCGCGATGATCAACCTGCACCGGCCGCTTGCCGATGCGCCAGCTGCCGTCCATTTTCAGATGCGAGTGAACGCTGGCCCGCCCGACCCGGATGAACAGGTGCTTGCCTCGACTGAGCACCTCGTCCACGACTTGCCCGGTGAGGTCGACGGTGGCAAACCGCGGCACGCGGATATCGCAGCGTGTCAGTGTGCGCCCGGCCAGGTGTTCTCGCAGCACGGCCGCCGTATGCCAGACGGTGTCACCCTCGGGCATTGGTCACCTCAGGTCACCGCAGCCGCATTCCGCGTGGGGTACGGACGAAGCCGGCGTCGGATAGTGCGTCGATGACCGGACCCGGCCCGCCGGCGCGCGGCTGCAGTGCCGGCGTCCCGTCGATGCGTTCGACCAGGATCGACGCGACGCGCCGGGCGGCGACCAGATCGGCCAGCGCCACGGCCGCCGCGTGGTCGGCCGCGGGGTCGTGGGTGAAGGTGAGCAGCGACCGCCCGCCGCGCTCGAGGAACCAGGCCAGCTCGCCGTCCACCAGCACGACGAGCGCCCCCGCCTTGCGGCCCGGCCGGGCCCCGGGCCCCCGGTGCCGGAGCCCTCCTCGCTCGACGCCGGCCACGGCAATGCGGCGCCGTAGGGGTTGGCCGGGTCGGCGGCGGCCAGCACGACCGCGCGGTATTCCGGCCGTTCCGGGTCGATCCCATCGGTGTAGCTGCGCAGCCGGTCGACGGTGGAGGCGACGGCGAATTGGGCGCCGCCCAGTGACTCGACGAAGTAGCCGCGCTGGCACCTGCCGGCCTCCTCGAACGTGCTCAGCACCTTGTAGAGCATCGCGAATCCGCCCGGCACGCCCTCGGCGGTCACCGCGCCCCGGGTCAACACGCCATGGCGGTTCAACAACAGATCGGCCTGGTGATGGGCCCGCAGCGTGGAGTCCGGCTCGGGAGCGGGCAGGGCCGACCATCGCCCGGCCACGGCCGGGTCGGTACTGCGGAACTGGGGGTGCGCGACGCGGTAGCGGCTCAGCCGCGGCGGGCGGTGGGTCCGGTGCGCGGGGGCGGAACGCTTGCGGGCTCCCGCGCCGCCGAGCATGGCGCGTATCGGTGCGAACGTGTCGCCGGTGACCCAGCCGGCCCAAACCAGTTCCCACAGTGCGGCTTTCAGTGCCGTCTCGCCGATTTCGTCCCGGGCGAGCTGGCGGAAGAAATACGCGCCACCCCCGGCCAGCGTGTCCAGGATCGCGCGATGGGCGTCGGTGAGGTCGATCGCCGCGGGCCCGGACAGCGTCAACGGCGCGGAATCGCCCGGGTGCAGCGCGATCCAGCCGTCGCTACCCGAGATCGACCCGGCACCCGACCAGGTGGCGTCGCCGGCCGCGAGCAGCTCGTCGAGCATCGCGGGCGAGTAGTCGCGGACCCGCGGGGCGAGCACCAGTGGTTCGATCGCCGAGGCCGGAATCCGCACGCCGGCCAGCTGATCGATCACCGACATCAGTCCGTCCGTTCCCGAGTGGCCGGACGACGTCCGGTGCCAGGCTGGCAGGAATCGCCCATATGCGGCGGTGCTCACCGGCTCCACCTGGGCGCGCAGCGCCGCGAGCGAACGCCGCCGCAGAATCCGCAACACGTCCGCGTCGCACCACTGCTCGCCGCCCGCGGCCGCCGACCCCTCCGCCGCTCCCGATGTCTCGGGCGCGGCGACGAAGTCACCGCGCACCAGCCGGCCGTCGGCCGCCAGGCGGCCGAGCACGTCGGCCGTCACGCGCAGCCCCAGGCCGAACCTGCCGGCGGCCTCGGCGGTGGTGAACGGGGTGTGCGTGCGCGCGTAGCGGCCCAGCAGCTCGCCCAGCGGGTCGGCCACCGCCTCGGTGAAGGTGGCCGGGACGCCCAGCGGCACCGCCGCCCCGACCCCGTCGCGCAGCCGGCCGATGTCCTCGACGGCCACCCACCAGCTGCGGCCGGCGAACGACACCGTCAGCGCGCGCCGGGCGGCGCCCAAGCCCGCCAGCCAGCCGCCGACATCGGCGCCGCCGGCCCGGGCGGCGACTTCGTCTTCTGTCAACGGGCCGAGCAGTCGCAGCAGATCCGCGGCCCCTTCGGCGTCGCGGGCGGCCCGGTCGTCCGATAGGTGCTGCAACTGACGGCCGGTCGCGGCGATGACGTCCGGATCGAGCAACTCGCGCAGCTCCACCCGGCCGAGCAGCTCAGCCAGCAAGCGTGCTGTCCAGCGAGAGCGCCGCGGCCCGGCGCTCGGCCAGCGGGGAATCGCCCTCGTACATGAACGCGCCGGCGTAACCGAACAACAGGGACGCCGCGAACGGGGACGGTCTCGCGGTTTCCGTCTCGAGCACCCGCACCTTGCGCTGGGCGATGCCGGCCATCAGCTCGACGAGGGCCGGCACGTCGTAGACGTCCTGCAGGCATTCGCGGATGGTCTCCAGCACGATCGGGAAATCGGGGTATTTGCGGGCCACTTCGAGCAACTGGGCCGCGCGCTGGCGCTGGTGCCACAGCGGCGAGCGGCGGCCGGGGTGACGGCGGGGGAGCAGCAGGGCGCGGGCCGCGGCTTCCCGGAACCGGGACGCGAACAGAGCCGAACCACCCACTTCGGCCGTGACGATCGGGTCGATCTCGTCGGCGTCGAAGACGAACAATTCCGCCGCCGAAGGGATTTCCTCCAGGGTGTCGGGCAATCGCACCACGATGCCGTCGTCGGAGGCCGTCGGCTTCTCGTCGATGTTGTAGCGTTCCCGCAGCCGCCGGCCCACCGCCAGCGCGAGCGGTCCGTGCACCCGCAGCCCGTACGGCGAGTGCAGGATCACCCGCCAGTCGCCCAACTCGTCACGGAACCGCTCGACGAGCAGGGTGGTGTCGGTGGGCACCACGGCGGTGGCGGTGCGCTGGTCGTCCAGCAACACCCACAGGTTTTCGGTCGCGTACGCGTCGAAACCCAAAGCAGCGCAACGGTTGTCGAATGTCGCGCGGTCCAGGCCGGCGAGCTCGCCGGTGAACGCGCCGAGCGCGGCGCCGAGCTCTGCGGGGCGGCCGACGTCGTCGCCGCGCCAGAACGGTAGTCGGGCCGGCTGCCCCGGTGCGGGAATCACCAGCACCCGGTCGTGGGTGATCTCGGTGATCCGCCAGCTGGTGGCCCCCAGCGAGATGACATCACCGGGACGCGACTCGTAGACCATCTCCTCGTCGAGTTCGCCTACCCGCGACGGCTTTTCGGAGTCCGTCCCCAGGTACACGGTGAACAGCCCGCGGTCGGGGATGGCGCCG
>CAVPFT010000011.1:0-22562 GCA_963703795.1 uncultured Actinomycetota bacterium | reverse complement strand
TTCGTGGTGTCGTTCGTGTTCAACGTCTTCGTGGCCGCGCTGATCGTCTATGTCGGCGACCAATTGGGCGTTGGCACGCAGTTGTCCACGGCCATCATCGTCGTGTTGGGTATCCGAATCTTCGGTAACGCCGCCGCGCTGAGGCGCCGGCTGTTCGGAGCATGATCCAGATGAGGTCAGCGTGAGCCAAGACCCGGCCGATCCCGCCGCCGACGAAGGCGGTGATGCGCCAATCCGGCACGGTGGCCGCCACGAGCTACCGGCGAAGCATCCGCGCCCCGAGATTGGATCCGTACGCCGCACGGGATTCTCGGCGCTGTTGCACGCCGGTCGCTCCCGTCTGGTCTTCGGCGCGCTGGCAAGCCTGTTGTGCGCAGTCTTGGGGATCGCCATCGTCACCCAGGTCCGCCAGACCAAGTCGGGCGATTCGCTGGATACGGCCCGCCCAGCGGACCTGTTGGTGCTGTTGGATTCGTTGCGGCAGCGCGAAGCCACACTCAACACCGAAGTGGGCGAACTTCAGAACACACTGAATTCGCTGCAGGCGTCCGGCAACACCGATCAGGCCGCCATCAAGAGCGCCCAGGCCAGGTTGGCCGCGCTGTCCATCCTCGTCGGGGCCGTCGGTGCCACCGGACCGGGCGTCACCCTTACGATCGAGGACCCGGGGCCCGGGGTGTCACCGGAGACGATGCTCGACGTGATCAACGAGTTGCGTGCCGCCGGGGCCGAGGCGATCGAGGTCAACGACGCACACCAGTCGGTGCGGGTGGGTGTCGATACCTGGATAGTGGGTACGCCCGGCTCGCTGAGCATTGACGCCAAGACGCTGTCGCCGCCGTATTCGATTCTGGCGATTGGCGATCCGCCCACGCTGGCCGCGGCCATGAACATACCCGGCGGCGCGGAGGACAGCATCAAGCGCGTCGGCGCGCGGATGTCCGTGCAGCAGGCCGACCGCGTGGACGTGACCACCTTGCGACAACCAAAACCGCACCAATACGCTCAGCCCGTCAAGTAACGAACCGAGACCAGGACAGGATTACCCGTGAGCGATATCCCGGCCGATCTGCACTACACCGCCGAACACGAGTGGGTTCGACGAAGCGGTGACGACACCGTGCGGGTCGGAATCACCGATTTTGCGCAGTCGGCACTGGGCGATGTCGTTTTCGTTCAGCTGCCCGATGTCGGCAGCGAAGTGAACGCGGGGGAATCCTTCGGCGAGGTGGAATCGACTAAATCGGTATCGGACCTGTTTGCGCCGGTCTCGGGCACAGTATCGGCGGTCAACGGCGACCTGGAGGCCAGCCCACAGCTGGTCAACTCCGACCCGTACGGGGCCGGCTGGCTGCTGGATGTCCGGGTTCCGGATGCCGCCGAGCTCGAGTCGGCAATTTCGGCGCTGCTTGACGCGGAGACCTACCGAGGAACACTGACCGAATGACGATTGCTAATGTGCCTGCCAGCCCCGCGCGGCGACGCGGGCGGCGCGGCTGGTCCAAGGTGGGGGCGGACATTCCGGACCAGTGCGCGGTAACGTCAACACATCAGGATTTGAAGGCAGCAGTCACCAGTACGGGGCGAGGAAACCTAACGCAAACCGGCCCGAGCGGCCCGGTCAGATAACGCCACAGCGGCCAGTGAGGAGCAGCGCGTGACGGACATGGACAAGGACCAGACTTCTGATGAAGTCACCGTGGAGACGACTTCTGTCTTCCGTGCCGACTTCCTCAACGAACTGGACGCTCCCGCCCAAGCGGGGACCGAGAGCGCGGTATCCGGGGTCGAAGGGCTGCCCGCCGGCTCGGCGTTGCTGGTCGTCAAACGGGGGCCCAACGCGGGATCGCGGTTCCTGCTCGACCAGCCCATCACGTCCGCCGGCCGGCATCCCGACAGCGACATCTTCCTCGACGACGTCACCGTCAGCCGTCGTCACGCCGAATTCAGGTTGGAAAACAACGAATTCCACGTCGTCGACGTCGGTAGCCTCAACGGCACCTACGTCAACCGGGAGCCGGTGGATTCGGCGGTGCTCGCGAACGGTGACGAGGTGCAGATCGGCAAGTTCCGCCTGGTGTTTTTGACCGGGCCCAAGCAGGGCGACGACGACGGAGGATCTTCAGGCTAGTGAGCGCACCCGATAGCCCGGCGCTCGCCGGGATGTCGATCGGGGCGGTCTTGGACCTGTTAAGGCCGGACTTCCCCGATGTCACGATCTCCAAGATTCGCTTCCTGGAGGCTGAGGGACTGGTGACGCCTCAGCGCGCTGCGTCGGGGTACCGGAGATTCACCGCGTACGACTGCGCGCGGCTGCGGTTCATCCTCACCGCGCAGCGGGATCACTATCTCCCGTTGAAGGTGATCAGGGCGCAGCTGGACGCCCAGCCCGACGGTGAACTTCCGCCGATCGGATCGCCTTACGGTGTACCGCGATTGGTGTCGGTCGCGGACGGCGAGGAAGAGGGTGTCGGGGCCGAGGCTGTGTCCGGGGCCGGATCCGCCGCGGCGGCGGTGGCGCCCACCCGCATCCGGCTGAGTCGCGAAGACCTCCTGGTGCGCTCGGCAGTGGACGACCAACTGCTGACGGCGCTGCTCAAAGCCGGGGTGATCACCACCGGGCCGGGCGGTTTCTTCGACGAGCACGCGGTGGTGATCCTGCAATGCGCGCGGGCGCTGTCCGAATACGGAGTCGAGCCGCGGCACCTGCGCGCGTTCCGCTCAGCGGCCGACCGGCAATCGGATCTGATCGCTCAAATCGCTGGGCCGGTGGTCAAAGCGGGCAAGACCGGGGCCCGGGATCGGGCCGACGACCTGGCGCGTGAGGTGGCCGCGCTCGCCATCACCCTGCACACCTCACTGGTCAAGTCTGCCGTTCGCGACGTTCTGCATCGCTGAGGATTAGACTTCGTTGGACAGTTTGGTGTCCGGCGGCGTGGAGGGTCATCGTGTTCGGCCGCGTCGGCGCGCCTACTGTGAGTGAGACACGGCGGCATATGCGGAGGGCAGACACAAATGGGTGAAGTTCGTGTTGTCGGCATTCGCGTGGAGCAGCCACAGAACCAGCCGGTGCTGTTGCTGCGCGAAGCCAACGGTGACCGATACCTGCCAATTTGGATCGGTCAGTCCGAGGCTGCTGCCATAGCGCTTGAGCAGCAAGGCGTTGAACCACCCCGTCCGCTCACGCACGACTTGATCAGGGATCTCATTGCGGCGCTTGGGCATTCGCTGAAAGAGGTGCGGATCGTCGATCTCCAGGAAGGTACTTTCTACGCGGACCTGGTCTTCGACCGGAACATCACGGTCTCGGCTCGCCCCTCGGACTCGGTGGCGATAGCGCTGCGGGTGGGCGTTCCGATCTACGTCGAGGAAGCCGTGCTCGCCCAGGCCGGCCTGCTCATCCCCGACGAGAGCGACGAGGAGCCCAACACCGCCGTCCGGGAGGACGAGGTGGAGAAGTTCAAGGAGTTTCTCGACAGCGTGTCTCCCGACGATTTCAAGGCCACCTAGCCCTCCGACGGCTCGCTCGGCGCACCACTACGCTGGACATCGACATCACGGATATATCTCATCTGGAAACCGTGATGTCGACACGCTGGCGGATAGCGCGCCCAGTTGGCCCCGCGGCGGCCATACTTTGATCACGACTTAAGAGGCACGGCCGCTATCGAAAAGCGTAAGCTCTCTAGCACTCGGGCCTGAGCAAATGTGGCTGCGGAGCCGCCAGGGACGCAGCTGATGATGACGAGAGCGCGATCGGCGAGAGGAACCACCGTGAGCGACCAGCCACGTCAAGAGCAACTGGACCTGGCCGACCAGGCAAACGCGGCGAGCGGTGACCACGTGGTCACCGCACCGGGCGGTCCCGTGCAACCCGGGCTGTTCCCCGACGATTCCGTGCCCGATGAGCTGGTCGGCTACCGCGGGCCGAGTGCCTGCCAGATCGCCGGAATCACCTACCGCCAGCTGGACTACTGGGCGCGTACGTCGCTCGTGGTCCCGTCCATTCGCAGCGCGGCAGGCTCCGGCAGCCAGCGGCTCTACTCGTTCAAGGACATCCTGGTTCTCAAGATCGTCAAGCGGTTGCTCGACACCGGTATCTCGCTGCACAACATCCGGGTTGCGGTCGACCACCTCCGCCAGCGCGGCGTTCAGGATCTGGCCAACATCACCTTGTTCTCCGACGGCACCACGGTTTACGAGTGCACCTCGGCGGAAGAGGTTGTCGACCTGCTGCAGGGCGGCCAGGGCGTGTTCGGCATCGCCGTTTCGGGTGCCATGCGCGAGCTGACCGGCGTTATCGCCGACTTCCACGGTGAGCGCGCCGACGGCGGCGAGTCGATCGCGACCCCGGAAGACGAGCTGGCGTCCCGGCGCAAGCATCGCGACCGCAAGATCGGCTAGCTTTTCGCGGCGCCTTCCCGGCGCGAGCGTGCGCAATTGTTCCCCCGCGGCGGCGTGTCGGTGCACAGACACGCACGCTCGGGGTAAGTGCGGCCGAGTAAACTGGGCAACGCATCGCACTCGAGCGGGAGAGTTCCGCGACCGCCAGTCGCGGGCGCCGAAGGAGCAACACCTCTCCGTCAACCTCTCAGGCACCCGGACCGCACGAGTTAACGATGCCTCTGGAAAGCGGTGTGTTCCGTACTGGTCCACACCCGCCGATGGGGAAAGGCGCTCGGACGATACCGACGCCGAATCTCTCAGGCGCCTGGTGAACGGGTGAAGACAGAGGGAGAGGGCCGCCAGTCCCTTGCCCTTTGTGATGCCCGAACCAGGAGTTTCCGCATGATGTCCGACCAATCAACGTCCGACCAATCAACCTTCGCAGCCCGGCACATCGGTCCGGACAGCCAGGCCGTTGCGGCCATGCTTGCGGTCATCGGTGTCGATTCGCTCGACGAGCTGGCCGCCAAGGCGGTCCCGACGGGCATCTTCGACAAGCTCTCCGCCACCGGCGTGGCGCCGGGTCTCGACCAGTTGCCGCCGCCCGCCAGTGAGACCGCGGCGCTGGCCGAGCTGCGGGAGCTGGCCGACGCCAACACGGTGGCCGTGTCGATGATCGGGCAGGGCTACTACGACACGCTCACCCCGCCGGTGTTGTTGCGCAACATCTTGGAGAACCCCGCCTGGTACACCGCCTACACGCCCTATCAGCCCGAAATCAGCCAGGGCCGGCTGGAAGCGCTGCTGAATTTCCAGACGATGGTGGCCGACCTGACCGGGCTCGAGGTCGCCAACGCGTCGATGCTCGACGAGGGCACGGCGTCCGCCGAGGCGATGACGCTGATGCATCGGGCGGCCCGCGGCACGGGCAACCGGCTGGTTGTGGACGCCGACGTTTTCGCGCAGACCGCGGCGGTGCTGGCCACCCGGGCCAAGCCGTTGGGCATCGAGATCGTCACCGCCGACCTGCGCAATGGCCTTCCTGAAGGCCTTCCCGACGGTGACTTCTTCGGCGTCGTCACCCAGCTGCCCGGCGCCAGCGGACGGATCACCGACTGGGCGGCCCTGGTCGCGCAGGCGCACGACCGGGGCGCGCTGGTTGCCGTCGGCGCCGACCTGTTGGCGTGCACGCTGATCGCACCGCCCGGTGAAATCGGTGCCGACGTCGCGTTCGGCACCACCCAAAGATTCGGTGTCCCAATGGGATCCGGCGGTCCGCACGCAGGCTACCTGGCGGTGCATGCCAAGCACGCGCGGCAGCTGCCGGGACGGCTGGTCGGCGTGTCGCTGGATGCCGACGGCTCGCCCGCCTACCGGCTGGCGCTGCAGACGCGCGAACAGCACATCCGTCGCGACAAGGCGACCAGCAACATCTGCACCGCGCAGGTGCTGCTGGCGGTGATGGCCTCCATGTACGCCAGCTACCACGGCGCCGACGGGCTGACCGAGATCGCCCGCCGCGTGCATGCGCATGCCGTGAAAATCGGTGCCGCTCTGGGCGATGCGCTGGCGCACGACAAGTACTTCGACACCGTGCTGGCGCGGGTTCCGGGACGCGCCGACGAGGTGGTGGCCGCGGCCAAGGCGAAAGGCGTCAACCTGTGGCGCGTCGACGCCGACCACGTGTCGGTGGCCTGCGACGAAGCCACCACCGACGAGCACGTGGCCGCCGTCTTGCAGTCCTTCGGCGTGACGGCCGCCGAACCGTCCGGCAGTGCTGTCGCGGACATCGCCGCCCGCACCTCGGAGTTCCTCACCCATCCCGCATTCACGCAATACCGCACCGAAACGGCGATGATGCGCTACCTGCGCACGCTAGCGGACAAGGATATCGCCTTGGACCGCAGCATGATTCCGCTCGGCTCGTGCACGATGAAACTCAATGCCGCCGCCGAGATGGAGCCGATCACCTGGCCGGAATTCGCGCGCCTGCACCCGTTCGCCCCGGCATCGGACACGCGCGGGACTGCGTCGCCTCATCGACGACCTGGAGACCTGGCTCGGTGCAGATCACCGGCTACGACGCCGTCTCGCTGCAACCCAACGCCGGCTCGCAGGGCGAGTACGCGGGCCTGTTGGCGATCCATGACTACCACGCCAGCCGCGGCGAACCGCACCGCGACATATGCCTGATCCCGTCCAGTGCGCACGGCACCAATGCCGCGTCGGCCGCGCTGGCCGGGCTGCGGGTGGCCGTGGTGGCCTGCCGCGACAACGGAGACGTCGATCTCGACGATCTGCGGGCGAAGGTCAGCGAACACCGGGATCGGCTGGCGGCGTTGATGATCACCTATCCGTCCACGCACGGCGTCTACGAGCACGACATCGCCGAGATCTGCGCGGCGGTGCACGACGCCGGCGGCCAGGTCTACATCGACGGCGCCAACCTCAACGCGTTGGTCGGCCTGGCCCGGCCCGGGAAGTTCGGCGGCGACGTCAGCCATCTGAACCTGCACAAGACGTTCTGCATCCCGCACGGCGGCGGCGGCCCGGGCGTCGGGCCGGTGGCGGCGCGTTCGCACCTGGCCCCGTTCCTGCCGGATCACCCGTACGCCCCGGAGCTTCCGCAGGGGCATCCGGTGTCGTCGGCACCTTACGGGTCCGCCTCGATTCTGCCGATCACCTGGGCCTACATCAGGATGATGGGCGCCGACGGCCTGCGGGCGGCCTCGCTGACCGCGATCGCCTCGGCCAACTACATCGCCCGACGCCTCGACGAGTACTTCCCGGTGCTGTACACCGGCGAGAACGGCATGGTCGCCCACGAATGCATCCTGGACTTGCGGGGCATCACCAAGTCGACCGGGGTGACCGTCGACGATGTCGCGAAACGCTTGGCGGACTATGGATTTCACGCGCCCACCATGAGCTTCCCGGTCGCGGGCACGCTGATGGTGGAACCCACCGAGAGCGAGAGTCTGACCGAGGTCGACGCCTTCTGCGACGCCATGATCGCCATCCGCGCTGAGATTGACAAAGTGGCGGCCCGGCTGTGGCCTGTTGAAGACAATCCGCTGCGGGGCGCCCCGCACACCGCCGAGTGCCTGCTGGTCTCCGATTGGGATCACCCGTACACCCGGGAAGAGGCGGCCTACCCGCTGGGTAAGGACTTCCGGCCCAAGGTGTGGCCGCCGGTGCGTCGCATCGACGGCGCCTACGGCGACCGGAACCTGGTCTGCTCGTGCCCGCCGGTGGAGGCGTTCGCCTAAAACCCCGACGACCGTCAGCCGAAGCGATCGCTGATCGCCGCGGCGATCTGGTCGGGGGCATCCTCCTGGATGAAATGCCTGGCGTTCGGCAGCTCGACGAGGACATGATCGGGAAACGTCGCGCGCATCCGCGGGATCGTCGGACCCGGTTTGAATGCGAAGTCCTTCATTCCCCAGACGAACAGCGCGGGCTTGCCGCCCAACTTGGCCGGCACTTCTGCGGCAAGCCGGGTCAACAGGGGATGGGCGGCCAAGATCTGCTTCGGCATCTCGGCCACGCCTTTCCGCGCATCGGCGCTGGGCTGCACGGCCCGGTAGTGCTCCATCACCGCGGCGCTGGGCCGGTGCGCTGTTCCCGCCGGGATCAATCGTTCGACAAAGAAATTCCGCTGCAGGATGGCGTATTGCAGCGGTGGGCTGGACATGACCCTGCTGAAGGCTCTCATTGACAGCGTGTCCGCCGGCCAGAACCAGGTGTTGCCCAATACAACACCGCGCACTCGGTCGGCACGCTCCACGGCGACCGCCATCCCGACCGGCCCACCCCAGTCCTGGCCCATCGTCAGGTAGCCGTCGAGGCCCAGGTGATCGACGAACTCGCCGATCACCCGGGCGTGCTCGTCGATCTTGTAGCCGAATCCCGACGGCCGCCCCGACAGTCCGAAACCAAGGTAATCCGGTGCGATACAACGGAACCGGTCACGCAGCGCGATGACAATATTGCGATACAGGAAGCTCCACGTCGGGTTGCCGTGGCACAACAGGAGCGGCGGAGCTTTGGCACCAGGAGGGCCCTCGTCGATGTAATGGATGCGTCCTTGCGAGCTGTCGAACCAGCGCGACTGGAACGGATACAGCTGGGGATCCGGGGTGAATACCGGGTTGAATTCCAAGCCCATAACACTCCCTTCGACAATGCCCACGATGCTATGCCCGAAGGGGGACAGTCGCATTTAGCTCAAAAACGTGTTGATCGCCGCGGCGAGGTCGGGCGACGTTGAGGTGGCGAGGTTCTGGTAGCCACCCCCGCTGAGCTGGGCGACGGCCTCCCAGGTGGCCCGGTCCGGGTCAGCGCCGAAGTCGATGACGTTGACCGCGATCGGTTTGCCCGGGTCGGCTTTGCGGATGAAATCCTGCAACCCCGGCCCGTCCACGGATTGGTCGGTGTGCGGCCCGGCCGTGATCAGCAATATCGAATTCGCTTGGCCGGCATGGTAGTTCGCCTGCATGTCCTCGTAGATCATTTTCAGCGTGGTGAACGAAACCGCGCCGCCGGCCGACGCGTACTCCTTGTCCAGCGCGGCCGTCAATGCCGCCGAGCGCGGCCGGCCGTTGGTGGGGTCGCCCAGCGGCCCACTCGTCACCTCCGCGCGACCTTCGTGGCCGTCGAAGGTCCACAGCCCCACAATGGCGGTGGGCGGCAGCGATTTGAGCTTGTCTTCGAGCGCCCCAATCACGTTGACCAGCCGCGATTTTCCGCCTTCCTGGGTGGGCATCGACTGGTCGAGCATGATGGTCGTGGCCAGTCCGCTCGACGGGGCCGCCATGGCCTCGGCCAGCGTGGCGCGCGTCGCGTCGTCACCCACCGACAGGGTGGAGGGCAGCGCAGCGAAACTGGTCACCGGGCTGCTCGGCGGTTTGACCCCGTTGACCCGGAAGCCGGCCTTGGCCAGCGTCGCGAGCTGCTCGGATTTGTGCAGGAAGCGTTCGAACTCGCTGGCCGCCGAGGTCTGCTCCCGGGTCAGCCAGGAGCCGCTGAGCAGCACCGTGGGATAGTCGGCGACCGGTGCCGGCCCGGGCGGCAGCCAGGAACCCAGCGTGCTCTTGGCGTCCGACAGGGACTGGCCGCGCTGGAACAGCTGTTGCTCGGTGGTGATGACCGCGTGCACCGGCGCGGTTGCCGCATCGCCGGGCTTGAGCAGCGCGTTCATCGCCTCCGCCAGCGAGTTGTCCGCCAACTTTGGTTGCGCGCTCAGCAACGTGCGCACGGCGCCGGTGCCCTGGGTCGCCGGTGCACCCGAGGGCGACGACGCGGCCGCTACCGCCTCGCCGGCCAAAAACGCCGCGTCGCCGTTGCCGTTCATCGGCAACGCCAGTCGCAGCGATCCCCACGCGGGCAGGTTCAACCCGGCCAATGCGTTCGGGTTGGTTTGCAGGCCGGGCAGCGCCGCCCAGTTCTGGCTGGCGAGGGCCGACGCGAGTTCCGGCCGGACGGCGAGCATTACCGGCGACGTCACCAGCGAATGGCTCTCGGTGATTTTCTGCCCCGCCGCCGCGAGCCGCGCGGCAGAGATCGAGCTGCCCGGGACCCACAATGCCGGCTGGCCGCCCAAGTCGGCGGGCCACTTGCCGATGAAGCCGCCGAGGACGGCGTCGGAGCCGGCCGGTTTGACGCTTACCACCATGCAGTGGTCACCGATCGGACCGGCCGCTGAGTTGAAGCTCTCCGCGAGCTGCTGAATCGGATCGGCGATCGACGGGTCGGCGATGACCGCAACCGTCTCCTTGCCTCCCACGCAGCGAGCGGCGGCGTTGTGCGAGCGATGGGACAGGGCGTCACCGAAGAAGGTCCACAGGATCACGGTGCCCACCACCACGATGACGGCGACGAGGGCGACGATCACGCCGACGCTGACGCCCCGGCGCCCGCCCTCGCTGCGATGACCGCCGCGCCAATCGCGGAGTCCCCGGTGGCCGCCGTCGAGTGGGGAGTCCGGAGGCTCCGGGCTCGCCACGCCGATCGGCTGCGGCGGAAATTCCGGATTATCGTCGGCGCTGCCGGCCGCGAACGTGTGGTCTGCGGGGTAAGGGTCCTCGTCCCCGGCGAAATCGTCCTGGTCCGGATAGTGGTCACCCTCGGCGGGGAACTCCGCGCCCTCGTCCGCGTAATCGTCCTCATCCGCATCGTCCTTATCCGCGTAGTCGACCTCAGCGGAAAAGTCCTCCACGTCCGAGCGGTAGCGGTAATCATCCCGCGGCTGCACAACCGGCTCGCGATACTCCGCAGCAGCCTCGTAGCCGGCCTCGGGGAAGTACCGGCCGGTTTCGCCGCCCCGGTAGGCATCGTCGGCAATCTGTTCGTCGGAGGGTTGGTCGACGGAATCCTCCGGATCGGGCATGCTGTGCCTACCCATACCGGTACCCGCCGCCTTTCCGTCGAACGATCGCGTGACTTGTTGTGAACTCGGCGCAGATTCTAGTCATCTTCTAGTCATCGGCCGCATATGCGGATGTCAAGCCGGCCTAGCCGCCGGCGGCGCGGGCCTTGAACTCACGCCGGCGCCGATGCAGGATCGGCTCGGTGTAGCCGTTGGGCTGTTGCCCCCCGGACAAGATCAGCTCTTGGGCGGCCAGGAACGCGATGCTGTCGTCGAAGTCGGGCGCCATCGGCCGGTAGGCCGCGTCGCCGGCGTTTTGCTGATCCACCAGCGGGGCCATCCGCTCCAGGCTGGCCCGGACATCCTCACTGGTGATCACGCCGTGGCGTAGCCAGTTGGCCAGCAGCTGGCTGGAAATCCGCAGGGTGGCGCGGTCCTCCATGAGCGCCACGTTGTGGATGTCGGGCACCTTCGAGCAGCCGACGCCCTCCTCGACCCAGCGCACCACGTAGCCGAGGATCGACTGGCAGTTGTTATCGACCTCCTCGCGGATCTCCTCTGACGCCCAGGCCAATTCCTTGGCCAGCGGAATCGTCAGCAATTCCTCGATGGTCGTGCGCTTCTTGCCCTCGAGTTCCTCCTGCACCGCGCCCACGTCGACGTAGTGGTAGTGCATCGCGTGCAGGGTGGCAGCCGTCGGTGACGGCACCCAAGCGGTGGTGGCACCGGCTTTGGGCTGGCCGATCTTCTGCTCAACCATGTCGGCCATGAGCTCGGTCATCGCCCACATGCCTTTGCCGATCTGAGCCTTGCCCTTGAAGCCGGCGGCCAGTCCGGTGTCGACGTTGGCGTCCTCATAAGCCTTGATCCACGTGGTGCTCTTCATCGCACCCTTGCGGATCATCGGGCCGGCCTCCATCGACGTGTGGATCTCGTCGCCGGTGCGGTCCAGGAAACCGGTATTGATGAACACGACCCGGTCGGCGGCGGCTTTGATGCAGGCCTTGAGATTGACCGTGGTGCGCCGTTCCTCGTCCATGATGCCGACCTTCATGGTGCCCTGCGGCAACCCCAGCACGTCCTCGACGCGGCTGAACAACTCGCAGGTGAAGGCCACTTCGGCGGGGCCGTGCATCTTCGGCTTGACGATGTAGATGGAGCCGGTGCGGCTGTTCACCAGCGGACCGTTGGCTTCGCCGGTCTTGAGTCCGTGGATCGCGGTGAGCCCGGTGAACAGCGCATCCATGATGCCCTCGAACACCTCATTTCCGTCGGCGTCAACGATCGCATCGTTGGTCATCAGATGGCCGACGTTGCGGACGAACAACAGACTGCGACCGGGCAGCGTCAGCTCGTCGCCGTCGAGCGCGGTGTAGGTGCGGTCGGCGTTGAGCACACGCGTGAAGGTCTTGCCGCCCTTTTGGACCTCCTCGGCCAAATCACCCTTGTTCAGCCCAAGCCAGTTCCGGTAACCCAGCACCTTGTCGTCCGCGTCGACGGCCGTCACCGAGTCCTCGAAGTCCATGATCGTGGTGATCGCCGATTCCAGGATCACGTCTTTGACGCCGGCCTTGTCGGTCTTGCCGATCGGGGATTCGGGGTCGATGAGGATTTCGATGTGCAGGCCGTGATTGGCCAGCAACACCGACCAGTTGGGGGAGCCGAGCTCACCGCTGTATCCGACGAACTTCTCCGGGCTGGCCAACCCGGTGGAGCCCGCGCCAATAGCGATCTGCAGCTGGCCGGCGACGATGCTCAAGCCCGTCGCGTCCGCCCACGAACCCGACGCCAGCGGCACCGCTTCGTCGAGGAAGGTGCGCGCGTAGGCAATCACCTTGTCGCCGCGAACCTTGTTGTAGCCGGTGCCCTGTTCGGCGCCGTCGCTTTCCGGAATGACATCGGTGCCGTAGAGGGCGTCGTACAGCGAGCCCCAGCGGGCATTTGCCGCATTCAGAGCAAACCGCGCATTGAGTACCGGGACCACGAGCTGGGGGCCGGCAGTCGTGGTGATCTCGGCATCGACGCCGGACGTGGTGATGGTGAAGTCGTCGGGCTCGGGCAGCAGGTAACCGATCTCGGCGAGAAACTCACGGTAAGCGTCGGGGTCCACCGGCCCGATCACCCGCTGCCGGTGCCACTTGTCGATCTGGGCCTGCAGCTCATCGCGGAGGTTCAGCAAATCCTGGTTCTGCGGGGTCTGGTCGGCGACGACCTTGTCGACACCCGCCCAGAAGGTGTCCGGGTCGATGTCGGTGCCGGGCAGGGCCTCGTTGTTGACGAAATCGTAGAGCACTCGGGCGACGCGCAAGTTCCCCACCGACACGCGTTCAGTCATATTTCTCCTCCGTAATGGGCGAAGTCGCACCTTGTCAGCCTACCGACCTGCAGCCTGACAAACGCTATCCGGGCCGCTCGCAACAGCAGGTCAGGCCCGCTAACCGGCGGCAACCACGGCGCCGCGGCGAGCCGCGAGGAACGCTGTCAGGCAACGCAGGCACCGCCAGGGATCCTGCGCCCCCCAAGCGCATTTTGACCGGCGGCCGTTGGAGATCATACGGGCTTCGCGCAAGCCCACCCGCGCCAGTCGTCCTATGCGTCGCGCATGGTGCCGACCAGTTGCTCCACCAGATCTTCCATCGCCACCATCGCGACCACAGCGCCGCTGGCCCCGTTGTCATCGGTCACTAATGCCAGGTGGCTGTTGCTGCGGCGCATCCGCGACAGGCCATCGGCCAGCGGCAGCGACCTGGGAACTCGGGGCAACGGTCGCACCAACGCCAGATCGATCACCGTCTTTGGGTCGTCGTCGAGCGTCAACACGTCCTTGATGTGCAGGTAGCCGATGAACTTCCGGTCGAGATCCACCACGGGAAACCGTGAGTAACCGCTCTGCGCCAGGGCTTGTTCGACCGCGCCGACCATCGGCCCGGAGTCGGCCGCGGCCACGGGTATCGCCCGAATATCGGCCAGCGGAACCGCCACGTCGCCGACCACTCGGGTGCGAATCTGCAGCGCCCGGGTCAGCCTGGTGTGCTCCTCGGGATCCAGCAGACCTTCCGACACCGACTCGGCGATCATCGCGCTCAGCTCGGCGGTGGACACCGTGATGTCGAGTTCGTCCTTGGGTTCGACGCGCAGCGCGCGCAGTACGACGGTGGCGCACCTGTTGTAGAACGCGATGAACGGCCGGGCCGCACGCACATACACCAGGTAGGGCGGTACCAGCAGCATCGCGGTGCGCTCGGGGCCGGCCAGCGCGATGTTCTTCGGCACCATCTCGCCCAGCAGCACATGCAGCGTCACCACGATCGCCAGCGCGATCAGAAACGACAGCGTGTGCAGCAGCGCGGGGTGCATATCGGTCAGCCCGAGCGTCGTGCGCAGCAGGCTGGCGACCGCGGACTCGCCGATGCGGCCGAGCAGCAGCGACGCGACCGTGACGCCCAATTGCGCGCCGGCCAGCATGGCCGGGAGCTGCTCACCGGCACGGATGACGGTGACCGCTCGCGCCTTACCCTGCTCGGCCAACGCTTCGAGGCGGTCGCGCCGGGCCGAGATCAACGAGAACTCCGCTCCGACGAAAAACGCGTTCACCCCGATCAGCAGGATCGCCAACAGCACTCCGAGGGCGTCGTTCATCGGTGGCCCCGTCCCGCGGCGGTCTCGGTACGACTGCCCAGTTCCATCAACTCGAGCAGGTCGATCCGGCGACCGTCCATCCGAACCACGGTCGCCTGCCAGCGCATCGAGATGTCCAGCAGGCCGTCCGCGTCCAACCCGGTCAACTCCACGGTTTCCCCGGCCACCGGGATGTGGCCGAGTTCGCGGAGCACCAGGCCGCCGATCGTCTCGTATGGCCCCTCGGGGGCGCGATATCCGGTGGCGGTGGCCACCTCATCGATGCGCAGTAGGCCCGATACCCGCCAGCCACTGCCGGCCACCACCACGTCGGGGGTGGCGTCGTCGTGTTCGTCGCGGACGTCGCCCACGATCTCCTCGATCAGGTCCTCGACGGTCACGATGCCGGCCGTGCCGCCGTATTCGTCGACCACCATCGCGGTTTGCAGGTTGTTGGCACGGATCTCGGCCATCACCGCGTCGCCGTCCAGCGTCGACGGCACCACCGGAACGGGTAGCGCGAGCGTGGTCAGCAGGGTGTGGGGGCGATCGGCCGGCGGAACCGCAAACACCTGCTTGACGTGCACGATGCCGACGGTCTCGTCGAGGTCACCATCGACGATGGGGAAGCGCGAGAAGCCGGATTCGGCGGCCGCGGCAACCAGGTCGGCGACCGTGTCGTCGGTCTGCAACGCCACGATCTTCGCCCTCGGAGTCATCAGTTCCTCGGCGCTCAGGTCGCCGAACTGCAGCGACCGCCGCACCAGGGCGGCGGTCGCGGGATCGAGGGTGCCGCTGCGCGCAGACGTGCGCACTAGTGACACCAGTTCCTGCGGTGACCGGGCCGACCGCAGTTCCTCGGCCGGCTCGATGCCCAGCTCGCGAACGATCCAGTTGGCCGCGCCGTTCGTCAGGCGGATAGCCGGGGTGAGTACCAGCGAGAACAGCATTTGAAAGCCCACGACGGCGCGGGCGGTCGACAGCGGGCGCGCCATGGCGAGATATTTCGGGACCAGCTCACCGAACACCATCGACACCGACGTCACGATCACCAGAACCAGGAAAGCCATGATCGCGTCGCCGACCCGGTCGGGTACCCCGATCGCGTCCAACCATGGATGCGGCAAATCGGCGACCATTGGTTCGGTCAGGTAACCGGTTACCAGCGTGGTGATCGAGATGCCGAGTTGAGCACCCGACAGCTGAAACGACAGCCTGTGCTGGGCGCGCTGGATGAAGCGGTCGCGACGGCCGCCGCGACGGGCGTTGGCCTCCACGATGCTGCTGTCCAGGGCGGTCAGCGAGAATTCGGCCGCGACGAAGACCCCGTTGCCGAAGATGAGCAGCGCGATGGCCAGCACGCTGATGCCGGTGGCGGTGACGTTCATGCCGGGTTCGGTTTTGACGCTGCCGTCCGGAAGGCCCCGGTCGGTTTTGGGGCCTCGACGCGTGCCTGCGGCACCTCATCCCTTTCCTTCGATGCCGCGCAGCGCTTTGCTGCGCGTGGCGAAATTCGCGTGAATTCACATGGTAGCGATGGCGCCGGGCAGACCCGGGACGACCATCGGCGAGTTAGCGATGTCACCAACCCAAGGGCAGCGGGTGACCCTCGGCGAAGCCCGCGGCCGACTGCACGCCGACGACGGCCCGCTCATGCAGCTCGGCCAGGGTCGACGCACCGACATACGTGCACGTGCTGCGCAGGCCCGAGGTGATGTGGTCGATCAGGTCCTCGACACCGCCCCGGTCGGGGTCGAGCCCCATCCGCGCCGTCGAGATGCCTTCCTCGAACAGCGCCTTGCGGGCGCGATCAAACGCGGTGTCCGCGCTGGTACGGGCCACCACCGCGCGCTTGGACGCCATGCCATAGCTCTCCTTGTATGGCTGGTCGTCGCGGTCGCGCATCAGGTCTCCGGGCGACTCGTAGGTGCCGGCGAACCACGACCCGATCATGACGTTCGACGCCCCGGCCGCCAGTGCCAGCGCCACGTCCCGCGGATGCCGGATGCCGCCGTCGGCCCACACGTGAGCCCCGAGTTCCCTTGCAGCGGAAGCACATTCGAGGACAGCGGAGAACTGTGGCCGCCCGACACCGGTCATCATCCGGGTGGTGCACATGGCGCCCGGACCGACCCCGACCTTGACGATGTTCGCCCCGGCGGCCAGCAGATCCCGGGTGCCCGCCGCGGACACCACGTTGCCCGCCGCCAGCGGCAAGCCCAAGTCGAGCGATGCGACCAGCTCTATCGCTTCCAGCGTCTTGACCTGATGTCCGTGCGCGGTATCGATGACCAGGACGTCGACGCCGGCCTCGGCGAGCGAACGGGCCTTGGCGCCGGCGTCGCCGCTGATACCGATAGCCGCGCCGACCCGCAGGCGCCCGCGCGCGTCGGTGGCCGGCGTGTAAAGACCGGTGCGGATCGCCCCGGTGCGGGTCAGCACGCCCGCCAGCGTGCCGTCCGGGTTGGTCACCACGGCGACGTCGATCGGGGCGTGCTCGAGGAGGTCGAAGATCTTGCGCGGCTCCGTGCCCACCGGGGCGGTGACGAAATCACTGACGGCGACGTCGCGCACCCGGGTGAAGCGGTCCACGCCCAGGCACGACGATTCGCTCACCAGACCGATCGGGCGTCCCTCGAAGAGGACCACGGCGACCCCGTGCGCCCGCTTGTGGATCAACGCGATCGCGTCGGACACCGAATCGTCGGGCGCGAGCATCACCGGGGTGTCGAGGACTAGGTCGCGGCTTTTGACGAACTCCACCGTCTGCTCCACCGCGGTGATCGGAAGATCCTGCGGCAGCATCACGATGCCGCCGCGACGCGCGACCGTCTCGGCCATCCGTCGCCCGGCCACCGCGCTCATGTTGGCGACGACGACCGGGATGGTGGTGCCCGAGCCGTCGGTGGTGGACAAATCGACGTCAAAGCGCGACGCGATCTCGGACCGGTTCGGCACGATGAAGACGTCGTTGTAAGTCAGGTCGTACCCGGGTCGATGCCCGTCCAGAAACCTCATCTTCGCCGACTTGCCCCTTTTTCGCCGCCCTAACCGAAGCCGCCGCCGCTAGGCGGGCACTTCGCTGCGGTCTCCGCTCCATAGCGTGTGGAACCGCTTGTCCGGATCGTCGTCGGTGCGGCCGTAGGTATGTGCGCCGAAGAAGTCGCGCAGCCCCTGGGTCAGCGCCGCGGGCAGCCGCTCGGTGCGCAGGGCGTCGTAGTAGGACAGCGCCGACGAGAAGCCCGGGATCGGGATGCCCAACTGGGTGGCGGTCACGACGACGCGACGCCAGCCGTCGATCGCGGCCTCGATCGCGCTGCGGAAGTACGGCGCGACGATCAGCGTCGGCAGATCCGGGTCTTGGTCGAACGCCTCTTTGATGCGGTTGAGGAACTTCGCCCGGATGATGCAGCCACCGCGCCAGATCGTCGCCAGGTCACCCGGCGTGATGCCCCAGTCGTATTCGGTGCTGCCGGCCTGAATCTGGTTGAACCCCTGCGCATAAGCGATGATCTTCGACGCGTAAAGGGCCTGCCGGACGTCCTCGGTGAATTGCTCTGCGTCGCTGGGCTTGTCGCCCAGGGCACCCGACGCCAGGCCGGTGGTGGCCTTGCGTTGGGTCACCGAGCCCGACAGCGCGCGGGCGAACACCGCCTCGGCGATACCGGTGACCGGCACACCGAGGTCCAGGGCCGACTTCACCGTCCAGCGGCCCGTGCCCTTCTGCTCGGCCTCGTCGAGGATGACGTCGACGAGCGGCTTTCCGGTCTTGGCGTCGGTCTGGCGCAAGACCTGCGCGGTGATCTCGACGAGGAAGCTGTCCAGGTCGCCCTTGTTCCACTCGTCGAACACGTCGGCGATCTCGTCCGCGGTGTTGCCGAGCCCGTCGCGCAGCAGCTGGTAGGCCTCGCCGATCAACTGCATGTCGGAGTACTCGATGCCGTTGTGCACCATCTTGACGAAGTGGCCGGCGCCGTCCGGACCGATGTGCGTGCAGCACGGCACCCCGTCGACATGCGCGGAGATCTCCTCGAGCAGCGGGCCCAGCGACTTGTACGACTCCGCCGGGCCGCCCGGCATGATCGACGGGCCGTTCAGCGCGCCCTCCTCACCGCCGGAGATGCCGGCGCCGACGAAGTGCAGACCGCGCTCGCGCATCGCCTTCTCGCGGCGGATCGTGTCGGTGTAGAGGGCGTTGCCGCCGTCGATGATGATGTCGCCTTCCTCCATGGCGTCGGCGAGCTCGTTGATGACTGCGTCGGTGGGGTCGCCGGCCTTGACCATGATCAGCACGCGCCGCGGCTTCTCCAGTGCGTCGAGGAATTCCGCGACGGTCTCCGACCGCACGAACTTGCCCTCGTTGCCGTGCTCCCTGAGCAGCGCATCGGTCTTCGCGATCGACCGGTTGTGCAGCGCCACCGTGTAGCCGTGATGGGCGAAATTCCGGGCGATGTTCGAACCCATCACCGCCAGGCCGGTGACGCCGATCTGCGCGGTAGCGGTCTTCGAATCCTTGAAATCCGGAGCACTCATGTCCTGCCTCTCGGTTGGGCCTCTCGGGTTGGGGAACGTTTGCCTAAAGCTTTTCGAACCGCGGTTCCGACGACACTGTGGCACAGCGGACTAGTGGTCCTCCAAGGGGTTTCGCTTCGCGTTGCGTTAGAGGTCAAACAAGCCGCTGCAGCTCCGTCAGCCACGGTACGGCGAGAGCAATCGTGGGCACCACAAGTACGGCCGCCGCGGCCAGGTACGCGGCCAGCCGACAGCGCGAGGCTGTTGCCGCGTCCGGACAGTCGCCGCACCCGCAGCACCGTGCTGGGCCCCCCGGCGGCCAGCGCGCCCGACGGCGCCCGCCCCGATGCGCAGGCGACCAAGCGCCCGGGCCAGCGGAGTGCGCCCGGTGGCGCGCACCGCGGCGTCATCGGCCAGCAGCTCGACGAGCAGTTGCACCGCGCGCAGCGCGTTGGCGCTGCGAACCAGCCGCGGGAAGGCGGCGTGCACTGCGGTGAACGCTTCCAGGACCAGGTCGTGCCGGGCCCGCAGATGAGCCCGCTCGTGGGTGAGGATGGCCGCGACTTCGGCGTCGGTGAGCGTGGTCAGGGTTCCTTCGCTGACCACCACCCGGCTGCGCACACCCGGCAGGCAGTAGGCGAGCGGCTGCGGCGACGTCCAGGATGCGAAGGTCGCGCGTCCCGGGCCGGCTGAGCGAGGGCGGCACCGTGTCCGACGCCGACCAGATCGACCACCATGCGGTGGTGAGCCCGCCGCCGCCGATTGCGATCGCCACCCGCACCACGGCGACCACCAGCCGCGCGCCGACCAGCACGGTCAGCGCGAAGACCGCGATGTACAGCGTCCATCAGCGGCCACCCGAGCCGGCCCACGTCGCCGACGATGCTGGCGGTGGGCCGCCCGTCGGCGCCCGGCATCAGCAGCCGGCTGGCGATCGCGATGCCCGCGCTGAATGCGGAAAGCACCGCGGCCAGCGCGACGGCCTGCCACAACACCATCGCGGCGCGCGGCGCACGCAACGGCCACGTCGCTCGGGCTAGCAGAGCCGGTACCGGGCCGACCAGCAGCACCGCGAGGAGGGTGAAGGCCAGCGCGGACACGCTGTCAGTCTCTCTCAGTCCTCCGCTGTAGCGCCAGCCGATGGCGTTTCGCGTTGGTTTGCTTCCAGTTCGGCGAGTGCGCGCCGAAGCGCTTCGGCCTCGTCGGCGCCGACCCGCTCGACGAAGTGCACCAGCGCGGCCTGCCTGCCGCCGGAATCCTCGGCCTTGGCCAGCGCGTCGACCATCAGCCCGGCGACCAGTTCGTCGCGGCCGTGCATGGGCGCATACCGGTGCGCACGGTCGTCGCGGAGCTGGGAGACCAGATTCTTCTTGGCCAGTCGCTGCAGCACGGTCATCACCGTCGTGTAGGCGAGGTCGCGTCGCGCGGACAGTGCCTCGTGGACCTGGCGAACGGTTTGCGGCTCCGGGGTGGACCACAGATGATCCATCACCGCGCGTTCAAGATCTCCTAGGCGCATCTGCTTGGCCATAGTGCATTCATCTCCTGTGCAACGGGCTCAGCGTACCCCTTACTACCGACCGTCGTAGACCTAGCCAGCCATCGGCCGTGACCGGTACGAGCCGCCAGGTGAATGGGCGCGCGAGTCAAGCGATGAAGGCTTGCAACATTAGGGCAGCCTTGCCTATCCTAATGCGGTCGAGCGACAAGACCGCGGCGGTCCTGAGGGCTGCAGTGACCCCCGGTCACTCGATCGGCGAGCCCCGCGCCTTGTGCGCGGGGCTCGCCTGTGTTCGTGGGCGACTCGATGGTGTAGACACAAGAGCGTGCAACCGCCCGGACGCTGTCGTTCCGCCGAATTCCGTCGGCGCCGTTCGACAGCGACTAGGGCTGGTGTTCACCGAACTCAGCCCTGACGGCGCCAAGGCGCAGCTGAAGTCACGCCGAAACTGTTGCAGCCGATGGGCATCGTGCACGGCGGTGTCTACTGCTCGATCGTCGAGAGCATGGCCAGCGTCGCCGCCTACACCTGGCTCGCCGCCCACGGCGGCGGGAACGTTGTCGGCGTCAACAACAACACCGATTTCCTGCGTCCATCACTCGGGGACGGTGTACGGCGCCGCCGAGCCGGTCCATCGCGGCCGCCGCCAGCAGCTGTGGCTGGTCACCATCACCGACGACAACGACCGGGTAATCGCCCGCGGTCAGGTGCGGCTGCAGAACCTCGAGGCGTAAGCGTTTCGAGCACCAAAGCCATGAATTGCGCTATCCAGCAACCGGTTTCACGGCTTCCGCGGCTAGCTGGCCGCTCGCGTGTTCCCGCCGGCCGCGGGCCTCGGCGGCCAGTACCGCCAGCTGTTCGAGCCGCGTTCGCGCGAACGCCTGCTGCTCGGTGATGGTCAGCTGGCCGCGCCGAGTGCTCAGGAATGTCACCGTCCACGACAGCAGCGTGGTGATCTTGGTCTTGAAGCCGACCAGGTACGCCAGGTGCAGCACCAGCCACATCAGCCAGGCGATGAAGCCGCTGAACTCCAGCGGACCGATCTTGGCCACCGCGGAGAACCGCGACACCGTGGCCATCGAGCCCTTGTCGAAGTACTGGAACGGTTCTCGCGCGGCCGGGTCGGCCCCGCCCAGTTCGGCCTTGATAGCGTTGGCCGCGTACTTGGCGCCCTGGATGGCACCCTGCGCCACGCCGGGCACACCGTCGACGGCGGCCATGTCCCCGACGACGAACACGTTGGATGCCCGGGAATCGACAGTCGGGCAGCACCTTGACGCGGCCGGCACGGTCCAGCTCGACCGACGACTGCTCGGCGAGGTCCCTGCCCAGCGGGCTGGCCGGAAACACCGGCGGACCAGACCTTGCAGGCCGATTCGATGCGCCGGATGGTGCCGTCGGAGTCCTTGACGGTGATGCCGTTGCGGTCCACATCGGTGACCATCGCGCCCAGCTGGATCTCGACGCCCATCTTCTCCAGCCGTGCGGCCGCACGCTTACCCAGCTTTTCGCCCATTGGCGGCAGCACCGCGGGCGCGGCGTCGAGCAGGATCACCCGCGCCCTGGTCGAGTCGATGTGCCGGAAGGCGCCCTTCAGCGTGTAGTCGGCCAATTCGGCGATCTGCCCGGCCATTTCGACGCCGGTCGGGCCGGCCCCGACCACGGTGAACGTCAGCAGCTTCTTGCGGCGCTCCGGATCGCTCGACCGCTCGGCCGGTTCGAAGGCGCTCAAGATCCGGCCGCGCAACTCCAGCGCGTCGTCGATCGACTTCATGCCCGGCGCGAATTCGGCGAAGTGGTCGTTGCCGAAGTACGACTGTCCGGCGCCAGCGGCGACGATCAAGCTGTCATAGGGGGTTTCGTAGGTGTGGCCCAGCAACTCCGACACGACGTTCTTGCCGGCCAGGTCGATGTGGGTGACGTCGCCGAGCAGCACCTGCACGTTGCGCTGTTGCGCAGCACCACCCGGGTGGGCGGGGCGATCTCACCCTCGGAGATGATCCCGGTGGCCACCTGGTACAGCAACGGCTGGAACAGGTGGTGCGTGGTGCGGGCGATCAACTTGATGTCGACGTCGGCGTGCTTGAGCTTCTTTGCCGCATTGAGTCCACCGAATCCCGATCCGATGATGACGACCTGGTGCCGCGCTTCGGTTCAGCTGTGGTTTCTTGTTGGGGA
>CAVPFT010000010.1:0-11900 GCA_963703795.1 uncultured Actinomycetota bacterium | reverse complement strand
GCGGATTCGCCGGATTGTTCGCGCTTCGGGGCGATTATCGCGAACCGGTGCTGGCGGCCTCCACGGACGGCGTCGGTACCAAGCTGGCCGTCGCTCAGGCGATGGACAAGCACGACACCGTCGGCCTCGACCTGGTCGCGATGGTGGTCGACGACCTCGTGGTTTGCGGCGCCGAGCCGCTGTTCCTGCAGGACTACATCGCGGTCGGCCGGACGGTGCCAGAACGCCTGAGCGCGATCGTCAGCGGCATCGCCGAGGGATGCGTGCGCGCCGGCTGCGCGCTGCTCGGCGGCGAAACGGCGGAACACCCCGGTCTGATGGAACCGGACCACTACGACATCTCGGCCACCGGCATCGGCGTCGTCGAGGCCGACGACGTGCTCGGCCCCGACCGCGTCAAACCGGGGGACGTCATCATCGCGCTGGGCTCTTCCGGCCTGCATTCCAACGGGTACTCGCTGGCTCGCAACGTCTTGCTCGAGATCGACCGGATGAACCTGGCCGGTTATGTGGAGGAGTTCGGCCGCACCCTGGGTGAGGAGCTGTTGGAACCCACCCGCATCTACGCCAAGGACTGCCTGGCGCTGGCCGCCGAAACCCAGGTCCGCACGTTCTGCCACGTCACCGGCGGCGGGCTGGCCGGCAACCTGCAACGCGTCATCCCGCACGGGCTGGTCGGCGAGGTCGACCGCGGCACGTGGACGCCCGCGCCGGTGTTCGCCATGATCGCCCAGCGAGGCCGGGTTTCGCGCGCGGAGATGGAAAAGACCTTCAACATGGGCATCGGCATGATCGCCGTCGTCGCTCCCGAAGACACCGACCGCGCTTTGGCCATATTGACCGCACGGCACCTGGACTGCTGGGTGTTGGGCACCGTCGGCAAAGGCGGAAAAGAAGGCCCGCGGGCAAAGCTAGTCGGGCAGCACCCGAGGTTCTGAAAAGGCCGCAACTGGCCGGGAACAACGCTGTGCCGATGCGAAGCGCATCGGCACAGGGGTTTGAGTTTCAGAGGCGTCCGTCGTCGCGGTCGCTCCACGAATCGTCTGGGCCATCGTCGCCCAGCCCGTTGGATTCTTCGGTGCCGGTTCCTGACAGCTCGCGCTGAAGCCGCTCAAAGTCGGTCTGCGGGGAACTGTATTTGAGTTCTCGTGCAACCTTGGTCTGCTTTGCCTTAGCCCGGCCGCGGCCCATGGGGGAACCCCCTCGCGCAATAACGGAGCGGCCTAACGAGTAGGCGGCTCCGATCTCTTGGTGTCATTATTGTCCTGCCGACAGTTTACCGTGCTTCATGGTCGGGCGTCGGCTACCCCTGCCCGCTGTGGCGGACGCTATCGCCGATTATCTCGCACCGCCCCGCAACCGTTCAACGGCCAGACGTCCCGCGCCCGTCGTGTTCGGCCGACGGCAGGGAATCGGCGTCGATTACCGCGGCGACCGCGCCCTGCGCGCCGGTCCTCAGCTCCGTGCCGGCCGGCAGCCCACGCTTCAGCAGCGCCAGCGCCACCGGGCCAAGGTCCACGTGCTCGACCACCGTTCCGAGGCGTCCGACGGCGCGACCGCCGGCGAGCACCGCATCACCCGTCGAGGGCCGCTCCACCGAGCAATCGAGGTGCAACAACACCAGCATCCGGGGCGGTTTACCCAGATTGTGCACCCGCGCGACGGTCTCTTGTCCCCGGTAGCAGCCCTTATCCAGGTGCACGGCTCCCTCGCCCGGACCACCGATCCAGCCCACCTCGTGCGGGATCGTGCGCTCGTCGGTGTCGACTCCCAGTCGCGGGCGCAGCGCCGCGACCCGGTGGGCTTCGAAGGCCCACACCCCTGCCGGCCGCAGCCCGGCCTGCGCCAAGCGGCTCCGCCAGCCGGCCGCCTCGTTGCCCGACACGAGCAGGTCCAGCTCGACTTGTCCGGCGGGGGCACCGGGCATCCGTCGCACAAAGCCGCCGCCGGAGACTGGAACCGCGATCAGTTCGGCGGGCAAAGCGTCCAGGCCCAGCACGTCGAGCACCGCCTGGCCGGCCAGCCGCGGCCCCAGCAGCGACAGCACCGCCAGGTCGGCGCCGCCCGCGGTGACCTCGGACCAGAACACCATCTTGCGCAGGTACTCCAGCAGCGGGTCACCCCGCCACGGTTCGGTATCGAGGTAGCTGGTGCCACCCAGCTCGGTCTGGATCCAGTGGTCCTCGACCCGGCCCTGACCGTCGAGGCTGAGATTTTCCGTGCTGGCGCCCTCGGGGAGTTCGCTCACGTGCTGGGTGGAGATGCTGTGCAGCCAGGTCTGCCGGTCCTTGCCGTTCAGCGTGAGCACCGCGCGGTGCGAGCGGTCGATCACCACCCCATCGGTTTCGGCCGCGCGCTGCTCGCCCAGCGGATCGCCGTAATGCCAGACGGCCCCGGCGTCGGGTCCGGGTTCGGGTACGGGAACTGGGTGCACAGGTCAACTCTACGGACGCCGCTACGAGAGTGCGGCCAGCCGCAGGTTGGGCGACGAGTATGCGGCCAGCCGCACACCGGCCGCTATCGTGTCGTCCATGGCCGGCCAGATGGGTGTGATCGTCACGCTGGACGGCAAGGTACATCCGCCTGGGACGCCACTGCTGCACGCCGACGACCTGGCGGCGGTTCGCGGCGACGGCATCTTCGAGACGCTGCTGGTCCGCGACGGCGGGGCCTGTCTGGTCGAGTCGCATCTGCAGCGGCTGACCCAGTCGGCCAAGATGACGGATCTCCCCGCGCCGGACCTGCCGAGTTGGCGGCGCGCGATCGACGTGGCCACGCGGCAGTGGGCCGCGGGCACCGCCGATGAAGGCGCGATGCGCTTGATCTACAGCCGAGGCCGCGAAACCGGCACGGCACCGACCGCCTACGTGATGGTCAACGCCGTCCCCGAAAGGGTGACCGACGTTCGCCGCGACGGGTGTCGCGGCGGTAACGCTGGATCGCGGATTGCCCGCCACAGGTATCGACGCAATGCCGTGGCTGTTGGCCGGCGCCAAGACGCTGTCCTATGCGGTCAACATGGCCGCGCTGCGCCACGCGGCGAGGCAGGGCGCCGGCGACGTCATCTTCGTCAGCTCCGACGGCTACGTCCTGGAAGGCCCACGCTCGACGGTGGTGATCGCCGCCGAAACCGGCGCGGACGGGAATCGATGCCTGCTGACACCGCCGCCGTGGTATCCGATCCTGCGCGGCACCACGCAGCAGGCCCTCTTCGAGGTGGCCCGGTCCAAGGGCTACGACTGCGACTATCGCGCGCTGCGGATCGCGGATCTGCATGCGGCCCAGGGGATTTGGCTCGTATCAAGCATGACTCTGGCGGCTCGCGTGCATACGCTCGACGGCCGGCCACTGCATCGCTGCACGATGGCCGCCGAATTCGCCGAACTGGTCGACGCGGCGATCGTCAGCGATCGGTGAGCGCCGAATTCTGTTGTGGGCTCGCGCAACGGCGGGTACGGTCGGCCGTACACAGGAAAGGAGGTGGTCCGCGAAATTGATAGCTTCATGGACATGTGAGGTGGCTACGCGCTAGCTGCATTGGCTCGGAAGAGTCAGCGATCAACGCGCGCTGGCGAATTCCCCGTAGCCACCCGGCCCCCGAGCTTCCGGTCCGTCCAACCAGGAGCTTTGCTCGGGGGCCGCTCCATGTCTTGACGCTGGGCCGACGACCGTGGGGCCTATGGACGAATTCAAGGCAGTTCGCGTACTTAGGGCCCACGTTCGGCGAGATGTCGATCTGGTTTGGTGAAACCAAGTCCTATCCGACGAATCGCGACAGCCGCGCCGACAGGTGCGGCACCAGGCCGCCGTCGGCGTCCACCCGTTCCTCGACGTAAGCCAGGTCGCCGCCTTCGACGATGCCGTAGAGCCGCTTGGCGCCACCGACCAGCGGGCCCGACCGGCTCCGGGCCAGCGCATCGCTCACCAACTCCCACGACGACTGTGTGCGCGGACGTCCGTAGAACAACTCGACGTAGCCGGTCGAATGGGCCAGCAACAATTCGATGGCCTGCGATTCGCTCGGGTCGTCGGGATCGCGGACGAAGCGCCAGAAGCCCGTCTCGCGCAAGCCGGGTTCGCGGTAGTCGCCCTGGTCGTCGAGCCGCCAGGACCGGGCTTCCCAAATCAGGTAGTCGCCGCCGTCGTGGGAGACGACGATCTGCTGGCCGAACCGGTAGTCACCGTCGTGTCCGCGGCCCTCGCCTTCGCCGCGCCAGACGCCGACGAGCGGCAGCAGCGCCAGCAACGCGTCATGGAGATTGGCGCCTTCACGCAGGTTGGCCGTGTCGGCGGGAACCGGCAGATCGTCGAACGCCGGGATGTTGCGGGATGCGGTGACCTTGGCGCGCTCGGCGGCAGCGGCGAAGGCACGGTCGCCGGGGCCCGCAGAACCCGCCGGCGCGTCAGGGTCCTGGTCTGGGGTCACGATTCGTCGGTGATGAGCCGGTAGAGCGTGTACAGCGCGAACCACGAGATGACCACAACCGCTACGACCAGCAAGATCTCGAAGAAGAGCACCACGGAGTCGAGTCTATTCGTCCCGACGCTCCCCGGGGTACCCCGGTCGGCGGCGAGCCGGTCAGGCGATCTTGACGTCCACTTCGTGGATGCCCGCGCCGGACGGCGTCACCACGGCGTCGCCGTTGCCGACCGGGGACAGCGCGCGCAGCGTCCACGATCCCGGTGCGGCGAAGAACCGGAAGTCACCGGTGGCCGACGCGACCACCTCGGCGGTGAACTCGTCCGACGAGTCCAGCAAGCGGACGAACGCGCCGCCCACCACCTGACCGTCGGGGTCCACCACGCGGCCGGTGATCACCGTTTCCTTCTCCAGGTCGACACTGGCGGGCAACGTCAGTCCTTGCTTCGGTGCAGAGCACATATCAGCTTCCCAACTCGATCGGGGCGCCCACGAGGGAGCCGTATTCCGTCCAACTGCCGTCGTAGTTCTTGACATTCCGATGCCCGAGTAATTCCTGCAGAACGAACCAGGTGTGCGACGAACGCTCCCCGATCCGGCAGTAAGCGATGGTTTCCTTCGTCCCGTCCAATCCCGCGTCGGCGTACAGCTTGGCCAACTCCTCGTCGGACTTGAAGGTGCCGTCCTCGTTGGCGGCCTTGCTCCACGGGACGTTGATGGCGCCGGGGATGTGGCCCGGGCGCTGGCTCTGCTCCTGCGGCAGGTGCGCCGGCGCGAGGATCTTGCCCGAGAACTCGTCGGGGGAGCGCACGTCGACGAGGTTCTTGACGTTGATGGCCGCGATGACCTCGTCGCGGAAGGCCCGGATGCTGTTGTCCGGCGGGGCCGCGGTGTAGGAGGTGGCCGGCCTGTTAACGGTGTCGGTGGACAGCGGGCGCGCCGTCGAGCTCCCACTTCTTGCGGCCGCCGTCGAGCAGCTTGACCTTCTCGTGGCCGTACAGCTTGAAATACCAGTACGCGTAGGCGGCGAACCAGTTGTTGTTGCCGCCGTAGAGGATCACGGTGTCGTCGTTGGAGATGCCGCGGTCGGACAGCAGCTTGGAGAATTGCTGCGCGTCGACGAAGTCGCGCTTGACCGGGTCCTGCAAATCGCTGCGCCAATCCAGCTTGATGGCACCGGCGATGTGGCCGGTGTCGTAAGCGCTGGTGTCCTCGTCGACTTCGACGAAGACGACGTTCGCGGCGTCGAGATTGCTCTCGGCCCAGTCCGCGGAGACTAGGACGTCGGAGCGTGCCATGGTTGGAATCCTTTCGGTTGCTTTTCTGACGAACAGGGGTTAAGCGGGAGTGGGACGGAACCGCGCGACCAGCGGGTAGAGCTGGCAGCCCAGGCAGATGCCGAAGGCCGCGTTCAGGAACGCCGCGACCAGCGCGGCCGCCGTGGCGATGACGCCCACCAGGAACGCGCCGGCAGCGAACGCGGCGGCACCGACGACCGCAAAGATCAGGCCGACGAGCTGGGCGAACTTCAGCGGTGCGACCGGTTCGCGCTCCTTGACGGGTCCCAGGCGGGGCGCCACCAAGCTGGCGAACACCCGACCATAGGGGTGCCGCCGGGGCCCGCCGATGGCGCCCACGGCGAAGATCACGGCCTGCGCACCGAGAACGAGCGCGGCCGCCAGCGGACTGGCGGCCGAAACGACAAGTGCGAGCACCAAAACCGCGGTCGTGACCCAGGCGGCGAACCTGGGCCCACGAACGTCGACGCGGTCCGGCTGCACGGTGGTGTTGCTGCTCGACAAGGGACTTACTCCTAAAAGTCTTGTTGCGCGGAAAACGGATGGAGGCACGCCAGGGTGGGCTCCGAAGCTGCTCCGAGCGCGCGCAAGGGCGCGGCTATTCAGCAGCTACAGCAACAACAACAACCCGCAACGCGGCACAGATCGACTGCGCGACGCTTGGTGAGCATGGGCTCGAGGCGGGCTGACACGTCGGCCAGCTTACCCAATGACACGGTGCTCAAGCCAACAGCGGTTGCAGCGCCGAGCGCAGGTCGGCGGCCTTGGGCACCCCGGAGGCGCGGTATCGCTGTCGCCCGTGGACGTCAAAGATCAACGTCGTGGGCAGTGACAGCACCGAAAATCGCCGGGCGGTGGCCGGATTGGCGTCCAGATCGACCTCGACGTGGGCCACGTCGCCCAGGTCCTCGCAGACCTGGTTGACCACCCGGCGGACCCGACCGCACGGACCGCACCACGGGGCGCTGAAGTGCACGACGGTCGGTCCGCTACGAGACAGGCCCAGATCGGCGGTGTCCGCGTCGGCGCCGGAAGCCGGGTCGATCTCCCGGATGTTGCCCGAGCGGCGGGTCAGCAACCATCCCGCGAGGCTTGCCACGGCAACCGCCACTACGGTCGCGACGATGACGGTCATCATCTGCGCCGCTCTCCCCCGCAAGCGGGAGGTGCCCCCACCTCATCGCTTCGCTCTGCATCGTCGTCGGTGCGCATCATGACTGCTTAAACCCGTCCAGCGTGATGGTTACTCCCCGGGCGATGCCCTCGATGATGACGTCGGAGCCGCGCGCCCCGACGGTTCGGGGCGCCACGGCGAACGGGAGCCGCTGGTTGGGCAGCCTGGAGCTGAAGGCATGCAGCACCGCTTCCCGCTTGTCGTCCGGAACGGGCTGGTTGGCGGTGTCGGGCCCGGTGAGGACGCCGGTCGGGGTGAACACCAGCGTCGCCTGGTCGTCGGGGGCGATGGAGAGATCCACCGAGACGCTGACCCGGTGGTCGAAGTTCGCCGATTTCGGCGTGCCGCTGAACACCAGTCCGTGGCTGTCCGAGACGCCGGATGCGGTGATGCCGCCGGTGGCGGTGTTGGTGAATTTGGGCGGTGCCTCAACCATCAGGTCGGTGATGCCCATATACCGGCCCAGGTGCGTCGAATCGATGATGATGCGGCTCTCCAGCTTGCCCACCGGGAGCTTTGCATCGGGCCTGATCAGCCAGGACGCGTAGGTCAGGTCGATCGAGTACATCGTGGCCTCGAGGGTGGCCTTGCCGACCATCGCGTGATCGATGGCGTTGGCCTTGATCTCCAGCTGGCGGTAGTGGTCGCGCATTGCCTGCGGAATGAAGGGGAACGCCACGATGGCGACGAATGGGTCGGAACCCAGATTCGCCACCTTTCGCACGTTGGTCGACAGCCGGTATTCGGCATAGATGCTGGTTCCGAAGTCGACGCCGATGGCGCCGACGACCATCACGGCGACGGCGATCGCCGCCGCCAGCACCCCGATCAGCAGCTTGCGCATCCGCATATTGTGGCCTACGTCCTGGCAGGGTCCGCCCGGTCGCTCCCCCCGCATCGCCGCGTGGCGGCGCTCACAGTGCCCCATCCCCCACGCCAAAAAACCAGGTGGCACGTTATCGTTAGATGACCTGGCAACGAACGCCTCATTGCGCCATGAATTTGGGAGATGCCTTTCCCCACGAGCAGGAGGGGCTTGTTGGAGCTATTACTGCTGACCTCGGAGCTGCATCCCGACCCGGTCCTGCCGTCGTTGTCGCTGCTGTCCCACACCGTCCGGACGGCCCCGCCGGAACCGTCCTCGTTGCTCGAGGCCGGAGCGGCGGACGCCGTGTTGGTCGACGCGCGCACCGACCTGTCCTCCGCGCGCGGCCTTTGTCGGCTGCTGAGCACGGCCGGCCGGTCGGTCCCCGTGTTGGCCGTGGTGAGCGAAGGCGGCCTGGTGGCGGTCAGCGCCGACTGGGGGCTCGACGAGATCCTGCTGCCCTCCACCGGGCCCGCGGAGATCGACGCCAGGCTGCGGCTGGTGGTCGGCCGCCGTGGCGGGCTGTCGGACCCGGAAAGCGCGGGCAAGGTCAGCCTCGGCGAGCTGGTGATCGACGAGGGCACCTACACCGCGAGACTGCGCGGCCGCCCGCTTGACCTGACGTACAAAGAATTCGAACTGCTCAAATACCTGGCCCAGCACGCCGGCCGGGTGTTCACTCGGGCACAGCTGCTGCACGAGGTGTGGGGATATGACTTCTTCGGCGGCACCCGCACCGTCGATGTGCACGTGCGTCGACTGCGCGCGAAACTCGGCCCCGAATACGAGGCGTTGATCGGCACGGTACGCAACGTGGGTTACAAGGCCGTCCGGCCCGCACGCGGCCGAGCTCCGATCGTGGAGCCCGACGACGCGGACGACGCCGAGTCCGACTCTGAGGATCTGCAAGATCCGCTGGTCGACCCGTTACGCAGTCAGTGACCCCGCCCGACTGGTGCTGGGCACTGACCGTCGAAGAGCAGCAGGCAGTGCGCGAACTCGTCACGGCGGCAACGGAATTCGATGGTGTAGCGCCCGTCGGCGAACAGGTGCTGCGCGAGCTCGGACACGACCGCACCGAGCACCTACTGGTCACCGGTTCCCGGCCCGACGCCACAAGAGCCGCCGCCGACACGGTCATCGGCTACCTCAACCTGAGCCCGCCCCGCGGCGGGGGGGCGGGGATGGCGGAACTGGCGGTGCACCCGCAAGCGCGCCGGCGTGGCATCGGCATGGCGATGGGACGCGCGGCGCTTGCCAAGACCGGCGGGCACAACCAATTCTGGGCGCACGGCACGCTGGAGCCGGCCCGGGCGACCGCCTCGGCGCTGGGTCTGGTCCCGGTGCGTGAGCTGGTGCAGATGCGACGCTCGCTGCGTGGTCTCCCGGGTCCGGTGCCCCCCGTCCCCGGGGTGCGGATCCGTACCTACGCGGGCAGCTCCGATGACGCCGAGATACTGCGGGTCAACAACGCCGCGTTCGCCCACCACCCCGAACAGGGCGGGTGGACCGAAGCCGAACTGGCGGAGCGGCGTGGCGAACCGTGGTTCGACCCGACGGGCTTGTTCCTGGCGTTCGGCGCTCCCGACAGCGATCAGGCGGGCAGGCTGCTGGGTTTCCACTGGACCAAGGTGCACCTCGATCAACCGGGCATGGGCGAGGTCTTCATCGTCGGCGTCGACCCGTCCGCGCAGCGCCGCGGCCTCGGGCAGGTGTTGACGGCCGTAGGCATCGAATCGCTCGCACGCCGACTGGCCGGTTCGGCCGAACCCACCGTGATGCTCTACGTGGAGTCGGACAACGTCGCCGCGGTGCGGACCTATCAGAGCCTTGGTTTCAGCACGCACAGCGTCGACACCGCCTACGCGCCGACCGCCGGCTGACCGACCGTCGGCGCATACTTTCGCGGTGATACGGCAACCTCCTTCTGGGAGACGGCCAGCGGCGCCCGTGTGCGTCCGGAGTGCGTCAGAAAGCGAGATCGGTGAGGCTCGACGTAAAGGGCAGGGCGCTGACGGCGGTGGCGTTGGCGGTGGCGATCAGCGCTGGGACATTGACCGCCTGCGGCAGCGACGACGACCGCCGCGGCGCTTCGGGGACGGCCGGTTCGGGACCCGCGGGCCCGGCGGGATGCGGCGGCAAAAACGGCCTCACGGCCGAAGGTTCGACGGCTGAACAGAACGCGATGGCGTTGTTCAACCAAGCGTGGGGCCAGCACTGCCCGGGCAAGGCCGTGTCCTACAACCCGACCGGGTCGGGCGCCGGCCGCGCGCAATTCATCGCCGGCCATGTCGATTTCGCGGGAACGGACTCCCCGCTGGTCGCGGACCAGATCGGCCCGGCCGCCAAACGGTGTGATGGAAACCCGGCGTGGGACCTGCCATTGGTGTTCGGGCCGATCGCGTTGGCGTACAACCTGCCGGGATTGCAGAGGTTGGTTGTCAACAGCGACGTCCTGGCCAAGCTCTTCAGCGGCAGGATCACGGCCTGGAATGACCCGATCCTGGCGGCGCTCAACCCCGGCGTACCGCTGCCCGACACCAAAGTCGTGCCGATCTACCGGGCCGATTCATCGGGAACCACCGACAACGTCCAGAAATATCTGTCGGCCGCCGCGCCGCAAAGCTGGAGCAGAGGAGTCGGCACGGAATTTCAGGGCGGTGTCGGCGAAGGGGCCGAGAAGTCGGCCGGCGTGGTCCGGGCCGTGCGGGCCACGCCCGGGGCCATCGGTTATGTCGAGAAAGGCATCGCCGACCAAGCCGGTGTGCCGTACGCCGAGATCGACAGCGGCCATGGCGTGGTTCCGCTCACCAACGACACGGCCGGCAACGCCGTTCAAACGGCCGGCTTGCTGGCCGAGGGCAATGATTTGGTGCTGGATCTGAATTCGCTCTACACGTCCCAGCAGCCGGGCACTTATCCGTTGGTGCTGGCCAGTTACGAGGTTGTCTGCTCCAAGGGATACGACCCGGACACCGCCGCGGCGGTCAAGTCGTTCCTTACCGTGGCCGCCAACAACGGGCAGACCGGCCTCATGTCCGCCGGTTACGTTCCACTGCCCGATAAGGTCAAGGAGCGATTAGTTATCGCGATCAACGCCATGCAGTAACCAATGGGTTCAGGGAGCGACAGCAGGACTGTGACGGGATCACAGTGACAACGCCAAACCCGTCCGCCGCGGGTTCGGGTGCGGTCGTCGCTGCGCCCTTTCCCGAGTCGCCGGTGACACCCATCAGCCCGTGGGGGCGCGCCAAACCGCGTGTGGGAGACAGGATTTTCCACTGGCTGGCGCAGGGCTCGGGCTTCCTGATCGTCGTCCTGATCGCCGCGATCGGCGGATTCCTGCTGTTGCGCGCGATGCCCGCCTTGGAGCGCAATCAAGCGAACTTCTTCACCTACCGCGGCAGCTGGATCACCGCCGACCCGTCGGCGATGCATTTCGGGATCTTCGATCTGCTGCAGGTGACCGTGTTCGTGTCGCTGTTTGCATTGATCCTGGCCATGCCGACCGCCCTGGGCGTCGCCATCTTCATCACCCACTACGCACCGCGGCGGGCCGCCGGACCGCTGGCCTACGCGGTAGACCTGCTGGCCGCCATCCCCTCGATCGTCTACGGCGTGTGGGGTCTGCACGTACTTGCACCGCAGTTGCGGCCCGTCGCCGCCTGGCTCAATCACGCCATGGGCTGGTGCTTCCTGTTCGCCGGCGGCAACGTGTCGCTGGCAGGCGGGGGCACCATCTTTACCGGCGGGATCGTCCTGGCGGTGATGATCCTGCCGATCGTCACGGCGGTCACCCGCGAAGTGTTCGTCCAGACACCGCGCGACGAGATCGAGGCCGCACTGGCACTCGGCGCCACCCGGTGGGAAGTGGTAAAACTCGCCGTGCTGCCGTTCGGGCGATCCGGGTATATCAGCGGCGCGATGCTGGGCCTGGGCCGCGCACTGGGCGAGACCGTCGCGCTGCTGATCATCTTGCGCGGGGCCCAGGCCGCGTTCGGCTGGTCGTTATTCGACGGCGGCTCCACCTTCGCGACCAAGATCGCGGCCACCGCGTCGGCATTCGGCGACCAATACAAGGCCGGCGCTTATCTCGCTGCGGGGCTGGTCCTTTTCCTGCTCACCTTCCTGGTCGACGCCCTC
>CAVPFT010000009.1:0-13114 GCA_963703795.1 uncultured Actinomycetota bacterium | reverse complement strand
GCGGCTCCTCGGCGATTCGCGACGAACTGTGCGACGAAGGGGTCCGCCTGGCCGACGAGTTGTGCGCGCTGATGCCGCACAGAGCCGGAGGCACACGCCTTGGCCGCGCTGGTGCTGCTCACGATTCGCGGCGGACAACCCGGGTCGACGACGCCGGGATGCTGGTGCCGCTCGAAGATCAGGACCGTCGCCGATGGGATCGCGGCCGTATCTCACGGGGGCTGGATCGGTTGCGACTGGCTCAGGGATCGACGGGCCCTATCTGCCACAGGCGGTGATCGCCGCGCTGCACGCGACCGCGCCGTCCTGGGAACAGACCGACTGGGTCGCCATCTGTGCGGCCTACGACCGGCTGGTGCAGCTGACCGACTCCCCGGTGGTCCGGGCCAACCGTGCGCTGGCGGTCGGTTTCCGCGACGGTCCCGACGCCGGCCTGGCCGCCCTGGACAGGGTGGCGCATGATCCCCGGCTGGGCCGCTCGAATCTCGTCGAGACGGTGCGCGCCGATCTGCTGCGGCGCGCGGGACGGCCCGCCGAAGCCGTCGGGTGGTACCGAATGGCGTTGGAATCCAACGGTTCCGAGCCGGGCCGCGAATTCTTGCGGCGGCGCATCGCCGAGTGCGGCGGTTAGCGCGCAAGCCTCGCCGAGTGTCGACTTGTTGGACCGGTTACTCGGGCAATCCACCACAAGTCGACGCTCGGCGAGGAAAAGTCAGGCCTCGGTGAAGTGACGAGTGACGGACGGGTCCACCGGAATGCCGGGGCCCGTCGTCGTCGACACCGTGATCTTCTTGAGGTAGCGGCCCTTCGACGACGACGGCTTGAGCCGCAGCACCTCGTCGAGCGCGGCGCCGTAGTTCTCCGCCAGGTTCTTCTCGTCGAACGACGCCTTGCCGATGACGAAGTGCAGGTTGGCCTGCTTGTCGATCCGGAAGTTGATCTTGCCGCCCTTGATGTCGGCCACGGCCTTGGCGACGTCGGGGGTGACGGTGCCGGTCTTGGGGTTCGGCATCAGGCCGCGCGGACCCAGGATGCGGGCGATGCGACCTACCTTGGCCATCTGGTCAGGGGTGGCGATCGCGGCGTCGAAATCCAGCCAGCCGCCCTGAATCTTCTCGATCAGGTCGTCGCTGCCGACTACGTCGGCGCCGGCGGACTTGGCCTCCTCGGCTTTTTCACCGACCGCGAACACCGCGACGCGGGCCGTCTTACCGGTGCCGTGCGGCAGGTTGACCGTGCCGCGGACCATCTGGTCCGCCTTGCGCGGGTCGACGCCGAGCCGGATCGCCACCTCGACGGTCGCGTCCTGCTTGGCCGACGACGTTTCCTTGGCGAGCTTGGCCGCCTCCAGCGGGGTGTACAGGCCGTTGCGATCCACCTTTTCGGCGGCGGCGCGATATGCCTTGCTGTTCTTGCTCATTGATTCATCCAATCTGGTGTTGGGTCGTGGTATCGAGCGGGCCGAAGCTGGCCCTCCCACGGGTTGGAGTATTACTGGACGATGATGCCCATCGACCGGGCGGTGCCGGCGATGATCTTGGCGGCGGCGTCGATGTCGTTGGCGTTGAGATCGGCCTTCTTGGTCTCGGCGATGTCGCGAACCTGGTCCCAGGTCACCTTGGCGACCTTGGTCTTCTGCGGCTCCGCGGAGCCCTTGGCCACGCCGGCGGCCTTGAGCAGCAGCTTGGCGGCGGGCGGTGTCTTGAGCGTGAAGGTGAAGCTGCGGTCCTCGTAGACCGTGATCTCCACGGGGATGACGTTGCCGCGCTGGTTCTCCGTCGCGGCGTTGTACGCCTTGCAGAACTCCATGATGTTGACGCCGTGCTGGCCGAGCGCGGGCCCGACCGGCGGGGCGGGGTTGGCCTGCCCGGCCTGGATCTGCAGCTTGATCAGCCCGACGACTTTCTTCTTCGGGGCCATGAGATGTTGGTGTTCCTTCCTGACTGGGTTTGATTGCCCGGCTCCTCTGGGGCGGCGGGCGCCCCGCATCGTCGCCGGGCTAAATCTTCGAGACTTGGCTAAAGGTCAGTTCGACGGGGGTTTCGCGGCCGAAGATCGACACCAGCACCTTGAGTTTCTGCTGTTCGGCGTTGACCTCGTTGATGGTGGCCGGCAATGTGGCGAACGGTCCGTCCATGACCGTCACCGACTCGCCGACCTCGTAGTCGACCTCGACGACCGGGCGTTCCAGGCCACCCGCCTCGGCGACCGCGGCGGTGCTGGCCGCGCCCTTGGCGGCCTTCTTCGTCGCCCCGCGCGGCAACAGGAACTTGACCACATCGTCGAGCGTCAGGGCCGACGGGCGCGACGTCGCGCCGACGAAGCCGGTCACCCCGGGGGTATTGCGCACCGCGGCCCACGAGTCGTCGGTCAAGTCCATGCGCACCAGGATGTAGCCGGGCAGGACCTTGCGGTTGACCTGCTTGCGCTGGCCGTTCTTGATCTCGGTGACCTCTTCGGTGGGCACCTCCACCTGGAAGATGTAGTCGCCGACGTCGAGGTTTTGCACGCGGGTCTCCAGATTGGCCTTCACCTTGTTCTCGTATCCCGCATAGGAATGGACGACGTACCAGTCGCCGGGTTTGCTGCGCAGCTCCGCCTTGAGCGCGGCGGCGGGGTCGACCTCCTCGGCCGGCTCCGCGGGCGCTGGCGTCTCGTCGGTCTCGGCGACCTCCTGCTCGTCGGTCTCGGCGACCTCCTGCGGGTCGGCCTCGGCGAACTCCTGCGGGTCGGCCTCGGCGACCTCTTGCACGCCGACCGTTTCGCCCGCTGACGTGTCACCGTCGAAGGTAGTCACGGTTTTCAGTCCTCTCTGTCACTCGCTCAGCCGAACACCAGCATGACCAGCTTGGCCAGGCCCAAATCCGCCAGGCCGACCAGCGCCACCATGAATGCCAGAAACGCCAGGACCACCCCGGTGTAGGTGAGCATCTGTTTGCGGTTCGGCCAGATCACCTTCCGCATCTCCGCAACGACCTGCTTGAGGTAGTTGTAGACGAAGACGAACGGATTGGCCGGGCGGTCCCCCGGATTTCTTCGGCTTCTTGGCCTTCGTTGCCTTGGCCGCCCTGGCTCTGTCAGCCTTCTTGGCGCCCTTCTTGGCCTTGTCTTTCTTGGTGGCCTCGTCCGGCGACTCCACGTCGACGTCCTCGTCGGCACCGGCCACTCGCTGCCGGGACCGCTTGCCGGTAGGCCGCAGCGGCCGCGTCACAGGCTCTGTCACCACCGCCGTCCGACCGCCGCTGTCGCGGCCGTCCTCGGTGTCGCCGCCGTCGCGTGCGGCGTCGTTGGCAGCGTCGCCCTCGTCGCTCACCGCGTGCTCCTTTGTTTGCTAGTCTCCCGCGAGCCGTCCCACTGGGATGGGACACCCTTCCAGTGTCCACCATGGCACGTCTTGTTCTTCAGCAGGGGCGACAGGACTTGAACCTGCAACCTGCGGTTTTGGAGACCGCTGCTCTGCCAGTTGAGCTACGCCCCTTCGCGGTTGGCAGGCCAACCTTCGCTTACCTACCGGGGCTTACATGACACGCGCGCCCCCCGCTCATTCGACTCGCGGAAAGCGCGCTGATGTTGGGAAAACCCCGAGGTCCGAGTGTACTCGATTCCCCTTAAGCGCAGGAAATCCGACACCAATTACGCGGTTCTGATGACCTGTCCGGATTCTTTGTCCCATTTGAGTCTGGCGGACTCGTCGCCCTGCTGGCCCATCAGGGTGGTGTAGGCCTCCAGGATCAGCTCGCCGGCGTCGTTGCTGCAGGTGTTCCTGGTGACGACGATGTCGGCGCCGAAACGCTCGTCCACCGAATGGACGTACATGCTGGCCCACAGCTTGTCGCCGGCAAACATAGGTTTGTGGAACACGAACTTCTGATCGACCTGGACGATCTGCATGGTCTCCATACCGACGTCGACGTTCCGGAAGAAATCCGTCTGGACAAGTTTCGCCAAGACCGATGCGAAAGTCAGCGGCGCAATGATGTTGTCGTAGCCGAGTTCGGCGGCCGCGTCCTCGTCGAAGTGGGCCGGGTGTTCGCACTGGATCGAGCTCGCGAAGGCGCGGACCTGCTCGCGGCCGACGACGAAGTAGTCGGGATACCGCCAAACCATCCCGCGGATATCAGTTTTGAGCGCCATAAACTACGCCCGCCTACGCCAATTTCGCCGACGCGACGGCCCGGCCGAAGATCTTCTTGCCGTCGGTGGTGGCCGTGAGGGCGATCGTCACCATCTTGCTCTCGGCGTCGACCGACTTGACCCGGCCGCTGAAGACGAGCTCGGCGCCCTTGCCGTCGTTGGGCACCGGCACCACGGCGGTGAACCGCACGTTGTACTCGGTGACCGCGCCGGGGTCACCGACCCACGAGGTGACGTAGCCGCCGCCGATGCCCATGGTCAGCATGCCGTGGGCGATCGCGGTGTCCAACCCGACGAGCTTGGCGATCTCGTCGTCCCAGTGGATCGGGTTCAAGTCACCCGAAACTCCCGCGTAGTTCACCAGATCCTGGCGGGTCAGCGGGTAGGTCTTCTCGGGAAGCTGGTCGCCCACTTTCACCGAGCTGAACTCACGCAGCGCCATCAGCAAATCCCACTTCCCCATCCTCGCCGGCACGACCCGCCAGGGTCGTGTAGGTCTCCTGCACGACATCACCGGCTTCGTCGGTGATGATGTTCTTTGTAACGATGATCTGGGTGCCGTGCGCCTCACGCATCGAATCCACGTACACGTCGCAGTAGAGCTTGTCGCCCGCCACGATGGGTTTCGAGAATTTCAGCACCTGGTCAACCTGGACGATCTGCTGGTCCGAGACCTCGATGTTCGCGCTCTGGAAGAAGGCCGACTGGGCCATGTAGCCGAAAACACAGATAAAGGTCAGGGGCGCGAGCAGCCCGTCATAACCGAGTTCGGCGGCCGCGTTCTCGTCCGAGAAGGCGTTGTCCGCGTTTTGAACGGCGATGGCGTACTCGCGGATCTTTTCCCGCTCCACCTCGTAGTGATCGGGATAGCGATAATGCATCCCGACAATGTCTGCGGTCAACGGCACGGGTCTAGAACCTACCTAGTCAATCTGAATAAACGAAACGCGCTCGGGTCGACGCTAGCGTGTTTCGCGGTGCGCCTGGTGCTTGCCGCAATTCGGGCAGAACTTCTTCAGCTCCATCCGGTCGGGATCGTTGCGGCGATTTTTCTTGGTGATGTAGTTACGGTGCTTGCACACCTCGCACGCCAAGGTGATCTTCGGCCGCACGTCGGTACTGGATGCCATGACGGTTCTCTCTCAAATCTCTCGTATACGTCGCGCTGTTGTGTTGTAGCGATGGCCGGACTCGAACCGGCGACCTAACGATTATGAGTCGTTCGCTCTAACCGACTGAGCTACATCGCCTCTGTCCCACCCCGTTTTGGGTTCGGGGCCGCCACCTTGCTCGGCGTCCGCCGAGCCCCCTAACGGAATCGAACCGTTGACCTTTTCCTTACCATGGAAACGCTCTACCGACTGAGCTAAGGGGGCCGTCGACCCAAGCGGCCAGTCGTGCCGCGGGCCTAAAAGAGGGTACAGCCTGGCGCGCAACGTCACCAAACCACGGCAACGTGGTGCGCAGGTGGCCAGAAAATCACCGGCCGTCGGTATTGCGGCGAGGTTCCCACGCGCTGAGGTCGCTGAACTCGTCGTACTCGTCGTCGTGTCCGTCGCCGGCGTGCTCGCTGAGCAGGGTCCGCAACGCGAGATGCACGGCTTCGCGCGGACCGGCCAACTTGTAGCGGCGTATCGCCTCTTGGACCAGGTCGTCGTCAACCTCGATCTCGACCTTCTTCAGCATGGACCAACAATACCCAGTGCGCACAAGCCGAGACGGTGGCCGTGGGCGCTCTGCGGCAAAGTGGTTTCGACGGCCCGGATGAGTCATAGTCTTGTTCCGTGTCAGATTCCGACCGGCTGTACTTCCGTCAACTGCTGTCGGGCCGCGATTTTGCTGCCGGCGACATGTTCGCGACGCAAATGCGCAACTTTGCCTACCTGATCGGCGACCGTCAGACCGGGGACTGTGTGGTGGTCGACCCCGCGTACGCCGCCGGCGATCTGCTCGACGCGCTCGAGACCGACGGCATGCACCTGTCCGGGGTGCTGGTGACCCATCATCACCCCGACCACGTGGGCGGGACGATGATGGGCTTCCAACTGAAGGGGCTGGCCGAGCTGCTGGAGCGGGCACCCGTGCCGGTGCACGTGAACACCCATGAGGCCCTTTGGGTTTCGCGGGTCACCGGCATCGGCCTCCGCGACCTGACGCCCCACGAGAGCCACGACAAGGTCAGCGTCGGCGACATCGAAATCGAGCTGCTGCACACCCCGGGTCACACACCCGGCAGCCAGTGCTTTCTGCTCGACGGCCGCCTGGTCGCCGGCGACACGTTGTTCGTGGATGGCTGCGGACGCACCGACTTTCCCGGTGGGGACTCCGACGAGATGTATCGCAGCCTGCAGCAGCTTGCTGGGCTTCCCGGTGACCCGACGTTGTTTCCGGGCCACTGGTATTCGGCCGAGCCGAGCGCATCGCTATCGGAGGTCAAGCGTTCCAACTACGTTTATCGAGCCGCCGATCTTGATCAGTTTCGAATGTTGATGGGCGCCTAAGCCGCTGAGCGGCCATTTGCCTCTACTATCGGGCCAGTGAAACTTCGGCCGAAGCGCACTGTGATATAAGCGGGGGGTGGATTCGATGGGGTGGATCCAGAGCGGCTGGCATGGGGTCACCAACGTTGGATCCGGCACCTGGATGGTCTGGGCGGCGTGGGCGGCGGTTTTGCTGGGCATCGTCGCGCTGGTCTTCGCGAACCGGCAGATCAAGCTCAACCGTCGGTTGGTCACGGAGCAGACCCGGCCCAACGTCGCGATGTTCATGGAACCGCATCCCACCGACTGGCACGTGATCGAACTCGTGGTCAGAAATTTCGGCCAGACCACGGCCTACGACATCCGGTTTACATTTTCGAATCCGCCGACGGTGGCCGAATACGAAAATTCCGCCGACGGCTACGCCGACATCACCGAACTGCAGCTGCCCCGCGAGTTGTCGGTGCTGGCGCCCGGTCAGGAATGGCGCATGGTCTGGGATTCGGCGCTCGACCGCGCCGAAATCGGCAGTGGCATCGAGTCTCGCTTCGCCGGGACCGTGACCTACTACGACCGGCCCGAGACGCCCCGCGGCTGGCGGTTCTGGCGGGGCAACCGACACGCGCTGCAGACCGATGTGGTGCTGGACTGGAATGCCCTGCCGCCGGTCCAGCGCATCGAGTTGATGACGAGCCACGACCTGGCGAAGCGGGAAAAGCTGAAGCTGGAGCTGCTCCGCGGTGTGCTGACCTACTTCCATTACGCCAGCAAGGAAACACGCACCGATGTGTTCCGCAGCGAGATCGAACGAATCAACCGCGCCGTGCAGGAGACGCAGGACCGGTGGCGCACCCGGCAGCTCGAGCAGCCCACCGATGTCAGCCTGCGCCTGGGTAACGCCGAAACCGATCTCGGTAAACACCACAGCCAGCAGGTGTGACGGCGGGCTACCGGCCCCGTGTCGGGCCCCGTATCGAAGGAGCAACCCATGAGCGGCCCCGTCCTTTACGGACAAAAGGATTCCATCGCGGTCATCCGGATGGACGACGGGAAAGTCAATGCGCTGGGCCCGACGATGCAGCAAGCCCTCAACGACGCGATCGATCAGGCCGACCGTGACAACGTCGGAGCGCTGGTGATCACCGGCAATGAGCGGGTGTTCAGTGGCGGGTTCGACCTGAAGATCCTGACCTCCGGCGAGGTGCAGCCCGCGATCGACATGCTAAGAGGCGGCTTCGAGCTGGCGTATCGACTCTTGTCCTATCCCAAGCCGGTGGTGATGGCCTGCACCGGCCACGCCATCGCGATGGGCGCGTTCCTGTTGTCGTCCGGCGACCACCGGGTGGCCGCCCACGCATACAACATCCAGGCCAACGAAGTTGCGATCGGCATGACCATCCCCTACGCGGCCCTGGAGATCATGAAGCTGAGGCTGACGCGGTCGGCATATCAGCAGGCCACCGGGCTGGCCAAGACGTTCTTCGGGGAAACCGCGCTCGCCGCCGGCTTCGTCGACGAGATCGCGTTGCCCGAGATGGTCGTCGACCGCGCCGAAGAGGCCGCCCGCGAATTCGCCGGCCTCCACCAGCATGCCCACGCCGCGACCAAATTGCGCGCCCGTGCCGACGGGCTCGCGGCAATCCGCGCCGGGATCGACGGGATAGAGGCCGAGTTCGGGATCTGAAGCACCCTGAAGTGCTCAGGCGCTGAACATGACGAACGCGGTGGCCCGGTAAAAACCCCGGCCACCGCGTTCTCCCTTCGCCTCCTCGCCGCAAGTGTGACATGTACGCCGAGTGCCGTCACTTCATCCTCGGGCGAACCCTCGGCGACCTGACGAGATCACCGGAACCGGCCCAGGTACGCGGGCCAGTCCCAGGTGGACAGGAACAGCTGCGCCGCCGCGTAGCCGCTGTCGTAGAGCTCCTCGAGGCGCCCCCTGGGGGCATCGAAGTCGAGCACTCCCACATTCGTCGACTCGACCAGGATCGCGCGGGCGGCGACCCACGGCTTGCTGAGGTGGGTCTGGTCGTGGCCCGCCAGCATGGTCGTGAGCAGGCTTTCCAGCAATGCCGTCTGTTCGAAAAGCCGCAGGGGTTTCAGTGCGGGCATCACCGCACCGAGGCCCTCGGTAGGCCGCGGCAGGACCGTGACCCCAAAGGTGGGCCAGCGCGGCCCTTTGCCGTCAGGCCGGTCGAACGTGTCGATCGGAAAGTTCGAGAGCACCCCACCGTCAACCAGAGTGGATGTCGCGCCGCTGGCGCCCGTCAGCTTGACCGGGCGATAAAAGAATGGAATCGCCATAGAGGCGCGCACGGCGTCGGCGACGAGCTGCTCATCGGGGTCCAGCCCGTAGAGCCGCGGGTAGTCCCACGGCAGCCTCACCAACTGCGCCGCGGTCAAGTCGGCGACGGTGACCACCAGCTTGTAGCGGGGTCCCTCGAGCGGGTCGCCCTCGTCGAGGGCGAGATCACCGAAGGAGGTGACGCCCAGGTTCTTCAGCTCGCTGCGAATCCAGTCGTAGGCGACGTCACCCCGGTACATGCTCGTTTCCCTCACCAGTCCCCACGCGGCGCCGAAATAGGGGACGGGTCCCGCGTCGCGCCACTTGTGCAGCGGCACCGAGAAGGCGAGCTCCTTGACCTCCTCGCCGGTCAGCCGGCCACCGTTGGATCCGGCCGCGATGATCGCCGCGACCACCGAGCCGGCCGAAACGCCCGACACTCTCTTGATCGAATATCCGGCATCCATCAGGGCGACGATGGCGCCCACCAGACCGATGAACTTGACCCCGCCACCGGAGAGCACGAGATCCACGAGCTTTGGCTGATCCGCCTTGCGGGCCATCTACTGCTCCGCCGAAACCCATTGGTAAGGAAGGAATTTGCCGTCAAGTGTCACCACGACGCGGTCGCCGGACGGATGCGACTTCTTCTGCAGGTCGACGCTGAAGTTGATGGCGCTCATGATGCCGTCGCCGAACCGCTCGTGGATCAGTTCCTTGATGGCGCCGCCGTACACCTGAAGGGCTTCATAGAAGCGATAGATGGTCGGGTCCGTGGGCACGGCGGTGGGCAGCCCGCCACGCATGGGCGGGGCCGCCAGAACGGGCACCGCGGACTCGTCGAGACCGAGCAGCTCGACGAGGACCTTGCCGAGCCCGGCGGGTATCGGGTGCTGGCCCAGCAACGCCGACGTGGTCCACACCGCCGGCCTGCCGATCGCGTCGGCGAGCTCCTGCCACGTCAGGCCCCTCGCCAGCCGCGCGACGACGATCTGCTCGGTGAGTTCGTTTCTGTTCATCGGCCCAGCATGCACGCCCCGACTCACGCAGGTTTCGTCGCGGTGACCAGGCGCGTGGGAAACCAGGGACCGCCATACCACATGCGCCAGCCGAGGTTGCGGCGCTTCACGTTTCGCCAGCCCAGCTCGCGCAGGCGCGCGGCGTGCTGACGGGTTTCCCACAAGTCGGCGATGGCGAGCCGACTGCCCGGCCGCAGCACGCGAACCCCCTCATCGAGGGCCCGGCGTCGGCCAGCGGGTGTCGGAATGTTGTGGATGGCCAGGCTGCTGACGACCACGTCGACGCTCTCGTCGGACAGCGGCAGAGCGGTCATGTCGGCCGTGTGCAACTCGACGCGGTCGGCGACGTTTTCCGGTTCCGCATTGGTCAAGGTGGCCTGCATCGACCAGGAGTTGCTACGCGGCGTGCAGTGCTCGACAATCGAGTCCTGGATGCGGCTGCTGACTTCGGTGCGGCCGGAACTGAGCGCGATGCAGGCGCGCTTTCTGGTGCACGCGGCGATGGCCCTGTGGTGGACGTCGGACGAATGGTCCACTACGAGAACTCGGTGGACAGCTCGGCCTATCCGCAAGCGTGCGTGCGGAAGTTGATGGAGCTTACGTTGTTTGGGCGCGGCGGATAGTATTGCCGCCCAGAACAGCTGCGGGCTGGTGAAGTGTGCCACCCCGGCGCAGGCCAATGCCAGAGCGGAGAAACCGACGAGACGGTTGCTCTTGCGAGACATGGCCCTCCTTAAGCGATTTCGTAGTCGTTGAGCGGGAATCGCCAGCCGCCCCACACCGTATTGCGGACCGGGGTGGGTCGCCGCAGCGTGGCTTCACCGTTGTCGTTGAAGCAAGAGCACCGCATGCGCTGGTAGGCTTGGAATCTGTTCAGGCAGTCACGGTTGCATGGTGCCTGGAGAAGTGCAGACTTTCGTCGTCGACCTTGCCCTTCCGGATGCCCCTTCGGTCGAGGAGGTAGTTCTGCTGGATTCGCCAGGGTGCCCGTGTGCCCGACTTGGGCAATAGGTCCATCGAACGCCTGAAGTAGCCCGGGCTGAAGTCGCCCATCAAGGGCAGCTCTTCGACCTCGTGGCCGGGGTGCCGGGGGACAACGGTGTCGTAACCGTGTGAATCCATGTAATTCAGCAAGCGGCAGACGAATTCGGACACCAGATCGGCTTTGAGCGTCCACGACTGGTTGGTGTAGCCGATGGTGACGACCATATTCGGGATATCGGAGAGCATGAGGCCCTTGAAGGCCATCGACTTGGCGAGGTCCAGGGGTCTGCCATCGATGTTGACGGTGGCGCCGCCGAACAGTTGCATGTTCAAACCCGTTGCGGTGACGATGATGTCGGCCGGTAGCTCCTCGCCCGAGGTCAGCTTGATGCCAGTCGGGGTAAAAGTGTCGATGGTGTCGGTGACCACATCGGCACCGCCGGCCGTGATGGTCTTGAAGAGGTCACCGTCGGGGGCCAGGCAAAGCCGTTCATCCCACGGGTTGTACCGAGGACCGAAGTGCTTGTCGACGTCGTAGCCGGCGGGCAGCCGCCGTTTCGCCATCGTCATCAGAATATTGCGCATCAGCTGCGGGAAATGGCGGGACAAATCGTACTGACCGGTGCTGAACAGGATCGCCTTCCACCGGTTGGCAACATAGGCGGCCTTGGTCGGAAGCCACCTGTTCAAGCGCACGGATACCGGGTCGATGACGGGCAGTACCCCGATGTAGGTCGGCGACCGCTGCAGCATCGTGACATGGCCTGCGCCCGAATCGGCCAGGGCAGGAATCAAAGTCACGGCGGTTGCCCCGCTGCCGATGACCACTATCCGTTTGCCTACGTAATCGAGGTCTTCCGGCCAGTGCTGGGGGTGCACAATGGTCCCGGCGAAATCCTCCGAGCTGGGGAACCCGGGATCATAACCCTCCGCGTAGTTGTAGTAGCCGGTGCAGGCGTGCATGAACGAACAGGTGATCTCAGTCTTTTCGCCAGCACGGTCGACGAGGAGGATCCATTGGTTGTCGGCACTCGACCAGTTGGCGGAGAGTACCGTGTCCACAGCGGATGTGCTTGTCGATGCCGTTCTCGGTGGCCGCTTCGTTAACGTAGTTCCAGATCGACGGTCCGTCGGCGATCGACCTTTCGTAGGTCCATGGTTTGAACCGGAAACCTAGCGTGAACATGTCGGAGTCGCACCGGAACCCGGGATACTTGAACAGGTCCCAGGTGCCGCCGAGGTTGTCGCGGCGCTCAAGGATGAGGTAGCTCTTGTCCGGGCAGCGATCCTGCAGATGCCAGGCTGCGCTGATGCCCGCGATCCCGGCGCCTACGATGATGACGTCGAAATGTTCGGTCATGACGACACGTTATCAATCGCCGTGTCGAATTTATCAACGCGGTGTCGAAAAACTCCCGTCGCCGAACCGCTCATGGCAGTCGATCCGGCGCCCACTACTGCCAATTGCGTTCCCGCCGAGACGGTTTGAAAAGACCCGTCGTATCCGTATTCGCCCCGATGCTCGTGCACCACGTCTGCGTCTGCCACCGTCTTATCCCTTCAGCTGAAGTTTCGAGCATCGAGCCTGCGATGGTGGCGCCCGGCCTGCGCACAGATCGCGGCTCGCCTCGCCAACCCACGCCCTGAGTGCAGTCTCAACGCAGGCGTAGTGCGAAATACCTTGGGCACTCGGCCCCGTCACCAGCGCCCGTGATGGACCACCTCGGAGAAGGGGCGCCGATCCGGCTTGCGGATCGGGGTGAGCGGACGGTCGGCGGGATATCCGATGCCGAGCAGGAAAGCCACCACGTGGTCGTCGGGCACCCCCAGGATGGCGCGTGCCTTCTCCTGATCCCCCACCGACGAATGACCCGTCCCGATGCCCAGGTCGGTGGCCGCAATCATCATCGCCATCGTGGCCTGACCGATGTCGTAGGTATCGGTGACCAGCCTGCGATCATCCGGCGGAACCGGCACAACCAGTGCGATCGCGGCCGGGGCCGAGGCGATGTGGCCGGCGCCCCGCCAGACGGTGGACAACTCCTGCAGCTGAGCCCGGTCGGTGACGATCACAAAGTCCCACGGTTGCCGGTTTTTCGCCGACGGCGCCCGCCAGCCGGCCTCGGCGATACGGTTCAGATCATCAGCTGCGACCGGCTCTGCCCGGTATTGCCGCACATTGCGTCGAGCACAGATCGCGTCCCAGGCTTCCA
>CAVPFT010000008.1:0-12077 GCA_963703795.1 uncultured Actinomycetota bacterium | reverse complement strand
CAGCGCGACGCTATGCATATACCCGCCGCGGCAGGAGCGGACAAGGATGTGCCCACTCGGATGAACGGTGTCGAAGGCGGGATTGGCGTCAGTCATGGACCGCCGTCAACGATGCCGCCGAATTTTCGTGCCGCGTCTTCCTCCTGCTGTTCCCACGTCGCCGCCGACGCACCGAGTTTTTCGGCCATATCGGCGTGGTCGTCGGCTTGTTGCTCGTAGCACTGGCGTCTGAGCTCGAGCAGTTCGCGCCCGGCATCGCGAAGTTCACCGAAAATGGGCCCCAGCGAGTCCAGGCTCTCCTGGATCGCCGCATGCGACGACGGAACCGTGCGCAGGTAGTCGGAGGTCTCCTGGTGATGTGCAGCGGCCTCCCGTAAGTGCGCGGGCACCACACGGATCGAATCTGCCATCGCCTGCCTCCTGTTCGTGCGCCGCCGGGTTATGCCGGCGAATTCTCTATTGTCATACGGTCGACGCGGTTGCCGGCCGAGTGGGTGTCGGTGGGCCGGGCTTAGTCGGCGCGGTCGCCGCCGGTGGATGCTCCCAGCCTAGGAAGTTGGGCCCGCTCACGGTGGCGATGTGCTGAATTTGGCCGTCGAGAAGGGCTTTTTCGTGGCCCAGTGCGAGTGCGTGACGATCGGTGAACACGCCTACGTCGCCGGGTAGGACTTGTCGCTGCTCGATTGGGTTGGCGATCGGCGTTCCCGGTGGGGGAATGGCAATTCCCTGCTGATGGAATGCATCTGCGATCGGCGCCCCGGCGACTGCGGCTTGGATGACCGCTGCGAGTTGCGGGCTTGCCGCCGTTACCGTTTCGCCGTCGGGCAGGGTCACCGTTGCCGGCCCCGGCGGTGATTCGGGCTTGTCCGGTGAGGCGTCCTCGTCGTTCTTCTCGTTGCCGGCCTCGTCTGACGGGCCGTGGTCGCGCGGGTCGGATTCGCGTGAGTCCAGCGCCGTTTCGTCGGCCGGCTCCCGTGATGCCGAATCGGGTCGGCCGCCCCTGTCCAGCCAGGACAGCGGTAAGCCGCCGGGCATACCCCACCCGGACATGGAGCCCGGCGCCGTCCCCAGACCCGGAATACTCGGCATCATCGGCGCCATCGGCATCGCCGCGGGCGCGGCGCCCTGTGTCGAACCCTGCCCCGACGGATTACCAAACGGCACGCCAGGATCGTCGGCCAACATCGGGTCCAGCAACGGATCCCAACCGGTGTCGGGATCGTCGACCGGCTGTTGGCCGGTGCCGGCCGCCGGTGCAACAGGGGCTGCCGCGGCCCGCGTGCCGTCGCCGGGATCGTTTGATCCGCCCTTGGCGGCGTCGTACAGCGATGTCCATGCGGCCATCAGCGCCGATTTCGACGTGTCGTCCAGACTCGCGTTCAGGACCACCGCGCGAATGTCTTTGAGCTTGCCGATGAGGAATCGCTGGAAATCGCGCGCTCCCGCCGGAGTATCGAGGTCCGATCGCGTCATAACCGCGGATTCGGTCTCCCGCTGCAGCTTGACCAGCGCTTCTCGGCCATCAACGGCCTTCAGGTGGGCGTTCAGGATAGCCGAAATCACTTGCATGTCGAGCTGCGAACTTGCCGAATTCTGGTGTGCCAGAGCAGCTTCAGCGTCTGCCATCGCCTCGGCGGCGTCGCCTTCCTCGCGGCCCGAAGACGCCTCGAGTATCCCCACCGGCGACGTGGCCCCGGCAGCGAACAGGCCCGGATGTTGTTGGCGAATCTTGTGCAAAATCGCGCTGAGTTGCTCGGGCGGTGTCGTTGGGGTGATTACCGCGGCCACCTCATTCGGCGCCAAACCCGCCTGCCACGCGTTCGGATCACCGGTGCGGTCGCGGACATATTTGACCGTGACGAGTACCTCTTCATACGCCGACATCGTCTAGGCCAACGGCGCTGGGCACCGCAGCGGACCCTGCTGCGGTACGTGCCGCGATCCCTCCATGTCGGGCGACAGTACCCAGGCATGTTTGTGCCGACAATTCACCCTGAGGCCGCCTGTGAATGGACGCCCGCGCGGGCTCCGGCTAGTGCATGGGAGCGGCGTACTCCGCGCGCAGGCGATCCAGCACAGCTCTTTTCGCGCGATCGAGCTCGTGAGCATCCGCAACGACCGCCGTGATCTCGCGTTGCTTGGCCACCAGAAACCTCTGAAACTCGCGCCCGCCCACGGGGGTATCCACCGCAAGGTCGGCCCGGCCCGTGGCGGCACGGTCGATCTCCTCGGCGATCGTGTCGAGCCGCCGGAGGCTCTCACGTGTCGCGGCATGGGCGCCGGTGAGGGCCGCTGCCAGCACACGGTCGGCCTCGGCGGCAGTGCTGTGTTGGCTCGCCAGCACTGACTGCTGCGCCCGGATGGCGCCTAGCGAAGGTCCAGCTTGTTCCGACATCCGTTCAACCTCTTCGTCGCGCCCAGGTGGCTGGGCGGTCATTGCGTCTCATATCGGCCGGCGAATCGTAATGTTGTTGCCCAGTGGACTGACTCGCACCGAAGCACCCGAATAGGGCGCTTCGACGACCAGATTGTTGCCGATGGCCAGCTGAACGTGTCCGGCGTGCGGAAAGACAAGATCTCCCGGCCGGACGTACGAACGGGGCACCGGGATCCCGTCGTTTATCTGCTGAAAGGTGGTGCGGTGCAGGTGAACGCCCGCCTGGCCATAGCACCACTGAACCAGCCCGGAGCAGTCGAACTGGTCGGGCCCGGTCGCTCCCCACACATACGGTCGTCCCAGTCGTGACAACGCGGCGCGCACCGCGATTGCGGCGCGGACGTTCGGCGACGGCAGCGGCAACCCGCCGGATGGTGCGTCGTTCGGTATCGCAGCGTCCGCAGCGCCGCGGCGTGCCGTCGAGCCCGCAAGCGAACCGAGAGCACGTGCGCGCGCTGCGCGCGCAGCCGAGCCACCTGACGGCGCATCGCCTCGCGGTGAGCCATCGGCGACATCGGGGCAACGGTGGCATCGGCGCGGGCCTCCTCGAGGACGGTCCTGGTGAGCTCACGGGCGTGGGCCCGATCCTGGTGTGCGCCGGCGATAACCGCGGCGGCCTCAGCGTCCGTGCGGGCCGCCGACGATAGCCCCCGCAGCCCTCGTCCGCCGCAAGCCGATAACCGCCTTGTCCCGCACCGCTATTCACACCCGCGGCTACCGAAACCGAGCCGCGACGCTGCGCCGTGCCCGCATCCGAGCGTCGGGGGCCGAGTGCTGCCGGCGAACAATTGGTGTGCGCGGCTCAACGTCTCGACTTCGCTTTGGATCACTGCTCCCCCTCGCCGTCGTCCTGATCGGCCTTGGCCTCGCTCGTCGACTCGACCACCTCGGCGAAGGCGCGAACGCGGGGGAGCGCTCCCGGCGGGATGACTCCCCGGTTGCGGATGTCCCACATTTCCTCGCTGCCGACACCGACTAGCGCCGCGATGATCGCCTCCGGCAACGACGACCGCGCGCACGCCCGATCGAACCGCGCGCTGAGGCTGGTGGGCATCCGCTTGAGCAGCGCCATGCGGATGGCCTCCAGTGCGCGTAAATGCTCCATGAGCCGGCCCGTCGAGTCGGCACCGGCGTTCACCGCCACCCTCCACGAGCTGGCCGCCAGCATCTCCGCTTTCACGCACTGAGCGATCACAGATAAAATATACGTCTCATATTCGTTTGATGTTGTCGAAGGCAACCGATCGATGACGGATTTGAGGGCGTCGAGTTGCGCTTCGGCGTAGCCTTCCAGCACTTCCGTATCGCTGTGACGGTCCACCACCACCGAGCCGGCACGCCTCGCCGACATGGTGTCGGATGGATGGGCGGCCATCAGTCGGGCCAACTCAGCATCCGGGTCGGCGGCTACCAATAGCCGTGAGTAGGTGCCCGGTGGCAGCCCAAGCCCATTTTCTACCTTCTGAACTGTGCTTTTGTGCGGCTTACGGGCGCCACGCTCGATAAAACTCAGCCCCATGATGCTGACGCCGGTCGCGGAGGCCAGGTCTGCCAGCGACCAGTCGCGCGACTCGCGCAATGCGCGGATGGCCGCACCGGCCGATTCACGGCTCACCGCACGCTCCGGCCATAGGCCGGATATTACACAGACCCCGTCCCCTTCCAGGGCATATACGTTTTTGTCCACGTTTCTCTTGCGTTGGCGCCCTATACGTGTATACGCTTTTGCCTACGTTTCACCCGCGACGAGGAGACCGACATGGGAAACCCCTGTGCAGCCAACCCGGAACTCTGGTTCGGCTATCCCGACGACGACGACGGTGACGGTGCGGCAAAGGCGCGCGCTTACGAGCGGTCGGCGACCGAGGCGCGGATCCAATGCCTGCGCCGCTGCCCGTTGGTCCAACAACGCCGGTGCGCCCAGCACGCCATCGCGCACGGCGAGGAGTACGGCGTCTGGGCCGGCGTCAAGCTACCCGGCGGCCAGTACCGGAAGCGTGAGGAACTCGCGCGGGCCCACGCGGTCCTGCGGCGTATCGCCGCAGGGGAGATCAACTCGCGACAGCTGCCCGAAAACGCGGCACTGCTGGCACGTCACGAACACGAGGCCATTCCGGTGGCCGCGGTGGTGTTGCACTTGCCGACCGCACAAGTCGGGCCCCGCTCGGCCGCCTGACAACCCCTTGGCGGCGCCCGCCGGCGGTTTGTGAACCGGCCAAGCGGGTAGACGGACTTCGGCACGACCGAGACCGTCGACCCGAAGGCGCACCCATGACGTTCGACCTGACGCCGACGGCGGCACAACACGACTTGGCCCGGCGCACGCACGAGTTCGCCGAAGACGTGATCCGCCCGGTGGCGCTCCACTACGACCAGCGTCAGGAGTTTCCGTGGCCCGTGCTCGAAGAGGCGGCCCAGCGCGGGTTCTACAGCCCGCTGTTCTATCGCGACTTGATCGGCGATCCGACCGGTATCTCGTTACCGATGTTCATGGAGGAGCTGTTCTGGGGCTGCGCCGGAATCGGTTTGGCGATCGTCATGCCGGCGCTGGCGCTGTCGGCCATCGGTCAGGCCGCCTCCCCTGAGCAGATGCTCGAGTGGGCGCCCGAATGCTTCGGCACACCAGGCGATCTCAAACTCGCTGCGCTGGCGATCTCCGAACCCGAGGGTGGCAGCGACGTACGGAACTTGCGCACTCGCGCGCGGCGCGACGGTGACGACTGGGTCATCGACGGCCACAAAATGTGGATCGGCAACGGCGGCATCGCCAATGTGCACGTGGTCAACGCGGTGGTCGACGAGGAACTCGGCCACCGCGGCCAGGCACTGTTCGTGGTACCCGGCGGCACGCCGGGCCTGAAACTGGTGCGAAAGCTCGACAAGCTGGGCTGCCGCGCGTCCCATACCGCCGAGTTGCTGTTCGAAGACGTCCGCGTTCCGGCGGCCAATTTGCTTGGCGGACAAGACAAACTCGAACACAAACTCGCGAAGGCCCGTGAGGTGGTAGCCGGTGGAAAGCGATCCGGCTCGGCGACGTTGGGCACCTTCGAACAGACCCGCCCGATGGTGGCCGCCCAGGCGATCGGGATCGCTCGCGCCGCGTTGGAGTATGCGACGTGGTACGCCACCGAGCGCGAGGCGTTCGGCGGACCGATCATCGACCACCAGGGCATCGCGTTCCCACTGGCGGAGCTGGCCACCCAGATTGACGCTGCCCGACTGCTGACCTGGCGCGCGTCGTGGATGGCGGCCAGCGGGGTGCCCTTGGAGCGGGCCGAGGGCTCGATGTCGAAACTCGCGGCCAGCGAAGTCGCCGTCAAGGCCACCGAACGCGCCATCCAGACCATGGGCGGCTGGGGCTACATCACCGACCACCCGGTGGAGAAGTGGTATCGGGATGCCAAGCTGTACACCATCTTTGAAGGCACCAGCGAGATTCAACGGATGGTCATCTCCAACGCGCTGGGCGCCACCGTGGGCTCGCCGCCGCTGCACGTGGTGATCGAGCCGACCGGGGGACCGCTGAACCGGGCTTTCGGTCGCGGCACCCCGCTGCGATCCCGCGCCGCCGACGTCGCGCTATCGATGCGCGACCGGGTGCCCGAACCCCTGATGCGGCTTGCCATGAAGGCGCTGCGGCCGCCTGGCAGGTAACCGGTCCGGGTACTGTCGCGGTATCGGCGCCGTATCGAGCCCACCACGGAGTGTTGACGATGAGCAACCTGGAAGCCGCGCCGGCCGAAGTCTCCTGCGGCGCTTCACGGGTGGCGGGGGTCGAGGTGCTGCATCCACGAGAGGTTCCGCTGGGCGGTCCGCGGGCGATCCGGGTGCAACGTACCCTTCCGCAACGACAACGCTCGCTGATCGGTGCATGGTGCTTCGTCGACCATTACGGTCCCGTGTCCGCGCGCATGGATGTGCCGCCTCATCCCCATACCGGATTACAAACCGTGAGTTGGTTGTTCACTGGGGGAGTGGAGCATCGCGACAGCGCCGGCGTCCATGCCATGGTCCGTCCCGGCGAGCTGAATCTGATGACGGCGGGCGCGGGTATTTGTCATTCCGAAGTGTCGACCGACCCGCACGGCGTTTTGCACGGCGTGCAGCTGTGGGTGGCGCTGCCTGATCCCGATCGCGAGACCGGCCGCGACTTCGCCCACTATGTGCCGGCGCAGGTTTCTCTCCCCGGTGCGGCGGCGCGTGTGTTCCTCGGAGAGCTGGCCGGTCACCGCTCGCCGGTGCATACGTTCACCCCGCTGCTGGGCGCCCAGCTTGATCTCGACGTGAACGCCGGGTTGGACATCGACGTGGATCCGGCCTTCGAGCACGGCGTGCTCTGCGATCTGGGACCCGTCGAGATGGGCGAGATTACGCTGGCGGTGGGCGATCTCGGCTACCAAGGCGCGGGCATTTCGTCGCTGCGGTTGCGCAACGTTGGCGATCGACCCGCGCGCGTGCTGCTGCTGGGCGGGACCCCGTTCACCGAACAGCTGGTGATGTGGTGGAACTTCGTCGGACGCAGTCACGACGACATCGCGGGCTACCGCCAACTGTGGGAGGACGCCGACGACCGCTTTGGTGCCGTCCACGGATATCAGGGTTCGGTGCCGCGATTACCCGCGCCGCCGCTGCCGACGACCCGGCTGCTGCCGCGACCTACACCGGAAAAGGGAGAGTACGAATGACAACAGATAAGACCGGCGCAGAAACGACCGTGACCGCGGAGAAGGGTCGCTACACCATTGCCGTCCAGGGCAAGACCGTGGGCCTCGCCGATTTCGCCGACCGTGACGATCAGCGCGTTTTCTACCACACCGAGATTGACCCGGCCTACGGCGGACGCGGCCTGGCGACCATCCTTGTCGAGGCGGCACTGAATGCGGCGCGCGATGAGGGCAAGCGGGTAGTTCCGGTGTGCTCCATGGTCGTCACGGTGCTCGAGAAGCATCCCGAATTCGAGGGCATCACCGATCCCGTCACCGACGACATCCAACGGTGGCTGAACACGCAGCCGGCCGGTTGATCCGCCCTCTACTTACCGTTGCGCTCGCGGTGCGCACACCCCGGCCAGCAGCAGGGCCGCCGCTTGCCTTCTTCCAGCTCCTCCTGGGTGCGTCGAATGCGCCGCTGGCGGGTCGACTCTTGTTTGGCGTCCTCGACCCAGCAGATGAACTCGTTACGCGCCAACGGCGTGATGTCCGTCCAGGCCGCCAACGCGGTGGAGTTAGATTTCAGCGCCTCGCGCAGGTCTGCAGACAACTCATGCACAACCCCGCCGGGCACTCGCACGCTGCTCACAGAGCTAGCGTAAGGCGATTCAGTCACGGGAGGCACCAATGGGCGGGCCCGAAGTACGGATGATCGTCTTGTCGACCGACAACCTGGACGAATCCCTCCGGTTCTACAGCGACACTTTGGGGTTGGCGGTGAAGTTCCGCGATGGCGCCCACTTCGCGGCACTTGATGGCGGGCCGATCACTCTCGCGCTGGCGACCGCCGTGGACCACCCCATACACGGGCAGGTCGTCGTTGGTATCAAGACCGCCGATGTCGACGCCGCGGCGAAGGCCGTCGAGGCCAGCGGGGGTGGCATCGTGACAGGCCCGTACGACGACGCGCACGAACGCCGTGCCGTGGTCTATGACAACAAAGGCAACGGCTTGGTCTTCTACAGCCCGCTGGCGCGGTGAAAGCCGCAGGCACCGGAATGCGCTATCGCGGGCGCTAGCTGATTCCCGGATCGGGTGGGGGGTTAAGCCGCGGCCGGTCGGGCGTAACCCATGACCCGACTCATCACATTGGTGGGCGAAGGGGGACTTGAACCCCCACGTCCCGAAGGACACTGGCACCTGAAGCCAGCGCGTCTGCCATTCCGCCACTCGCCCGGGGAAAACAACCGATGGACCATACCACTGTAATAGCCCTGCGCCCCAACCGTCCCGGAGGACTTTGCGGCCGTTCCCGCGTCGTGGTCGTGCTGTGCAGACGGCTCTGAGCTGTACGGATGCGATTCTCAGAATTTCCGAGGTGCCGCCGCGTCGCGATGTCCCGATACCATGCTGGTGTGTACGACATGCGGGCGGTTCGTTTGCCTCGCGCCCGCGATCTGCTAAGACAACTGCGGGCGAGCGCTGAAGCATGAGTAGCCAAAGGGGGCTCGTTCAGCGCATCGAGCGTAGGCTCGAGGCGACTGTAGATAATGCGTTTGCGCGAGTGTTCGGCGGATCAATCGTCCCGCAAGAGGTCGAAGCCCTACTGCGTCGCGAAGCCGAAGACGGCGTCCGGGCGCTTGAGGGAAACCGTGTTTTGGCCCCCAACGAATACATCATTACCCTCGGTATGCACGACTTCGAGAATGTGAGCGCCGATGCGGATCTCACGTTGCGCGGTTTCGGTAGATATGTGGCTGACTATATCTATGAACAGGGGTGGCAAACGTATGGTGATGTGGTCGTCCGGTTCGAGCCGTCATCGAGCCTGCATACCGGTCAGTATCGCGCCCGCGGGGCCGTCAACCCCGACGTCGAGCCCCGCCCGACGGTCAACCATCGCCTCCGGCCACAATCAAATCACGCGTTCGGCGTAGAACGAGGAGTAGCAGCAATGACTGACAATTCGAGCTACCACGGGGGTCAGGGGCCGGGCCGGCCCGGCGATGAGCACTACGACGACCGCTATGGGCGTCCGCAAGAGGCACCCCGGGGCCCGGATCCACAGGGCGGAGCGGACCCTCGAGCTGGCTATCCACCCGAGCAAGGCGGCTACCCGCCGCAGGGCGGCTACCCACCACCGCGCCATCCCGACCAAGGCGGCTACCCCGATCAAGGCGGCTACCCCGACCAGGGTGGCTACCAAGAACAGCGCGGCGCCTATCCCGATCAGGGCGGCTACCCGGGCCAGGGCGGCTACCCGGACCAGGGCGGCTACCCGGGCCAGCGCGGCGGCTACCCCGACCAGGGCGGTTACGACCAGCGCGGCGGCTACCCCGACCAGGGCGGTTACCCGGGCCAGCGCGGCGGCTACCCCGACCAGGGGCAGGGTGGCTACCCGGATCAGGGACAGGGCGGCTACCCACCGCCCTATGAGCAGCGTCCTCCCGCCCCCGGCGGCTACAGCGATCAGGGCTACCGCCAGGGCGGCGGCTACGGCCCTCCTGGCGGCGGTCAGCCCGGCGGTGGCCAGCAGGGCTACGGCGGGTATGGCGATTACGGTCGCGGGCCGGCTCGCCAAGACGAGACTGCCTACGCGCCTCCGGCCCCGCAGAGCCCACCCGAGCAACAACCGCCGGCCTACCCCGACCAGGGCAGCGGCTACGACCAGGGCTACCAGCAGGGCGCGGGATACGGCCAGCAGGACTACGGCGCCGGCGATTACACGCAGTACGCCGAAAGCGTGCCGGGCGCGGGGTACCCCCCTCAGAGCGGATACCCCGAAACCGCCCACCGCGACTACGAGTACGGCGGCCAACAGGCCGACTACGGCCAGCCGGCCGACTATGGCCAACAGGCCGGCGCCGGCTACGGCGGTTATGGCGCGGGCGGCTATGGTGCCGCTGGAACTTCGGTCACCCTGCAGCTCGACGACGGCAGTGGCCGCACCTACCAGCTGCGCGAGGGCTCCAACATCGTGGGTCGCGGCCAAGACGCCCAGTTCCGGTTGCCGGACACCGGTGTGTCGCGCCGCCACTTGGAGATCCGCTGGGATGGACAGTCGGCGCTGCTCACCGACCTCAACTCGACCAACGGCACCACCGTCAATAACACGCCTGCACAGGAGTGGCAGTTGGCCGATGGCGACGTCATCCGGTTGGGCCACTCCGAGATCATCGTTCGCATTCACTGAACGCACCGGGCTCAAGCTGCCGTGGTTCGCCCCGCGCCGACGACCGTCCAAGTATCGTGCTGATGTGCTCGGTGTCACCGAGTTCGAGGGGTGCGGCGCCAGGACGGAAAGGACGCCAGATGCAGGGGTTGGTACTGCAACTGACGCGTGCCGGATTTCTGATGTTGTTGTGGGTATTCATCTGGTCCGTGTTGCGGATACTGCGGACCGATATCTATGCACCCACCGGTGCTGTCATGGTGCGTCGTGGCCTGGTGTTGCGCGGTACCCTGCTGCCCTCACGCCAGCGCCGCCACGCGGCGCGCTATCTGGTGCTGACCGAAGGGGCGCTGACGGGCGCGCGCATCACTCTCAGCGGGCAGCCGGTGTTGATTGGGCGCGCTGACGACTCGACCCTGGTGCTGACCGACGACTACGCCTCGACACGCCACGCCCGGCTGTCTCAGCGCGGCTCGGAGTGGTACATCGAGGATCTAGGATCGACCAACGGCACTTACCTTGACAGGGCGAAGGTGACGACTGCGGTACGGGTCCCCATAGGCACGCCGATTCGGATCGGCAAGACGGCAATCGAGCTGCGCCCGTGACCCGCGCCGACGACGATGATGCCGGCGTAGCCGCGGTCGAGGAGTGGCGCTCGTGACTCTGGTTCTGCGATATGCCGCCCGCAGCGATCGCGGCCTGGTACGCACCAACAACGAAGACTCCGTCTACGCCGGCGCACGACTGTTGGCCTTGGCCGACGGCATGGGTGGTCATGCCGCCGGCGAAGTGGCGTCCCAGTTGGTGATCGCCGCGCTGGCCCATCTCGACGACGACGAGCCCGGCGGCGACCTGCTCGCCACGCTCGATGCTGCGGTGCGCGCCGGTAACTCGGCGATTGCCGCACAGGTCGAGATGGAGCCCGACCTCGAGGGGATGGGCACCACCCTTACCGCAATCCTGTTTGACGGCAACCGGATTGGGTTGGTGCATATCGGCGACTCGCGTGGCTATCTGTTGCGTGACGGCGAGCTTACGCAAATCACCAAGGACGACACCTTCGTCCAAACCTTGGTTGACGAAGGGCGGATCACCCGGGAAGAGGCACACAGCCACCCCCAGCGATCGTTGATCATGCGGGCACTGACCGGTCACGAGGTCGAGCCCACCCTGACCATGCGAGAAGCGCGCGCCGGTGATCGCTACCTGCTCTGCTCGGACGGGTTGTCCGACCCGGTGAGCGACGAAACCATCCTCGAGGCCCTGCAGATACCCGATGTGTCCGAGAGCGCCTACCGCCTCATCGAATTGGCGCTGCGCGGCGGCGGCCCCGACAACGTGACCGTGGTGGTCGCCGACGTCGTCGACTACGACTATGGCCAGACCCAGCCGATTCTGGCCGGCGCGGTCTCGGGTGAAGACGACCAGCTGACCCTGCCCAACACCTCCGCCGGGCGCGCATCGGCCATCAGGCCACGCGACGAGACCGCCAAACGCGTACCGCCACAAGGGGAAGCGCCCAAACGGCCCAGGTGGTCCAGACGGCGCATGGCGATTGTTATCACGCTCGTGGTGCTGCTTGCGCTTGCGGCCGTGGCCATTGGCCGGGCCATCATCCGCAGCAACTATTACGTCGCCGAATACAACGGCATGGTGGCGATCCTGCAAGGAATTCAGGGGTCGCTGCTGGGCATGTCCCTGCACGAGCCCTATTTGATCGGCTGCCTGAACGCCCGCAACGAGCTGTCCCTGATCAGCTCCAGCCAGACCGGCGGTCATCTTGACTGCCAGCTGATGCAACTGAAGGATCTGCGCC
>CAVPFT010000007.1:0-81266 GCA_963703795.1 uncultured Actinomycetota bacterium | reverse complement strand
GATCAGCTGGGATCCGCACTTGACGAGCCGCACATGTTCTTCGGCCACAGTTTCGGTGCCCTGCTGGCTTACCGGCTGGCATGCGCACGCGCGGCGCAGGGTTCTGCGGTGCCACGGGGGCGGTGTTCCTGTCCGCGTACCGCCCACCGCACCTTCCGCAGCCACTCCATGTCGTGGATCAAACTCGACGACCACCAGCTCTCGACGTTCCTATCCGGCCTGGTCGGGCTGCCGCCGGAACTGACACGATGGCCCAGTCTGCACGAGCGAGCCCTCACCGCCGCTCGACACGACTTCCGGCTGTGCATGACGGACGAGGAAGGCGACACCGCGGAACTGTCCTGCCCGATTCATGTCTTCGGCGGCAGTGAAGACCCGCTGGTGAGTGAATCCGACTTGCACGAATGGCGGTCGCGCACAACGGCGGATTTCTCCGTGCAAATTCTTCGGGGCGGCCACTTCTATCTTCGTGATCGCCAGCCGCTGTTCAAGACGCTTCGCCCCCTGATGTCGACGATCGCCGCGGCATAACGCGCAAAAAATCTCTTTCGAAAAAGTGTCCGGATCCACGGCCGTCGGCGCTCTTACCTATGAACGCAGCCCAACCGGGGCCGCGACCACACCAAAGGAGAACCAATGAACACCAACAGCAAGCTGGCCCTGCGCCGACAGAGCATCCGAGCCTGAACGCCGACGAGCTGCGCATGGCCCATGGCGGCGACGGCGGCAACGGCACCGGTACCGGCAACGGGACCGGCACGGGGACTGGCAATGGCACGGGCACCGGCACCAAGCACACCAAGATCCAGCAGCTGCCGGCGCACGCGCCGCGCGCGGCGAGGGTGTTCTGAGCCGGCCAACGTCTCGACGAAATCCCACCGCCTCATAGCCGATTCGATGTCGGTTATGGGGCGGTGGTCTGTGCGTCGCCGCCCCGAGCGCCGAAATGTACTGCTGCGCGGCGCGTGATTTCGGGCTTTGATATATGTGCGCCGTCAGTAACCCGGGCGACAATCGGGCATTGGAGAAGGAGTTATGGCAGCACAGAAGCTTTCGGCAGTTTCATCCGCACAGCGTTGGTCGGTGGCCCCCTTCTGATCGCCGGCCTCGTGTGCGCCGGCCCGCGCACGCCGACGAGGCTTCCTATCTCAACCACCTGCACGCAGTCGGTATCGGGGACGACGAAGGCGGCGACGCGGCGCTGGTGCAGACGGGTTGGAAGGTCTGCCAGCAGATATCCTGGGGCGCTCCCGCCAGCGAGCTACAGTCCCTGGCGCTGCAAAACTCCGCCATGCACAACGGCCCCAAGGCTCTCACGCCGCGGCAGGCCGACGCCCTCATCGACTACGCCATCGTGGACCTGTGTCCACGCGCCTAGCGGTGACCTAGGTTCGGCCCACCATGGGCGAGCATGTCACGTTCAAAAGCTCCACCGGCCCGAACCTGGCCGGGATCATCGAGATTCCGGCAGGGGCGGTGCGCGGCTGGGCGTGTTCGCGCACGGCTTCACGCTCGGTAAGGATTGCCCGGCCGCGGCCCGGATCTGCAAGCAGCTGGCCACGGACGGTATCGGCATGCTGCGCTTCGACGCGCTGGGTCTCGGTGGATCCGAAGGGGGCTGGGGCGACGGGTCGTTCACCGTCAAGGTCGACGACATCGTCAGGCGTGCGAGTTCATGGCCGACCGCGCGACGCCGGCCGACATCCTGGTCGGGCACCGTGGGGCGGCGCGGCCGTTCTCGCCGCGGCGCGGCAGTCGCCCGGCGTGCGGTCGGTTGTCACGGCGGCCGCGCCGGTCGACCCCAGCCATGTCGAGAAGCATTACGACGCGGTGGTCGAGCGCTGCTTGTCGGAGGGCAGTGCCGAGTGGATGGTCGGCGGGCGCAAGCTGACCCTGAAGCGGGCATTCGTCGAGGATGTCCGCGCCGCTCACCTGCACGACAAGATCAAGGGCTTGCGCCTGCCGCTGTTGATCCTGCACTCGCCCACCGACAACACCGTCGGCATCGAGAACGCGAGCGAGATCTTCCGCCTGGCCCGCCACCCGCGCAGCTTCGTCTCGCTCGAGGGCTCCGATCACCTGCTGACCGCCCGCGGCCAAGCCCATCGGGCGGGCCGGATCATCGGGGCCTGGGCCGACGCATACCTCGGCGATCCGTAGGTTCGGCTCAGTGACTGTTCTGGTCGCCGGCATCGATTCGTCCACGCAGGCGTGCAAGGTCGTGGTGTGTGACGCCGACACGGGCGCGGTGATCCGCGAGGGCCGTGCCGGCCACCCGGATGGCACCGAAATCGCCCCGGCGGCATGGGAATCCGCCGCAGTGGACGCGATCGCATCCGCGGGCGGGTTCGACGACGTCGACGCGGTTGCGGTCGGTGCCCAGCAACACGGCATGGTATGCCTCGACTCGACCGGCCGGGTGGTGCGGCCCGCGTTGCTGTGGAACGACGTGCGTTCGGCCGATGCCGCGCTCGCGCTTGTCGACGAGCTCGGCGGAACACGCGCGTGGGCGCAGGCCGTCGGTGTCGTGCCGCTCGCCGCGATCACCGTGTCGAAGCTGCGGTGGCTCGCCGACAACGAGCCGCACCTCGCCGATCGCACGGCGGCCGTCTGCCTGCCGCACGACTGGCTGACGTGGCGGTTGCGCGGCGACACCGACATCGCGACTCTGACCACCGATCGCAGCGACGCCAGTGGCACCGGCTACTACGACGCCGCGGGCGACGCCTACCGTTTCGACCTGCTCGAGCTGGCTATGCGTGGTCGCCGGCCTCGGCTGCCCACCGTTCTCGGTCCGTCCGACCAAAACATCGGTGGTGGAACACTATCGGGGCCGGCCTCGGCGACAACGCGGCCGCGGCGCTCGGGCTCGGCGCCGAAGAGGGCGACGTGATCGTCTCGGTCGGGACGTCGGGGGTCGTGGCGGCGGTCACCGCCAGCCCGGTCCGCGACGACAGCGGTTTCGTGGCCGGTTTCGCCGACGGCACCGGGCGCTACCTGCCGCTGGTGTGCACGCTCAACGGCGCGCGGGTGATCGACGCGGCCGCCGCCATGCTGCGGGTCGATCACGACGAGCTGTCCCGACTTGCGTTGTCGGCACCGCCGGGCAGCGACGGCCTGGTGCTGGTGCCGTATTTCGAGGGTGAACGAACTCCCAACCGTCCCAACGCGACTGGCGCGTTGCACGGCCTTCGGGTATCGAATGCGACGCCGGCCAACCTGGCCCGCGCCGCGGTGGAAGGGCTGCTGTGCGCGCTGGCCGACGGCCTTGGACAACTCACCCGGCATGGCATCGTTGCGCGCCGGATTCTGCTGGTCGGCGGCGGCGCCCGATCACGGGCACTGCGCGAAATAGCGCCCGCGGTGTTCGGGATGCCGGTGCTGGCGCCCAACCCCGCGGAGTACGTCGCGCTGGGCGCGGCGCGACAGGCGGCCTGGGCGTTGGCCGGATCGCCCCGACCACCCGCCTGGAGCCGCCGCCGACCGACGAATACACCGCCGACCCGGCGCCGGCCGTGCCGGAACGCTACGCACAAGTGCGCGACCTGACCAAGGGCGTGCCGCCCATCGGATAAGAATTGACAGATCATGGAAGCAACGGGCTACCACAAGGCTTGGCTGGAGAACACCGAACGCCGGGGCGTGCCTACGGGCGTCGTCGCCGAGATCGGCCGACGGCACGACATCACCGCGGAGAGCTTCCGGATCCTCGAGAAAATGGAAGAGATCAAGGACCCACACGGCAAGTCCTACTTCCTCGTCCCGCCGGGCACCGGCGGGCACGACGCGCGCGAGGCGACACTGATGACCTACATCGTCAACGCGGGCACCGACTACGGCAGGCCGGGAATCCGGCCCGCGGACTTTCCCGAGACGCCCTACTCCGCCGCCGAGGTCGCGCGGATCATGCAGCGGCAGAAGGCAAATCGCTGGAGTTACGCCCGGGACGTCCGGTTCGTCGACCGCAACGGAGGGCGCCTCGTCACCACCCCGAACGGCATGCTCATGGGCGTTGGCGGCAATTTGATCCAGCGGCAGTTCAGCCAGCGGGGCGGCACCACCTGGGGTGACATCTTCATGGTCAACGTCGGCGACGGCACCGACCCGGCGGAACAGCTTCGCCGGATCGTCCGGTCCGGGCACACCTGCAACCTCGATTTGGACCGGGTGCTCCACCACGAGGAAAGACACAGCCGGCAGTGGGCGGCGAAGGGCCATGCCGGCATGCTCAGGGACTACAGCTGGGAACTCGTCCGCGAGTTGGTCTTTGGCAAGTCGAACAGGCTCGAAGAGGACGCCGGGTTGTCCGACGGGGGCTACCGGTGAGCCAGGGCGTTAATCCCGTGGTAGAGCACCAAAGCACCGACCACGACCAGGATGGCCGCCATCAGCGCGGCGTTGTTCTTGTCCATCCAGTCCTTTACCCGCGCCAGCGTGTCGTCGAGGCGGTGACCCGCGGCCGCGTACGCCAGTATCGGGATGGCAACCGATGACGCGGCGATGGCGACGAAGATCGCCGCGGCTATCCAGTCACCGGTGACGCCCAGCCCGCCGCCGCCGATCGCCAGTCCGGCCGGGACGCAAATGAGCAGCACGTCCGGTCGTATCACCACCAGCGCCACCGCGGTTAGCGCCGCACGCACCGGGGTGATGGTGGCGAACGAACGCATCCAGCCCGGCGACTCGGTGTGGCGATGCCGGGTCACCCACCGGTAGACGCCGTACAGAATGAGCGCCGACCCCAGAACCACCCGCAGCCAGGACGCCCACCTCGGCGGCGCCTTGTCCAAACCGCCGAGCAGGCCGGACGCCCCAACGGACAGCGCCGTCAGCGCGGCCAGACCCAGCACCCAGCCGCCGAGAAAGGCGAGGCCGGTCGGCCTCGGCCGCGGCGCCTGTAGCACCAGCACCGCCGGGATAACCGTGATCGGTGAGAGCGCGATGACCAGCCCCAGCCCGGTGAGCCCGGTGAGGACCGTGCCCCAGCTTCCTGCCATGGGCAGCAATCTATCGTGCCTGCTGCTACAAAGCGTGAATTCCGTTGTAGACCACGAGCAAACCGATCACTATCAGAATGACCGCCATCATCGCGCCGTGATTTTCTTCCATCCAGACCTTGAGCCGTTCAAGTGCGTCGTCAAGGCGGTCACCGGCACCGACATAGCCCAATATGGGGATGGCGACCGTCGACGCGGAGACGACGACGAAGACGGCGCCGCATATCCAGACGCCCGCAACGCCCAACCCGCCGGTACCGATGGCCAACCCGCCCGCCGCGCATAGGATCAGCACCTCGGGTCTTAGCACCAGCGCCGCCCCGGTCACCCCCGCGCGCACGGGGGTCAGTTTGGAAAACGAACTCAGCCAGGCCGGGGTCTTGGTGTGGCGATGCCGGGTGAGCCAGCGGTAGATGCCGAAGGCGATCAGTGCCAACCCCAGGGCCACGCGCATCCAGGATGCCCATCCCGGTGGCGTCTGGTGCAGACCGCCGAGCAGGTCGGAGGCGCCGACGAACGCCGCGGTGAGGGCGACCAGGCCCAGCACCCAGCCGCCGAGGAAGGCGAGGCCGGCCGGCCGGGGCCGCGGCGCGTGCAAGACCAGCACCGCCGGAATGACCGTGATCGGTGAGAGCGCGATGACCAGCCCGAGCGGAATGAGCTTGGTCAGCACCGAACCCCAGTTGTCTGCCACGGGCAGCAATCATCGCATCCCGCTAGCGTTTCCGCCGCAGCGTCCAGGCCGGGACCCAGTGCGTCACCGTTCGCCGCTTGGAGCCGTACGCGATCGGGTACGTCACCAGCCCCCACCAGTCGCCCTGCTCGCAGATGCCCCAGCAGCTCAGCCGGCCCTCGACGACCTTGTGCAGCTGCAGACCGTTGGGCTGATACCGGCCCGAGCGGTGCGGTTCGCGCGGGAAGAGCACCGTCAAGTCAACCAGCACCGTGATCGGCGGACGCACGACCCGAAACGGGCTGCGCACGGGCTGGCCGTTGTATCCGATCGAGGCGAGGTCGCCCATTTGTCGATCATACGTTCGAATGGATGGAGCAAGAATCGCGCAAGGATTAGACAAGGCGTCGGCCAGAGTCTTGGCGTGAATGGCCGTCACAGCCGGGCACAGCTAACTGCCCGCGCCGGCACGGCACCCAACAGACCCCGGAGATGTCCGTCCGGAAAGGACACCCACATGAGCAGAATTTCGTACCGCCAGCGGGCCATGACAATCACCAAGCTCGCACTGATCGCCACGGCGACTGTTGCGGCCGCCTGTGCGCACACAACGGCACACACAACAGAGATGTCCAAAACCAGTCCGGCGACCACGGTGCCCACGCCCGGCAGGGGCGCGGTCACGTTCGAGTACTTGCAACGCGCGCCCGTGCCGGCACTGTGCGAGCACGATCCAGGCCAACTGAGAAACGGGCAACTGCCGCCACAAGAGGGGCATCGCGGAAACGTCGACATCGCGTTGAACTACAACACCGCCGCCTACAAGGTGGCGTTTGGCGACCTGACCGGGGGCGGAGGCGACGCGGCGATGGTCATCCACTGCAATGCCGGTGGGGTTGGGTGGCCGGAGACCGTGCAGCTCTATACGGCGGGCCCGCAGCTCGCAACCGCCGGGCCCAGGCGGCTGGGTGGAATCGACCTCGGCGACCTTACCCACGGCGGCAGGGAAATCGTGACCGAGCTGTCCATCTCGGACCGCGTCGCACATGTGACGTGGATGGCCAACGGTCCGAATGACGGAATGTGTTGTCCGACCGTGAAGATGATGGCCGACCTGCGTTGGGACGGTTCCACAGTAGTTGTCCAGAACATGCGCCGAGTCAACTAACCGTCGACGGGATCTCTCCGACGGGCACGGCCCAGGCGCCCATAGATTGATCCGAGATTCACCAGCGGACCGTTGTCGCGCAGTGTGTTCCATAAACTGCTGGCAGCTAAAGAACACTTCAAACCACGAGGGGCCGACCAGTCGTACAGCCACGCGTCCGCGAATTCCTGACCGGCGCGCTTCCGGGGTGGGACGATTTGCTGATGGACTACGACGACCCCGAGCAACGCACCGCCGAGCTGGAACGCCAGCTTGATGATGCGCGGGCAACACCTCAGGAGGAGACATGAAGTGGCCGTTCCGAGGCGTTGGCACTGCCCCGTTGTCTCGTGAAGAGGAACTGCTGATCAACCAGCAGGCCGCGACCGTTGCTGCATCGGTTCTCTCCGAAGCTGTGCTGGCGGCGACGCGATGCGAGCCGGCAGAGAAGGCCACGCGCTTTACTGCCAACCCCCTAGCCCCGGGGCGCGTGTACCACAGCACTCAGGCGTGGGAGAACTATATGCGCACGCACGGCCTGCCGAGCAGCTTTATCCTCGCGGTCACGGCGGGCCGCGTGCACGCGCTCGAGGACAAGCACGACGGCGGTCAACTCCTCCCGGGCAGGGTCCTCAAAGCTTGGGGGCGCAGCGCCGTGCTCATCCGTGTCCCTACCGATCAGGTGCAACGCATATACGAGCCAGCCGGCGATCGCCAGGTTGTGCTTCTGTGGCTGCCTATCGACAAGGATGATCCCGTACCGCAGGCCACGGCGGAGGGCGTCGGCGGGGTCCTCCACAAATTCATCGTCGCCCGGGACGCTCCGAGCCAGCGTCTGATCGCCGCGTTGCCTCCGGCCCCCAAGGGCCAGTTCGTATATCGCGATGCCATCGCGCGGGCAACAGTCCCGCCACCGCAGCCGTCGGCGGCGACAGCCACGCCATCGCAGCCCCACGCAGCCCAGCGCCTGCAAGAGTTGGAGACGCTGCGTGCCATGGGTGCGATCTCGGACGCCGAGTACACCGCGAAACGCGAGCAGATAATCAGCGAGATATGAAGTGTTGAGCTTTAGTAACCTGGCCAGCCGCAATGCCGCGGTCAGGCGGCGCATCAAAGACCGGACCGGTCTGTAGTCGTTTTGCTGCGGTGATGGGTGCGGCAATAACACTTCAGGTTCGACGGATGCATTAACCCGCCACTCACTTCCTGGTCGCGCTACCTGAACAACGGCTAGAAGACGCCGGAAGGCCCCGGTCCGCTTCTGGCAACATAGCGGTGGTGTTCGGCGAGACCGCGGTCTGTTTGGTGGCTCGGTGAGCGCCTCCGATACCCGCCGTCGCGCCGCGCTCGACCCGCTGATCGTTGGGGTGCTGGCCGCCGCGATAAGTCTGGGCGGCGCCGCACGTCCGTCTTTCTGGTACGACGAGGCCGCGACGATTTCGGCGTCATACAGTCGTTCGCTTGGTCAGTTGTGGCGGATGCTGGGCAATGTCGACGCCGTCCACGGCCTGTACTACGCGCTCATGCACGGGTGGTTCCAAATCTTTCCCCCCACGGAGTTCTGGTCGCGCGCGCCAAGCGGTCTCGCGGTCGGAGGCGCCGCGGCCGGAGTCGTGGTGCTGGCCAAGCAGTTCTCGTCTCGCACCGTCGCGGTGGCCTCGGGCGTTGTCTGCGCGATTCTGCCCCGGACGACGTGGGCGGGCATTGAGGCTCGCCCGTATGCCTTTTCGATGATGGCCGCGGTGTGGCTGACGGTCCTGCTGGTTGTCGCCGCTCGCCGGGAAAGCCGTTGGCTCTGGCTGTGTTACGGGATCGGTCTGGCGATGTCGATTCTGCTCGACACGTATCTCGCGCTGTTGTTGATCGCGCACGTCATCTTCGCCTTCGCCTTCCGGCGCACGCGAGCCGTCGTTGTCCCGTTCGCCATCACGTCGCTTCTGACCTTCGGCGTTTTGGCGCCGTTCGTGCTCGAGGTCGTCGGGCAGGTTCAACAAATCAAATGGATCGCACCGATTGGGCACCGAACGATCGAAGATGTGGTGGTTCAGCAATACTTCGAAAGAAGCCCCCCGTTCGCGGTGCTGTCGGCGCTGCTTATAGCGGCGGCTATCGTCTTGTGGCTCAGCGGATTCGCGCAACTGGCGGCCGCTGATCGCCAACTTTTGAGCGTCGCGGTGGCATGGCTGGTGATACCGACCGCCGTGGTCGTCGTCTGGTCGGCGCTCGCTCACCCGATCTATACGCCGCGTTACTTATCGTTCACCGCACCCGCGATGGCGCTCGCTCTGGGCATCTGCATCGGCGCCCTGGCCGCCAAACCATGGGCGGCACCCGCGATCGTGATTCTCTTGACCGTCGCGGCCACACCGAATTATGTTCTGGCGCAGCGCGGCCCGTATGCCAAATACGGAATGGACTACAGCCAAGTGGCCGATTTGATCACCGCGAAGGCGGCGCCCGGTGATTGCTTGCTCGTCAACGACACCGTGACGTTCATGCCCGCCCCGATGCGCCCGTTGCTGGCGGCGCGCCCGGATGCCTATCGAAAGCTGATCGACCTCACGCTTTGGCAGCGGGCAACCGACCGCAACGACGTGTTCGACACCAACCTCATCCCGGAGGTCGTCGCCAAGCCGTTAAGCCACTGCGGCGTCGTGTGGATCATCACCCAGGCCGACAAGTCGATGCCCGCTCACGAACAGGGCACCGCGATCCCGCCCGGCCCGCAATACGGACCGACGCCCGCGTTCGCGGTTCCTCACGACCTGGGCTTCCGGCTGGTCGAGCGCTGGCAGTTCAACCTGGTGCAGGTGATCAAAGCTGAGAATTCAGCGCGATAACGCGCTCACCAGATGCGTATGTAGTCGATGAGCATCGACGCCGGGAAGGTGCCCGCGGCAGGATCGCCGGCGCCAACCCCACCCACCGCGAGCGTGAACATGGGAGTCATGAAATAGCCGGGATTGTTGAACGGCCATCGCATGTCATCAGGAGCGCCGCCGTGGACGTGGATGGGTTTGTTGGGAACGCTGAAGTACGGTGCCCCGTCTCGCCAGAAGTGGAATCCGTCCGTCGCCCAAAGCATTCGCCACAAGTGCCAATCGCCGTCCACCAAACCGGGAATCGATTTCCCCTCCCAGGTTTTCCCGTTGGACGCTGCGTGGACCGTGGTTCCCGGGGCCCACGCGCCGTTCCCGTACCACTCGAAGATGTCGACCTCGCCGTCCGGTAGCGGATCCTCATTGACGCCCCAGAACGACGGCCACAGGCCGGGGAACAAGCAGTCCAGCTTTATCTTCGCTTCCCAGGTCTGGTTGATCGCGCTTCGGAAGTTGCCGCGCAGTTTTCCGGTGTAGTAGGCGCCCATTTCTTGCGTCGCGCACAGGACGAGATTCGAATGCCCATCTTGGAACACGTTGCGGCGATCGTCGCGGTATATCCCCTCGACTGGCGGGAACACGTCGTCCTGCCAGGTCTGGACCGTCCACTTGCCCGGGTCGGGACCCGAGCCGGCCGGGCCGTTGAACTCGTCCTGGAAAATGTAGGGCCCGCCGCCACCGACCGCAGGTCCCGGCGGTGCCGGCTTGGACGGGTTGGCCAGTGCTTCCCGAACCGGGGTCGCTGCGGCGGCCGCCAGCATGCCGAGCCCCGTGGTCAGCAACATGCTGCGACGATCCATCTGCAATACCACCAATCTTTAAACCGGGACCTCAGACTTTGCCCTGATCCCCCTTCGGCAACTCTCGCAAACGGTGTTATGAAACCACGCGGCGGGGGCGGTGCGCATCTCGCCCCGCGGTGCGCCCTACCACTTTGGCGAACTAACCGCAGCTAGCCGCCCCGACTCAGGGATTTCCTGCAGGTTTCCGCGACCGGGGCTCCCGCCGCGTGGAGCAGTTGCTTGAGGTGGCGTTGTTCGTCGGCCGTCAGCCGGGTCAGGATCCGTTGCTCGGCTACGTGTACGGCGGCCTCCGCACGCCTGAGCAAAGCCTTGCCCTGGCGGGTGAGCTGCGCCGGCATCGCCCGGCCCGCCGGGGTCGACGCCGGGCGGGTCAGCGCGCCACGTTCCTCCAAACCGAGCAGCACCTGGTTGGCCGCCTGCGCGGAAACATTGGTACCGCGAGCGAGCTCGGCGCTGGTGAGTCCGGGACGCTGCGACAAGATCCGCAAGCATACGAATTCGGGCAGGCCCAGTCGCAGTGGCTTGAGCTCCGCGGCGACCTGGGGCCGCAGCGCCGCCACCACGCGGTACAGCAGAAAGCCCAGCGGCTCCTCGTGGGATTCACTCATGTCCCACATGCTGGCATGCGCGAGGCGGTTTCCCACACGCAACCATCAATTTCCTTGACATCGCCGGAGCCGGTGGTATCAAGGAGCTTGATAGTCCGATTTGGAAAGGAACGAAGAATGTCTGGTGGTGGATTTTTCGGCGGCTTCGGTGGACCCGGCTTCGGCGGGCCCGGCTTCGGCGGCTTTGGTGGCCCCGGTGGTGGCGGCTTCGGTGGTCCCGGTTTCGGCGGCGGCTGGGGCGGAAAAGGCTGGGGACACGGCGGGTTCGGCGGTCCCGGCTCCGGGCACGGTCCTGGCCCGGGCGGTCGCCATTTTCTCAAGCGTGCCGCGTTCGTGACGGCGGCCCTGCTGCTCGACGGGCCGGCCGACGCCGCGCAGGTGGTGCAGCGGGTGTCCGACGCAACCGAGGGCGCGTTTACCCCGCCGCAGGACGTGGCGGAGCTCGCCATTGGGCTGCTTGCCGGGCGGGGCATGGTGACGGTCGACAACGGTGTGGCGACCCTGACCGAATTGGGCCAGAACCTGCTGGCCTGGCGGGGCGTGAGCAGCGAGACCGCGCACGCCTTCCTGGGGCGGGCGGCCAAGTTCGGCGACGTCTTCAAGATCCGCCGGACACTCTTCGAAGTCGCCGGGCTGGCTCGCACCATCACCTGGACGGGCACCGACGAGCAGAAGCAGCAGCTCGCCGAGACCCGGACCAAGGTGCTGGAAGCCCTGACCGACGCGAAGAAGGCGTTGCACCGCATCCTCGGCGAGGACTGAGAGCCGCGCGAAACTTAAACCACGCACACCCGCGTCGGCGTGGCGTGTGCGTGGTTTAAGTGTCGGCGCAATGCCCGGCCCGCGGCGCCTTAGCGGGAAGTGGGCTCGCTGATCTTGACCAGCATCTTGCCGATGTTGGCACCGGTGAATAGCCCGTTGAGGGCGTCGACGCAGGACTCGACGCCCTCAAAGATGGTCTGGCGGTGCCTGATTCGACCCTCCTGCTCCCACTGGCGAAGCGCCGCGAACGCTTCGTCGAAGCGGCCCCACTCGTCGAGTGCGTTGAATCCCTGCATCGACGCGGTCTTCGACAACAGGTTCACATAGTTGGCCGGTCCCGGGTGGTCACCGCTCAGGTAGCTGGAGATCACGCCGCACAGCACCACCCGTGCCTTGGTGGCCAGCCGCGCCAGCACGGCATCCAGGATCGGCCCGCCCACGTTGTCGAAGTAGACGTTGACCCGGCGGGGGCAATGCTCTTTCAGCGCCGCCGCCAGGTCGTCGTTCTTGTAGTCGATGCACGCGTCGAATCCGAAGTCCTCCACCACCGCCCGGCACTTCTCCGGGCCGCCCGCGATGCCCACCACCCGCGCGCCGGCGATCTTGGCAATCTGCCCGGCCACCGACCCGGTGGCGCCCGCGGCGGCCGAGACCACCACGGTCTCGCCGGGTTGGGGCCGGCCGATGTCCATCATCCCGATGTAGGCGGTGGCCCCGGTCGGGCCATACACCGACATCACGGCCAGCTGGTCCACCGCGGTCTTGCCGGGAATGGGCGTGCTGAACACGTCGTCGCGGACGATGACGTACTCCTGGAAGCCGGTCAGCGTGGTGATGACGTCGCCGACCTCGTAGGCGTCGCAACGTGACGCCACGACTTCCCCGATCCCGGCAGCCCGGATGACCTCGCCCAGTCCCACCGGCGGAAGGTAGCCCGGCTGGTCGTTCAGCCAGGTGCGGACCGCGGCGTCGAGCCCGACGTAGGTGGTTCGGACCAGCGCCTCACCCTCCGCGGGCTCGGGTGCCGGCGCGGTGACCAGCTCGGTGTCACCGGGCTGGACCAACCCGGTGGGGCGGCAGCGCAACACGATCTGGTGGTTCGACAACTCGGACACGCTGCTGAAACTACCCATTCGACGCCATCCAATGGGAGCATCGCTGCATGGACTCGCAGGAGGACCCGGAAAAACGGATCCAGAATCTTGAGCGCTCCCTGGCCGACGCGGCACGCGCGTCGGAAATGGGAGGAACGCAGCCGCCCGGCGGTTACGGGTACCCGGCGGGCCCGCCGGGCCCGCCGGGCGCACCGCCGCCGGTCCAGCCGCCGTGGGGCGCACCGCCCCAGGGCCCGCCGCCAATGGGCCCACCGCCACAGGCCCCGTGGACCTATGGCGGCCCGCTGTCCGGGCCGCCGCCGAATCCCCCCTCGGGTAACCGCACGTGGTGGATCGTGGGCGCATTGATCGTCGTCATCTTTCTGGTGCTCGCGGGGGGCATCGCGTTCTTCGTCGCACACAAGATTTCCGATGCCCGGTCAACCATCAACTCCGCCATCTCCGCGACGTCCAGTCCGTCGAGGAGCACCTCGCGGAGCCCGGCGCCGTCGACTCGAACGAGAACACCTGCGCCGTCGACGTCGACCGCGCCGTCGACGTCCACCGAGCCATCGACCTCACCCGCCCAACCGCCGGGTAGCAGTCTCACTATCTCCGGCATCGGCGAGAACAAAACGATCGCGTGCAACGACAGCATCGTCACCGTCAGCGGGATTTCCAATGCGGTGACGATCACCGGTCATTGCACGAGCCTCACCGTGTCCGGCATGCAAAACACGATCACCGTCGACGCCGCCGACAGCATCGAGGCCTCCGGTTTCAACAACAAGGTCACCTACCACACGGGCAACCCGAAAATCAGCAATTTCGGCGGCTCGAACGTGGTGCAACAGGGCTGATTACGAACGACTCGGCCTGCGAAATGCATGGCGCTCCAACGTGATTGGCGCACCCTTGCGCGGCTCCGATGCCGTCACACCTCGGCCCCGCGGCGAATCCCGTGCTGATGGGAACGTGCGGCAGCCTCCGGGCTACGATTCCTCTTCCGATTCCGAATCGTCGTCGAGGACGCTGACCGCGATGCCGTAGGGCAGGAAGCGCACCTTGCGCTTCGCATCGAGATTGTTTTTGTTGGCCCGCAGCGCGTCGAGTTCGCTCGCATAGACCTGTTCGACGTGAGCGCCGCCGTCATCGTCCACGGTGTAGATGGCCCACACCCCGTCGCCGGCCTCGCCGGCGGTCTCCGGCGTGGGGCGGGGCCGCCGCGAGAAGTCCTCGAAAACGGCCGACCACCCCGCCCCGGTCCCCGGACCGGCAACAATCCGGCCGATCCGGCCGAACAGGTCGCGCAGTCCCTCGCTGCCTTCCCTGATCACTCGATCGAACTCGTCGGGATCAAATCCGAACGCACCGTACTCGCCCACGCGGACCTCCTAGAGCCTCACAGCGTTAGTGCCCAGTGTGCACTCAGTCGACACCATCTGCCACGGAAACCTCCCGGCCTGGCTACGGGGCTGGCGGCGGGGCCGGCCCTGGCGGCGGGGCCGGCCCTGGCGGCGGGGCCGGCCCTGGCGGCGGGTGGATCGGAATCAGCACCGGAACGAACGGGAGGCGGATGTAAAACGTCAGCGGGGGCCGCTGCGCAGGCGGCGGCGGAGCGGGCACCGCGACGGCCTCCGGCGGCGGGGCGGCCGGGGGCGGCGGCGGGGCGGCCGGGGGCGGCGGCGTTCGTGCCTGCTCCACGGGGGTCGGCACCGACTGCGGCGCGCGCCGCGTCGGCACATGACGGGGCGGTGGTGCGGGCGCCATAGTGATCGCGCTCTGCGGCGTCGGCTGCACCAGCGGCGGCGGCGCGGGCGCGGCGGCCGCCTCGGGCGCGGGTTGCGGAGGGCTGGGGGCGGACACCTGAGCCTGCGGGGGCGGCACGTGATTCGTCGGGGCGACGGCGCGCGGAGAGGGCTGCGGGGCGGACAGCGGCCGGCCATCCGACGTCAGCGAAACCACCACCAACCCCGCCGCGACGGCCGCCAGCGCACTGCCGGCCAACACGAACGGCCTGCGCCGGCGGCTGCCCACGCCGTCGTCGGCCGCGAAGTCTTCCAGGGCGCCGTTGGCGAGCGCACCATCACCCGGGTCGGCACTCCCGCAGACCTCGAGGTAGGCAGGGGACAGCGCTCCCGGATTCACCTCGCCGGTGCCGGGATCCAGCGAGTAGGCCAGGGCGGCCGTCGCCGACGCGAACAGCGGCGCGTTCGCCGACGCCAGTGCCGCCCCGCGGGCCAGCGCCATGTCGGGCTCCTCGGGCACGATCACGCGAAGGCCGGTCACCGCCTCGAGTGCGGCCCTGATCGCGAGCACATCGGCCCCGCAGCCGACCCCGCAACCGACAACCACCACCGCGTCGGCCCGCGATCCGGGCGCGGCCAGACCGGCGACCATGACCGCCAGCTCGGCCGCGACAGCCCCCGCCAATGGCTGCCGGCGCACATCGACGATCGAACCGTGGGCGACCTCGACGACGGCCAAGGTCGCGCTGTCGCGTTCGACGTACAACATTGCGATGTGCTCGCAATCGAGCGCATCGCCCACCGCCCGCGTCAATGCGGCCGCGGCGAGCAATGGGGAGACCAGCATGACGCCGCCGACGTCGCGGGAGGCTATCGCCTCCCGCAGCGCGCCGACGTCGGCGGGGTCCGTCCAGGTCATCCCTGTCGAGGTCAGCCGGTGGCCGCCGTGGGTCGCGCCTTCCCGAGTGCCGACGATCGCGGCGACCACCCGGTCGGCCGCGCCGGGTGTTGCCGAGTCCTGACTGACGGGAACCGCGACGTGGTCCTCTTCGACGGTGACACCGTCGGCATTCTGGCCCTCGATGAGCACCAAGCGCACCATCGTCGGTGCCATCGAGATCCCGAGCACCATGTCCATGTGCACCTCCAGGCCTTCAAAAGCCTCCCGAGAGGGGCATAACAACAGACCCAGCCCGAACCTGGGTGCCACCAGGTTACTCGCGCGCGGACCGACGCGCTCGTTCGTTGACTGAGCTCATATTGAGGTCACGTGACCCGATTTAGTGTCGTGAGTCGGTAATTCGTGGCCAGCTCAGGCTGGCGGCTTCACAACTTGCCGCCGCCCGTGCCAGGACGCCGAGTGTGGGCGTTATGTACAGGAACTGGCCGCAATCTGTACATAGGCCCCACAGTCGACGGATGGGGCACGCGTCGGCGCATTACCGCATCCAAATATATGACTCAGGACACTAGTACCCCGGGCTTAGGTAGGGGTTCTGAGCGTTCCCCGGATACTGCGGGTATTGCGGGTACTGCGGATATTGCGGATATTGCGGAGCCTGGGGCGCCGGGGGAACCTGGCTCTGCGGAACGGGCACCGGTATCGGCACCGGTAGCAACGGAACGTGTATCCACTCCGTCGTCATCGGCACCGTAGTCGTCGGGGTCGTCGGCGGCGGCGGTGGCGGGGTCGTCGTCGTAGCCGACGGCGGTGGCGGCTCGGTCGTCGTCATCGCGGTCGTCAACGGCGGCTGGGTCGTCGACGGCGGCGGAGCGGGGTGCCTGGTGGTGACAGCCGGCGGCGGCGTTGTCACGATGACCCGTGGCGGTGGGGACGGTGCGGGCGGTGGCGCAGGCGGCGGCGGTGGCGGCGCAGGGCTGGGGACCGGTTCGGCACTCGGCGGCGGCGGCGCGGGCGTCGGACGGCGGCGGCGGGGCCGACCTTGGCGCCAGCGGACTGGCCGGCGGCGCCGGCACCGGCACGACGGTGGGCGCCGGCGGGGCCTGGCGGTTTTCTACGCCTGCCAACGTGTAGGCCACGCCGCCGATCGCGGTCATGGCGACCAAGGCGCACATCCCGATGAACAACTGCGACAGCCGGAGGCGCCGCCAGGTCCGTACCGGCGGCGGCTCGATCATGGTCAGGCGCATCGACCAGCCGGCCGCGCCGTCTTCGTCGTAGGCGGCGGGGGTGTACGGCACCCGGATGTCGCCGGGGTATTCGGTTTGCGACCAGGCCAATTCGCGATCCGTCAGCGCCTCGTGGTCGATCACCAGCACGTCGCCGACTCCCAGGTCGACCACGTCGCCGGCCGCGTCGGCCGCATTGAGCAGGCCGATGGACGTGCGCGTCCGGATATCCGCATGTTCGCCACGGGACGCCAGCAGCAAGGCGCCGGCGGCGGCCGCGCATGCCGGCTGCGACGGAGTCACGACCGGCCTGCGACTGTGCACCGAAAGACGTTCGGTGACAAGTGGAATGCTGGCGCCACCGCCGACCGCTACCACTGCCGAAAGGTCCGCCCAACTCCTGTGATGGCGGGCCAGCATGTCATCGAACGCGTAGATGAAGCCGGACAGCCGGTCCTGTATCAGGTCGCCCAGCTCGTCGCGGGTCACCTTCATGGTGCACCGGCGCCTGCCGAGCTCCGCGGCGAATTCGGCTGCCGCGTCGGTGGACAACCGCTCCTTGGCCATGCGGCACTGCTCCCTCACCAGGCCGAACTGACCCACCGCCGCGGTACTGGCCGGGTCGAGACCGCTGCCGTGGCCCAGCTCCTCGAAGACCTTGAGCATCAGTTCCTGGTCGATCTCGTCGCCGGAGAAGGCCGCGTAACGCATTGTGGGGCTGACGGGCTCGAAATCTCCCGCGAGGCTCACCAATGTGACCGACGTGCCGGCACCGCCGAAGTCGACCAGGCCGACCACGCCCGTTGCAGCGAGGCACAGCTCCGCGTTCGCGGCGGTCAGCGCCGCGATCGCGTCCGAAACCAGGCGCGGCGCCATGCCGCTTCGGACGAAGCCCAAATGCGTTCGCAATGCGTTGCGCAGGGCCTGCACCGTACCGGGTTTCCAGTACGCGGGAACGGCGATGGAAATTTCGGATGAAGCCACGTCCGCGCCGGCCGCCAGCACCATCGCGTCCAAGGCCTCCACCATCAGGAGGTCCGGATCGTGAGCGGAACCGTCTGGCGACACGAGCGCCACCGAGTCACCTATGCGCTCCACGAAGCCGCGCATGAGCACGCCCGGCTCGGTCAGGTTGGGGTCTTCCGTGGACAGACCGATTTTCGGCGCGCAGTGCGGATACAGGGTCAGCACCGCGCGGCGTAAAGCCGGCGGACTTCCATCACACGCAGCGACCAGGTTCGTGGTCCCGATCGACAACCCCAGTGGGTCGTACATAGAGCGAGTACTTTCGTCTATAGGGTCGGTGGCCAGCGTTAACCATAGCCGCGGTCGAGCCGTATTCAGCCCGGCCACAACCTCATTGGTATCCGGTCGAGGCCGTGTCGTCACCGAAACGGTATCGACGTCTCCCTTGACAGAATGGGGTGTGGTCAGATCACCGTGAGCGGCAGCGAACGCCTCGGCTCGAATTGGAATGTCGATCCGCGACTGACCTTGGCTACGGACACCTCTGGCAGTTCCTTTGCGGCGGTGTCGGTTTGCGCCAGCTCAGCGGTCCAGTCGGTGTCCGTTCCGCTGACTTGAACCTGGATGCGCGGGTCCACGCCGGCGGCGATGGCTTGCAGCGGCCGCACGGATTGCGGTGTGCACAGCGAAATCCAGGCACCGTCGTCATGGGCCGGTGACCGGTGCACGATCACCCGGTCCGATTCCGTCTCCGCCACCACATAGCCGGCCGGATTGAGCAACGGGTGCAGTTCGAAAACCCGTAGCGCGCCGTCGATCCCGGCGGGCAGCCGCAGCGCACGGTGAATACGCTCGGCCGCGAGCCCGGCCAGGCCGATCAGCTGCTGCGTATTTATGGAAATGGCCATTTCCGCGTCTTTCGCCCGGGCCCGCACCGCGAGCGCGTACGACAAGTTGAGCAGGTGCATCTGCAGGCAGACCTCTTCGGCCATCCGCGCCAGCGCCGAGTGCGAGTAGGCGCCGAAATCGAAGTCGGAGACCAGCGCGCCGGAGTAGTCGGCCTGGCCTAATTCGGACCGATCGATGGGATCGAGTTCCCACTTGGCAGCTCGAGTTTCGCGGACTATTTGCACTGCGGGGATGGCCTTGGCTTCGGGGTAAGACTCGTCGATGATGACGTTCCAGGCGCAGTGCGGGTGTTGATCGGCCGGCGTCCGGGGGGGCCGGTGGACGGGACGCATCTGCGCGCGCGGGTTGGTCGCCACCGCGGTGGCGTCGAACGTCGGATCCTCGATGGTGTGACACATCCCGAAGACGTACTCGTCGCCCATCGGCTCCACATCGAGCAGCGCGCCGCAGTGGTCGAGGTGGAATTCGCCGTGCCAACGGTCGTGGATCGTGTAGCGGAAATCCATGAATTGCGGCGGGGCGCCGATGTCGAGCTGTAGACCCTTGAAGATGGTGGGCACGTCGTCGCCCGCGTAGTTCAGCGCCCGCTGCATCCGCTTGGTGTAGATCGGGCTGGCTCCCGCCCACTCCTCGATCGCGATCTGCAGCATTTCTTCGTAGCCGAACTCCTTGATGCACCAGGCCATGCCGGAGCGGTCGATCATGTGCCCGATCAGCAACAGCTCGGGGACCAGGGTTGCCAGCTCGCTGCGGGACAACCGTGCGTAACGGGATTGGGTCACGCTTCCAAAAATAGACTCTGCTATGTTATAAAGTCAACAATGTCTATCGCCCCCCACCCGACGCACCAGCGCCCCGCGCAAGCGCGGCGATGACACGCGGGCGAGGATCATCGACGAGACGGTCCGCTGCATCATGGAGGAAGGCTTCGCCGCCGCGACCGCCAAGCATGTGGCCGAACGCGCCGGCGTGACGTGGGGAGTCATCCAGTATCACTTCGGGGATCGCAACGGCCTGCTGATGGCCGTCGTCGACGACGGGGTGGCCAGGCTCATCGACAGCCTGTCGGCGGCCGATGTCAGCGATCTGCCGCTGCGGGAGCGCATCGAGGTCGTCGTCGACACCGCGTGGAGCTGCTACAGCAGCCCGACTTCGATGGCCGCCTTCGAAATCCTGCGGGCCACCCGCGGCAGACCGGGCGAATCGTCGCGGCGCCATCTGCTCGAAATGAATTCCGCGATCGGCAAACTCGGTCGGCTGATCACCGAGGAACCGTCGAAAGAGGGTGTGGCCGAGGTCATTTGGGCTACGCTGCGGGGTGTGGTGCTGGCGCAGATGATCACCGGCACGGCCATCGATTGGAGCCGGGAACGACGGGCGCTGATCGACATGGTCACCCGTGTGCTGCAATGACCTGATGAGCTTTCAAGATGCGCTCGCCGACATCGAAGCGATCAAACAGGTCAAATACCGCTACCTGCGCGCGCTGGACACCAAGCACTGGGACGATTTCGCCGACACGCTGACCGAGGACATCCGCGGCGACTACGGGTCGTCGGTGGGCAAGGAGCTGCACTTCACCAACCGCACCGACCTGGTGGACTACATGCGCAACGCGTGCGGCCCGACGGTCGCCACCGAGCACCGGGTGACCCATCCGGAAATCACGGTGACCGGCGATACGGCAACGGGCACTTGGTATCTGCAGGACCGGGTCATCGTGCCCGAATACAACTTCATGCTGATCGGTGCCGCGTTCTACCACGACACGTACCGGCGCACCGCGGACGGATGGCGGATCAGCGGCACCGGCTACGACCGGACTTACGAGGCGACCATGTCGACTGCGGGCATGGACTTCAAGGTGAAGCCCGGTCGCGCTCTTGCCTGACCGGCCCGTTTGAAGACCCCGAGTGTGAACTGTGCGACGCGACACGCCGACATCCCGTCGTACGGTTCACAGTCGAGACCAATGGCTAGTTGGGCTACTTAGCGATCGCGATCACGGCACCCGGCCGCAGCCAACGGATGACCTGCACCAGGGTGCCGTCGTCGATCGCGACGCAGCCCTCGGTGGGGCCGCCGTCGGTGGTGTGGAAGAAGAACGCGGCACCCCCGCCCGGAACCTTGTTCTTGTTGACACCCATGACGACCGCGTGCTTGTACTGCGGGATTTGCAGGTTCTCGCTGTCGGCCGTACTGAACGGGCACTGCGACCTCTGGCATATCTGCATGGTGTTGAAGGTCGGGCTGTGGTCGTCCCCGCTCCACCAGTGGTTGGGCCCGACCTGCGTGTACGGCAGTCCGCCGCCCGGAGTCGGCGCCGTGCCGAAGGCCGAGTCAAGGGTGTACACGCCCATCGGGGTGGCCGGCACCCCGCTTTTGGCCTGCGGCGCCATGCCCGCCGAGCCGACGTGGGTGGGAATGCCGGTCGTCAGGGCCTCCCAGCCCGCGGTGGTGCGCTGGTAAATATCCATCGTCGCGTTCGAACCGCCGGTGCTGACCACCGACACCACCTGAGTGGCATTGCCAACCGAGTTCGCGAACCAGGGAGTTGCCGCACCGCTCACGGGTGCCGGCACAAAGGGCGCGCAGATCACGCCCGCCGCGGCGCACAGCGAAACCAGAAGTCGGCGCATGGAGTCAATCGTCGGGCGCGGCAAACCTTGGGGTCAAGTAAATGTTCAGGCCCAATTGGGTCACCGCGCCGTGATCAGCATGGACTCCGCACCGACGCCGCGGGCGGTCATACTGGCGTCATGGCCGTCTTTGTCCGCAGGTTATTCGGCATCGGCAAGCTACCCGAGGATCTGCACGCTCAACTCGAGGCGGAGGGCCTTATCTACCTTGCGGAGTACGTCCCGGTCACCCGCCGGTTCAGCGGCGCCATCCCCGGGCTGCGGGCCTCGCACAGCATCAGCAGCTACGCGGGTTCGCTGGCGTTCACGGCGCAGCGAGTGCTGGGAACGCTGTCGATGGTGCCGAAGTTGGCCGGCCGCGCCATCGACGTGCGCTGGAACGAGGCACAGGCCGGCGCGCGCGACGGTCGAGATCTCGCCGACCGGCCTGCGACTCGATCTCGACGTCGCAGATGTCGACCCGAAGTTCAGCGGCCAGCTCTCGCTGCACTACAAAGACGCCATCCCCGAAGACGTGCTGACCCGCCTGCCGCGCCGATCGCTTGCCTTCGATGTGCCCCCCGAATACGTCTTCCGCGCGGTCGGCGTCACCTATAGCCCCTGAGGGGCTGCGTGATCGTGACCTTCGGCCAGGGCGGCTGGCGCAGCACCGCCAGCGTGGCGATCACCGCCGCCAGCAGCCCGGTGAGCACACCGATCAGCGCGACCCGGTTCGCATCAACGGCGGACACCCAGGAAGCCTCGCCCCCGCGGACCACGAAGACACCGACCGGTTTGGCAACCGGGATCACGGTGGTGCCGTCGTCCGTCTGGTAGGGCTCGCCGTAGACGCCCACGGCACCGTCGGTGGGCAGTTGGTCGAACGCGTTGGAAAGCTTCACGGAACACTCCCTTTCTTGGGTGTTCAGGGCCGGCTGACGAAAAGACACCGTCAACGCTAATGCGGATTTCCTACGATGACCCTGTGACCGATCAGGCGTTCAGCCCCCAAGAGCGGCGGGCCGTCTACCGGGTGATCTCCGAACGACGCGACATGCGCCGCTTCCTGTCCGGCGGCGTGGTGGAATCCGACGTGCTGGCGCGCTTGCTGCAAGCCGCGCACGCGGCCCCCAGCGTCGGCCTGATGCAGCCGTGGCGCTTCATCAGGATCACCGACGACTCGCTGCGGAGACGCATTCACGCGCTCGTCGACGAAGAACGCCCACGCACGGCCGCGGCCCTGGGAGAGCGGGGCGAGGAGTTTCTGGCGTTGAAGGTCGAGGGCATTCTGGAGTGCGCCGAGCTCTTGGTGGTGGCGCTGTGCGACAACCGCGAGAAGCACGTGTTCGGCCGGCGGACGCTGCCGCAGATGGATCTCGCATCGGTGTCGTGCGCGATCCAGAACCTGTGGCTGGCGGCGCGGTCCGAAGGGCTCGGCATGGGTTGGGTTTCCCTGTTCGACCCACAGCGGTTGGCCGATCTGCTGGCAATGCCCGCCGATGCCGAGCCGGTGGCCATCCTGTGCCTGGGGCCGGTGCCCGAGTTTCCGGATCGGCCGGCCCTAGAGCTGGACGGCTGGGCCTTCGCGCGACCGCTGTCGGAGTTCATCAGCGAGAACCGGTGGAAGTAGCTGCGGTATCGTCGCCGGTCGAGGTGGTGGTATGACGGCCCAAAACGCCAAACACGCCAAAGACAACGTGCTGATCGTGCATTGGCACGACCTGGGGCGCTATCTCGGCGCCTACGGCCACGCCGACGTATCCAGCCCACGCCTGGACCGGCTTGCCGCCGAGGGAATCCTGTTCACCAGGGCCCACGCCACCGCGCCGCTGTGCTCGCCGTCGCGTGGATCGCTGTTCACCGGCCGCTACCCGCAGAGCAATGGGCTCCTCGGCCTGGCCCACCACGGCTGGGAGTACCGCAGCGGCGTCCGGACCCTGCCGCAGATGTTATCCGAATCCGGTTGGTACTCAGCTCTTTTCGGTATGCAGCACGAGACATCTTATCCGAAACGGTTGGGCTTCGACGAGTTCGACGTGTCGAACTCCTACTGCGAGTATGTGGTTGACCGGGCCTCCGAATGGCTCCGAGCATGGTTGCGTGACGGCGCCGAGAACCTCGGTGGCCAACCGTTCCTGTTGACCGCGGGATTCTTCGAAACCCATCGGCCCTACCCGCGGGACCGCTACGAGCCGGCCGACAGCGCGACCGTCGATCCTCCCGACTACCTGCCGGACAGCCCCGAGGTTCGCGGCGACCTCGCCGACTTCTACGGGGCGATCTCCACCGCCGACGCCGCGGTGGGGCGGCTACTGGACACGTTGGCCCAAACGGGGCTGGACGCCAACACCTGGGTGGTGTTCTTCACCGATCACGGCGCCGCGTTCCCACGCGCGAAATCCACGCTGTACGACGCCGGAACCGGCATCGGAGTGATCATCCGCCCACCCACGAACCGCGCCATGCCACCCCGCGTTTACGACGAACTGTTCAGCGGCGTCGACTTGTTGCCGACCCTGCTGTGCCTGTTGGGTCTCAAGCTGCCGGCTGACGTCGACGGTGTGTCGCATGCCGACGCCTTGCTTGCGCCGGACCCGCAAGCCGAACCGGTCCGCGAGCACGTGTACACCACAAAGACCTATCACGACTCGTTCGATCCCATCCGCGCGATTCGCACCAAGGAATACAGCTACATCGAAAACTACGCACCCCGGCCACTGCTCGACCTGCCGCTGGACATCCAGGACAGCCCGTCGGGCGTAGCCGTCGCCCCGTTCGTGCAAGGGCTACGGCCGGAGCGCGAACTCTACGATCTGCACGCCGATCCCACCGAGGCCATCAACCTGCTGGCGGGAGGCCCAGACGCGGAGGTGGATGCGATCGCCGCGGATCTGGCGGTCCGCCTGCACGATTGGCGCCAACGCACCGGCGACGTCATACCGTCGGATTTCGCCGGTTCCCGCATCGCGGTGCGTTACACCGAGACGTATCAGCAGATTCATCACATGAAGCCGAACAGCAGCTCGGCCATCGCCGTCGACCGCGGCATCGAGGAGTAATCACCGGTGGGTGACGCTACCCGCCCGCGCGACGCCCGCCGCCAACCTCGGCGACGATGAACACGCGCCGGAACGGGAAGATCGTCGTACCGTCGGCCCTTGCCGGGTAGGCGTCGTCCAGCACCGGGATGAGTTCCTGACGAAACTTCTCCCAGCCCTCGTCGTCAAGCCGCTCGCGCACCGGGACCAGCGCGGTGCCGGTGATCCATTCCAGCACCGGATGCTCACCGGTCAGCTGGTGCAGATAGGTGCTCTCCCACGCGTCGACCTTGCAGCCCGCGTCCAGCAGCAGGTTGGCGTAATGCATCGGCGGCTGAACCACCGCGCCAACGCGAAACGGTATGTCGGCCATGAGTTTTGAGTAGGGCTCACGGCGGGCCAGCGCCCGCACCGTGGCATGCGACGGCGTCTCGAAGTTGGCCGGAATCTGGACACCGATCCATGATCCGGGCGCCAACTCGCGGGCCCACCGGACCAATAGATCGACGTGCTCGGGCACCCAATGCAGGGCCGCGTTGCAGACCACCACGTCGGTGTCGGGCTTGGGCTTCCAGTCCCGCAGGTCGCCGATGACGGCGTCGATTCCGCGCTCCTTGGCCGCTGCGACCATCTCCGGCGAGCTGTCCACCGCCTCGACCACCGCTTCCGGCCAGCGCCGACCAAGGTACTGCGTCAGGTGGCCCGGCCCGCACCCGAGGTCGACCACCCGACGCGCCCGGTTGGCGCCCACCCGCGACAGCAGGTCGTAGAACGGACGGCTGCGATGGTCCGCAAAGGCCAGGTAGACGTCGGGATCCCACATGTCGGTCCTCCTGCTCAACACCAGCACGGGTCGGGTGATAGACAAACCGTATTACCGCATGTCCCCCGGCGGGGACCGAGTGGCAGATAACATCACGTTCGTGACGTCCGACACGGACCCGGTCGGTTCCCCCCTCCCCGTTCCGGATGTTCCCGGTGCTCCGGATGCCTGGGTACCCGCCGGTGCCGAGGGACTACCGCCGCGCACCGCGTTGTCGCCCCGCCAGCGAATGGTCCTCGAGGCATCGTCGATCGGCGATCTCGCGCTGCGCACCTGGGTCGCGTCCGTGCTCGCCACGGCGGTGACCCCGGCCGTCGTCGCCACCTCGGTGCGCTCCGGCAGCGAACGCGACAGCCTGGGCTTCTACGCCGAGCTGGCGGCCCAGCGGGATCCGGCGAAGTCGTTTCCGGCGCCCACCGAGTTGCCCCGGGTCACGTCGCGGCCCGCCAATCGGCTCACGCGGCGGTTCGCGCACGGCACGGTCGACAACATCTCGTTCCCCAGCAGTTTCAGGGCGATCAACCCCGCGATGCGCACGCGATGGAGCGCTTTGACATCCAACAACATCGTGCATGCGCAGCACTGGCGCCACAGCGACGGGCCCCACCCCACGCTGTGCGTCGTGCCACGGCTTCATGGGCTCGTCGTATCTGGCCAATGGGCGGTTCTTCACGCTGCCGTGGTATTACCGGTCCGGCTACGACGTCCTGATGTACACGCTGCCGTTCCATGGCCCACGCGCCGAAAAGTTCTCGCCGTTCAGCGGTTTCGGCTATTTCGCCGGCGGCCTCGCCGGTTTCGCCGAGGCGATGGCCCAGGCCGTGCACGACTTCCGGTCCGTCATCGACTATTTGCGTCACACCGGCGTCGACCGCATCGCGCTGACGGGGATATCGCTGGGCGGTTACACCTCCGCGCTGGTCGCTTCGGTCGACGATCGGCTCGAGGCCGTCATCCCCAACTGTCCGGTCGTGACTCCCGCGACGATGTTCGACGAATGGTTCCCGGCCAACAAGCTCATGGGCCTGGGACTGCGGTTGTCCAACATCAGCCGCGACGAGCTGGCCGCCGGGCTGTCCTACCACTGCCCGCTCAACTATCGGCCGCTGGTGCCGAAGGACCGCCGGATGATCATCACCGGCCTCGGCGACCGGATGGCTCCGCCCGGGTCAGGCCATGAAGCTTTGGCAGCATTGGGATCGCTGTGCGCTGCACTGGTTCCCCGGCAGCCACGTGCTGCACGTGAGCCAGCTGGACTATCTGCGCCGGATGACACCGTTCCTGAACGGGTTCATGTTCTAACGGTTTGGGCGAGCGGTGCCCGATGGGGGCCGGCCACCGGAGTGGACCAGGCCAGCCGCGCCAGCAGGCCGGCGGGCTCATCGGTGTGCCCGTCAAGTCGTTGCGTGGACGACAGATCCAGGGCCGTCAGCGCCGCTCGGTGATTTCCGCGTTGCGGGGTCAGCCCGGCCAGCGGCGCCTCCCCCGATGGCAGCGCTTCGGTCAGGAACGCACACGCGGCCGCGACGGTGTTGCAGGTCCCATCACCGGCGATCTCCAGCACCGTGCAGGTCTCGCGCGCCGGATGCGACCGGATCGCATCGAGGGTTTCGGCCAGTCCGTCGGCTACGCGGACTTGGTATGCCGCAACGTAATCCGAGACACCACGCTGCACTCCAAGCCACATTTCGTGGGCGTCGTGCGTGAGCAACCGCGGGACCTCGTCGGGCCCGACGGAGCTCGCTTCCCATCCGATCTCACGAAGGTGGTCGGCCAGCCGGCGCGCCGCCACCCGGGCGGTCTCATGCAGCGGAATCCGCGACGAGCGCGCCTGCAGCGCCGCCAGGTTGTCGGCCGCCGACACCGTGAGCCCGATCCAGGTTTCTCGCCTTGATGCGTCGGATGCGTTGTCCCGGCTCGTGATTCGGATTCTGTCCGCGCGGATGCCATAGCGGTCCAGATAGCGGGTGATCAGCGGCAGTGGGAGCACATCCGAACCGCCGACCGGCGGCCCGATCCGCAGCAGCGCGGTTGTCTTTGTGGCGGGGTTGGTTTGCGGGGCGGACCCACCCCGGCGACCCATCATCGCCAACCGACGGCGCAGGATCGTGGTGAAGTGCAGTCCGCGCCACCAGCCGAACAGCACGATCACGACGACGACCGCGATGCCCAGCACCCAGTAGTCGCGGCTCGACCGCCACGGGTACGCCATCACCGCGGGCACCAAAACCAGCAGCGCCAACGTGATTCGGCCGCTGCCGAAGGGCGGTATCGAACGGCTCACGGGGTGGTCTCCTTCCGTCTGCGCGCGGTGACCGCGGCAATTGCGGCGACGGCCGCGACAATCAAGGCCAGCGCGGCGGTTCCGGCGAACGCGACGTTGCGCGGTGTCGTGTCCCTGGGCGCCGGTGCCGGCGGGACGGCTACTGCCTTTGCCGGCGTTCCGCCCGGCCCTACCACATTTGGCTGGTTGCCCGCGGGCAGTTGCCAGGTCAGGGCCGCGACCGGGTCGACGCTGCCGGCGCCGATGAGGTTGGACGGGGCCCGGGCGCCGTTGTGCGCGGTTGCGGTGATGCGACCCACCACCTGCGCGGCGCTCAGGTGGGGATACTTGCTGCGGACCAGCGCCGCGACGCCCGACACGTAGCCGGCCGCATAGCTGGTGCCGCTCAGCGCGACCATCTGCTGGTGGTCGTCGGGCAGGCCGTTGGCGAGGCCGCCGCCGTCGCGATTGCTCACCGACACAATGCCTTCGCCGGGTGCGGCGATACCCACCCACGGCCCCGCCATGGTGAATTTCGACGGCTGCCCATCCGGTGTCAGGGAAGCCGCCGACAGCACATAGGGCTGCCACCACGACGGGATGGAGATCGACTTGACGCCCGCCCAGTTGCGCGCATCGTCGGGACGGCTCAGGTCGGTGAGCGGATTGGAATCACAAGACGTCCCGCCGGCGACCGATTCGGTCGGTCCGTTGTTACCCGCCGCGGCGACGATCACCGCGTCCTTGTCCACCGCCGCATACCGGATCGCCGCTCCGAGCGCGGCCTGATCGATCGTCCGGTCGGCGGGCAGGCAGGTGATCGCGGAAACGTTGATCACCCGGGCGCCGAGGTCGGCGGCGTGCACGATCGCCCGGCTGAGCGTCGCGACGTCGAGGGACGCCCGCGCCAGCAGCGGATCGCCGCCCGGCGTTCGGGGCGAGAACCTCGCGGAGGTCGTCCTGATCGACATCACCCGCGCGGCGGGCGCCACGCCCGAGAAACCGTCGTCACCGGGTTGGCCGGCGATGATCCCGGCGACCAGCGTGCCGTGGCCGTCGCAGTCGGTCAGGCCGTCGGTCGTCTCCACGAAATCGCCGCCCGGGTCGACGTTGGGCAGCCGCGGGCCCGGCCGTACGCCGGTGTCGATGACCGCCACCAGTTGGCCTTCGCCTCGGGAAAACTGCCAGGCCGCAGGGAGATTCAGCATCGCCTGGCTGGGTGTCGTCACACCCGGATCGCTGCCCGGGACGACTCCGGAGGTGCTGCACGGGCCGCGCTGCTCCATCGGCTGCCCGGGCCCCGGGGTTCCGCTGGGCGGTGGTACGCCCGGATCGACCGCCGGCGGGCTGATCGCCAGCGCCGACGGGCAGGCCCATGCGGTGGCCGCCGCGAAAGCGGCCACCGTCGCTGTGAGGCCGGCCAACCCGGTTTTCCCGAATCATCGATTGAGCACCCAGCTGAAAAGACCGACCAGGTACGCCATGACGGGGATCAGCGAGGCATCGACGCCGGCCGCGACGAAGCCCAGCAGCCGGCGCAGCGGCAACGAATAGCTTTCCGGCGCCGCGATGCCCGGGTTCAGCGCCACCACTATCCACACCGCGACGAGCGCGACGAGCACCACCGCCGCGCCGAGGGCGGCGGCGTAATGCCCCGTCGCGGTGTAGAGCACCAGTAGGACACCCGCCACCAGGTAGGGCTGGGCCAGCAGCCAGGCCTTGCACGCGGCCGAATCCCACACCCGGGCGCGCATGATGGACGCGGCCGCGGTTGCCGCGACCACGTACCAGCCGAAACCGCTGAACGCCCCGGGGCGCAGCGCAATCGCGACCGATCCCAGGACGCTGAGCAGCACCGCCGCGGCGATGAATCCGCTCTGATGGGCATCTCCGATGCGGACCCGCCGCGGAAAGTCCTCGAGCATCCGTAGCGAAGGCGCCGACGGGGTGGGGTCACCCGGTGCCGGGATGACCGGCAACGGGAAGCGTGCCCACAGCGCGGACAATTGCGCCGCCTCGACGGTGACCAGCAGGGCCGCCACGATCAACCCGCAGCCAATGCTGAGTACCGGTAGTCGCCAAAGTAATTCGGCACCCGCTGCCAGCAACACCCCGGCCCCGACCACCGCCGTCGCCGTGCAGAAACCGACGATCCGCTCGCGCTCGCGGCCGGGAATCAACAGGACGATCAACGACCAGGCGGTGACGCCGGCCGCGGCCAGCATCAATTGTGCCGGTCCGAATCTCCCCGGCACCGCCAACGCCAGGGCGGCACCGATGGGTACCAGCGCCGCGATCGAGAGCGCCGCTCCGGTGCGTGCCGAACGCGCCGTGATCAGCAAGCCGGCCAACGCGGTGAGCGCCGCGATCACGCCGACCGCGATCAATCCGGACAGCGCGCCGGTGGCGACCCGGTAGGTGGCTGCCAGACCGGTAGCCAGGAAGGCCACCACGATCGCCGCGGCGACCGCGCCGCGCTGGATATGGGCTGTGCCCCAAGGCTTCAACCGAGAGGTCGAGAAGATCATGGCGGCATCGGCGATGTCCTCGACGATGCCCGGCGCGGCCGGACCGACGGGCACCGGCTGCAGCGCCAGCAGGTCACCGTCCACGACTCCGACAGTGTCCAGGCTGGCGTCCAGGCTGAACGGCGCCCCACCGATGGGCGCCAGGCTCAGATGGGAAGCCATCCGGATGTCAAGGGCGCTCAGGGTGTCGTCCGCGTCGCCGTTTGCGGCCGCGGGAGCTGCCAATCGCTTGACCGCGGGCAGGATTTCGCGCAGCGGCAACTCGGCGGGCAGGGCCATCTCCGTCAACCTGCTGTCCGCGAGAATGGCGACGCGGACGATCGGCATGACGGTACCGGACGTCACCGGACCCTCGAAAAGTGCTGGGGCCGTTCCTGGGACATCGTTCTCACTCTCTTCTGGTTTCGATCTGGTTTCGGCTATGCGGATTGGGCGGAGAAATCTCGGGACAGCCGCCGGCCGGGGAACCATTGGCCGTCCGGCAGGTGGGCGGTCAGCTGTTCGACCGCGACGGCGATCGCGAAGGGGGTCCCGGGGCTGAAGGTCGAGACCCACTCGTCGTCGAACGCACGCGACGGGCTGACCAGTATCCGGCCCGCGGTGGTGTCCACAATGCTCAGTCCGACTTCGGTGGTGGAGTGCCGGCCGTCGCGGTGGCATCCGGCGACGATCTCGACATAGCTGCGCGGACCGGAGAACACCGACTCCACGACCGATCGGGCCGATTCCGGAATGCCCAGGTAGTCAAGGACTTCCGTGAGTGGCGCGCCGGAGCGCAGCCGTTCGTCGGCGCGGGCTCCGACGCGCACCGGCATGCTGAACTCCTGGAACCGGGCCGGCGGCCGCTGCGCCAGCCCGACACCGAGGACTCCGGCCAGCGCGCGTGGATCGTCGATATCCATGGCGGTGAACGTGATCAGCTGCGCGCTGCGCAACGCGACCACAGTCTTCGTGGCTTTTCCGGCGCGCTGCGCCACGATGCCGCGCAGCAACTCGCCGGTGCCGCCGGCCTCACCGGTGGTTCTGGCGGGACCCACGTAGCGCAGGTCGAGCCACCGATCGCGGGAAGCACACCACCTTGACCCAGTCGGCGACCGCCCGGTTGATCTGCCCGTCTTGCCGACACCAGACCCATCCGCGTCAGTTCGGCCCTCTGACGGTCGAGGAACGCGCCCCGTTGCGCGGCATCACGATACGGCGTGGTGATCGCCAGTACCCACGGGAACGTCCCCGCCCCAATGGTTTCCGCGATGAACCACGCGTGATCGACCGTCAGCTCGACGGCGTTCGGTCCGCGCTCATCGGAGTGGAACTAGCCCCCCTTCTGGCGGCTTCGGCGGTGTCCCGGGCGTACATGGCCAGGGTGTTGGCGTCATGCGTGCTGGACATCGACTGGTAGGCCCGCACCAAAGCCTCCATGGCCTGGTTCCACTGCGCCTGCCACACCTGATAGGTCATACCGGTGTCGCCCTGCCACGCATTGGCCAGCGCGGCCTGCTCGCTGGCGATATCGGCACCCAGTCCCTGCAGGGTTCCCGCATAGCCCGACATGTCCGCGGCGTGACCCAGCATCGCCGGGTAGTTGTACATAATCTGTGACATCACAAATCCTTTCGCTGTAGCGGTTCGACTCAGAACCCGGTGTAGGACGACGCGGCGGCGGCTATCGGCGGCCACATACGTGCCCGCGGCATCCCCAAGGTTGGCCTGGGCGATGTCCAGCAGCGTGTTGATTCGAGCCGCGGCTTCCACAAAGCGGGCATGCGCGCCCTGAAACGCCGCCGAGGACTCACCCTGGTGGAACGCCTGCGCCGACAATGCCTCCTGCTCGGCCTGACCGATCGTGCTGCGCATCAACGCCGACTTGGTGGAAACGCCGACTGCGCGGCCACCGATTGCGGAATATGAGCATCCAGACAGACTCATAACGATTCCCCTTTTCCTTTCGAATTCCAGTTATTGACTGCGGCGTTATGTACCGTCGTCTCCCCCTCTCCCTGACTCACCCGGGATCTCCCGGCCGTCCGGATCCCGATCCCAGGTACCGGGCACCATTGGCATCCGCGGACCGCCGTTGAACTCATCACCGGCCAGCTCGGTCAACCCGGCCGCCGCCACGGCGGCGCCTTTGTGCGCGGTACCGGCAAACCCGAGCGCGCCGGCCCCGTTCCCGGAGGCCACCGTGGCCGCCAGTCGGTCTGGTCCATCGTGCTGTGCCGCCGCGCCCGCACTGTCGGCGCCGGCCTGCTGCAACCACGCCAGATACGGCAGGTGTGCGGCCACATACCGCTCGGCGCTGGGCCCCTGCCACGCCCCCGCCTGCGCCGCCTGCAGGATCCCGCTGAGTTCGGCTGCCGTCGAAGAGTATTCGGTGCTGAGCGAGGTCCACGCTCCGGCGGCCGCCAACAGCGATCCCGGCCCCGGACCAGCGCTCAGCAACGCCGAATGCACTTCCGGCGGCGAGGCCATCCAGATGGGCGAGCTCATGGGTCAGACGCCCGCGCCCCACGTCGCGGCGGCCGCGGTGTCACCCGCGAGATAGCCTGCCCCGGCTTGACCGACGCCCACGCCGGCGCGGCCCAGTTCTTCAACACCCTGAGCCGCGACGGCGGCGTGTTCCTGGCCCTGGGCGCTGAATCCCGACCGCCGTCTGCAGCGACACCGGATCCGCCGCCGGGGGCAGCACCGCGGTAATCGCCGGAGCGGCGGCCGCGTGCGCGGCGGCCAGCTGCGCCGTCAACGCTTCCACCGCCGCGCTGGTCGCGGCCAGGCCCTCGGGAACCACTCGCAACGTCATGACTAACTCCCCTTCTGTTGCGTATCACCAAACATCGCGGCCTCACCCACCAGCGGGTTGACCAATTGCACGTACGTCGGACTATCGCTGTCGCCCAACAGGATCGCCCGTCCGGCGGGCAACCGGCCAAACCGTTGGCCCCGGATCTTGCCGCTGTCTTGCGGATTGCCCGAAAGCATCAACGTGGTCGCCTGCAAGTCGTTGAACCGGCGCAGCAACGGGCTCGTCATCAGCAGGTGCCCCGATCCGGTGGCCCGCGCCGTGACGATCACGCGCAGCCCCAGATCGGCCGCCTGGGCCAGCAGCCCGAGGAGGGGGGTCCACGGCCGCTGTCCGACGTACGGCCCGCTCATCGCCGGCGAATCCGGTACCTGGTCGACGTCGTCGATGATCAGGTAGTGGGTGTGACCCTGGTAGGTCCAGCCGGACAGCTGCGCCGCCGACAAGCCCGCCGGTGGCTGCCGCGATGCGATGAGGTTGGACAGCCCCAACATCGCCGGGATGATGCGGTCGATGTTGGCGGTGTATTCGTTGTCGGGAAACAGCGGTTCGTCCACAAGGTGCAGTCGCCGATCCAGCACAGTGAAGGCGACCTGATCCGGCGAGGAGTGCTCGCGGATGGTGCGGATGAAGTGGCGCAGCAGCGTGGTCTTACCAGACTTGCTGTCGCCGAACACCATTAACAGCGGGTTCTCGCCGAAGTCGAGCACCACCGGCGCGAGGTCCTCCTCCCGCTGACCGATGACCACCCGGTCCGGGCCCCGATACGGAGTCCCCACCGCGTCGGGCGCGAGATTGGTGGGCAGCAACCGAACCGGCGGTGCGGCCATGCCCGGGTGGCGGGCGTTGATCGCGGCCACTGGGTTTGTTTCCGCGTCCAACGCGGGGCTCGCGAATAGGAAATGCTCAGCGGCCATGGTCAATCCGCGGCCCGGCTGGTCGTCCGGGACGGTCTCGGCCGGGCGGCGCAGCGCGCCGATCAGCCGCACATTGCTGTCCCGCGCGTCGTGCAGCTTGAGCTCGAGCCGCAGCCCGAGGCCGTCCCGCATCGCCAGCGGCACCTCCAGCCAGCTCGGGGTGGTGATGATCACGTGGATCCCGTACGCCAAGCCGATGTTGACCATTTCGGTCACCTTGGCCAGCAACGGGTTACGGGTGTTGAACTGGTCGGTGTTGTCACGGCCGAACGCATAGAGGTTGTCGATGATCAGGAAAACCTCGCCATAACCGTCGTCGGGGGCCGAACCGTGCTTATCGCGGAACAACTCTCGCTGCTGCCGGGACAGCAGCAGTTGCTCCAGCTCGCCAAAGGTGCGGCGGATGCGTTCGGGTTCCAGCGCCGACGCGACGCTGCCGACGTGCGCCAGATCTTCGAGCGCCCGAAGCTGCCCGCCGCCGTAGTCCAGGCAGTAGAACGTGACGTCGCGCGGCGAGTGCAGGCTGGCCGCGGACATGATGAATGTTTGCAGCGCAGTCGATTTCCCGGACTTCGCGCCGCCGTGGATCACCATGTTCCCAGCCGACGACGTGGCGTCGAATACCAGCGGGTCGCGGCGCATCTCGAACGGTTTGTCGATCTCACCGAGCGGCCAACGCCACTGTCGCTGCGGCAACCCGGCGCGGGCCAGTACCGCGGTCAACGGGATCGGCTCGTCCAGCGGCGGCAGCCACAGCTGCGGTGCCCGCGGCCCGTAACGGGCCAGCTGATCGCCAATGGTCGTGATCAGCTTGCGCGGCGGTCCGGTGGTTTCCTCGTCCTCACCGGTTGATATGACGGTGCCGGGATCGGCCTCCACCAACCCGGCCGTGAACAGCTTTGGCTCTGGAATAGAGTGCACCACAAAGGATTTAGCCGTTTGCGGTGGCTCGTAGATGCCGTCGACGTAGGTGCTGCGGAACTTGATCGGCATCGCGCCGGGGGCGGGCACCAGGAACGCCGTGCCCTTGTGCTCTTTGCCGGATTCGATGTGATAGGCATCCTCAACACCGATGATCTGGCGCGAGACGCTGGGGCTGGCCACCTTCAACCCGATGCGGTAGGAGGTGTTCTTGTCGATGTCCTTGATCTTGCCGACGTCCAGCGTCTGGGACGCGAACAGGATGTGGATGCGGAACGAGCGGCCCTTGCGTGCCACATAGTCGAACAGCTCCGCGTATTCGGGGTGATCGGCCAGCATCAGGGTGAACTCGTCCGCGACCACGAACAGCGTTGGCAGCGGAGGCAGGTCATGTCCGGCAGCCATAGCGGCCTCGTACTCGAGGACCGAGTTGAACGCACTGCCCTGAACCCGGCGGCCGGCCTCGCGCAGCAGGTTCTCGCGACGAGCCACCTCACCGCGCAGCGTGTCGGCGAACCGGTCGGCCAGCGACTTCTTCTCGGCCATGTTCGAGATCACCGCGACGACCTGCGGGAAGTTCCGGAAGCTGTCGGCGCCGGCCTCGCCCTTGAAGTCCGCGTAGATGACGATCAGCCGGTCCGCCGAATGAGTTGTCAACAGCGACAACAGAATCGACATCAGGGTCTGCGACTTGCCGGAACCGGTCATACCGATCATCAGGCCGTGCGGACCCATCCCGCCCTCGGCTTCGTCCTTGAGGTCGAACATCAGCGGCTCGCCGGTCGCGGTGACACCGACCGGCACGCGCAACTCCTCGTCGCGGCCGCGAGGTGCCCACAGCGCCGGCACATCCAGCTGCGACGCGTCCGGGATGCCCAGCAGCGTGGTGAAGGTCGCACCGCGGGTGGCCGCCGAGCGCAGCCCGGCGTGGGTCGGATTGGAGTCCCAGCGGGACAGCTGACGGGCCAGGTGAACGGCGTCATCCGCGCCGAATTGGTCGGCGCTGTCGATGTAGGGCTGCCAGCCACCGGTCTGCCAGCGCTCGATGGCGCCGGCTCGGCTTCCCCCGCCGTCCCCCCCGCTGATCCGCAGGATCGGCTTCTCGGGATCCGAATATTGTTCGCGGTGCGGCGGTGTGGCGGAGCGATGCACGACGGTAACCCCCGCCCGGACCATCGCCAGCGCCGAGGCGTTCACGTCATAGTCGGGGTCGTCGACGACGATCAGCAGGTGCCGCAGTGCATCGGCCGGCTCACCGTTGAATGCCGGGCGGTCGACAATGGCGGACCCCAGCAGCGCGATCAGTTCGTCGGGGTTGCTCGACAGATACCGTGCCGGCCCGACACCGTCGGCCTCACCGGGAATGTCGACGTGGGGCAACCACTTCAGCCAGGACCAGTCGGGACCTTCCAGATCGGGGCTGACCAGCGCCACCCCAAGCACCGTCGGGTCGTGCCAGGTCACCGCCTGAGCGATCCAGGCACGCAACGCCGCCCGCACCTCGACCGCCTCACCCAGGACGGTGATCCGCGAGACTTTGGTCAGGTCGATTCCGGTCGGCACGTCGCGCACGGTGCGCTGGGTATCGAGCAGACTGCGTAATGCGCTGTGCGACACCGGTTCCAGATCGATCTCGTCGGCGGTGTCGTTGACCCGCACCGCCGTGGCCAGCGGCACCGGGTGACGGCCGGCCCGCAGCACCAGGAAGTCGGGGTCGTCCGGGTCGCGCTCCCACTGACGGCGCGATCCGGGCACGGTTGCCAATGCCGTCGGGTCGGGATGGGACCATTCCGCGGCCGCGCGCTGCTCGCCGGCCTGGGTCCGGATGTTGTCCCGGACCACCGACAGGTAGCGCAGGTAGTCGGCCCGTTCGGCGTCGACCTCCTCGGTGCGCATCTTGTTGCCGGTGCCCCGATAGAGAGCGGTTGCCGCCAGCAGCAGCACGAACGGGAAGAACAGGGTCTGCGGGGAGATCACCCGCATCCCGGTGGCGACCAGCGCGACGACCATGCCGACGATCAGCATCACGATCACGACAGGCAGCGCCCGCCGCAGCAGCGACGGCGGAATCGCCCGCGGCAGCTCGGGCGGTGCCTCGATAGCGATGGTGCCCTTGCGGGCGGTCGGTGGCGCCAGCCGCCGACGGGCCTCGAAAATCAGTCGGCTCATCGGGGTGCTCCTTCGGCCGAGACCGGGCGACCGGGCCGGCTGTCGGGCGCCAAGCCGTCGTGTGCCAGCAGCGCGTCCGCGCGCGATAGCGTCGGGCCCGTCGCGAACAGCGAGAGGATCGACCACGGGACGGGGACCGCAGGTACGCTCAGACCAAGGGCCTCAACGGTTTTCCCGTGCCCGGCGCCGTTCTCGGCCTCGTTGTCGATGCCGTAGCGCACCCCGGTGTCAGACACCCAGAACAACGACCCGATGGCCGGTGCGGCCGCGCCGCCGCTGACGGTCTGGGCGAAATAGCCGGTACCCGGCGCGAGGGCGACGCGGCTGGCAATTCCCTGGGCGCCGGCGCCGACCAGGTCGACGGTGCGCACCGCGTCCGGCACCGGTAGCGCCGAGCCGGACAGCAAGCTCAGCGACCGGGTGGCGGCCCCGCTCGGCTTGCTCCAGTACACACAGGTGACGGGGGCTTTGGCCGCGTCGACGAGGACGACCTGTTGGCCCGGATAGGCCGCGGTGTCGAGCATCCGCGACACCGGCAGCTTGGCTATCTGGTCGGCCCCGAGCCGCGGCGGTTGGTCCAGGCCATACGAATTGGTGTTGCGCAGGATCGCGGCAAGCACCGGCGAGACGGGCTGCAGGCCGTCCGGCAATACCGCGTAGTACCGGACGGTGCCCGACGAGTTCTGCTCCACACCGTAGGAGACGACCACCGCACCGATCGGCGCGGGCACCGAAAAGCCCGCCGGGCTACCGGCATTCGGGATCGGCGGCGCCGTCAGCGCCGGCGATTCTGGTATCGCATTGAACAATCCGAATGCGATGGGCTGTGGCGCGGGAGCGTCGACACCGAGGCCTAGTGCGTTGGTGACGGCGTGGTTGGCCAGGTCGATCTGGCTACGTTTGCCGTCCCACAGCAGCCAGGTGCTGCTGCCGTTATCGACCAGGATCCCCTGCTCGGGTCCAAGCGTGGCCGCCCGCGCGCCGCGACCGTCAGGTGGCCCCGCTATCACGGTGACGCCCGTGCTGTGGGCACCGCGCGCTGTCCCGCTAACGGCGTCGCACACCGTCCAGTTCGCATCGTGCGAGGAGTTTTGCACCATGCGCTCCGGAGCACCCGGGATGCCGATCAGGTTGCCGCGCGGAAACCGGTCCAGCTCACTGCTTTTCACTGCGGTCGGGTTGACCGGACGACCGACGATCAGCCGGGCGGAGGTGAGGTTGAGCACCGGGTGCAGCTTGTCGCCAACCCGCACGTATAGCGCGTCGGTCGACCGATCGGCGAGCACCGCGTTGTTGGCCGCCTGCCCGTTGGGCCGGATCAGCGAGAACACGAAGCAGCCCGCCAAACCGGTGATCAGGATCAGCGCGCCCATCAACACCGCGCGCGATTGGGTCCGCAGCGGGTCGACCAGCATCCTGGTGTCGTGTAGGGCAATCCCGGAAGCGATCCGGCGCATGACGAAGCGCCAGCCGGTCACCTGGTGGCGGGTGACGAATCCGCGGCGATAGACCACCTGATCCGGGTTGTCGTTGGCCGGGGTCCGCGAGGAGAACGAGCGTCGCGCCCCGGGCCATTCGCCGTCGGGCTCATTGGTCGTCATGCCGGCTCCCGCAGGCCGAGCCCCTGCAGCAGCGGCTCAACCGAATTGCGCACGTCCGCGTCGGTGATGGTCATCAGCTCCTCATCGGTGAACTCGCCGGTTTCGGCGTGCTCGGAGTGGTCCAACCGGAATTCGCGTTCCTCTTCGGACTTTTCGACCACGTTGCGAACGAACCGGCCGTTGCCCGCGATATCCAGGCCACGACGTTCGATTCCGGTTACATCGGGTTTGGACGTGTCGGCCAGATGCGCGAACAATGCCTCGAGATCGTGCAGCGCCGCCTGGTCGAACGCGCTGTCGCGCTTGGCGGCCATGAAGTTCGCGATCTCGATCAGCTCAGCCGGCTTGTACGACGGGAAGTCGATGCTGCGGGTGAAGCGCGAACGCAGACCCTGGTTGGTGTCGAGGAACCGATCCAAGTCGGCGCGGTACCCGGCGATGATGACCACCAGCCGATCCCGGTCGTTTTCCATGCGGGCCAGCAGGGTGTCGATGGCCACCAGGCCGAAGTCGTTCTTGGCGCCGGTGGCCACCAGCGCGTAGGCCTCGTCGAGGAACAGCACCCCGTCCAGTGCGCTGTCGATGATCGCGTTGGTCTTCGCCTCGGTCTCCCCGATGTGCTGGCCGATCAGATCGGCGCGATGCACCTCTCTGATGTTCTCCCGTTTCAAAAGGCCGAGGCCGCAATAGATTTTGGCGATCACCCGGGCGATGGTGGTCTTGCCGGTCCCGGGTGGCCCGGTGAAGACCAGGTGGTGGGTCCGCTGCGCCACCTCGAGCCCACGCTGCTTACGCACCAGCTCCATCGCCACCGCGCTCTTCAACCGGGCCACCTGGTCTTTGACCTTCTCCAACCCGATGAATTCATCGAGCTCGCGTTCGGCTTCATGCAGCAGTGCGCGCTTGCGCTCTTTGGCTTCGGGGTCGACGAAATCGCCGGGGCTGGGCTCGGTGCCGGGATCCCACGGATCGGTACGGGCGTCGATACGGTCGCCGGTGGTGGTGACGATCCCGAAGCTGGTGTCGGACAACGCATGCTGGATCTGCTCGTTCTCCGGGTTGGCCGCGTACAAATCCTGCAGAACCTCGCTCGCCGACTCCTCGTCGACGTGCGCACGCAGCACGAGCGCCTTGGCCAGCGTGCCGTCCACCGCCGCAACGGCTACGGGGCCGTCGGGCTCCTCGAGATAGGACAGCGCCGGGGCGAACATGTCCAGCCGGGCCAGCGCAATGCCGAGGGTGATTTTGGCCGCGTGGGAGAAGGCCTCGTCGAGATCGGAGTCGTTGACGATCGGGGTCAGCAGCTTGACGACGTCCGACCAGCGTTCGGCACGGTAATTGATGACGACCGCTACCCAGCGGGCCTCGCGCCAGCTGGGCCGACGCTCGGTGAGCCCGCTGACTATCTCGTCGGCCTTGGCAAATTCCCCCACCATTGCCAGCGCCGCCGCATAGGCGAGATGGAAATCATCCGGGGTGGTGGCGCGGAACTGCAGGTACAGGCCGGCGTCGTAGCGAAAGCCCAAGGCTGCAGGCGCCAACTCCACCCGACGCTGCAACACTCCCGCCGTACTGGCGGTCCGCGAAATGGCCTCGAGCACCCGGAACGACGTGTCTCCGGCGGCGGCCAGCCCGGTCCACGCGTCGCACTGGTCATGGGCCACTCGGGTGAGCGCGGTGAAACCCGAGCGGGCGGCGGCCAGATCGGCCGGACGCTGACGCTCGTAGACCGCGATACCGAGTGCGCGACAACAGGTGGCGAACCGGCTGACAATGTCGCCGTCGACCCTGCCGTCTGACCGAGAATTGACCGGCTGGGCTGCAAGCACACCAGCATCACCGCGTTCCACGGCTGCTTCTCCCGTACGTAGTGTCCCCTAACTTAACTCGCCTGAAGTTAGCATTGCATAAGCTAACTGTCGAGATACCCGGTGGCCTTCGGCTCACGACCTTGCTCCCCTTTCGGTGGCACTGACCAGGCTGTTCTGGGCGATCATCGGGCGCCTGCACTACGCAGCGGAAGCTTACTGAAAATCGTTGTCATTATCAAAAGATGATCGTTGATCGGGGTCCCAGGTGCCGGGCACCATGGGCACCGACGGGCCGCCGCCGAATCCGTCACCGATCAGCGAGGCCAGCCCGGCCGCCTCGACGTCGGCGTCCGTGCGTGCCGTTCCGGCAAAACCCAGATCGCCGGCACCCCGATCCGAAGCCGTCGACGCGACGGACTCGCCCCACTGCGGCTCGACCTCGACGTTCATGTCCATGAACTCGTCGCCGTGCCCTCGCATCCCCATGCGTCGGCGCCGACGGGCCGCCTGCTTTTCCCGGGCCGATGTGCCGGCGGTGGCCGCGGCGGCGGCGATGTCGGGCTCCGGAGCCTTCCGTTTGGCGCTGGCGCTCATTCCGGTGGTGGACCCGACGCCGGGCCCTCCTACCAGGTAGGGGTAGGCGCCCGCCGCGACAGCCGCAGGCGGCGGCGCCGGGGGCGCGGCCGCCGCGGGCGCCGGTGCCGGCGCCGCCGCCGAAGCCGAGGCGGAGGTCGGGGTGGGAGCCGGGGCGGCGGAGGCGGCAAGGACCGGCGAGCCGGCGGTCGCCGGTATACCGGGCGCCTCGGGCATCGGTGCCGCCGCCACCGGGACAGCGCCGGGCTGAATCCCCGACAGCCCGCTCAGCCCCGCCAAGCCGGCTGCGAATCCGGGGGTGATCGCCGTCGCGGCGAGCGCGAGCGGCACAACCGTCTGTAATTGCGGAAAGGTGCTGATGACTTCGCCCAGGTGGGTGGTTTCATCGGCGATCAGTGCCGGAATGTCCGCCTGCACTTGCTGTAACGCCAGGGATGGGTTCTGCGGGAACTCCAGCACGTCCCTAATCAGGGTTTGGGGGACCTCTAGGAACCTATTTACCCACCAGTTCAATTGCGTTGGATCGCCGGCGTCGTTGTCGACGATGTCTTGGAGCCCACTGTCGGTGCTATCGGAGCTGTCGGCCGCATGCAGGATCTGTGGCGCCGGATCGGTCTGCGGCGCCGACGCCACCGCCGTGCCGGCGACCGCCTCATAGGTGGCCATGGTGGTGGCCGCCTGGATCCACATCCGGACGTAGTCGGCCTCGTTGAGCGCAATGGGAATGGTGTTGATACCGAAGAAGTTTGTCGCCGCCAATACCGCATGGATCGCATGGTTGGCGGCCAGCTCCAGCAACGTTGGCATCGCGGCCAGCGCAGTGGTGTAGGCGGCGGCCGCGGTCTCGTGCTGGGCAGCCGCCGACGCGCTGTTGGCGCTGGCCCGCATCAGCCACGCCAGATAGGGCGCGTGGGCGGCCACGTATTGCTCGGCGGTGGGCCCCTGCCACGCTCCGGCCTGCGTCGCGCCCAGGATCGAGGTGAGTTCGTCCGCCGCCGACGCGTACGTGGTGCTCAGGGAAGTCCACCCCGCGGCGGCGGCCAGCAGGCCACCCGGGCCGGGACCGCTGCTGAGCTGCGCCGAATGGATCTCCGGGGCCAATGCCATCCACACCGGCGCTGTCATAGCAGCAGCCACTCCTTACCGATCGGGCTGGATTGAACGTCCGCCCGGGCCGTTGGGCGGCGTAACGAGCACGCAGGTAGTAGTCGGCTGACGACGCGGGAAAGTTCCCGAAGGTTCCCGTCTATCAGTTATCGGTGGCGCCAGACCGAAACCCGATCACGCCTTGACGGCGCTGACCAGGGTGTTGCGAGCGACCATCGGGCCGGCCTCGGTGTCCGGGCCGGGCACCGGGCGGCCCAGCTGGTGCAGGTAATCGGCGAGCGGCGTGCCTACGGCGGTCCACCCGCGCTGGCCGAACCATTCGGTGGCCGGCGCATGCCTCTCGTTGTAGACCAACTGGAAGAACGGGCGCTCTTCGGTGCCTTCGGCCATCGCGGTGCGTTCTTCTTCGAGCTTGGCCTCGAACTCGTCGGGCTCAAAGGGCGCGCCGTCCTCGATGGCGACGTGGCTGCCGTGGCCGGCCAGGCCGTCGATGCCGGTGAACAGCTGCTCCTGCGCGGTGGCCGGCAGATAGATCAGCAGGCCCTCGACGATCCACGCCGACGGCTTGGCCGCATCGAAACCGCTGTCCTGCAAGGCTTGTGGCCAGTCGTCGCGCAGATCGACGGCGATCTCGCGCCGCTCGGCGCGCGGTTGGGCGCCGTGGCCGATGAGCACCTCGCGCTTGAAGTCCAGGACCTGCGGACGGTCCAGCTCGAAGATCGTCGTCGCGGCCGGCCAATCCAACCGGTAAGCGCGGGAGTCGAGTCCGGCCGCCAGGATGATGACCTGACGCACGCCCGCTTCGGCGGCCCGGCGGAAATACTCGTCGAAATACCTGGTGCGAGCGCCCTGAAAGTTCACGAAATGTTCGCCGAAGTCGGCGGTCTTGAGCGGGTGGTCGGGCTCCTTACCGTCGAGCACGTCGGCCGCGGGGCCGCCGACGGCACGGCAGAACAGCTCCGCATACGGGTCGACGGCCAGCGGGTCGGGTTTCTGAGCCTCCAGTGCTCGTGCGGTCGCCACGAATAGGGCTGTCGAACCGACACTCGTTGTGATGTCCCAGGTATCGCCTTCGCTACGCACCCAACCGACATTACCCCGACGGGCCGTGGCGGCCCGACTCCTCGGGACCGTCCTGCTCCCAGGTGCCCGGCAACATCGGCATCCGCGGGCCGCCGCCGAATTCGTCATCGGCCAGCGTGGTTAAACCGGCCGCCGCGGCGACCGCTTCCTTGGGCGCCGCCCCGGCGAACCCAAGATTTCCGGCACCCTGATCCGACGCCACGGTCTGCCCGCCCATTGGGGCGCCCCAGTCTGGGTCAACGTCGATATTCATATCCATAAACTCATCGCCGTACCCGCGCTGCTTCGCGCGCCGTCGCCGCCGCGCCCGCGCCGCCTCCCGCGCGGCCGCTGCGGCCGCCGCCGCGGCGCGTATCGGGTTCCGGCGCCTTCCTTTTCGCGCTGGAGCTAGCGCTGGTACTCATCCTCGAGCCGGACGTGATGCCGGGCGGCGCGACAGCATACGGAAGGGCGAAACCCGCCGGACCCGCGGCCGCGGGAGGCGGTGTCGGTGCCGGGCCCGCAGGCGCGGGGGGGCTGGAAGGCGTGGGCGCGGGCGCCGGTGCCGAGGCAGGGGCAGCGGCCGGCGCGGCGATTGAGGTCAGCCCTACGGCCGGCAACAAGGCCGGCGCCGCGACGGGTGCCAGCGCCGGCGCGACCACGGGTTGGGGCAGGGCGGCCAGGCCGGCCAGACCCCCCAAGCCGCCTAGTGCTCCCAAGGGGGCGAGGGCGGGGAGCGCGAGAGCCACCACCGCCGGCTGCGTGACCCCAAAAGCAAGAAATGATTCTATGTGAAGCGGAAAGTCGAACAGCTCAGCGCTGATCAGGTACTGGAAAGCCAGCACCGGATTTTGCGTCAGGTATACGCCAAACTGTTGGAAGTCCTCAAAGAGTTCGAGGGATCGAACGAGATACCAGATCGGTTTGCTCGGGTCTGCAAATGTGTCGTAGGTCATTCCGTTGACCGTGCCCCCGGCGGGGTCCCAACGCACCCCGAAGTTCTGCAGGATCTGCGCAATGAAGTCATCCAGCGGGTTGTCGACCAACGGGTCGTGTGCAAGTTGGACATTCCCTATACCGACTTTTTGCAGAGCATTCACGAGCCCCTGCGGGAGCCCTAGCGGGTTGTCGCTCCCGGAAGCGTTTGACAGGATCTGCGAGAGCTGGTTCGAGAGCCCCCCCGGGTTTTGCAGGAAATGCTCGATCTGGTACTGGAACGCCTGCAGGAACCCCTGCAGCGGGTTGGAGGCCGCCGACGACTGGGCCTGGGTTGGCGCGTCGGATTTGAGGATCTGCGGCGCCGGGGTGGTCTGCGGCGTCGACGCCACCGCGACGCCGGAGACCGCTTGATAGGTCGCCATCGTGAGGGCGGCCTGAATCCACATCCGCACATAGTCGGCCTCGTTGAGCGTGATCGGAATGGTGTTGATGCCAAAGAAATTGGTTGCCAACAAGACTCCGTGGACGATGTGGTTGGTGGCCAGCTCCGGCAGCGTCGGCATGGCTGCCAACGCGGCGGTGTAGGCCGTGGCCGTGGTCTCATGCTGGGCCGCCGCTGCCGCGCTGTCTCCGCTGGCCTGCGTCAACCACGCCAGGTACGGCCCGTATGCGGCCACATACGACTCCGCGCTCGGCCCCTCCCACACCCCGGCCTGCACCGACGCCAACAACGCGCTGAGTTCTTCTGCCACTGAAGCGTATTCAGCACTTAGCGAGTTCCACGCCATCGCCGCCGACAGCAAGGAGCCGGGCCCCGGACCGCTGCTCAGCAACGCAGAGTGCACCTCAGGCGGTGAAGCCATCCAGATCGGCGCCGTCATTAGGTCTCCTCGGGCTGGGAGGGTTACCAGACCGAAGGGAGCTTAATGAATATGATTGTCGTTATCAACGCGAGCGGCGGGGCGAGCGCCTCCACGGGCGCTAAACCAGGGGGCGCCCCGTCCTGATCCGGCGATCGACATCGGCCAGCAGGACGTTGAACGGGAACCGCCGGACAAACCCCGGCATCATGCGGTTTACCCTGCGCAACACCGTCATCAGCCGATCGAAGCGCCGTTGTTTGGCGGCATCCCACGGCAACCGCATCTCGTCGCGAAACCGCTGCGGCAGAAAGCCCGCGGTGATCAGCAACGCGAAGTTGTCCGACAGCCGCTGGAGTGGGCCGGGTAGCGCCACTCCCCGCACGCGGCCGGCGGCGATGGGATACAGGTAATCCCGGACTGCGTCGTCGATGTGCACCTTGGCCAGCGACTCTTGCCAGTACCGGTCGAAGGCCACCCGGTCCGCCGGCCACATCTCCGCAGGCACCTGCAAGGTGGTGGCCAGCACCATCCCCTCGCGGTAATGGCGGTCGGCGTCCGCGCCGTCGAGTTCGCCGATAAAGGTGCGGTAGATGTCGACGGCGCCCTTGTACAGACAGGCGCCCACCCACAGCTGCAAGTCGACATCGAACGCGTTGTACTGCACCGGACTGTCGGGGGTGGAGTAAACCTGCGCATGCGCACGGTTCACCGCCTGGCGGAAGGCCGCCTTCTGGGCATCACTACCGCCGGTCGCCACCGCGAGGTAGGTAAAGGTGGTGCGCGCCCGTTTGATCGGATGCAGGTCCACCCGGCCGCTTTCCACGCGGCTCTCCATTACGCCGTAGCCGACGCCGGGCTGCGCCAACTGCATGATCACGTTCGCCGGGCCGGCCAATAACGCCACGCCCATCAAGCCCTCGTCGATGCCCAACGCGCGCCCGCGCCGGGCGCGCCTGGCGCGAGCGCCGTCGGCGATGGCCCGCTCCACGTGCCGAATCGGCTGGTGAACGGCCTCGCGATTTGCCATGGTGAGTCCTCTTCCGACACCTGCCCGCTAATTGTGCGAACATTGGTTTCCAGAATTATTGCCGGTTTATTACACTCGTGTCAAGATGGTGTTCATGTCCCCCAGCCAGCGGCCCTACCGGGGCATCGAGGCCGCCGAGCGGCTCGCCTCGCGCCGCCGGCGGCTGCTGGAGGCCGGCCTGGACCTGCTGGGCGCCGACCAACGGGACACTTCCGAGCTGACCGTGCGCCGGATCTGCGGCAGGGCCGGCCTGGCGGCCCGCTATTTCTACGAAAGCTTCGCCGACAAGGACGAATTCGTCAGCGGCGTTTTCGACTGGGTGATCGCCGAGCTGGCCGCCACCACCCAGGCCGCCGTGGCGGCGGTGCCGGCGCGCGAGCAGAGCCGCGCGGGCATGGCAAACATCGTGCGAACCATCGCCGATGACGCCCGCGTCGGGCGACTGCTGTTCAGCACGCAACTGGCCAACGCCGTGGTGGTGCGCAAGCGCGCCGAGTCCACGGCCCTGTTCGCGATGCTGTCGGGCCAGTACGCCGGCGACGCACTGCGCGTGCCGGCAAACGACCGGATCAAGGCCGGGGCGCACTTCGCGGTCGGCGGCGTCGGGCAGACCATCAGCGCCTGGCTGGCCGGGGACGTCCGACTCGAGCCGGACCGGCTCGTCACTCAGCTGGCCATGCTGCTCGACCAGCTCATCGACCCAAACCTGTACGGGCTCAAGGAAACAGCGGTAAGTGCCAAAGCTGCATCCCGGGATCCAGCAGCCACAGACGCATCATCGTGAGTCGCACAATGCGAAGAGCGCCGCGGATCATGAAGATCGCCAACGGCACCTCGATCAGCAGCGCCGTGACCACCGACAGCCACAAATCATCGGGTCCGGCGGTCATCAGGTCGAACCACGCGTCGCAGATCAGCAACACCCCGGAGGTGAAGGCCGCCAACACCAGCACCTGACGACGCAGGTACCCGAGGACGGCCGTCGCCAGCATGAAGACGACCAGCAGAACGTCAAAGCCGACCCAGGTGGCGGTCCAGTTGTGGGCAACGTAGTTCTGCGGCAGGGTCCAGGATAGGTACACGAGCCACGGAATCATCGCGATCGAGCAACCGATCATCAGACTCAACCGGACGCGCCGTATCCGGCCGAGTAGCACCGGGTCGATCACGTCGCTCACGGGTTGCTCCAACCGCTTGATCAGGTCGCGCCGCTGCTCGGGCGTCAGCGCCGCGATCTGAGTGTCGGTCAAAACGCCGTCGGTCATCATGGATACCCCCCGCGGTGTTGCCGATTAGGGTACGGCCGCCACCGGAGGTCGCCGGTCGGCTGCCGTCTTGGGAACGGCCTGGGTGTCGCTCGTGTCGAATTCCTTTACCCAACAGGCGAATTCCAGCGTGATTCCGTCCGGGTCCTGGAAGTAGAACGAGCGCACGTAGACCCCGGGATGCACCGTCGCGGACACCTGCATCTCGCTCTCGTCGTGATTGAGCACCGGGCCCACCCGCACGCCCTTTTCCTTGAGCCGCTGCCGGTAGGCGTCGAACTTCTCGGCCGGTACGTGGAATGCCAGATGGTTCATGGTGCTCACCGCGCTGGTGATGTCCCCGATGCCCGGAATGGCGCCCGGCGACGAGATGCCCGGGACTCGATCGGCTGCCTCGGCGAACCAGAAGAACGCGACGCAGTCGCCGTTGCCGGCGTCGAAGAAGAAGTGCTGCCCCTGACCGCCGGGCAGGTCCAGCGATTTGATCAGCGGCATGCCGAGGATGTTGGTGTAGAAGTCGACGGTGCGCGCCATGTCCGAACACACGAGCGCGACATGGTTGATCCCGCCGAGCTCGAATTCGGGGTTGGTGTTGTGCGGCTTGATCATCTTGCGGCTCCTCATCGGTCCGCGGGGTACGGGTCCTGACCATGACCCGAATCCGAATCTAACATCCAGCTCAGTCGAGGTGGCGAAGCCGACAATACGGCGTACATTCAGACGCTGGCCAACATCTGTCACCGAACCGTCCACGCCGGCGAAGGGAAGCCGATTTGACCCGTCGTACCGGCGCTGCAGGGATTGCCCGCGAGTTTGTCGGACTGCCGTCGCCGACCGCCGGGCGTGCCGGGGCCGGCGGGCATCCCTGCCAGGGGCTGTATCACCGGGGGGTGGGACGCAAGCCGAAGGTGGCGATGATCGCCACGCACTACCAGATCGACTTCTCCGAGCACTATCTCGCCGACTACATGGCCACCCGCGGCATCGGGTTTCTGGGCTGGAACACCAGGTTCCGCGGCTTCGAAAGCAACTTTGTGCTCGACCACGCGCTGGTCGACATCGGTGTCGGGGTTCGTTGGCTGCGCGAGGTCCAGGGAGTGGACACCGTTGTGTTGCTGGGTAATTCGGGTGGAGGCTCATTGATGGCCGCCTATCAGGCGCGGGACGTCGACCCGAATCTTCCTGCCGCAGACGGCTACGTCGCCTCCGCCGCCCACCCCGGGCGCCCGGACGTGCTGACCTCCTGGATGGACGCGGCGGTCGTCGACGAAAACGACCCGGTGGCCACCGATCCCGACCTCGACCTGTTCAACGAGAGCAACGGCCCGCCGTACTCACCGGAGTTCGTCGCCCGCTACCGCGCCGCGCAGATCGCGCGCAACCATGCCATTACCGACTGGGCCCAGACGGAGCTCAAACGTGTTCGCGCCGCTGGTTTTTCGGACCGTCCGTTTACCGTGATGCGAACGTGGGCGGATCCCCGAATGGTCGATCCCGGCATCGAGCCCACCAAGCGTGCGCCGAACATGTGTTATGCGGGCGTCCCGGTCAAGGCGAACCGCTCCGCGCACGGCATAGCCGCGGCCTGCACGCTGCGCAACTGGCTGCACATGTGGAGTCTGCGGGAGGCACAAACCCGGGCCGAGCCGCACCTGGCTCGCATCACCTGCCCGGCCCTGGTGATAAACGCCGAGGCCGATACGGGAGTTTTCCCGTCCGATGCCCAGCGCATCTACGACGCGCTCGCCGGCACCGACAAGACGCAGGTCTCGATCGACAGCGACCATTACTTCACCACCCCGGGCGCGCGCTCCGAGCAGGCCGATACCATCGCCGGGTGGATCACCAAGCGGTGGCGCTGAGGGTTCTCGCCCACTTCGTTCCCGGCAGCAGAGTGCTTGATTTCGTTGCACCAGAATCGGATTGGCTCGATGTCCGATGGTGCGCCGAAGACGACGACGCGAGCTTTTACCGGGAGCTGCCGGACGTGGACGTGATTTGGCACGTGCTTCGGCCGCTGTCGGGCGCCGACCTGCGGGGCGGGATACGGCTGCGGCTGGTGCACAAGCTCGGCGCGGGGGTGAACACCATCGACGTGGACACCGCGACCGAACGCGGCATCGCGGTCGCCAACATGCCCGGCGCCAACGCGCCGTCGGTGGCCGAGGGCACGGTGCTGCTGATGCTGGCCGCGCTGCGTCGGCTACCGGCGCTGGATCGTGCGGTCCGAAACGGGGGCGGCTGGCCGGCAGATCCGGAACTGGGCGAGACGGTGCGTGACATCGGGGGCTGCACCGTCGGGTTGCTCGGCTACGGCAACATCGCCAAGGGCGTCGGCGAAATCGTCGCGGCAATGGGGGCGACCGTCCTGCACACCAGCACCCGCGACGACGGGCGGCCCGGCTGGCGGCAGCTGCCCGAATTGTTGGCCGCCAGCGACATCGTCTCGCTGCACCTGCCACTGACGGCGCAGACCCATCACCTGCTGGGCCGCGACGCGCTGGCGCGAATGAAGCCGAATGCGGTGCTGGTCAACACGTCACGTGGTGCCATCGTCGACGAAGACGCGCTCGTCGACGCGCTGCGCGGCGGGCGGCTGGCCGCGGCGGGGCTGGACGTTTTCGAAGTCGAGCCGGTGGCGCCCGGCAATCCGCTGCTCGGCCTGGACAACGTGGTGCTGACACCGCACGTCACCTGGTACACCGCCGACACCATGCGGCGGTACCTCACCGAGGCCGTTGCCAACTGCCGCCGGTTGCGCGACGGGCGACCGCTGGCCAATGTGGTCAACCAACCGACCGGTTGTTAGCTTGGAAGGTGCTTGGCCGAAACGAGACCGCCATGGGAAGGCGACCAATGCCGATCGCAATAACTCCTGAGCACCATGACCTGGCCGACTCGGTGCGCTCCCTGGTGGCGCGGGTGGCGCCGTCCGAGGTGCTGCACGCGGCGATGGAGGACCCGGTCGAAAACCCCCCGCCGTACTGGCAGGCGGCGGCCGAACAAGGCCTGCAGGGTGTGCATCTGGCCGAGTCCGTCGGCGGGCAAGGTTTCGGCATCCTCGAGTTGGCCATCGTGCTGGCCGAATTCGGCTACGGGGCGGTCCCCGGGCCGTTTGTGCCCTCGGCGATCGCCAGCGCGCTGATCTCTGCGCACGACGCGCAGGCGAAAGTGCTCTTCGAGCTGGCGTCCGGCGCGGCCATCGCCGCCTACGCCCTGGATTCCGGCCTGACCGCAACAAGGCAAGGCCCTGATGAGCGGGCGTTGGTGATCCGCGGTGAAGTCCGCGCGGTCCCCGCGGCGGCGCAGGCGTCCGTGCTGGTGCTCCCCGTCGCGATCGACAGTGGCGAAGAATGGGTGGTGCTGCGCGCCGAGCAGCTCGAGATCGAGCCGGTGAAAAGCCTTGACCCGCTGCGCCCCATCGCGCATGTGCGGGCCAACGCGGTCGAGGTCGGCGACGATGCGGCGCTGAGCAACCTGACCATGACGACCGCGTACGCGCTGATGTCCACGCTGTTGTCGGCCGAGGCCGTCGGCGTGGCGCGCTGGGCAACCGACACGGCGTCGCAATACGCCAAGATCCGCGAGCAGTTCGGCAGGCCGATCGGCCAGTTCCAGGCCATCAAGCACAAGTGCGCGGAGATGATCGCCGACACCGAGCGGGCCACCGCGGCGGTGTGGGATGCGGCGCGCGCGATTGACGAAGCCCGCCAAAACAATTGGGACATAGTCGGTCCCGGAGTCGAATTCGCCGCGGCCGTGGCCGCGACGCTGGCGCCGGCGGCCGCCCAACGGTGCGCGCAGGATTGCATTCAGGTGCACGGCGGAATCGGGTTCACGTGGGAGCACGACACGAACGTTTACTACCGCCGCGCGCTGATGCTGGCCGCCTGCTTCGGCCGCAGTTCGGAGTACCCGCAAAAGGTGGTGGACACCGCGACCACTTCGGGGATGCGCGCCGTGAACATCGACCTCGATCCCGACACCGAAAAGCTGCGGGCCGAGATCCGGGGGGAGGTCGCCGCGCTCAAGGCGATGGAGCGCGGGCCGCGCCGGGTCGCGATCGCCGAGGCCGGCTGGGTGCTGCCCTACCTGCCCACGCCGTGGGGCCGGGCCGCAAGTCCGGTGGAGCAGATCATCATCGCCCAGGAGTTCACCGCCGGACTGGTCAAGCGGCCACAGGTCGGCATCGCGGCGTGGATCATCCCGTCGATCGTCGCGTTCGGGACCGAGCAACAAAAGCAACGTTTCCTGCCGCCGACCTTCCGCGGCGAGATGATCTGGTGCCAGCTGTTCTCGGAACCGGGCGCCGGCTCCGACCTGGCCGGGCTGACCACCAAAGCGACCAGGGCCGAGGGCGGCTGGCGCATCACCGGGCAGAAGATCTGGACCACCGCCGCGCAGTACTCGCAATGGGGCGCGCTACTGGCGAGAACCGACCCGAGCGCCCCGAAACACAACGGCATCACCTACTTCCTGCTGGACATGAACAGCGAGGGCGTCACGGTCACGCCGCTGCGTGAGCTCACGGGTAACGCGATGTTCAACACCGTGTACATCGACGACGTGTTCGTGCCCGACGAGTGCGTGCTCGGCGAGGTCAACCGGGGGTGGGAGGTCAGCCGCAACACCCTGACGGCCGAGCGGGTATCCATAGGCAGCACCGACGCCAATTTCCTGGCGACCCTTCCCGAGTTCGTCGAGTTCGTCCGTGATGGGCAGTTCGACCAGGTCGCACAACACCGGGCCGGGCAGCTGATCGCCGAGGGCCATGCCGCCAAGGTGCTGAACCTGCGCTCGACGCTGTTGACGCTGGCCGGCGGTGACGCGATGCCGTCGGCGGCGATCTCCAAGCTGTTGTCGATGCGCACCGGCCAGGGCTATGCCGAATTCGCGGTGTCCTCCTTCGGCACCGACGCCGCCATCGGCGACACGAACGACTCAGCGGGCAAGTGGGGCGAGAACCTGCTGGCGAGCCGGGCCACCACCATCTACGGCGGTACGTCGGAGGTGCAACTCAACATCATCGCCGAGCGGCTGCTGGGCCTGCCTCGCGACCCGTAAACGAAATCCATGCCGACCTGATGCCGGTCTCAGGTCGGCATGGATGCTTTCGCGGGGGCTACCGCCGTGGCGGCGGCGCTATTTCACCACCACCAAGCCCACCAGGGCCGCCAGCCCAAACCGGGCGGGCCCCAGCCGCCATTGCCCCAACCGGGGTGGCCTCCCCAGTTGCCGCCGTGGTCGTCCCAGTCGCCGCCGCGGCCGCCCCAGCCACCGCGGCCCCAGTCGCCGCCGCGGCCCCAGTCGCCGCCGCGGCCCCAGTCGCCGCCGCGGCCCCAGTCGCCGCCGCGGCCCCAGTTGCCGCCGTGGCCGCCCCAGCCACCGGGTCCGCCGTGGCCGCCCCAGCCACCGGGTCCGCCATGGCCGCCGCCGCCCCAGCCACCGTGGCCGCCGCCGCCGTGACCGCCACCGCCACCGCCGCCACCTCCGCCGGGCCTGAGCGGGACGTCGGGTGCGCCATGAGGGCCGGCTACGTCGAAGGTGGTACCTGGGGCCGCTGGCGGAGCGGCCTGCGCAATGGGAGTGCCACCAAACAGCATCGCTCCGGTCACCATGCCGGCGCCCACCGCACCCATCGCGGCTTTGCCGACCGAATGCAGTGAAGTCAACATTTGTGAGCTCCTTTCACGATGTTGAACAGTTGCACGCTTAAAGACTTAACGACGTTAATGCGTCGCATTGACGATATCTAACTCGAATGGATTAACACAAGCATAGCTACCCATTATTCCCGCGACATAAACCTGCACCAGGATTGCGAATCCCGTCACCTTTTTGATTTGACATATTACGGATCTACTGGTGTCAGTATTTGTTGAGCGGATATCGTCGCAGCTCAGACAGCATCTACTGAATTACAGATCTCCGTAGTCACCAGGATGCACATGTAATGAATTACTTTTTCTTCTTGGGCTTCGATCGAGCAGCCGGTAGGCCCAATAGCCTACTCAGCAAATTGCTGATAGAGTGGCTCTAGCGCCAGTCGAATGGACAAAAACCCTCGTAGCGGCTGTGAGCGGGCGCCGCCCACGCGCAATGGGGCGTCAGCTCCAAACGCGGCGCAACCCAGCACCGACGGCGCGCCGCAAGCGCTCCACGGTGCTATCAATGGGACAGTGCTCATCGACGCGCATACTGAGAAGCGGATCTACTGATTTGCACCCCAGAGAGGCCAGCCGCGATGAGTATCACACCCGGTCACAACGATTCCGGCCCCAAGCGGTTCGCCCACTACGCCGGCTCGCCGCAGACGGGGCCGACCCAGCGCCTCACCCCGTACGGGCAACCGCCCCCTCCGCCGGCGCGTGATCGACGAACGCGACGGACCGTAGACCTGCCGCTCGCCACACACCGCGCGCTCGACATCTGGCAGCGCGAGGCCGCCGACCGCTTAGGGGTCGCCCGGGTTACCGGGCAAGAGGTCCTCACCGCACTCATCGACCAGCTGCTGGCCGACCCCAAACTCTCCGCTCAGATCACCCGCGCCATTCAAGCCCGCAAGTGAACCGGCAGGTCAGTCGATCTCCATCTCGCGCAGCTCGCGCTTGAGGATCTTGCCGGTCGGGTTGCGCGGCAGCTCCTCTAAGAAGACCACTTCCCGGGGCACCTTGTAGCGGGCCAGGTTGTCACGCACGTAGTGCTTGATGGTGTCCTCGTCGATGCCGGCGTCCTCTTTCTTGACCACGAAGGCGCGCAGCCGGTGGCCCCACTCCTTGTCCTCCACACCGATGGCGGTGGCCTCGACGACCTCGGGATGCCCGTTGATCAGATCTTCGACCTCGGCGGGGAAGACGTTCTCGCCGCCCGAAACGATCATCTCGTCGTCGCGCCCGCTGATATAGAGCAGGCCGTTCTCGTCGAAATAGCCGACGTCGCCCGACGACAACATCCCGTTGATGATCTGCTTCTTGCCGCCGCCGGTGTAGCCCTCGAACGGGAAAGCGTTGCCGACGAAGATGCGACCGACCTCGCCCTGCGGCTTCTCGTTGCCGTTGTCGTCGAAGATCTTGACCTTCACGCCCTTGACCACCGGCCCGACGGTCGACGAATTGAATTCCAGATGCTTGGGCTCGGCGATGGTGGCGAAGGCGATCTCGGTCGAGCCGTACATGTTGTAGATCACCGGACCCAGGTCCTTCAGCGCCCGTTCAGCCAGGTCGGCGCCCAGCGCCGATCCCGAGACGAACACGATCTTCAGGCTGGAGAGATCGGGCTTCTTGTCCATCTTTTCGATTGCATCGACGATCCGCGACAGCATCACCGGCACCACGACCATCGCGGTCACCTTGTGCTTCCCGATGTCTTCCAGCACCAGCGGCGGCTTGAACTTCCGGCGCAGCACCAACGTCGAGCCCAGGAACATCGCGAGGGTGCCGTGCAGGAAACCCAGCGCATGGAACATCGGCGCGGGCAGCGAGGTCACCTCGTTGGCCTTGAAGGGAACGTGCGACAGGATCCCGCCGACCGGCGCCAGCGTCGGTGGGGTGCTGCGGTTCGCGCCCTTGGGCGTGCCGGTGGTGCCGCTGGTCAGGATGATGATCGACGAGTGCTTCGTCGCCTTGGGCGCGGGGTCCTTGCTGCTGCGCTCGATCAGGTCGGCCAGGGTCTCGTCCTTGCTGCCCGACGGCTCGTCGGCGTCGGGGTTGGTGCCCAACGCCCGCAGCTTGCCCAGCTCGGGGTCGGCTTTGCTGACGGCCTTGGTGTATTCGTCGTCGTAGATGATGAGCTTGGCGCCTTCGCGCTCCGACACCTCCTTGATCTGCGGTCCGGAGAACTCGCTGTTGAGCAGGATGATGCGGGCGCCTACCCGGGCGACGCCATAGTTGGCGATCAGGAACCAGCGGTGGTTGCGGGCCAGGATGGCGACGCCGTCGCCGCCCTTGACGCCCATCTCGATCAGCCCGTTGGCCACGGCGTGCGAGGCTTCGTCGAGTTCGCCGTAGGTGAATTCGCCGTCTTCGTCGATGCAGGCCGCGCGGTCCGGGTGACGCCTGGCATTGAGCGACGGAAGCATGCCAAACTCGCCCCACTTGTAGATGTCGGCAGCCATCGCGGCGTAGTTCTGCGGCGGCTCCAGCCGGAATGCGCCCGCTTCGATGATCTTGCGCACGTAGTGCAACTCGGCCGAGCCGCGTTCGAGGTATTGCTGGACTTTGGAGGCAGCCTGGCCGGGCAGGTCGCTGAGGTTAGGCATGAATTCCACCCTATGTGACGTAGGTCGCAGTGCCACTAGTTAGTACCCCCCGCCCTACGATCATGAACATGACCGGCCCGGCGTCACTGGAAGTGGCCGGACACGACGTCACCATCACCCATCCGGACAAGGTGGTGTTCGAACGCCACGGCCAGGCGGGCCCCTACACGAAGCTCGACCTCATCCGCTACTACCTGTCCGTCGCCGACGGGGCGCTGCGCGGCGTGGCCGGCCGGCCGATGATCCTCAAGCGCTTCGTCAAAGGCATCGCGCAAGAAGCCGTGTTCCAGAAGCGGGCACCCGCCAACCGGCCGGACTGGGTCGACGTTGCCGAATTGCATTACGCGCGGGGCACTTCCGCCGCGGAAGCCGTCATCCATGACGCCGCCGGACTGGCGTGGGCGATCAACCTGGGATGCGTCGACCTGAACCCGCACCCCGTTCTCGCCGGCGACCTCGATCACCCCGACGAACTGCGGGTCGACTTGGATCCGATGCCCGGGGTCACGTGGCGGCGGATCGTCGACGTCGCGTTGGTGGCCCGGGAGGTGCTGGAGGACTACGGACTCGTCGCGTGGCCGAAGACGTCGGGCTCCCGGGGCTTTCACATCTATGCCCGGATCGCCCCCCGCTGGGAGTTCCGCCAGGTCCGGCTGGCGGCGCAGACCGTCGCCCGCGAGGTCGAGCGGCGGGTGCCCGACGCGGCAACCAGCCGCTGGTGGAAGGAAGAGCGCGAAGGGGTGTTCGTCGACTTCAACCAGAACGCCAAGGACCGCACCGTCGCATCTGCCTATTCCGTCCGGGCGACTCCCGACGCCCGGGTGTCGACGCCGCTGCGTTGGGACGAGGTTGCCGACTGCACCCCCGAGGCGTTCACCATCGACACCGTGCCCGGCCGGTTCGCCGAAATGGGCGATCCGTGGGCGGGGATGGATGACGCGGTCGGCGAGCTTGATCAGCTGCTGATGCTGGCCGAAGAGATGGGCCCGCCGGAGCGCGCGCCGAAGGGGTCCGGCAAGAGCACCGATGGCCGGCGGAGCTCAACGAAGCCGCTCATCGAGATCGCCCGCACCAAGACCAGGGACGAGGCGATGGCGGCGCTGGACACCTGGCGTGACCGCCATCCCGCCGCGGCCGGCCTGTTGCAGCCGGCCGATGTCCTGGTCGACGGGATGCGTGGGCCGAGTTCGATCTGGTACCGCATCCGGATCAACCTGCAGCACGTGCCGGTCGACCGGCGCCCGCCGCAAGAGGAGCTGATCGCCGACTACAGCCCTTGGAAAAGCCCTTGGAAAAGCCCTTGGAAAGCCCCCGGGCCACGATACGGGAACCGCTAAACGCCGGGCTGCCCCATCCGGGTTTCCTTGCGCAGGTAGAAGTACCACGTGACGACCAGCAAGGCGATGAAGAACGCGACGTAAAACCGCAGCGCGGGCTCGATGCTGCCGAAGTGCGACTTCGACCAGGCGTAGGCCAGCGGCACGATGAACCCGCCGAAGGCGCCGATCGAAGAGATGACGCCCAGCGCGCCCGCGGCCTGGCGGCGCATGTGCACCATGGTGTCCGGCTCGCCGCCGGCGAGCTCCCCCTTGATCTTGAAGATCCGCGCGATCATCCGGTAGGTCGAGCCGTTGCCGATGCCGGTGGCCACGAACAAGAGCATGAAGCTGGCGAAAAACACCGGCAGGTTTTTGGCGTCGACGGACCACAGCGCCGCCGCCGCGCCGGCGGCAAGCATGACGAAGCTGACGGCGGTGATGCGGGCCCCGCCGACCCGGTCGGCGAGCCGGCCGCCCACCGGACGGATGATCGAGCCGATGCCCGCACCCAGGAAGGCCCAGGTCAAAGCGATGTCGCCGCGCCCGAACACGGTCTTGAGCAGAGTCGGAAACGCCGCCGAGTAGCCGATGAAGGACCCGAACGTACCGATGTACAGCAGCGACATGACCCAGGTGTCGGGATGCCGCAGCGATTGCAAAACCGGCTTCACATCCGCTTTGGCCTCGGTCAGGTTGTTCATGAACAGCAACGCGCACACCGCGGCAACGACGGCCAACGGCACGTAAAACAGCCCGGCCCGCGACAGCGCCACCCCACCGCCGAGGATCACGATCGGCGGAATGATCTTCTGCACGACCGCGACACCGAGGTTGCCCCCGGCCGCGTTGAGGCCCAGCGCCCAGCCCTTGTCCTTCTCCGGGTAGAAGAACGAGATGTTGGCCATCGACGAGGCGAAGTTGCCGCCGCCGAAGCCCGCGGTCGCCGCGATGGCCGCCAGGGCCGCGAACGGGATGTGGGGATGGCCCACCGCCCAGGCGAGCAGCAGGCACGGGATCACCAACAGCGACGCCGAGATGATCGTCCAGTTGCGGCCGCCGAAGACGGGGACAGCGAACGTGTACGGCAGCCTGAGGAACGCGCCGACACCGCTGGGGATGGCGACCAGGCACAGGGCCTGGCTGGCGGAAAGCGCCCAGCCGGACGCGGCGGGGTGGCCATGCGCCCCGGCCATCATCTGGACGACCACGATGCTCCACAGCATCCACACGCTGAACCCGATGTGCTCGGCGAAGACGGAGAAAATCAGGTTGCGACGCGCGATCGCCTTGCCGGTGGACTCCCAGAACGCGGGGTCTTCGGGCCGCCAATCGTCGATCCAGTGCCGTCCCCGGTGACGCGCGGGCGCAAAGACTTCAGTGGTTGCCTCCGGAGTAGTCGTAGTCACGTCCCGACGCTAAATAAGGACTGTTACCGGTCTGGGTGGACGCAGTTACGCCGGCAATACGTGGATCTCGCAGTGGGCCCAGGGGCCCTGTAAGAACTTTTCGGCCCCATGATGCGGGAGAATTGCCTCATGCAGGTGACTGACCGGCCCCTGGGCCTGCGGGAACGCAAGAAGATCAAGACGCGCCAGGCCATCAGGCGCGAGGCGTTGCGCCTTTTCGACACGAACGGCTACGCCGCCACCACCGTCGAACAGATCGCCGAGGCCGCCGAAGTGTCACCGAGCACCTTTTTCCGCTACTTCCCGTCCAAGGAGTCGCTGCTACTCGCCGACGACCTGGACCCGCTGGTGTTGGAAGCCTTCAAGGCGCAGCCGCCCGACCTTTCGCCGCGCCAGGCTATCCGCCAGGCCTATGCGGCGACCATGGCCGGCCTGTCACCTGAGCAGTTGGAGTTCGAAAACACCCGGCAGCGGCTCATCTTTTCGATACCCGAGCTCAAGGCCGCCCTCTACGACGAGTACTACCGCACCGTCAACGTCATGGCCGAGGCGATCGGCCACCGAATCGGCCGTCCCGCAGGCGATTTCGAGGTTCGAGTGTTTGTCGGCGCGATGGTCGGTGCCATGATGGCGGCCTACGACAGCGCGCCCAAAACGGCCGACACGATCTATCGAGCGCTGGACTTTCTGGAAGCCGGCATGCCGCTGGGCTGAGCGCCCAACCGCGCGGCGACGCAGGTGGAGTTGAAGAACGCGATAATCTCACGCGATGCGGCAGGGATGGAGTCGACGGGGGTTCTTGCAGCTCGCAGGGGCTACCGGGGTGGTCGCGGTCGCCGGAGCCGCAGAGGCTTGCTCGTCAAGCAAACGGTCGCCCGGCGCCCCCAGCGGCTCGGTGACAATCAACCACCTCTTCGGTCAGACCGTCATCAAGGAGCCACCCAAGCGTGTGGTCAGTGCCGGCTACACCGAGCAAGACGACCTGCTCGCGCTGGGCGTGGTGCCGATCGCGGTGACCAACTGGTTCGGCGGCCAGCCGTTCGCCGTGTGGCCGTGGGCACAGCCCAAGCTGGGCGGGGCGCAGCCGGTGGTGTTGAACCTGGACAACGGAATTCCGGTCGACCAGATCGCCGGGCTCAAGCCCGACCTGATCGTGGCCATCAATGCCGGCGTGGACGCCGACACCTATCAGCAGCTCTCGGCAATCGCCCCGACCGTCCCGCAGGCGGACGGTGACGCGTTCTTCGAGCCGTGGAAGGACCAGGCCACCACCGTGGGTCAGGCGGTCTTCCAGGCCGACCGGATGAAGTCACTGATCGGCGCCGTCGACCAGGCGTTCGCTTCCGTCAGCCAAAAGAATCCGCAGTGGACGGGCAAGAAGGCGCTGCTGATGCAGGGCACCTTCTGGCAAGGCACCGTGACGGCGACCCTGGGCGGCTGGCGGACCGACTTCTTGAACGAGATGGGTCTCGTCATCGCCGACAGCATCAGACCCTTCGGCAGCGATCACCGCGCCGTCATCCCGCGCGATCAGATCAAGGCCGTGCTTGATTCCGCCGACGTGGTGATCTGGACGACCGAGAGCCCCGACGACCAAAAGGCGTTACTGGCCGACCCCGAGGTGGCGGCTTCGCAAGCAACCGCCCAGAACCGCCACATCTTCACCACCAAGGACCAGGCCGGGGCGATCGCCTTCTCGTCGCCGCTGAGCTACCCGTTGGTCGCCGACCAGCTGCCCCCGCTGATCGCCAAAATCCTGGGTTGAATCCCGGAGATGTACCGCCTGTTTGAGCGTTCGCTAAGGCAGCTCTGGCAGTGCTCGAAAATCCTGCGGCATCCCCTCCCGCCTGCGCCGATTCCAAGTTACCGTCGAGTAATGAGTGTGACGGACCTAACTGGCAGCCGGTCGGAGGACCTGTCGACCGAACTGGCCGGCAACAGCGTTTTGGACTACGGCGACCAAGCGCTGATGATCCAATGCGGCAGCACCGCCGAGGTACTGGCGTGGGTGGATGCGTTACGCGATGCCGCGTTGCCCGGCGTGCTCGACATCGTCCCGGCCGCCCGCACGGTGCTGGTCAAGCTCGACAACCCCCGCATCCAGGGAGTCGCCCGCCGGCGGTTACACAAGATGCGGGTCACCGCCGCCGCCGAGGCCCCGACGGACCGCCGAGCCGACGTGGTGATCGACGTCGTCTACGACGGCCCCGACCTCGCCGAGGTCGCCGCCCACACCGGGCTGACGACGGCCGAGGTGATCGACGCCCACACCTCCACCATGTGGCGGGTCGGGTTCAGCGGGTTCGCGCCGGGTTTCGCGTATCTGGTCGACGGCGACGCGCGACTGCGAGTGCCGCGCCGGTCGGAGCCAAGGACCTCGGTGCCGGCCGGCTCCGTCGCACTTGCCGGCGAATTCAGCGCGATATATCCACGTCAATCGCCCGGCGGCTGGCAACTGATCGGCCACACCGACACGGTCCTGTGGGACCTCGAACGGCCCACTCCGGCATTGCTGACGCAAGGCATGTGGGTTCAGTTCCGGGCCGGATAACGACAGGTAGGGAGAACCCGTGACGATCCTGGAAATCCTGCAGACCGGACCGTTCGCCGTCCTCCAGGACCTCGGCCGGCCGGGACTTTCCCACCTCGGCGTCAGCCGATCCGGGGCCGCCGACCGCCACGCGCACACGCTGGCCAACCGGCTGGTCGCCAATCCCGACGACAGCGCCACCGTCGAAGTGACGTTCGGCGGCTTCTCGGCCCGGGTCCGCGGCGGCGACGTCGATGTCGCGGTGACGGGCGCCGACACCGACCCGACCGTGAACGGAATCGAGTTCGGCACCAACAGCATTCACCATGTCCGCGACGGCCAGGTGATCTCGCTGGGCACCCCGCGGGCCGGGCTGCGCACGTATCTGGCGGTGCGCGGCGGCATCTGTGTGGAGCCGGTGCTGGGCTCGCGCAGCTACGACGTGATGTCGGCGATCGGCCCGTCGCCGCTGCAGACCGGAGATCGGCTGCCCGTCGGGCCGCACACCGACGAGTACCCCGAACTCGAGCAGGCCCCGGTGGCCGCCATCGCGGAGCACCTGGTGGAACTTCAGGTGGTGCCGGGGCCCCGCGACGACTGGTTGATCAATCCCGACGCCTTGGTGCACACGATTTGGATGGCCTCCAACCGCAGCGACCGGGTCGGAATGCGATTGGAAGGCCGACCGCTGCAGCACCGCTACCCGGACCGGCAGCTGCCGAGCGAGGGCGCCACCCGCGGCGCGATCCAGGTGCCGCCCAACGGTTTACCGGTGATCCTGGGACCGGATCACCCGGTCACCGGCGGCTACCCGGTGGTTGGCGTGGTGATCGACGAGGACATCGACAAGGTCGCCCAGGTGCGGCCCGGCCAATACGTGCGGCTGCACTGGGCACGACCTCGGTTCGCGCCGGGGACGCGGCCGCACGCGAGTTCGGTGGGGTCGCCCTTCTCGTAGCGCCCGCCACTGGACAGGGCTGGTAGACAAAGACTGTGAGCACCCGGGTACACACCGCCCGCCTGGTCCACGGCTCCGATCTCGACAGCGAGACCCGGCAGGGCGTCTGGCAGATGGTCACCGCCGCGTTCGCCGGAGATTTCACCGAGAACGACTGGGAGCACGCACTGGGCGGCATGCACGCCCTGATCTGGCGGCACGGCGCCATCATCGCGCACGCCGCGGTGGTCCAGCGGCGACTGCTCTACCGCGGTGACGCGCTGCGCTGCGGTTACGTGGAGGGTGTCGCGGTGCGGGAAGACTGCCGCGGCCAGGGTCTGGTGCACGCCCTGATGGATGGCTGCGAGCAGGTGATCCGCGGCGCCTACCAACTGGGCGGCGTCAGTTCGTCGGCCCGCGCGCGCAGCCTCTACACCGCGCGCGGGTGGTTGCCGTGGCGCGGCCCGACGTCGGTGCTGGCCCCCACCGGTCCGACGCGCACACCCGGCGACGACGGCAGCGTGTACGTGCTGCCCGTTGAGATCACCTTGGACACGTCCGCGGACTTGATGTGCGACTGGCGCGCGGGGGACGTTTGGTAAGCCACTCTGACACAAGAGAATTCGATATTCGCCGGGCCACACCCCGCGGGTGAAATGTAGTCCGGCTCACACCGGACTTCATAGCCGCACGAAATCACTTGTGTCGGGCGGTTATTGCCCGCTCCCCGTTCCACTCAGCGGTTTACCAGACAATTGGGATTCAACTTACAGGCGATATCGGTCGCATTGAGTTGACGGGGTTCCATCCGCAATGTGAGCATCGAAACATACGGCAGGGCATTGGCTCGAGGGCAGCCGAACGCGCCGGTTAGTGGGACGGCCTGACGGGAGGATCGGTATGCGCGCCACCGTGCGCGGTGTCATCGGTATGCCCGAGGCTGGCGTAAGTCCTCAACTCGCCCAAGCATTTTCGACGAAAGGCCGCAGCCACCGCGTCGTCGACTGGAATCCGGAAGACGCGGCGGCCTGGGACGCCGGCAATAAGAACATCGCCCGCCGGAACATGCTCTGCACACTGGCGGGTGACCACGTTGCCTTTTCGATCTGGACCCTGTGGCCGGTGATGGCGCTGTTCATGCCCGCATCGATCTACGGCTTCTCGGCCGGCGACAAGCTGCTGCTCGGGGCCGTTGCGACCCTGGTCGGTGCCGGCGCGCGCATCCCGTACACCCTTGCGTCAGTCCTACCTCAGCAGCGGCACCGAGACGTCGGCGTATTGGATGTTCCTGGCGTCCTACGTCGCCGCCGCGATCCTGACGTGGATGTTGTATGTGCGTCGGCCGGCATCGGTACCGTGCGTGCCGGAGTCCGTGTTCACGTCCGAGCCGGCCAAAGTGTGATGACGCTCGCAACAGGGGCAATGCGTCAGCAATTGCTTGGTAACGCGGCGGAAATGTCCCAGGCATACACAGGTCTTATGGCCCAGCCGAAATCTGAGCCGCTGACCGGCTACCGGGTCGCGGTCACCTCGGCTCGGCGCGCCGAGGAGCTGTGCGCACTGCTGAGCCGCCAGGGCGCCGAGGTCTGCAGCGCCCCCGCGATCAACATGATCGCGCTGCCCGACGATGACGAATTGCACAGTCACACTAATGCTTTGATCGCCGAGCCGCCGGACTTCTTGGTAGTGCACACCGGCATCGGCTTCCGCGGCTGGCTGGCCGCGGCCGAGGGATGGGGCGTGGCCGGCCAACTCGTCGCGGCGTTGTCGTCGACCCGGATCGTGTCGCGCGGACCGAAGGGGACCGGAGCGGTGCGCGCCGCCGGGCTGCACGAGGAGTGGTCCCCCGAGTCCGAATCCTCACAGGAGGTCCTGGAATACCTTCTGGAATCGGGTGTATCCGGACGCACTGTCGCCATCCAGCTGCACGGCGCCGCCGACGCCTGGGACCCGTTCCCGGAATTTGTCGGTGGGTTGCGTTTCGCGGGCGCCGAAGTGGTGCCCATCCGGGTGTATCGATGGAAGCCAACATCGTTGGGCGGCGATTTCGATCAGCTGGTCACCGGGCTCGCGCGACGACAATTCGATGCGGTCACCTTCACGTCGGCACCGGCGGCGGCCGCGGTGCTGGAGCGCGGTCGCGAGCTCAACATCGAGGACCAACTGTTGGAAGCGCTGCGCACCGACGTGCACGCGATGTGCGTCGGCCCGGTAACTTCCAAACCGCTGATCCGAAAAGGTATCCCGACGTCAGCGCCCGAACGGATGCGGTTGGGAGCCTTGGCCCGGCACATTGCCGAGGAGCTGCCGCTGCTCGGGTCGTGCACCGTGAACGCCGCCGGCCACGCGGTTGATATCCGCGGCACCTGCGTGCTGGTGGATGGTTCGATCAAGCTGCTGTCACCCTCCGGGATGGCGATACTGCGTGCGCTGGCACAGCGGCCCGGCGACGTCGTCGCGCGTACCGACTTGTTACGGGTGCTGCCCGGCAGCAGCAATGACCCGCACGCCGTCGACACGGCCGTGCTACGGCTGCGAACGGCGTTGGGGGACAAGGACATCATCGCGACGGTGGTCAAGCGCGGTTACCGCCTGGCCATCGATGACCGGCCGGGTTCGCCATGGACCTGATCCTGGCCGCCCACGGCACCCGCAGACCGGGCGGTGTCGCGATGATCGGAGACCTTGCGGCGCAGGTGAGCGCGCTTCTCGACCGCAGCGTGCAGGTCGCGTTCGTCGACGTGTTGGGACCCACACCCAGCGAGGTGCTGTCGCGGGCGGCGGCGAACGGCCGGCCCGCCATCGTGGTGCCGGCGTTCCTGTCGCGCGGATATCACGTGCGCAGCGATCTGCCCACCCATGTCGCGGCCAGCGGACACCCGAACGTGATCGTCACCCCGGCGCTGGGCCCGAGCGGGGAGATCGCCCGCATCGTCGCGCACCAGTTGGCGGAATCGGGCTGGCGCCTGGGGGATTCGGTGATTCTCGGGGCGGCGGGCACGACGGACCTCCGGGCACGCGCCGACCTGCACATCACCGCGACGACGTTATCCGCATTGGTCGGGTCGCGGGTGCGGCTGGGATTCGCGGCCACCGGGGGTCCATCCGTCGACGACGCGGTCGCCGGCGCTCGCCGCGGCGGTGCCCGTCGCGTCGCGGTGGCCTCCTATCTCCTGGCCGACGGCCTGTTTCAAGAACGACTGCGTCGCTCCGGCGCAGACCTGGTCAGCCAACCGCTGGGTACTCATCCCCGACTTGCCCTGCTGATCGCGAACCGATTCCGTAGGGCCGCGCCCGGACTCGTGCCGCCGACCGCGCGCCACGCGTCGCGTCGACCCAGCCTGCTGCGAGCTCAAGGACCGCACGCGCACCTGGTCAAGCTGGCGCGGCGCGCCGATGCCCGCGACGCTTGATCTTTGATCCCGCGCGGGCGATCCTGACACCATGCCTCGTCGCGAAGAGCCATCGCGTGGGCTCCTTGATCCGGTCGCGAAGATGCTGCGGTTGCCCTTCGGCACACCGGAGTTCATCGACCGAATCGTGACGGGAGGGGTCAACCAGGTTGGCCGGCGGACGTTGCACATGTTGATCACCACCTGGGATGCGGCCGGTGGCGGCCCCTTCGCGGCCAGTGCGGTCGCGTCGAGCGGGGTGGCCAAGACAGCCGAGATCGTGGAGAACATGTTCGTCGGCCCGTTCTTCGGCCCGCTGTTGAAAACGCTGGGAGCCGACAAGGCCGCCGTGCGGGCGTCGTTGTGCGCCTCCCAGCTGGTGGGCCTGGGCATCATGCGCTATGGGGTGCGCTCCGAGCCGCTGCACTCGATGTCGGTCGATGCGCTCGTTGACGCGATCGGCCCGACGATGCAGCGCTACCTGGTCGGCGACATCACGCGCTGAGCACCGTGGGGGGTGCGATCCGCCCGATCTGGATGTGGCCCGAGGATGTGACGCGTACCTGATACACCGGCACCGAGACCCGGGGGTCGTCCAGGCAGGAACCGTCTTCGAGCGCGAAAGCCTGCTTCAGAATTGGGGATTGGACGGTAGCGCGGCCCCCGCGGTCTCCGACGATCCCCCGTGACAGGACCGCCGCCCCGGAAAACGGATCGACGTTCCCGATGGCGTGCACCGACCCGTCGTCCAGCCGGAACAATGCCGCCTGCGAGTCGTCGTCGAGGAGCACACCGACGCCACGCCCCGGAATGAGGTGATCGTATGTGCACGCGGTCGTCCACACCTGAATGTCGTTGAGAACTGTCACAGTTCCTCCTGGCCTCTCCTGGAGACTTCTGATCGGACCCGCGGCATGCCAATGGGCACAGGCACTTTGCGCCCGGCACGCTCGGTGAATGCCACCGTCGAGTCGACGGCGTCGGGGGCGTTGACGAAGGAGACGAACCGCGACAGCTTGTCGGGATCCTCCAGCACGCCCTTCCATTCGCACTTGTAGTTCTGCACATGCCGATCCATTGCGGCCTCGAATTCACCGGCCAGACCCAGCGAGTCGTCGCAGACGACCTCGCGCACGTGATCCAGGCCGCCGTCCAGCGATTCGACCCACGGCGCAGTGCGTTGCAGCCGATCGGCCGTTCGGATGTAGTACATCAGGAACCGATCGATGTAGCGGACCAGCGTCTCGGTGTCCAAGTCACCGGCCAACAGCTGCGCGTGTTTGGGAGTCATACCGCCGTTGCCGCCGACGTAAAGGTTCCAACCCTTTTCGGTGGCGATGACGCCCACGTCCTTGCTGCGCGCCTCGGCGCACTCCCGCGCGCACCCCGAGACGCCGAGCTTGATCTTGTGCGGCGCACGCAGGCCGCGATACCGCAATTCCAGATCGATGGCCAGCTGCACCGAATCCTGCTGGCCGTAGCGGCACCAATCACTGCCCACGCAGCTCTTCACGGTGCGCAACGCCTTGCCGTAGGCGTGGCCGGATTCCATGCCGCCCTCGACCAGCCGCTTCCAGATCTGCGGCAACTGGTCCACCCGGGCGCCGAACATGTCGATGCGCTGGCCGCCGGTGATCTTGGTGTAAAGCCCGAAATCCTGGGCGATCTGGCCGATCAGGATCAGATGCTCCGGTTTGATGTCACCGCCGGGGACCCGCGGCACCACCGAGTAGCTGCCGTTCTTTTGAATGTTGGCCAGGAAATGATCGTTGGAATCCTGCAGCGAGGCTTGCTCGCCGTCGAGAATGTGGTCGGACCCGGTGGAGGCCAGTATGGAAGCGACCACGGGTTTGCAGATGTCGCAACCCTTTCCGCGGCCGAAGCGCTCCAACAGGCCCGAGAAGGTCCGGATCTCGGTGGCGGAAATGATCTCGAACAGCTCCGCCCGTGACTGGCCGAAGTGCTCGCAGAGCGCCTTGGACTGTTGCACGCCCTCGGCTTCCAGCAGCTGCTTGAGCAGGGGCACGCACGATCCGCACGAGGTGCCGGCGGCCGTGCACGACTTGAGCGCGGGAACATCGGCGCAGCCGCCCGCGATCGCCGACTTCAGACCGCCCTTCGTAACGTTGTTGCACGAGCAGATCTGCGCCGAATCCGGCAGCGCCCCAACGCCCAAGCCCGCCCCCTCACCGGACTGGGCGGGGGCGATCAGAGCGAGCGGATCCCCCGGCAGCTCGCTCCCGACCATGGGCCGCAACACCCCGTACGAGGAGGCATCGCCCACCAGCACCCCTCCGAGAAGGGTTTTGGCGTCGTCGGACAGCACCAGTTTGGCGTAGGTCCGGTTCACCGCGTCGTTGATGGCGACCTCAAGACAGTTCTCGGTCACGCCCATCGCGTCGCCGAAGCTGGCGACGTCGACACCCAGCAGTTTCAGCTTTGTCGACAGGTCCGCTTCGGGGAATTCCGCGGCGCCCCCAAGCAACCGGTCCCCCACCACCTCGGCGGAGGTGTAACCGGGCCCGACCAGGCCGTAGCACCGTCCCCTCGATCGCGGCGACCTCACCAACCGCGTAGATATCGGGATCGCTTGTCCGGCAGGACAAGTCGGTTAGCACGCCGCCCCGCCCGGCGAGTGTCAATCCCGCGGCCGCCGCCAGTTCGTCGCGCGGCCGGATGCCCGCCGCGAAGATCACCACGCCGGCATCGATAACCCCGCCGTCGGTCAGACTTACCCGCACCGATGCCGAGCCGTCCGAATGTGCAACGGATTCGATCGATTCCGTGCCCGTCCCGACGTGCACCGCGATGCCGAGCTCGGTGACCATCCTGGCCAGCAGCGCCCCGCCGCCCTCGTCGATCTGCTGGGCCATCAATCGCGGCATCATCTCGATGACGTGCGTCTGCAACCCGAACTGGCGCAGCGCGTTGGCGGCTTCGAGTCCCAACAGGCCGCCGCCGACAACCACGCCCGCGCCCACGTGACCGGCGTCGAGCGCGCGCCGGGCGCCGGCGCGGATCGCGTCGAGGTCGTCGAGCGTGCGGTAAACGTGGCAGAGGGGCAGGTCGTGGCCGGGGACCGGCGGGACGAAAGCATAGGATCCGGTGGCCAGCACCAGGGCGTCGTAGCTGTGCCGTTGGCCGTCGGCGGTGACCACAGACTTTGTCGCGCGGTCGATTTCGGTGACCCGCGCATTCAGCAGCAACCGAACCCGCTCGTCACCGGCGTAGTCGTTGCCCGGCAGGGCCAGCAGTGCCCGGTCCCAGCTTTCGGTGTAGGACGTCAGGCCAACGCGGTCGTACGCCGCGTCGGATTCCTCGGCCAAAACCGTGACGCGCCAAGATCCCTCGGTGTCGCGGGCGCGGAGAGCCTCCACCAGCCGGTGGCCCACCATGCCATGCCCGACCACGATGACGTGACGCGCGCCGCAGTGGGCGCGCGCAATCTCCGATTGGGCCATGCCACGAGGGTAGGGCCGCCAAATTAAGGAAAAAACGCTGAATGTGACGCCCGTATGACGGCGCCCTCACACCTCACACCGGCCGCTGTGACACTGTTCGCTGCGGGCGAACACCCGAATGGAACTTAAGCGTGGTCGACTCAAGTTTGTAGATACAGCCGACCGGCCAGGCGCCGGTCACAGCTAACTCACAACGAAGCAGAAGGAGATTCTCATGAGCAACCTGACCGTGTGGTCGCGACCGGCCTGGGACACCGACCGGTGGTTGCGCGACGTTTTCGGCCCTGCCGCGACGGCGGACTGGTTCAAGCCAGTAGCCAGTGGTTTCAGGCCCGCTGCCGAGATCGTCAAGGACGGCGACGACGCAGTGGTCCGCTTGGAGCTGCCGGGTGTCGACGTCGAGAAAGACGTCAAGGTCGAGGTCGACAAGGGCCGCCTGGTGATCCACGGCGAACATCGCGACGAGCACGCCGAGGAGGGAGACGGGCGCACCCTGCGTGAGATCCGGTACGGATCGTTCCGTCGGTCGTTCCAGCTGCCCGCGCACGTCACCGGCGAGGCCATCACGGCTTCGTACGACGCCGGTGTGTTAACGGTGCGGGTCACCGGCGCCTTTAAGGACCCAGCCGCGGCTCAGGCGCAGCGCATCGCGATCACGAAGTAGTAACTACCCCACCGAACGTCGAGTTGTTGGGCAAAATTGCGGGGCAAACCGCCCAACAACTCGACGTTCGCGCGTTACTGGGCGAACGCCCGAGCGGCATCGATTCCGATGACGCGCAACAGGTTTACCACCTTACGGTCGAGATCCTCACCCACCTTGGTCACCTCGGCGATGCCCAGGCTGCCGAACGCCGCGCTGGGCTGGTCCATCGAGAAGACCGCAGCGCCGTCGTCGTCGGCGTAGACCAGCACCCGCAGGGGCGCGTACAGCAGCGCCCTCGGGTCGTGACGGAACATGGTTTCGGCGATCGTGTGGTTGCCGAGCAGATACTCCACCGCTTTTGTCGTGTGGCCGGCGAGGCGCAGCAGGGGAAGCGCATCGATCGTCGCGTAGACCATCAGGCCGTTCGGGGCATTGATCGCCGCCGCCGTACAGATTTCGTCCCAGGTGCCACCGCGTTCGATGATGTCCTGCGCCGACGCCTGATCGAACGGCGGTGCGGCTTTCTCGAAAGCCGACCTGAACTCGTCGAACTCCACACCGGTTGCGATGTCGATGCGGTTCATTGTGTGCGGCATCACATTGCCACTCCTCACGGTTTTCAGGTCATCCCCAGCGGGCCAGCAGCTCCTGCGCCCGGCCCGCGAGCGCGGCCTGCAGATAGGGGCCGAAGCTGATCCGGGCTACGCCCAGCGGACCGAACGAGGCCGGGTCGGCCCGGTCGGGCAGCGCGATCGCGTTGATCGGCAGTGGTAGGTCAGCGGCCAAGCGCCGCAACGTTTCCGGGTCGTGGTGGCCGACCGGATAAAGGACATCCGCACCGGCCGCGGCGGCCTCGGTCAGCCGCGCCATGGCCCTTTCGACGCGATCCGAGTCGTCACCGTCGCGCCGCAGGAACAAATCGGTGCGGGCGTTGACCACGACATGCACCCCGGCCGCGTCGGCGGCCGCCCGCAGGGCGCCAACCAATTCGGCGTGTTCGCCGGCCGACCGCAGCCGCTTGCCCTCCGAGTGCACGGTGTCCTCGATGTTGAGCCCCACCGCGCCCACGCTCAGCAGGCCCTCGATCAGGCGCGCCGCCGGCTGCCCGTACCCCGATTCGATGTCCACGGACACCGGGACGTCGACGGCGGCGGTGATTTGGGCAACGCGGGTCAGCACGTCGTCGAACGACATGCCCTCGCCGTCCGGCTTGCCGATCGAGTCGGCCAGCGGATGGCTACCCACCGTGAGTGCCGCAAATCCGGCGTCCGTGGCCAGCCGCGCCGACCAGGCGTCCCATACCGTCGGCAGGATCACGGGGTTTCCCGGCTGGTGCAGCTCGAGCAGCGCGGTAGCGCGTTCGGCGATGGTTTGACCTGCCATGGGGTGTTTGCTCCCTGCGTCGCGCGAAGTGACCTGTCTGACATCGGGCCTGCGCTGTGGATAGTATCGAGGGCGTACTGTGATCCATAACACCGCCTGTCCTAGGAGATCCGTTGACGCGCCCCGCTACTGAACTCGCCGAACTGCACGACCTCATCGGCGGCCTGCGGCGGTGCGTGAGCTCTTTGAAGGCGCGATACGGCGACAGCCCGGCGATGCGTCGCATCGTCATCGACGCCGACCGGATCCTCAGTGACATCCAATTACTCGACACCGACGTCTCCGAATTGGATCTCGCCCGCGCCACCGTGCAGCAGTCCGGCGACAAGATCGGCATTCCCGACACCCAATACGACACCGACTTCTGGCGCGATGTCGACGACGAGGGTGTCGGAGGTCACAACCGGTCCTGACAACCTAAGCCCCCCGTAACTGAGGGGGTTCTCTCTGTGTACCCTTCGACGAGACAGCCCGTTCGAAGAGGAACACTAGATGAGCGCACCCACTGCGAGTCGTGCTGACTCCGGCGTCTTTTCACCCACCCGCGCACGGATAGCCGAAAAGACGCTTCGCACCGACCGGTGGTGGTTGTCGCCGTTGCGGGTGGACCTGGGCTTCGCCGCATTCCTTATCTATGCGACGGCGCGCGGGCTGCAGAAGGCTTACTTCTTCGTTCCGCAGTATCACTACCTGACGCCGTTCTACTCGCCGTGCATGAGCAAGGCCTGCGGTGCGGCCAGCGAGTTCTGGCCGCAGATCCTGCCGAACTGGTGGTTTGTGCCGTACGCGGCGCTGACGCTGCCGTTCCTGCTGCTGTTCCGGCTGACCTGCTACTACTACCGCGGCGCCTACTACCGCACGGTGTGGCAGTCCCCTACCGCGTGCGGTGTGGCCGAGCCGCGCGCCCACTACACCGGCGAGACCAAGCTCCCGCTGGTCATCCAGAACACACACCGGTACTTCTTCTACGTCGCCGGAATCATCTCGGTGATCAACACCTACGACGCGGTCGTCGCGTTCCATTCCGAGACCGGACCGGGTGGATTCGGCTTCGGCCTGGGCAACGTGATCCTGCTCGGCAACGTCATCATGCTGTGGGTCTACACCATTTCCTGTCATTCCTGCCGGCACGTCACCGGAGGTCGGCTCAAGCATTTCTCCAAACACCCTGTGCGGTACTGGATCTGGACCCAGGTCAGCCGGCTCAACACCAGGCACAAGCTGTACGCGTGGATCACGCTCGGGACGCTGATGCTCACCGACTTCTACGTCGCGCTCGTGGCCAGCGGCACCATCCCGGACCTGAGATTCATTGGCCACTAAGCCAATTCAGAGTTACCAAATTTAGCTGAGCGAGGTTTTAATGACTGAGGTCGAACGGCACTCCTACGACGTGGTCGTGATCGGTGCCGGCGGCGCGGGATTGCGCGCGGTCATCGAAGCCCGCGAGCGCGGTCTCAGGGTCGCGGTGGTGTCCAAGTCGCTGTTCGGCAAGGCCCACACGGTGATGGCCGAGGGCGGCTGCGCGGCGTCGATGGGCAACACCAACCCGAAGGACAACTGGAAGACCCACTTCGGCGACACGATGCGCGGTGGGAAGTTCCTGAACAACTGGCGGATGGCCGAGCTGCACGCCAAAGAGGCCCCGGACCGGGTCTGGGAGCTGGAGACCTACGGCGCGCTGTTCGACCGCCTCAAGGACGGCAAGATCAGCCAGCGCAACTTCGGCGGGCACACCTACCCGCGACTGGCGCACGTCGGCGACCGCACCGGCCTGGAGCTGATCCGGACCATGCAGCAGAAGATCGTCTCGCTGCAGCAAGAGGACTACGCCGAAACCGGCGACTACGAGGCGCGCATCCGGGTGTTCGCCGAATGCGCGATCACCGAGCTGATCAAGGACGGTGACAGGATCGCCGGGGCGTTCGGTTACTGGCGCGACACCGGCCGGTTCGTCGTGTTCGAGGCCCCCGCCGTGGTTCTGGCCACCGGCGGAATCGGCAAGTCGTTCAAGGTGACCTCGAACTCGTGGGAGTACACCGGCGACGGCCACGCCCTGGCGCTGCGCGCGGGCGCGTCACTGATCAACATGGAGTTCATCCAGTTCCACCCGACGGGCATGGTGTGGCCGCCGAGTGTGAAAGGAATCCTCGTCACCGAGGGGGTGCGCGGCGACGGCGGGGTGCTGAAAGACTCCGACGGCAAGCGCTTCATGTTCGACTACATCCCGCCGGTGTTCAAGGGCCAGTACGCCGAGACGGAACAAGAAGCCGACCAGTGGCTCAAGGACAACGACTCGGCCCGTCGCACGCCGGACCTGCTGCCGCGCGACGAGGTCGCGCGCGCGATCAACTCGGAGGTCAAGGCCGGCCGGGGCAGCCCGCACGGCGGGGTGTTCCTCGACATCGCGTCGCGGTTGACGCCCGAGGAGATCAAGCGGCGCCTGCCGTCGATGCACCACCAGTTCATGGAGCTGGCCGGGGTCGACATCACCAAGGAGCCAATGGAAGTCGGGCCCACCTGTCACTACGTGATGGGCGGTGTGGAGGTTGACGCCGACACGGGCGCGGCCACGGTCCCCGGGCTCTTCGCCGCCGGCGAGTGCTCCGGCGGCATGCACGGCTCCAACCGGCTGGGCGGCAACTCGCTGTCGGACCTGCTGGTGTTCGGCCGGCGCGCCGGCCTGGGCGCCGCCGACTACGTGCGCGCGTTGAGCAGCCGGCCATCGGTCGCCCAAGGCGCCGTCGACACCGCGGCAAAGATGGCGCTGGCCCCCTTCGAGGGGCCGACGAACGGCAGCGCGGCCGAGAACCCCTACACCTTGCAGTTGGAACTGCAACAGTCGATGAACGATCTGGTGGGCATCATCCGCAAGTCGGAAGAGATCACCGAGGCGCTCGGCCGGCTCGACAAACTCCGCGAGCGAGTTCAAGAACCTCCACGTTGAGGGGCATCGGCAGTACAACCCCGGCTGGAACCTGGCCATCGACCTGCGCAACATGCTGCTCGTCTGCGAATGCGTCGCCAAGGCCGCGCTGGAGCGCACCGAGAGCCGTGGTGGTCACACCCGCGACGACCACCCGTCGATGGACTCGTCCTGGCGCAAGCAGTTGCTGGTCTGCCGCGCGGCCGGCGGCGACGAGGTGATCCCCGACATCGCCATCACGCACGAAGACCAGGTACCGATGCGGCCCGATCTGCTGGAGCTCTTCGAGATCTCCGAGCTGGAGAAGTACTACACCGACGAAGAGCTGGCCGACCACCCAGGACGGAGAGGCTAATGAGCTACAACGCCACTATGAGGGTGTGGCGCGGCGACGAAGCCGGCGGCGCGCTGCAGGACTTCACGGTCGAGGTCAACGAGGGCGAGGTGGTGCTCGACATCATCCATCGCCTGCAGCAGACCCAGACGCCCGACCTCGCGGTGCGCTGGAACTGCAAGGCGGGCAAGTGCGGATCGTGCTCTGCGGAGGTCAACGGCTACCCCCGGTTGATGTGCATGACCCGGATGTCGACGTTCGCCGAGGACGAGGTCGTGACCGTGACGCCGCTGCGGACCTTCCCGGTGATTCGTGATCTGGTCACCGATGTCTCCTTCAACTACGAAAAGGCCCGCGAGATACCGTCATTCGCGCCGCCCAAGGAACTGCAACCCGGGGAATACCGGATGGCGCAGGTCGACGTCGCGCGCTCGCAGGAGTTCCGCAAGTGCATCGAGTGCTTCCTGTGCCAGAACGTCTGCCACGTGGTGCGCGACCATGAAGAAAACAAGAAGGCGTTCGCCGGGCCGCGGTTCTTGATGCGCATCGCCGAACTGGAGATGCACCCGCTGGACACGCTGGATCGGCGCAACCAGGCGCAGGAAGAGCACGGCCTGGGCTACTGCAACATCACCAAGTGCTGCACCGAGGTGTGCCCGGAACACATCAAGATCACCGACAACGCGCTGATCCCGATGAAAGAGCGGGTCGCGGATCGCAAATACGATCCGGTGGTATGGCTGGGTAACAAGCTGTTCCGCCGCTAGGCGCTCGCCGACGGCTTCGACTTCTCAGGTCAACCCGTTAAACCCAGGTAGGCCGAACAGCAGCCCCAAAGAATTCCCGACGCCGAACTCGCGATGCGGTGGGACAGGGCTGGTGCGCGCGTGGCGTTAAGTCCCGGCGGCATCGGGTACCCCAAACCCATGCGAGGAACCACCAGCATTAAAGACATTCGAACCGCGATCCGCGAGCTGTCGGTCCGCGCCGAACTCGCGCACAAAGAAGGCCGGCATGACGATGCCGCCGAAATCGAGCGGCGGATCGACGGCTATCGGGAAGAGCTCGGCCACCGCCCCTAAGCAGCGACGACACCGCCCGAAGCAAGCATCGAGCCTGCGATCAGCGCGCCGATTCTGCGCCCAGCGCGCTCGATTTCCGGATTGTGCGCGGTGGTCGCAGTCTCGATGCGTAACGGGGCGGCTCAGACGCCCAGTCGGCGGAACATGCTGCGGTGAAACACGATTGGCGCCACTTCGGCGTCCACCGCCACCTCCGCGACTCGCAAAACCACGATGGTGTGGTCCCCGGCCGGGATCAGTTGCTCGATCGCGCTCTCCAGCCACAGGCCGGTGCCCTTGATGAAGACCGCGCCGCTGGTATAGGACACCGTCTCGAGGCCGGCGAACCGGTCTCCGGTCTTGGCGGCCAACGCGCGTGCGGCCTCGTCATGGGCCTCGCCGAGCACGCTGATGCCCAGCATCGGCAAACCCTTGAGCTTGGGCCACGTCGTCGAGGTGTTCTGCACACAGAACGACACCAGCGGCGGCTCGAGCGAGACGGGGACAAAGGTGCTGGCCGCCAGGCCTTCCCGGACCCCTTCGACTTCGGCGGCGATGGCCACCACCCCGGAAGGGAAGTGGCCGAAGGCCTCACGAAGTGTGGACGGTGTCAGCTTGTTCGTGGAATTCACCGGACTTCATTCGCTCCCTTGAACCGAGAACGCCATTCTCCTGCCCGACCCTACCTCGCCGAGTACCCGTGCGCGGCGGCTACATCCGGGTGGGCCCGCAATCTGCTCTTCCAGGCGTTGCGGCCGTAGACCGAGAAGATCGGATCCGACGGGTCGTCCCTTCTGCCGGCGCGCGCCGCTAATTCTTCGGGCAGCGACAGCACCGGGAGCTGCGCGTCCAGCCGCGGATTGAAGAAGTACGGCACCGAAATCCGCTCGACCCCCGACCCGTCCAGATTCACCCGGTGCTCCGTCGCCCTCAGATAGCCGCCGGTGGCGACCTCGAGCAGCTCACCGATGTTGACGACGAAGGCGCCGTCCAGCGGCGGCACGTCGACCCACCCATCGTCCGGGTCGCCGCCCGTGCCACGCCGCACCTGCAGGCCGCGGCTGCCTGGCTCGGCCAGCAGCAGCGTGAGCACCCCGGCGTCGCGGTGCGCACCCACGCCCTGTGGGCTTGCCGCGCGGGCGGGGTACCGGACGATCTTGATCAGCGTCGCGGGCGTGTCGGCGAAGGCCGCAGTCGAACACGTTCGGGGGGCTGCCCAGCGAGGCCGCCCAATGTCGGAGCAGGGCGCGGGCCACCGTGGACAGCGCCGCATCCCACTCATCGATGATCCGGGGCAACTCGGGCACCGCGGCCGGCCACTGGTTTGGGCCCTGCAGCCACAGGTAGTCCGGCTTGCCGGGCCCGCCGATCGGGGGGCGCTCGGGCCCGATGTCGATCTGTTCGCGCCAGTCCACCCGGCCCCGGGTCAGCTCGCCACCCAGTCGGGTGTAGCCGCGGAAATGCGGGCTGCGCACCATCGCGACGGCGTCCTTGTCGGCGTCCGGCAGGCCGAACAGCCGGCGTGCCGCCGCGAGCAGTCTGCCGGCAAGCCCTTGGGGCACGCCGTGGCCGGTCAGATAGCAGAACCCCACCTTGTGAGCGGCCTCGCGCAGGCCTTGCCGCAGTTGGCTCGACTCCGCCCGCAGGTCCACCACAGGCAACGCAGTGACGCGCCCCACATCCGTCATAGGTCCGCAATCGTCGCAGGTCACAGGGATATCAGTCGCCCGACGCCCGCCTTCCCAACCGGTTGGTTAATTAGGCGGTGCAATGTAGCTCACACTCGCTTGCGTTGGGCTGCCTAACGGTTATATTTTAATCGTGTTACTGGTGGGTAACTTATGCTAGTGCCCAACCACAGGTGGCATTCTCAACGAGGAGGAACGTAGTGAGCCACTACAAGAGCAACGTCCGTGACCAGGTATTCACCCTGTTCGAGGTATTGGGCGTTGACAAGACGTTAGGTCAAGGCGAGTACAGCGATATAGACGCCGACACCGCCCAGGAAATGCTGAACGAGATCAGCCGACTGGCTGAGGGGCCCGTCGCCGCCTCGTTCGTCGAGGGCGACCGCAACCCGCCGGTTTTCGACCCCGCGACGCACTCGGTGACGCTGCCCGAACCTTTCAAGAAGTCAGTCCGCGCGGTCCAGGAGGCCGGTTGGGACAAGGTCGGTCTCGACGAGGCGCTCGGCGGCACTCCGTTGCCCAAGGCGCTGCTGTGGGCGCTGCACGAGCACCTGCTGGGCGCCAACCCGGCGGTCTGGATGTACGCCGGCGGCGCAGGTTTCGCCCAGATCCTCTACCACCTCGGCACCGAGGAGCAGAAGAAATGGGCCGTGATTGCCGCCGAGCGCGGCTGGGGATCGACCATGGTGCTCACCGAGCCGGACGCCGGCTCGGATGTGGGCGCCGGCCGGACCAAGGCCGTCAAGCAGGAGGACGGCTCCTGGCACATCGACGGCGTGAAGCGCTTCATCACCTCGGGTGACTCGGGTGACCTGTTCGAGAACATCTTCCACCTGGTGCTGGCCCGCCCCGAGGGCGCCGGCCCCGGCACCAAGGGGCTCTCGCTGTTCTTCGTGCCCAAGTTCCTGTTCGACTTCGAGACCGGCGAGATCGGCGAGCGTAACGGCGTGTTCGTCACCAACGTCGAGCACAAGATGGGCCTGAAGGTCTCGGCGACCTGTGAGTTGTCGCTCGGCCAGCACGACGTGCCCGCCAAGGGCTGGCTGGTCGGCGAGGTGCACCACGGCATCGCGCAGATGTTCGAGGTCATCGAGCAGGCCCGCATGATGGTCGGCACCAAGGCGATCGCGACCCTGTCGACCGGCTACCTGAACGCCCTGGAGTACGCCAAGTCCCGGGTGCAGGGCGCCGACCTGACCCAGATGACCGACAAGACCGCGCCGCGGGTGACGATCACGCATCACCCCGACGTGCGCCGGTCGCTGATGACCCAGAAGGCCTACGCCGAGGGTCTGCGCGCGCTGTACCTCTACACCGCGACCTACCAGGACGCTGCGGTTGCCAAGGCACTGCACGACGTTGACGCCGACCTGGCCGTCAAGGTCAACGACCTGATGCTGCCCCTGGTCAAGGGGGTCGGCTCCGAGCAGGCCTACGCGAAGCTGACCGAAAGCCTGCAGACGTTCGGCGGGTCCGGCTTCCTGCAGGACTACCCGATCGAGCAGTACATCCGGGACGCCAAGATCGACTCCCTGTACGAGGGCACCACCGCCATCCAGGCGCAGGACTTCTTCTTCCGCAAGATCGTCCGCGACAAGGGTGTGGCGCTGGCCCACGTGTCGGGCCAGATCCAGGAGTTCGTGAACAGCGAATCCGGCAACGGGCGGCTCAAGACCGAGCGCGCGCTGCTGGGCACGGCGCTGGAAGACGTCCAGGCGATGGCGGCGACGCTGACCGGCTACCTGATGGCGGCCCAGCAAGACGTCACCAGCCTCTACAGGGTGGGCCTGGGTTCGGTGCGCTTCCTGATGAGCGTCGGCGACCTGGTCATCGGCTGGTTGCTGCAGCGTCAGGCGGCGGTGGCCGTGGCGGCGCTCGACGCCGGCGCCAGCGGCGCCGAGCGGTCCTTTTACGAGGGCAAGATCGCGGTGGCATCGTTCTTCGCAAAGAACTTCCTGCCGCTGCTGACCAGCACCCGCGAGGTGATCGAGACGCTCGACAACGACATCATGGAGCTCGACGAAGCCGCCTTCTAACAGCCGACGACGATGCAGCCGCGCTGCGGCTGAGGAGAAGTCGGCTAATCAGCCAGAGCGCAGGTACAAGGTCCCCCGCTTCCACGTTGAAGCGGGGGACCTTGCGTCTATGGCGAGCTACGAAAAAGACCGCCGCTGGATCCCCTCAGTCCAGCGGCGGCCCATTTCGCACGCCGGTCCGCTGACCGGCGGCCGATTCAGGGATGCCCCGTGTTGCCGTCGGGGTCGGGGGGTCAGACCGCAGCACGGGGCTATCCGGACGTTTGGGTACCCAACCGTCGTCTTTGGTAACCCGATGTGACGAGAATCATTCGCCCGCCCGGCCGGGCGGTCAGGCCTCCAGAATCGCGGCCACGCCCTGCCCGCCCGCGGCGCAGATCGAGATCAGCGCTCGAACGGGCGTCCCAGACCGACCGCCCTTCTGCTCCGCCTTTTTCTCGGCGAGCTGCTTGGCCGCCTGTGCGAGAATCCGGCCGCCGGTTGCCGCGAAGGGGTGGCCGGCGGCCAAAGACGAACCGTTGACATTGAGCTTGGAGCGATCGATCGACCCGAGCGCGGCGTCCAGACCCAGCCGCTCCTTGCAGTACTCCTCCGACTCCCACGCCTGCAGATGCGCCAGCACCACCGACGCGAAAGCCTCGTGGATCTCGTAGAAATCAAAATCCTGCAGTCCCAGCCCATTGCGGGCCAAAAGCCGGGGCACCGCGTAGGTCGGCGCCATCAGCAGGCCGTCACGTCCGTTGACATAGTCGACCGCGGCGGTCTCCGCATCGACCAGGTAGGCCAGCGGGGCGAGCGAACGGGCGGCCGCCCAATCCTCGGAGGCCAACAGCGCGACCGACGCGCCGTCGGTGAGCGGGGTGGAGTTGCCGGCCGTCATCGTCGCGTCGCCGGACTTCACGCCGAAAACCGGGCGCAGCGTGGCGAGCTTCTCAGCGCTGGAGTTCGGCCGGAGATTGTCGTCCCGGTACAGCCCCAGAAACGGCGTGACCAGGTCGTCGAAGAAGCCCCGATCGTAGGCGGCGGCCATGTTCCGATGGCTGGCAACGGCCAGCTCGTCCTGGTCGACGCGTTTGATCCCCATTTGTTTGGCGGTGATCGCCGCGTGCTCGCCCATCGACAGCCCGGTGCGCGGCTCGGAGTTGGCGGGGATCTCCATCCCGAGAGCGGCGGGCAACGTGCCCACCAGCTTCAGCCGCTGCAGATTGGACTTGGCCCGACGCAACCTCAGCAGGTTGCGACGCAGGTCGTCGCCCAGCCCGATCGGCGGGTCGGAGGTGGTGTCCACCCCGCCGGCGGCGGCCACCTCGTAGCGGCCCGCCGCGATGCCGTCGGCCGCGGCGATCGCCGCCTGCAGGCCCGTCCCGCATGCCTGCTGAATGTCGAACGCCGGCGTGTACGAAGACAATTCGGAGCCCAGCACACATTCGCGCGTCAGGTTGAAGTCGCGGCTGTGCTTGAGCACCGCGCCGCCGACCACCGCGCCCAGTCGTTCGCCGGACAGCCCGAAGCGGTCCACCAGGCCGTCGAGAGCCGCGGTGAACATGTCCTGGTTGGACGCCTCGGCGTAGGCGCCGTCCGATCTTGCGAACGGGATGCGGTTGCCGCCCAGCACGACGACGGGTCGTCTGGTCGTAGAGGTTGCAGGGGCCACGATTGATCTCCGGTCATCAGTTTGAATCGGCCGTCGGGGGCCATCCTACCCACTGTTCTTACTCTGAAGTAAGTTCGTCCCCGATACGGTTGCGGTATACCCCAATCGCGACCTTGAAAGCATGGAAGGCAGCTCAGTGGCTCCCAAAGTCTCGTCCGACCTGCTCTCGCAGGTGGCCAACTCCGGCCCCGGATCGTTCCTGGCAAAGCAACTCGGTATTCCGCAGCCCCAGACACTTCGCCGCTATCGGCCCGGCGATGCGCCGCTGCCCGGATCCCTGCTGATCGGTGGTGAGGGCAGGCTGGTCGAGCCGCTGCGCGCGGCGCTGGACAAGGACTACGACCTGGTGGGCAACAACCTCGGCGGCCGCTGGGCCGACCAGTTTGGCGGGCTGGTCTTCGACGCCACCGGCATCACGGCACCGCCCGGACTGAAGGCCTTGCACGAATTCTTCACGCCCGTGCTGCGCAATGTGGGCCACAACGCCCGCGTCGTGGTCGTCGGCACCACCCCCGACGCGGCGCCGGGCACCGACGAGCGGATCGCGCAGCGCGCGCTGGAGGGCTTTACCCGCTCGCTGGGCAAGGAACTGCGCAACGGCGCCACCGTGGCGCTGGTGTACCTGTCCCCGGATGCCAAACCCGCCGCCACGGGCCTGGAATCCACCATGCGGTTCATCCTGTCGGCCAAGTCGGCCTACGTGGACGGCCAGGTGTTCTATGTCGGGGACGCCGACTCGACACCGCCGGCCAACTGGGAACGGCCGCTGGACGGCAAGGTCGCCATCGTGACGGGCGCCGCCCGGGGCATCGGTGCGACGATCGCCGAGGTGTTCGCCCGCGACGGCGCCCGCGTGGTCGCGATCGACATGGAGGTCCGCCGCCGAGGCATTGGCCGAAACCGCCAGCCGGGTCGGGGGCACCGCGTTGTGTTCGACGTCACCGCCGAAGACGCCGTCGACAAGATCACCGAGCACCTGCGCGACCACTACGCGGGGCACGCCGATGTACTGGTCAACAACGCCGGCATCACCCGCGACAAGCTGCTGGCCAACATGGACGACGCCCGCTGGGATGCCGTGCTGGCCGTCAATTTGCTTGCTCCGCAACGGCTTACCGAAGGGCTTGTCGGCGACGTCAGCATCGGCAAGGGGGCCGGGTGATCGGCTTGTCGTCTT
>CAVPFT010000006.1:0-114794 GCA_963703795.1 uncultured Actinomycetota bacterium | reverse complement strand
GGCCGCCGCTGGATCAGCCCGCTGTACCTCCGCATCGAGGACATCCCGGAGTTCGCGGAGCTTAATCTTCCTGAACGTACGCGGCTGACCGCCCTGGGCAACCCGCTGCGCGCCGCGAGCGGGACGGCCGCGCTGATTGACAGGGACGCGGTATGGCTGGCGAAGCGCACGGCGCTGGAGATCGTGCGCGGAAGGTGCCGCTGTCGCCGCCGCGTCAGGCGTCGCTCGACGCGTTCCGGGTCAGGGACGGCTTTGCTGGACGACTGGGACGCGGGTGACACCGGCACCGGCCGCGAGTTGGTGTCGGCGGCCGTGTTCGAGGCCAAAATTCCATAACGGTTTCGGTTGAGCAAAGGTACGGCAGCTTACCCGCGATGCGAGGGTCGATATCGCCTGTTTGGCTTCAGTGTTGGCTGCTATGGCCGGACTGAACAATTACGTGAAGCGCTGGCGCACAGCGCTTCACGTAACCGTGTCTGCATTGATAATTGCCATCCTCGGACTCGCCAGCACCCCCATAGCTCATGCGGCTGCGGCCACGGCGACGTTGTCGGTGACATCGACGTGGCAGACCGGTTTCATCGCCCACTTCACGATCACCAACGCGAGCATCCCGCAGCTATCCGATTGGAGGCTCGAATTGACTTGCCGGTGGGGGAATTTGGCTTGCACACGTGGAATAGCACCTTGCGTAATCTGGCGCTCACTATGTGATCGCCCCCGCGAATTGGGATCGCACCATTGCACCCGGTGGTTCAGGCGCCGGTGGTATGAGGGGCGTGCTGACCGGTTCCTACTCGCCACCGTTGAATTGTCGGATTAACGGGCAATATTGCACTAGAGGTGTCCGCTTTCGGCCAGGTAGATGGCGTTGTCGCCGAGCCCGCAGCCGATGTGGAGGACGTCACCATGGACCCAGCCGCCCTCCTGCCACGCGATGACATTCTCCTTGGGCGCCTTGGTATCCCACGGTGGGGTGGCCACCGCGGGGTAGCTAGCCTAGCGCGACGGTCCCGGGCCTTAATGCTCGTGGACCACGACGCCGCGAATGTTGCGGCCTGCCAGCATATCGTCGTACGCCTCGTTGATGTCGTTGAGTTTGTACTCCGCTGTCACCGTTTCATCGAGCAGAAGCTTGCCCTCTCGGTACAGGCTCAACAGTCGCTGGATGTCGGCGCGCGGGTTGGCCTCGCCGTAGAGACTGCCCAGCAGCCGCTTTTGAAACAGCGTGAACATCGTCATCGGGAGGGTCGGCGTCACGTCGGTCATCGACGCCAGTGCCGTCAGCACCACGGCGCCCCCCTTGCGGACGATGTCCAGCGCCGTGCCGATCATCGGGCCCTCCGCGACTCCGACCGTCAGCAGGGCCGAGTCGGCCATCACGCCACGTGTCAAGTCGCCGACCAAAGCGGTGGCTTCGGCCATCGAAGTGACGAAATGAGTTGCCCCGAACTGGAAAGCCTTGTCTCGCTTACTTTCCACGATGTCGACCACCACAATCTTTTCCGCGCCGGCCAGCCGCGCACCCTGGATGGCGCCGCTGCCGATGCCTCCGCAGCCGATCACCACGACGGTGTCGCCCGGGCTCACGTTGGCGGTGTTGACCGCCGATCCCCACCCGGTGGCGACGCCGCAGCCCAGTAGGCAGGCGCGCGACAGCGGAACGTCGTCGTCGATTTTCACCAGCGAGGTTTCCGGCACGGTGCCGTACTGGGCGAACGTGCCCAACAGGCACGCGGCGCCCACATCGCGGTCCCCGGCTCGGCGCCGGTACGTGCCGTCGAGCTGAGTGCCGGCCAGGAGCATCGCGCCCTGGTCGCACAGGTTCTGCTGGCCGCTGGCGCACCAGCGGCACCGCCCGCACGCGGGAAGGAAAGATGCCACCACGTGGTCACCGACCTTCAAGGCGCTCACACCGGGGCCGACTTCCTGCACGACGCCCGCACCCTCGTGGCCGCCCACGATGGGCAGCGGCACAGGAAGGTCGCCGGTCCGGACGTGATGATCGGAGTGGCAGAGCCCGGTGGCCTCGAAGGACACGAGGACCTCGCCGTCTTGTGGGCCATCGAGGTCTACCTCCTCGACGCTCCATTCCTGATTGAATTCCCATAGAACAGCGGCATTCATCTTCATGCTCATCACCCCGCATTCATGCTCATCACCGCGCACCGCCTGCGGCGAGTCTAAGCGGGGCAAAACGTGCCGCGGGCGGTGTTCGACATTTTGCTGGCGGCGACCCGATGCCCTAGGCCGCGTGAAGTTCGGTGAGTGTGATAACGATCCTGGTTTCTACCTCACTGACTTCTATCTCGAGCGGACCCGGCGATGGTGGCGCGGTGGAGTGGTAGTGCATCCCGGTGGGTGTGATGAATTCCGCTGTGTGACAACCGCTTTCATCAACTTTGGTGCTTACGCGCCAGCCGGCTGCTTCCTTGGCATAGTTGCAGCGCTCGCACGACCCGAGTCCGTTCGCCGCGCTGGTCGGTCCGCCGCGACGATGCGGCTGCGCGTGGTCGCGGTGGCGGATCGGCGCATCGCAGTAAGGGGTGCGGCAGCGTTGATCGCGGAGTTCGATGAAGGCGGCCAGCCCGGCCGGGAACAGTCGCGCCCGGGATTCCATGGCCACCAGCGCCCTGGAACGGGGGTGGGCATAGAGCCGGCGCAGCGTCGCGCGCGAGCGTCGGTCAGCGAGAGCGCTAGACACCATTGACCGCGCCACCGCCGCCGGGATGGGCCCGTAGCCGCCGATATCGGCCGGGTCATCGGCACCGCCGAGCAGCGATTCATCCGTCAGGACCAGGTTCACCGCGATCGGTTCGGCGGCGTCGGCGGGTCGCCCGGTCACTCGCTCGACCAACGTGTCGGCCATCACCTGGCCCCGCGTGCGGTCGTCGAAGGTGGTGTCGGCCGCCCGCTTGAGCGCCGCATAGACCGCCACGCCTTTGGCCACCGGGAGTAAGGCCGTCACCCAGGTCATGGTGTCGGGGGTCGGCCGAATTGTCACCGTGCGCTCGGATTCGGCCTTGGCGGCGCGATCCACCACCGCTTGCGCGTTCAGCCGGTAGGCGATCGCCCGGGCCGCCGCGGCGATCCCCGCATCACCCACCCCGTCCAATTTCGACCCGTCGGCGCAGATCTCGGCATCGAGCGCGCGGCGGTCCTCCACGTCCAGGCAAGCCGATTCCCGCACGATCAGCGTGGCCCGCCACTCGGACAGCCGCCCGGCCTCCAGCGCGGCGAGCGTGTGCGGCATCTCGCACACCAAAGCCTTAGCGAATCCCAGATGTCTCCCACCCCGGGCCGGAGAATCCCGTCGCGCCAGCGCGACCTCGCCGGCAACCCCACGGCCACGCTGGGCCGCCGGCACACCGGCATCGGCCTCATTCGACCGACGCAACGCATCCAACGCCACGGCCGCGCGCGCCTGACCTGCGGCGGCCGCCGACTTCACCCGCTCCAGCCCGGCGATCCGCGCGATCAACCCCGCCTCGTCGGCGTGCGGATCCGCCGCCGCAAACGCGCTAAAATCGAACATACTTGCGATGCTAGATCACGCCGGCGACACGTCGACCGGACGGCGAGCCCCGGGTGCCGGGATGCTAGGCTGCCGGGCAGTCGACATCCTTTAACGATCCGTCCAGAGAGGCGGAGAAGGAGGTCACGTCTCGCATGGGTGCTGCGGGTGACACCGGCACCGGCCGCGAATTGATGTCGGCGGCCGACGTGGGTCGCACCATTTCCCGCATCGCGCACCAGATCATCGAGAAGACCGCTTTAGATGATCCGGGGCGGTCCGCGCCGCGGGTGGTGCTGCTGGGAATCCCGACCCGCGGCGTGATCCTGGCCGAGCGCCTGGCCACCGACATCGGCGAATTCAGCAAGGTTGACGTCGCGCACGGTGCGCTTGATATCACCCTGTATCGCGACGACCTCATGCAAAAGCCGCCCCGGCCGCTGGAGGCGACCTCGATCCCGGCCGGCGGCATCGACGACACGCTGGTGATCCTGGTCGACGACGTGCTGTACTCCGGGCGTTCGGTGCGCTCCGCCCTGGACGCCCTGCGCGACGTGGGCCGGCCGCGGGCTGTGCAGTTGGCCGTGCTGGTCGACCGCGGCCACCGCGAGCTGCCGCTGCGCGCCGACTATGTCGGCAAGAACGTGCCGACCTCCCGCAACGAGAGCGTGCACGTGCTGCTGAGCGAGCACGACGGTCGCGACGGCGTCGTCATCTCCCGGGACGGTGACACATGAGCAGACATCTGCTGGCCGCCGGTGACCTGACCCGCGAGGACGCCACCGCCATCCTCGACGACGCCGACCGGTTCGCTCAGGCCCTGGTGGGCCGCGAGATCAAGAAGCTGCCGACGCTGCGCGGCCGCACCGTCGTCACGATGTTCTACGAGAACTCCACCCGCACCCGGGTGTCGTTCGAGGTGGCCGGCAAGTGGATGAGCGCCGACGTGATCAACGTCAGCGCGGCCGGATCCTCGGTGGGTAAGGGGGAGTCACTGCGCGACACCGCGCTGACGCTGCGGGCGGCCGGCGCCGACGCGCTGATCATCCGCCACCCGGCGTCCGGGGCCGCGCACCTGCTTGCCGACTGGACTTCGTCCTTCGGCGGCAAAGACGACGGCCCGTCGGTGATCAACGCCGGGGACGGCACGCATGAGCATCCGACGCAGGCGCTGCTGGACGCCCTGACCATGCGCCAGCGGCTCGGCGGCATCGAAGGCCGGCGCGTCGTGATCGTCGGCGACATCCTGCACAGCCGGGTCGCCCGCTCCAATGTCATGCTGCTGGACACGCTGGGCGCCGAGGTGGTGCTGGTGGCGCCGCCGACTTTGCTGCCGGTAGGGGTCAAGGGCTGGCCGGTCACCGTCTCCCATGACTTCGACGCGGAGCTGCCGGCCGCCGACGCGGTGCTGATGCTGAGGGTGCAGGCCGAACGGATGAACGGCGGCTTCTTCCCGTCGGTGCGGGAATATTCGGTTCGGTACGGGCTATCCGACCGGCGCCAGGCGATGCTGCCGGGCCACGCCGTGGTGCTGCACCCCGGACCGATGGTGCGTGGCATGGAGATCGCGTCTTCGGTCGCTGACTCATCGCAATCGGCTGTGCTGCAACAGGTTTCCAACGGCGTGCATGTCCGGATGGCGGTGCTTTTCCACGTGCTGGTCGGCACCGAATCGGCCGGAAGTGAGGGTGCGGCATGAGTGTCCTGCTGCGCGGGGTCCGGTTGTACGGCGAAGGGGATCGCGTCGACGTGTTGGTCGATGACGGCCAGATCGCCGGCATCGGCCCGGGCCTCGCTGAGGCCGGAGGCCTCGAAAAAGACCTGGACGTCATCGATGCCACCGATCACGTGCTGCTGCCCGGACTGGTCGACCTGCACACCCATTTGCGCGAGCCGGGTCGAGAGTACGCCGAGGATATCGAAACCGGTTCGGCGGCAGCGGCTTTGGGTGGTTACACGGCGGTCTTCGCGATGGCCAACACCAGTCCGGTCGCGGACAGCCCGGTGGTCACCGACCACGTCTGGCACCGTGGCCTGCAGGTGGGCCTGGTCGACGTGCACCCCGTCGGCGCGGTCACCGTCGGACTGGCCGGGACCCAGCTCACCGAGATGGGCATGATGGCGGCCGGCGCCGCGCAGGTGCGGATGTTCTCCGACGACGGCGTCTGCGTGCACGACCCGTTGATGATGCGCCGCGCCCTGGAGTACGCCACCGGCCTGGGGGTGCTGATCGCCCAGCACGCCGAGGAGCCGAGGTTGACGGTCGGCGCCGTAGCGCACGAGGGGCCCACCGCGGCCAGGCTGGGGCTACCGGGGTGGCCGCGGGCCGCCGAGGAATCGATCGTCGTCCGCGATGCGCTGCTGGCCCGCGACGCGGGCGCCCGGGTGCACATTTGTCACGCCTCCACCGCCGGCACCGTCGAGATTTTGAAATGGGCCAAGGAACAAGGTATTTCGATCACCGCCGAAGTCACACCGCATCACCTGCTGCTCGACGACGCCAGGCTGGCCAGCTACGACGGGGTGAATCGGGTCAACCCGCCGCTGCGCGAGGCAGCCGACGCGGCGGCGTTGCGTCGGGCGTTGGCCGACGGGGTGATCGACTGCGTGGCCACCGACCATGCCCCGCATGCCGAGCACGAGAAATGCGTCGAGTTTTCGGCGGCGCGCCCCGGCATGCTCGGGTTGCAGACGGCGCTGTCGGTCGTGGTGCAGACGATGGTCGCCCCCGGACTGTTGACCTGGCGCGACGTCGCCAGGGTGATGAGCGAGAACCCGGCGCGCATCGTCGGCCTGCCCGATCACGGCAGGCCGCTGGAGGTGGGAGAGCCGGCCAACCTCACCGTGGTGGACCCGGGCGCCACGTGGACGGTCGCCGGATCCGATCTGGCCAGCCGTTCGGCCAACACGCCATACGAGTCGATGACCCTGCCCGCCACCGTGACCGCCACCCTGCTGCGCGGGAAGGTCACCGCTCGGGACGGGAAGTGCCCGGCATGAACTCGGGCACGCTGGTGGGGTCGCTGATCTTCGCGGCCGTGCTGGTGGTGGTGATCGCGGTGGTGATTCAGTTGATGATGCGCGGCTGGCGGCGCCGCGCGCAGCGGCAGGAGGAACTCCTCGGCGACCTGCCCGACGTGCCTCAGCAGGTAGGCCCCGCGAGCATCACCACCCGCGGCCTGTATTGCGGCTGCACGATGGCGCCGGAGTGGAACGAGCGGATCACGGCCGGGGATCTGGGTTACCGCAGCAAGGCGGTGCTGACCCGCTTTCCCGAGGGAATCCTCCTGGAACGCGTCCGCGCCAAACCCCTTTGGATTCCGCAGGATTCGATAAGCGCTATCCGCATGGAACGCGGCATCGCCGGAAAGGTCGTGGCCCGCATCGGCGTCCTGGCCATCCGGTGGCGGCTGCCGTCGGAGGTCGAGATCGATACCGGATTTCGGGCCGATCACCGCGACCAATACGCCGCATGGGTCGAGGGTCGGCAGGAGGGTGCGTCGTGACCAAAGCCCTGCTGGTACTCGAAGACGGCCGCGTATTCACCGGCACACCGTTCGGCGCGATCGGCCAAACGCTCGGGGAGGCCGTCTTTTCCACCGGCATGTCCGGCTATCAGGAGACGCTGACCGATCCCAGTTATCACCGGCAGATCGTGGTGGCCACCGCGCCGCAGATCGGCAACACCGGCTGGAATGGCGAGGATGCCGAGAGCCGCGCCGACAAGATCTGGGTCGCCGGGTACGCGGTGCGCGACCCGTCGCCGCGCGCCTCCAACTGGCGCGCCACCGGCACGCTGGAGGACGAGCTGATCCGTCAGCGCATCGTCGGGATCGCCGGCATCGACACCCGCGCGTTGGTGCGGCATCTACGCAGTCTCGGCTCGATGAAGGCGGGCGTGTTCTCCGGCGCTTCGCTCGCCGCGCCGGCCGAACTGCTGGAGCGGGTGCGGGGCCAGCGGTCGATGCTGGGCGCCGATCTCGCCGGCGAGGTCAGCACGCCAGGCGCCTACATCGTGGAACCGGAAGGCGCGCACCGGTTTACCGTGGCGGCGCTGGACCTGGGCATCAAGACCAACACCCCCCGCAACTTCGCCCGGCGCGGCATCCGCAGCCATGTGCTGGCCGCGTCGGCGACCTTCGAGCAGATCACCGAAATCAAGCCCGACGGCGTGTTCCTGTCCAACGGCCCCGGCGATCCCGCTACCGCCGACCATGTCGTCGCGCTCACCCGCGAGGTGCTGGGCTCCGGAATCCCGTTGTTCGGTATCTGTTTCGGCAATCAGATCCTGGGCCGGGCGCTGGGCCTGTCCACCTACAAAATGGTCTTCGGTCATCGCGGGATCAACGTCCCGGTCATCGACCACGCCACCGGGCGGGTCGCGGTGACCGCCCAGAATCACGGCTTCGCCCTGGAAGGCGAGGCGGGCCAGTCCTTCGACACGCCGTTCGGCCCGGCGGTCGTCAGTCACACCTGCGCCAACGACGGGGTGGTGGAAGGCGTGAAACTCGGTAGCGGCAAGGCATTTTCGGTGCAGTATCACCCGGAGGCCGCCGCGGGGCCGCACGACGCCGAGTACCTCTTCGACCAGTTCGTTGACCTGATGGCGGGGGAGCGATGACTCCACCTTCCGCGAGCGTGAGTGTGCCGCTTACAGCGACACGCCGTCAAAGGTTGGGGGCACCTCCCGCTTGCGGGGGAACATCTGCGCACCCTCGCGCCAAGGAACGGGGACGCTAGTGCCGCGACGAACTGACCTCAACCACGTGCTGGTGATCGGCTCGGGGCCGATCGTTATCGGGCAGGCCTGCGAGTTCGACTACTCCGGCACCCAGGCCTGCCGGGTGCTGCGCGCCGAGGGTCTGCAGGTCAGCCTGGTCAACTCCAACCCGGCCACCATCATGACCGACCCGGAGTACGCCGACCACACCTACGTCGAGCCCATCACCCCGGCGTTCGTCGAAAAGGTGATCGCCCAGCAGGCCGAGCGCGGCAACAAGATCGACGCCCTGCTGGCCACGCTGGGCGGGCAGACCGCACTCAACACCGCCGTCGCGCTGTACGAGAGTGGGGCGCTGGAGCGCCACGGCGTCGAGCTCATCGGCGCCGATTTCGAAGCCATCCAGCGCGGCGAGGACCGGCAGCGGTTCAAGGACATCGTCGCCAAGGTCGGCGGTGAATCCGCCCGCAGCCGGGTGTGTTTCACGCTTCCCGAGGTCCGCGAGACGGTTGAGGAACTGGGCCTGCCGGTGGTCGTGCGGCCCAGCTTCACCATGGGCGGGCTGGGCTCGGGTATGGCGTACTCCGCCGACGAGGTCGACCGGATGGCGGGCGCCGGGCTGGCCGCATCACCCAGCGCCAACGTGCTCATCGAGGAATCGATCTACGGCTGGAAGGAATTCGAACTCGAGCTGATGCGCGACGGCCACGACAACGTGGTGGTGGTGTGCTCCATCGAGAACGTCGACCCGATGGGCGTGCACACCGGCGACTCGGTCACCGTCGCGCCGGCCATGACGCTGACCGACCGGGAGTACCAGCGGATGCGCGACCTGGCCATCGCGATCCTGCGGGAGGTCGGTGTCGACACCGGCGGCTGCAACATCCAGTTCGCGGTCGACCCGAGCGACGGCCGGCTGATCGTCGTGGAGATGAACCCGCGGGTGTCGCGGTCAAGCGCGCTGGCGTCCAAGGCCACCGGCTTCCCGATCGCCAAGATCGCCGCCAAGCTGGCCATCGGCTACACGCTCGACGAGATCGTCAACGACATCACCAAGGAGACGCCGGCCTGCTTCGAGCCGACCCTGGACTACGTCGTGGTCAAGGCGCCGCGGTTCGCGTTCGAGAAGTTCCCCGGCGCCGACCCCACGTTGACCACCACGATGAAATCCGTCGGGGAGGCGATGTCGCTGGGCCGCAACTTCATCGAGGCACTGGGCAAGGTGATGCGGTCCCTGGAGACCTCCCGCGCCGGGTTCTGGACGGCCCCGGACCCGGAGGGGCCGGACGGCGACGTCGACGCGGTCTTGACCCGGCTGCAGACCCCGACCGAAGGCCGGCTCTACGACATCGAACTCGCGCTGCGGCTGGGCGCTTCGGTGGAGCGGGCGGCCGAGGCCTCCGGCGTCGACCCGTGGTTCGTCGCCCAGATCGGGGAGCTGGTAAAGCTGCGCGCCGAGGTGGTCGCCGCCCCAGTGCTCGACGCCGACCTGCTGCGCCACGCCAAGCACAACGGGCTATCGGACCGCCAGATCGCCGCGCTGCGACCGGAATTGGCCGGGGAGAACGGGGTGCGGACGTTGCGCGAGCGGCTGGGGATCCACCCGGTGTACAAGACGGTGGACACCTGCGCCGCGGAGTTCGAGGCCAAGACGCCGTACCACTACAGCAGTTACGAGCTTGACCCCGCGGCCGAGACCGAGGTCGCCCCGCAGACCGACAAGCCCAAGGTGCTGATCCTGGGGTCCGGGCCGAACCGGATCGGCCAGGGCATCGAATTCGACTACAGCTGCGTCCATGCGGCAACAACGTTGTCCCAGGCCGGTTTTGAAACCGTGATGATCAACTGCAACCCGGAGACGGTGTCCACCGACTACGACACCGCCGACCGGCTGTACTTCGAGCCGCTGACCTTCGAGGACGTTCTGGAGGTGTTCCACGCCGAAACCCAGTCGGGAATCGGGGGCCCGGGTGTGGCAGGGGCCATCGTGCAACTCGGCGGCCAGACCCCGCTCGGGCTGGCGCAACGGCTCTTCGACGCCGGGGTTCCGATCGTGGGCACCCCGCCGGAAGCGATCGACCTGGCCGAGGACCGCGGCGCCTTCGGCGACGTGCTCAGCGCCGCCGGGCTGCCCGCGCCAAAGTATGGCACCGCAACGACTTTCGCCCAAGCCCGCCGGATCGCCGAAGAGATCGGTTATCCCGTGCTGGTGCGGCCGTCATATGTGCTGGGCGGTCGCGGTATGGAGATCGTCTACGACGACGAGACCCTGAAGGGCTACATCACCCGCGCCACCGCGCTCTCGCCCGAGCACCCGGTGCTCGTCGACCGCTTCCTCGAGGACGCGGTGGAAATCGACGTCGACGCGCTGTGCGACGGTGCCGAGGTCTACATCGGCGGCATCATGGAGCACATCGAGGAGGCCGGCATCCACTCCGGCGACTCGGCCTGCGCGCTGCCCCCGGTGACGCTGGGTCGCAGCGACATCGAGAAGGTGCGCTGCGCCACCGAGGCCATCGCGCACGGCATCGGCGTGATCGGGCTGCTCAACGTGCAGTACGCGCTCAAAGACGATGTGCTCTACGTGCTGGAGGCCAATCCGCGCGCCAGCCGCACCGTGCCGTTCGTTTCCAAGGCCACCGCGATCCCCCTCGCCAAGGCGTGCGCCCGGATCATGTTGGGTACCACCATTTCTGCGCTTCGTGACGAAGGCATGCTGGCGGCCTCGGGGGACGGCGCCCACGCGGCCCAGTCCGCCCCGATCGCGGTCAAGGAGGCCGTGTTGCCGTTCCACCGCTTCCGCCGGGCCGACGGCGCCGCCATCGATTCTCTGCTTGGTCCGGAGATGAAATCCACCGGCGAGGTGATGGGGATCGACCGCGACTTCGGCACCGCCTTCGCCAAGAGCCAAACCGCCGCATACGGATCGTTGCCCACCGAGGGCACGGTATTCGTGTCGGTAGCCAACCGGGACAAGCGGTCACTGGTATTTCCGGTCAAGCGGCTGGCCGATCTGGGATTTCGCGTTCTCGCCACGGAGGGCACCGCGGAGATGTTGCGCCGCAATGGAATTCCCTGCGACGAGGTTCGCAAGCACTTCGAGGCGGCGCAGCCGGGCCGTCCCGCGATTTCCGCGGTCGACGCGATCAAGGCCGGTGAGGTCGACATGGTGATCAACACGCCCTACGGCAACCCCGGTCCGCGCATCGACGGCTACGAAATCCGTTCGGCCGCAGTGTCGGCCAATATTCCCTGCATCACCACTGTGCAGGGCGCCTCTGCCGCCGTGCAGGGCATCGAAGCGGGCATCCGCGGCGACATCGGCGTGCGGTCGCTGCAGGAGCTGCACAGCGCGATCGGTCCGGGCGGCGGCGATAGGGAAACCCAATGACCGGGTTCGGCGTGCGGCTGGCCGAGGCGAAGGCCAGGCGCGGGCCGCTGTGCCTGGGCATCGACCCGCATCCCGACCTGCTCCGAGCCTGGGACTTGCCGACCACCCCGGACGGCCTGGCCGCGTTCTGCGACATCTGCGTCGACGCGTTCTCCGGTTTCGCCGTCGTCAAGCCCCAGGTCGCGTTCTTCGAGGCCTACGGCGCGGCCGGCTTCGCGGTGCTGGAACGGACCATCGCCGCGCTGCGCGCGGCAGGAGTGCTGGTGCTGGCCGATGCCAAGCGGGGGGACATCGGGTCGACCATGGCGGCCTACGCCGCCGCGTGGGCCGGAGATTCGCCGCTGGCCGCCGACGCCGTGACGGCCTCGGCCTACCTGGGGTTCGGCTCATTGCGGCCGTTGCTGGAAGCCGCCGCCGCGCACGACCGGGGGGTGTTCGTCGTGGCGGCGAGCTCCAACCCCGAGGGCGCCACGGTGCAGCGCGCCACCTTCGACGGCCGCACGGTGTCCCAGCTGATCGTCGACCAGGCCGCGGTGGTCAACCGGTCCGCCACCGGATCCGAGCCGGGATATGTCGGCGTGGTCGTGGGGGCTACGGTTTTCGAAGCGCCCGACGTCAGCGAGCTGGGCGGACCGGTCCTGGTGCCCGGCCTCGGGGTGCAGGGCGGGCGGCCCGAGGAGCTCGGCGGCCTGGGCGGGGCCGCGCCGGGCCAGCTGCTGCCCGCGGTGGCGCGCGGGGTGCTCCGGGCCGGACCGGACGTGTCGGAACTGCGTGCGGCGGGCGAACGCATGCTGGACACCGTCGCGTATCTGTCCGCCCCGTAGGGCGCTCCAGGTGTGCAATAGGTGTGCAATCTGGGCGTCCACCGTGCGTCCAGGGCGCAGATCTGACCGATTTTTCGCCTACACCGCACACTCGAAGCCCTCAGCGCACACGCGAACGGAACCGCTCGACCGCCGGCGCGACACGCGCGACACGCCACGAAAAATGCGTGATCCCTGGCACGAGGGCTCGACGCCGTTGGTTGCCGGTGTCCGCACCGGCCGCCGCCCGCTGCCCGGGGCGCACGCGTGAGGATAAAACCCCAGCTCAAGGGCCTAGTTTAGGCACAAACGACGAGGATGGCGCCCCCCGAAACTGCGCCGCTCCGAGCCGGTTCCAACGATCCGGCGCGGGCCACTTGGGGGCACACACGCGGGGCTCATGCAGGGCATTTGCCCCACTAACCAGGGGGTCGGGTTAGATTTCGTCAGGAAGGCTGAGTACGGTCGTCTCCGCTGGCAGAAGTACCCGGCGAAGACACAAAGAGATCGATCTAGCCGATTGATCGGATACGGAGGAATCGTGGCCCTTCCCCAGTTGACCGACGAGCAGCGTGCTGCTGCTTTGGAGAAGGCGGCTGCCGCACGTCGACTAAGAGCGGAGCTCAAGGACCGGCTCAAGCGTGGTGGCACCAACCTCACCCAGGTGCTCAAGGACGCCGAAACGAACGAAGTCCTGGGCAAGATGAAGGTTTCTGCGCTGCTCGAGGCGTTGCCGAAGGTGGGCAAGGTCAAGGCGCAGGAAATCATGACCGAGCTGGAAATCGCTCCGACCCGCCGCCTGCGGGGTCTCGGTGACCGGCAGCGCAAGGCTCTGCTGGAAAAGTTCGGCTCCTAGCCTCTACCGACGATGCAGGCCGAATGGCCTGTAGCGGCACCGACCCAGGAGCGCCAGTGAGCGCCGGTGAGGGACCGGACGTCGAGCACGGGGCACGTCCCAAGCCGACAGGCAACGGGCGTGTGGTCGTGCTGTCCGGTCCCTCCGCGGTCGGCAAGTCGACAGTGGTCCGGTGCCTGCGCGAGCGGATTCCCACCCTGCAGTTCAGCGTGTCGGCCACAACCCGTGCGCCGCGCGCCGGCGAGGCCGACGGCGTTGACTACCACTTCGTCAGCCCCGCCCGGTTCCAGCAACTGATCGACGAGGACAAGCTGCTGGAGTGGGCCGAAATCCACGGCGGGCTGCACCGATCGGGCACTCTCGCAGAACCCGTGCGGGCCGCCACCGCATCCGGACTTCCCGTGCTCATCGAGGTTGACCTGGCCGGGGCCCGGGCGATCAAAAAGGCCATGCCCGAGGCCATTACCGTGTTCCTCGCGCCGCCCAGCTGGGAGGACTTGGAGGCCAGGCTGGTCAGCCGCGGCACCGAGACACCCGAGGCAATGCGGCGTCGCCTCGACACCGCCCGCATCGAAATGGCGGCCCAAGACGACTTCGACGAGGTCGTGGTCAACAGTCGATTGGAGTCTGCGTGCGCCGAATTGGTATCCTTGCTGGTAACTGCGCCGGGCCCGGCATGAATCTTCCGGCCAGACCAGATTCAACCGACACCAAGCACCGAGTATCGAGCCCTGATCGGCTCTGACCCGCCAGGAGATTGACTTACGTGAGTACTTCCCAGTCCGACACCTCGCTGACCGCTGTGGACCAGTTCGATCCTTCGGCGGGTGGGCAGGGCGCCTACGACACCCCGCTGGGCATCACCAACCCGCCCATCGACGAGCTGCTGGACCGCGTCTCCAGCAAGTACGCCCTCGTGATCTACGCGGCCAAGCGGGCGCGGCAGATCAACGACTACTACAACCAGCTCGGCGAGGGCATCCTCGAATACGTCGGCCCGCTGGTCGAGCCCGGGCTGCAGGAAAAGCCGCTGTCCATCGCGTTGCGCGAGATCCACGCCGACCTGCTCGAACACACCGAGGGCGAGTAACAGGGCAGGGCCGGGCGCGCTGTGGACCGCAAACGGATCGTCGTCGGCGTCTCCGGGGGCATCGCCGCCTATAAGGCGTGCACCGTCGTCCGTCAGCTCGCCGAGGCCGGCCACGAGGTCCGCGTCATCCCCACCGAATCCGCACTGCGTTTCGTCGGGGCGGCCACCTTTGAGGCGCTTTCGGGCCAGCCGGTGCGCACCGGCGTCTTCGACGACGTTCCCGAGGTGCCGCATGTCCAGCTCGGCAAGCAGGCCGACCTGGTCGTGGTGGCGCCGGCCACGGCCGACCTGCTGGCCCGGGCGGTGCACGGCCGGGCCGACGACCTGCTGACCGCCACCCTGCTCACCGCGCGATGTCCGGTGTTGTTCGCGCCGGCCATGCACACCGAGATGTGGTTGCATCCGGCCACCGTGGACAACGTGGCCACACTGCGGCGTCGCGGTGCGGTGGTGCTGGAACCCGCATCAGGGCGCCTCACCGGCACCGACAGCGGGGCGGGCAGGCTGCCCGAGGCCGAGGAGATCACCACCCTGGCTCAGCTGCTCGTGGAGCGCCACGACGCGCTGCCGTACGACCTCGCCGGCTGCCGGGTGCTGGTGACCGCCGGCGGCACCCGCGAACCGATCGACCCGGTGCGCTTCATCGGCAATCGCAGCTCGGGCAAGCAGGGCTATGCGGTGGCGCGGGTCGCCGCCCAGCGCGGCGCCGAGGTCACGCTGATCGCGGGGCAAACCGCCGGCCTGATCGACCCCGCCGGTGTCGACGTGGTGCACGTCAGCTCGGCGCAGCAACTCGGCGAGGCGGTGTCAAAGCACGCTCCCGAGGTAGACGTGCTGGTGATGGCGGCGGCCGTCGCCGACTTCCGGCCCGCGCAGGTCGCCGTCGCCAAGATCAAGAAGGGCGCGGAAAACTCGGCCGAACCGACGATCACCCTGGTGCGCAACGACGACGTGCTGGCCGGCGCGGTGCGGGCCCGCGCGCACGGGCAGCTGCCCAACATGCGGGCGATCGTGGGGTTCGCCGCCGAGACCGGTGACGCCAACGGCGATGTGCTATTTCATGGCCGGGAGAAGCTGGCCCGCAAGGGTTGTGATCTCTTGGTGGTCAACGCCGTCGGCGACAACAGGGCGTTCGAGGTGGACAGCAACGACGGCTGGTTGCTGGCTTCCGACGGTGCCGAGTCGGCGCTGGAGCACGGCTCCAAGACGCTGATGGCCAGTCGTATCGTTGATGCGATCGTCACATTTCTGCACGGCGACGGCGGGTAGCGGGGTCGGCTTCGGCTACGGCGCCCGGAGGGGTGCCGGCGGTCCGATGCCGGACGATATAATTCGACTAACTAACTATCGGAAGGACTGAGACTGTGAGCGAAAAGGGTCGGCTGTTTACCAGTGAGTCGGTGACGGAGGGGCATCCCGACAAGATCTGTGACGCGATCAGCGACTCGGTCCTCGACGCGCTGATCGCCGATGACCCCCGTTCACGTGTCGCGGTCGAGACGCTGGTCACCACCGGGCAGGTGCACGTGGTCGGCGAGGTGACAACGTCGGCGAAGGAGGCTTTCGCCGACATCACCAACACGGTCCGCAAACGCATCCTCGAGATCGGCTACGACTCGTCGGACAAGGGCTTCGACGGGGCGTCGTGCGGGGTGAACATCGGCATCGGCGCGCAGTCGCCCGACATCGCCCAGGGCGTCGACACCGCCCACGAGGCCCGCGTCGAGGGCGCGGCGGACCCGCTGGACGCGCAGGGGGCCGGTGACCAGGGCCTGATGTTCGGCTACGCCATCAGCGACACCCCGGAACTGATGCCGCTACCCATCGCGCTGGCCCATCGCCTGTCACGGCGGCTGACCGAAGTTCGCAAGAACGGGGTCCTGCCGTACCTTCGCCCGGACGGCAAGACGCAGGTCACCATCGCCTACGAGAACAACGTTCCGGTCCGGCTGGACACCGTGGTCATCTCCACCCAGCACGCGGCCGACATCGATTTGACCAACACCCTCACGCCCGACATCCGGGAAAAGGTGCTCAACACCGTGCTCGACGACCTGGCACACGACACGCTGGACACCTCGTCGACGCGGTTGCTGATCAACCCGACCGGCAAGTTCGTGCTGGGTGGGCCCATGGGCGACGCGGGCCTGACCGGCCGCAAGATCATCGTGGACACCTATGGCGGCTGGGCCCGCCACGGCGGCGGAGCCTTCTCCGGCAAGGATCCATCCAAGGTGGACCGGTCAGCGGCTTACGCGATGCGCTGGGTGGCAAAGAACATCGTTGCCGCGGGCCTGGCGGAGCGGGTGGAGGTGCAGGTGGCCTACGCCATCGGCAAAGCCGCCCCCGTCGGCCTGTTCATCGAGACCTTCGGCACCGAGGCGGTCGACCCCGTCAAGATCGAAAAGGTCATCCCCGAGGTGTTCGACCTGCGGCCCGGTGCGATCATCCGCGACCTGGACCTGCTGCGCCCGATCTACGCGCAGACCGCCGCCTACGGTCACTTCGGCCGCACCGACATCGAACTGCCGTGGGAGCAGCTCAACATGGTCGACGAGCTCAAGCGGGCTGTTTAATCGCGCTGATCGCGCGCGTCGGGGCTAACCGGTGAATCGGTAGTCGTCGAGGTCGAACCGCCGGCTGCGCCAGTAGGCCTCCACCGTGGTGGTGGGGCGCAGCGGCACGTCGCCGTTCTTGTCGAAGTAGTAGCTGTTGGCCAGCCGGCAACTGTCCTGCCAGAAGACCTGGCGGTGCCGCTTGCGCATCATCTCGGCGAAGTAGCGGTCGTTGGCCTCCTCCGTGACCTCGACGCGGGTCGCGCCGTTCCGCCTGGCCCGCTTCAGGCACCGCACGATGTGGTGGGTCTGCGTCTCGATGAGCGCGAAATACGAAGAGCCGACGTAGCCGTACGGGCCGAACACGGTGAACATGTTCGGGAAGCCGGGAACGGCCACGCCCTCGTAGGCCTGCAGCCGCTCGTCGTCCCAGAACCGGCTCAAGGACTTTCCGCCGCTTCCGGTGACCGCATAGGTGGGAACGTGGTCGGTGTCCATCACCTTGAAGCCGGTCGCCAATATCAGCACATCGATCTCGTGGTTCGTGCCTTCGACGGTGGCCACCGTGGACGGCGTGATCTTGTCGATCGGCTCGGTTACCAGCCGCACGTTGTCCCGGTTGAATGTCGACAGATAGGTGTTGTGGAAGCCGGGCCGCTTGCAGCCCACGGCATATTGCGGGGTGAGCTTCTCGCGCACCTCCGGGTCTTCCACCTGTTGACGCAGATAGCGGCGACCCGCCGCCGCCATCCGCTTGGCGAGCGGAAACACAGTGAAGTACTGTGCCGCGACCGGGAAGGTCACCTCGACGAAGGCCTGGCTGAGCAGCCGCTGCACGACCTTGCCGCCGGGGATGCGCATCGCCAGGCGGGCCGGCGCCGGCAGCGGCACATCGAATTTGGGGAAGCACCAGATCGGGGTGCGCTGAAACACGGTGAGCTCCGAGACGATCGGCGCGATCTCGGGGATGACCTGCACGGCCGAGGCGCCGGTGCCGATGACGGCGACGCGCTTGCCCACCAGGTCCTGGCTGTGATCCCACCTCGCGGTGTGCATGGTGATGCCGGCGAAGGAGTCGACGCCGTCGATGTCGGGCAGGTTCGGCACCGTGAGCACGCCGCTGGCGCTGATCAGGAACCTGACGGTGATTTCGCCACCCGGATCGGTTTGCACTCGCCACAGGCGGTCTTCGTCGTCGAACTCGGCGGCCAGCACCTTGGTGTTGAACCGGATCCGCGATCGGATGCCGTATTTTTCGACGCAGTGGTCGGCGTAGGCCTTCAGCTCGCGGCCCGGCGCGTAGGTCCGTGACCAATGTCGGCTCTGCTCGAAGGAAAACTGATACGAGAACGACGGAATGTCCACGGCGATACCGGGATAGGTGTTCCAGTGCCACGTGCCGCCGACCCCGTCGCCGGCTTCGACCACCAGGTAGTTCGAGAACCCGGCCCTGTCCAGCTTGATAGCGGCGCCGATGCCGGAGAATCCGGCGCCGACGATCAGGGTTTCGTAGTCCGGGGTAATGCTCATGCGCGCTTCCTTCCGATCACGTGCACTCCGTGCTTGGGTCGCAGGGTCAGCGTCGCCTCGAGTTCGACGGGATGATCCGGCGCAAGCTCAAAGGTGAAGCGCTGGCTCATGATTGCCGCCATCAACACCATCTCCATCAATGCGAAACTCTGCCCGATACAGATGCGCCGGCCTCCGCCGAACGGCAGATACGCCGAGCGGGGACGGTCGCCGGCGCCGGGCAGAAACCGGTTGGGGTCGAACGTTTCCGGGTCGGGCCACCAGCGCGGGTCGTGGTGAATGTGGTGGATCGGGATCACGACGGTGGTGCCGCGACGGATGTGGTGGCCGTCGATCACGTCGTCCTCGATGGCCTCCCGCGCGATGATCCACACCGACGAGAAGTAGCGTTGCGACTCCTGCAGGCAGGCGGTGGTCCATCCCAACCGGCTCAGGTCGTCGGCGGTCGGGTGGCGGGTGCCCAGCACGCCGTCGACCTCGGCGAGCATCCGGTCCCGGGCATCGGGGTGCTGTGCCATCAGGTACCAGAACCAGGACATGGCGTTCGCCGTGGTTTCGTGACCGGCGAGCATGAAGGTCAGCGCCTCGTCGCGGACCCGCTGACGCGGCCATGTTCCGCCGCCGGCGCGCAGCAGCACGTTGAGCAGGTCAGCGGAGTCGGTCGGCCGCGCCAGTCGCTGATCGATCACCGCGTTGACCGCCCGGTCGAGGGTCAGCGCGATGTCCTGGATGCCGCGCAACGGCGGCGGCAGGCGGACGCCGGAAAAGACCAACCGGTTCAATGTGTCGTAGACGGGACGCCGCATGAGGCCCCACAACCCGAGTCGCTCCAGCCGCTCGGCGTGCCGCAGCCCGCGGGTCGCCATGTCGTTCATGCTCTGGACCAGTGGCCCGAAGTCCTGGCTGAACAGGGAATTGGCGACCACTCGCAGGGTTGCCTCGACCATCGTCTGATGCATGTCGAATCGCACGCCGGTTGGCAGTCCGTCGGTGACATCGGTGATCGGGTCGATCATCAGGTCGACGATGTCGTTCAGGCGACGCCGGGCGAAGGTCGGGTTGAGCGGGCCGCGGTGAGCGGCCCACGAATCGCCCTCGTCGGTGAGCAGGTTGATGCCCACGGTGGCCCGGATGGGTTCGTATTCGTTGGATTTGGTGTATTTCAGCCGGGCCTGGTGTAGCACGTGGTCGACGTAATCGGGGTGGCTGATCGAGACGAAACGCCTGCCGGCACAACGGAACCGGGTGATGTCGCTACCGCGTGCCCGGCCCAGGAATCCGTTGCCCGCGTCGAATCCGATGGTGAGGGCCTCGCGTGTCATCGTCCAGGTGCTCAGCCGTCTGGCCGGCGTCCCGGGTAGGCGGGAAGCGGTGACGCGCTCAGCGGTGAGGGTCGCCATGACTCCACTGTATGGATGACGCGGGATGTGGATAATGAGATTACCGGACACGCTGTTGGGAGTTTGGGACAGTTCATGGACGATCCGCCGGCGATCAGGCATCCGGTGTACGCGACCCGGGTGCTGTGCGACGTGGCCAACGAACGCGGGGTGGCGACCGGCGAGGTGTTGGCGGGCACCGCGATCGAGCCGGCCGATCTCAACAACCCCGACGCGATGGTCAGCGCGCTCGACGAGATCGAGGCGGTGCGCCGGCTGCTGGCCCGGCTTCCTGGTGTCGCCGGCATCGGCGTCGATGTGGGCAGTCGGTTCACGCTTACCCACTTCGGCTTGTTCGGGTTCGCGGTGATGTCGTGTGGCACGCTTCGGCAACTGTTCTCCATCGCGATGCGGTACCTCGCGCTGACCATGATGCACATCAACCTCACGTTGTTCGAAACCGCCGACGCCTGCCTGATCGAACTCGACGCCGGTCACCTGCCCGCGGATGTGCAGGGGTTCTTCATCGAACGCGACATCGCCGGAATCATCGCGACCACAACGAGTTTCGCGTTGCCGGTGGCGGAGAAGTACGCCGATCAGGTGGCGGCGGAATTGGCGATCGACGAGGAGCTGCTGCGGCCGCTGCTCCAACTCGTACCGGTCCACGAGGTGAGATTCGGCCGGGCGCACAACAGGTTGCATTTCCCGCGGGCCATGTTCGACGAGCCGCTGCCGCAGGCCGATCGCCACACGTTGGAAATGTGCATGGCGCAGTGCGACGTGCTGATGCAGACCAGCGAGCGCCGCCGGGGCATCACCGCGCTGGTGCGCAGCAAGCTGTTCCGCGACTCCGGCGTCTTCCCAACGCTTCCCGACGTGGCCGACGAGCTCGACATTCACCCGCGGACGCTGCGCCGCCGGCTCGCCGAGGAGGGTACGTCGTTTCGTTCGTTGCTGAACGAAGCGCGATCCACGGTGGCGGTCGACTTGTTGCGCAATGTCGGGCTGACCGTGGAGGAGGTGTCCACGCGGCTCGGTTACACCGAGGTCTCGACCTTCTCGCACGCGTTCAAACGCTGGCATGGGGTGGCGCCCAGCGCCTATTCCCGCCGGGGCTAGGCGCCACGGCCCGCCTAGGGGTGCAAGGCCTTCCGCAGCGCCGTGAGCCCGCGCTCGGTGGCCTCGGCGGCGACGGGTATCACCAGGGCGAAGCTGGCGTAGCCGTGCACCAGGGTGGGCTCGTTGCTCAGTTCGGCGGGCACACCCGACGCGCTGAGCAGCTTGGCGTAGCGGGCGCCGTCGTCGCGCAACGGGTCGTGCTCGGCGGTCCCGATGAAGGCGGGCGGCAAACCGGAAAAATCGGCCGCATTCGCCGGGGCCAGCGTGATGGGCAACTCCTTTGGATCCGCGATGTCGAGATCGGGCAGATACCAGGAGAGGAAGGCCTCGATGACGTCGCGGTCCAGGATGGGCGCGGAGGCGTTCTCGGTATGCGACGGCAGCGACAGATCGGCGGTGACCGTCGGGTACCAGAGCAACTGGAACGCCAGGTCCGGCCCGCCGTTGTCGCGGGCCAGGTGCGCCATGACCGCGGCGAGGTTGCCGCCCGCCGAGTCGCCGGCCACGGCGATCCGGTTCGGGTCACCGCCCAGCCCGGCGGCGTTCTCGGCCACCCATCGCAACGCGGCCCAGCAGTCGTCCACCCCGGCCGGGAACGGATCCTCGGGCGCAAGCCGGTAGTCGACGGACACCACGATGGCCTCGGCGCCGAGGGCGTGCGAGCGCGCGACCGGGTCGTGGGTCTCCAGGTCGCCGAGGCAGAATCCACCGCCGTGGTAGAAGACGACGACGGGCAGGACCTCATCCGTGTCGGGCGGCCAGTAGATCCGAACGGGAATGTCGGTGAGCGCGCCGTAACCGATCGTCCGCTGTTCGATCCGTAGCTCCGGCAGCAGTTCCGGGGGCACCTTGAGCTGCCGCAGCCTCGCGCGCGCGACCTCGACACCGTCGGCGGCGCAGAATGTCGTCGGGAACGCGTCGAGCAACATTTTGAATGTCGGATCGATGTCCGGTCGGGCAACGGTCGGCTCAATCATGCGTTAACCGTACCGTTCCGATCCGTTAATGCAGCGCATTCCTCAACGCCGTGAGCCCACGCTCCAGCCCCGCGGTGGCCGCGGGGACCACCCCGGCATAGCCGAGGTAGCCGTGCACCATCGTCTCGGCGTTGTGCACCTCGACCTCGACGCCGGAGGCGGCCAGCAGCTCGCCGTACCGGATGCCGTCGTCGCGTAGGGGGTCGTGACCGGCGACGCCGATGTAGGCCGGGGGCAGGTCGCTGAGGTCCTTCGCCCGCCCGGGCGCCATGCCCGGTGGCGGGGCGGCCAGGTCGACTTCGCCCGCGTAGTAACGGGAGAACGCGGCGACTGCCTTGCTGTCGAGGATCGGCGCGGCGGCGTTTTCGGCGAAGGACGGCAGCGACGCGTCCCACAGGGTGGCGGGATACCACAACAGCTGGAACGCGATCGACGGTCCGCCCGTATCGGCATTGTCGCGGGCTCGTTGCGCGATCACCGCGGAGATGTTTCCGCCGGCCGAATCCCCGGCGACGGCCATCCGGGCGGTGTCGGCGCCGATCTCGTGGGCGTGCTCGGCGACCCAGAGTGTTGCGGCCCAAGCATCTTCGACTGCGGCGGGGTAGGGGTGCTCGGGCGCCAACCGGTAGTCGACGGATACCACGATCGCGTCGGCGCCCACCGCGTGCTGGCGAGCCGTGCCGTCGTAGGTATCGAGGTCGCCCACGACCCAGCCGCCGCCGTGGAAAAAGAGCACGACCGGAGTCCCCGCGCCGTCTCCGGCATCGGTTGACGGCCAATAGATCCGGATTTCGATGGGGCCCGCCGGACCGGGGATGGCCCGATCCTCGACCCGGAGCTCGGGGTGCAGCGGACGGCGCGGCAGGTCGCGGAACCGCTGGCGGGCCGCGGCGACACCCTCGTCGGTTGTTAGCCGGAACGGAACCGCATCCAGTACCTTCAGCAGAATGGGGTCGATATCGGGTTTCCCGTCGGCTGTTTTGCACAAGCTCGGCATGGAAGTACCGTACGCACCCCGTCTGGTGTCCGGCGCCTGGGTGCTGGCCGGCTGGGCGGGTATTGGCTACGGCGTTTACTTGACCGTGCTCGCGTTGCGCTCCCCCCCGGGAACACAATTGACCGGGCACTGGTTTCTGCAGCCGCCGTTCAAGGCATTGATGGCGTCGTTGCTGACCGTCGCCGCGGTGGCACACCCCATCGTCCGCGAGCGGCGGTGGCTGATGCCGGCGCTGCTGCTGTCGGCCCTTGGCGACTTTCTGTTGGCGATCCCGTGGTGGTCGATGTCCTTCGGACTGGGGCTGGCGGCATTTCTGTTGGCGCACTTGTGTTTCCTGGCCGCCCTGGTCCCGCTGGTCGAGCCGACTCGGGTGCGCCTGGCCGGCGTCGCCTTGATGTGCCTGGTATCCGTGTCGTTGTTGGCATGGTTCTGGCCGCACCTGGCCCGTGACAAGCTGACGATCCCGGTGACGGCCTACATCATCGTGCTGACCGCAATGGTGTGCATCGCGCTGCTGGCGGAGCTGCCGACGATCTGGACCGCGGTGGGCGCGGTGTGTTTTGCGGTATCCGACACGATGATCGCGATCGGCCGATTCATCCTGTACAACGACGCACTGTCGGTACCGATCTGGTGGTTGTACGCCGCGGCCCAGATCCTAATCACGGCGGGATTCTTCTTCGGTCGACAAGAACCCGACTACGAACTCGATTACGACGCCGAGTACGAAGACGAGTACGAACCTGAGTCCGACGAAGAGTAGTCGTCGGTACTCGGCCGCATGACCCGGACCGGTGGCACACGCACTCCCGTCGAGGTGGAACCGATCGCCCGAGTGCTGCCGATGCTGTCGGTGCCGCACCTGGACCGCGAGTTCGACTACCTCGTGTCGGCCGAGCAGTCCGACGATGCCCAGCCCGGCGTGCGGGTGCGGGTGCGGTTCCACGGCCGGCTGGTCGACGGGTTTTTGCTGGAACGCCGCAACGACACCGATCACCCCGGCAAGCTGGGCTGGCTCGATCGCGTCGTGTCGCCCGAACCGGTGCTCGGCGCGGAAATCCGCCGATTGGCCGACGCGGTGGCGGCCCGCTACGCCGGGACCCGGCCCGACGTGCTGCGGCTGGCGATCCCGCCCCGGCACGCCAGGGTGGAGCGCGAAGCGACGGCGACCCCCAAGCTGCCCGATTCATTGGCTCCGGCGCCTGTGGACCCGGCGGGCTGGGAAGTCTACGGCCGCGGCGGGCAGTTCCTGGCCGCCCTGGCCGAGTCCCGTGCCGCCCGGGCCGTCTGGCACGCGCTGCCGGGGGAACCGTGGGCGGACCGCTTCGCCGAGGCCGCGGCGCAAACCATCCGGGCGAGACGAGCGGTACTGGCGATCGTGCCCGATCAGCGAGATCTGGACGCGCTGCTGCGGGCCGCCACGGCCCGGATCGACGAGGGCAGCGTGGTGGCCCTTTCGGCGGGGCTCGGGCCGGCCGAGCGCTATCGGCGTTGGCTCGCGGCGCTGCGCGGCTCGGCGCGGTTGGTCATCGGCACCCGCAGTGCGGTGTTCGCGCCCCTGAGCGACCTGGGCCTGGTCATGGTGTGGGCCGACGCCGACGACACCCTGGCCGAGCCCCGGTCGCCCTACCCGCATGCCCGGGAGGTGGCCATGCTGCGCGCGCATCAGGCGCGATGCGCGGCGCTGATCGGTGGCTACGCGCGTACCGCCGAGGCCCACGCCTTGGTGCGCAGCGGATGGGCGCATGACATCGTCGCGGCCCGGCCGGTGGTGCGCGCGCGCACCCCGCGGGTGATCGCCCTCGACGACAGCGGCTACGCCGACGAACGCGACCCGGCGGCGCGCACCGCGCGCATCCCCTCAGTCGCGCTGCGGGCCGCCCGCTCGTCGCTTCAGGCCGGCGCGCCGGTGCTGGTGCAGGTGCCCCGGCGCGGGTACATCCCGTCGCTGGCGTGCGGGCGCTGCCGCAGCATCGCCCGCTGCCGGCACTGCACGGGACCGCTGTCGCTGCAAGAGCAAAGCGCCGGAGATGGGTCGGCGCGGGGCGCGGTGTGCCGCTGGTGCGGCCGCGCCGAACCGGCGGTGCGGTGCACGCGTTGCGGGTCGGACGCGGTACGCGCGGTGGTCGTCGGCGCCAAGCGAACGGCCGAGGAGCTCGGCCGCGCGTTCGCCGGTACGCCGGTCATCACCTCGGCCGGCGACGCGATCGTGGCGGAGGTCGCCGCCCGTCCGGCGCTGGTGGTCGCCACTCCCGGTGCCGAACCCCGCGCGGCGGGCGGGTACGGGGCGGCGCTGCTACTGGATACCTGGGCGTTGCTGGGCCGGCAGGATCTGCGCGCCGCCGAGGACGCCCTGTGGCGCTGGATGAGCGCCGCCGCGTTGGTGCGTGCCCGCGGCGACGGCGGTGTGGTGATGGTGGTCGCCGAATCGTCCATTCCGACAGTCCAATCGCTGATCCGCTGGGACCCGGTCGGTCACGCGGAGGCCGAACTGACGGCGCGAACCGAAGTCGGCCTGCCACCCTGCGTGCACATTGCGGCCTTGGATGGAACGGCCGGCGCCGTGGCGGCGCTGCTCGACGAAGCCCGGCTGCCCGACCATGAAACGATTCTCGCCGACCTGCTCGGCCCGGTGGAGCTGCCGCCGGGCGTGCGCCGCCCGGCGGGAACCCCCACCGGCGCACCGGTGATCAGGATGCTGGTGCGAGTCCGCCGTGAGCAGGGCCTGGCGCTGGCCGCGAGCCTGCGACGCGGCGTCGGCGTGCTCAGCGCACGTCAGGCCCACGAGCCGGTCCGGGTGCAGATCGACCCGTTGCACATCGGTTAGCGCCTGCCCAATCGTGCCTGTAGCGGTAGTAGGCATAGGCAATAGTTGCTGAATTCGATATTGGAGGGCTGTCACACTTTGTTACTCTTTTAGCCCCGCCGGTCGTCCGTTAGCGGACCAAAAGGCTTGGAGAAGAGGCGCGATGGCATCGGACAACGCGACGTCGGCTGACGAGTCGGTGGATGCGATCACCGATGCGCTGCTGACCTCTTCCCGGTTGCTGGTGGCCGTTTCGGCCCGCTCGATCGCGCAGGTTGACGAGACCATCACCATTCCGCAGTTCCGGACCCTGGTGATCCTGTCGAACCGGGGCCCGATCAACCTGGCCACGCTGGCCGGCCTGCTCGGCGTGCAACCTTCGGCCACCGGCCGGATGGTCGACCGGCTCGTGGCCGCCGGGCTGATCGACCGCCTGCCGCACCCGACCTCGCGGCGCGAACTGCTCGCCACACTGACCAAGCGTGGCCGCGAGGTGGTTCGGCGGGTCACCGCCTTCCGGCGCGCGGAGATCGCCGCCATCGTGGAAAAGATGCCGCCGCCCGAGCGCCGCGGGCTGGTGCGGGCCCTGAAGGCGTTCACCGCCGCCGGGGACGAGCCCGACGTCCACCTGGACGCGGAGATCGATCTGTAGCCGTCACAGCCGGACTCATCGCCTGTCTGCGACGAGCAGTAGGTACTCCCATTGCATCGTGCCGTTGGCGAGGTATTCGTGCGTTAGTTCGACGAGCTGGGCGTCGAGCTCGGCGGCCAGCATCCGGTTGTGGCCAATATTCGCGTAAGCCTCGATCGTCGGGCCGTAGTGATTCTTGAAGTAGGTGTGCACGGCCTCGGCGCTGTCGAACCGGTTGACCTCCAACATGCCGCGCTGCGTTTCGACGCCGCGGATCCGGTCCGCCAATAGCGCCCGGACGTAGGCCTCTCGTCCCCACAATGCTGCTGGGGGTGCAGCTGGCGACAGGCTTGGCCGGTATGGCCTGATAGCGGCCAGCATCCGGCCGAAGAACCCTTCCGCGGTCCAGCTGATCACGCCGAGCGTCCCGCCAGGCTTGCACACGCGAACAAGTTCGTTCGCGGCGCGCTGATGGTCGGGCGCGAACATCACGCCGATCGCCGACATCACGACGTCGAATTCGCCGTCGCCGAACGGAAGTGCGTGCGCGTTGGCTTCGCGGTAGTCGAGTGTCACCCCCTGCTCTGCGGCCCTCGCCTGAGACCTCAGCAGCAAGTCCGGCGTGAGGTCGGTGGAGACGACGTCGGCGCCCGCCTTGGCGGCGGGAAGCGAGATATTGCCCGAGCCGGCGGCGACATCGAGAACCCGCATGCCCGGTCCAATACCTGTGGTGGCGACCAGGATCGGGCCGAGCGGGGCCATCACCTGCTCGGCCATTAGGGCGTAGTCGCCCAGCGCCCATATCGCCCGATGTGCGGTAGCGAGCGTGTGGTCGTCGCGGGTGGTGGTGCCGAGCGTCATCAAACCTCCTGGGGAGCGGGGGAAGGGCTGCATACTCGACCTCGTCGTCGATAGCGGCGTCGCGGGAGCGATTCGACCATACTCAATAGAAATAGTATGTATTTACAACAATATATGTAGGCCACATTGGCGTTAGCTGAACGCGGGGTGAAAGCCCGCTGAGAGCGCCGATGGGGGAGATAGAGTGGCCGCTTCCTAGACTTGTGCCCGTGCGTCTCGTCTTCGCCGGCACCCCCGAACCCGCGCTGCCCGCGCTGCGCCGCCTCATCGAGTCACCCGAACACGAGGTGATCGCCGTGCTGACGCGACCCGACGCCGCCGCCGGCCGCCACCGCAAGCCGGAGCCCTCGGCGGTGGCCCGCGAAGCGCTCACGCATGGCATTCCATTGTTGCGCCCGGCGCGGCCCAATTCGCCGGAGTTCGTGGCGGAACTGTCGGAGCTGGCACCGCAGTGTTGCGCGGTCGTGGCCTACGGCGCGCTGCTGCGCGACGCCCTGCTCGCCGTACCCCCTCAGGGCTGGATCAACCTGCACTTCTCGCTGCTGCCCGCCTGGCGCGGCGCGGCACCGGTGCAGGCCGCGATCGCCGCGGGGGACACCGTCACCGGGGCGACCACCTTTCGGATCGAGCCGAGCCTGGACTCCGGACCGGTTTACGGGGTCGTCACCGAGACGATCCGTCCGACCGACACTGCGGGGGATCTGCTTGAGCGACTTGCCCTTTCGGGTGCAGTTCTGCTGTCGGCGACACTGGACGGCATCGCCGATGAAACGCTCACGCCACGTCCGCAACCGGCCGACGGGGTCAGCATTGCGCCGAAAATCACCGTCGAGCAGGCCCGGGTGCGCTGGGACCTGCCGGCACCGGTGGTGGAACGCCGGGTCCGCGCCGTGACACCCAACCCGGGCGCCTGGACCCTCATCGGTGACCTGCGAGTCAAACTCGGACCGGTTCACATCGACTCGGGGCCGCCAAAACCGCTGGCGCCTGGCGATATTCACGTAGACCGCCAAGGTGTGTGGATCGGTACGGGCTCGGAACCGGTGCGGCTGAGCCAGATTCAGCCGCCCGGAAAGAAATTCATGAACGCCGTCGACTGGGCGCGAGGCGCCCGGCTCGACCCGGCCGCACGGGCATCATGAGCTCCAGCAGGCGGCGCCGTCCGCTTGATCCGGCGCGTGCCGCCGCGTTCGAGGTGCTGCGCGCCGTCAGTGAGCGCGATGCGTATGCGAACCTGGCCCTGCCCGCGCTGTTGCGCGCGCGCGGAATCGGTGGCCGCGACGCCGCTTTCGCCACCGAACTGACGTACGGCACCTGCCGCACCCGGGGCCTGCTCGACGCGGTCATCGCCGCGGCCGCCGGACGCTCACCGGAATCCATCGACCCGGTGCTGCTCGACCTGCTGCGGCTCGGCACCTACCAGCTGCTGCGCACCCGGGTGGACACCTACGCCGCGGTGTCCACCACGGTCGAACAGGCCGGAATCGAATTCGACTCGGCGCGAGCGGGTTTCGTCAACGGCGTGCTGCGAACCATCGCCGGCCGAGACGAGAAGTCCTGGGCCGACGAGCTGGCCCCCGACCGGGTGCGAGATCCCATTGGCCATGCCGCGTTCGTGCACGCACACCCGCGCTGGATCGCCCAGGCGTTCGCCGATGCGCTGGGTGCGGCCGCGACGGAACTCGACGCGGCGCTGGCCAGCGACGACGAACGGCCCCAGGTGCACCTGGCGGCGCGCCCGGGAGTGCTGACCGCCTCGGAGCTGGCCGATGCGGCCGGCGGCACCGTCGGCCGCTATTCGCCGTATGCCGTGTATCTGCCGGGCGGGGATCCCGGACGGCTGGCGCCGGTGCGCGCCGGCGCCGCGCTGGTCCAGGACGAGGGCAGCCAGCTGGTGGCGCGCGCGCTGACGCTGGCACCGGTCGACGGCGACACCGGTCGGTGGCTGGACCTGTGCGCCGGGCCGGGCGGCAAGACCGCGCTACTGGCCGCGCTGGGCGCCGAGTCCGGGGCTCGGGTCACGGCCGTGGAGCCGTCGCCGCAACGCGCGGACCTGGTGGCGCAGAACACCCGCGGGCTGCCCGTCGACGTGCTGCGGGTCGATGGACGGGAAACGGGTCTGGAACCCGGCTTCGACCGGGTGCTCGTCGACGTGCCCTGCACCGGGCTGGGCGCGTTGCGCCGTCGGCCCGAGGCGCGTTGGCGGCGTCAGCCGTCGGACGTGCCGGGGCTGGCCAAGCTGCAACGCGAACTGCTGGCCGCCGCGATCGCGCTGACCCGCCCCGGCGGTGTGGTGCTGTACGCGACCTGCTCGCCGCACCTCACCGAAACCGTTGGGGTGGTTGGCGACGCGCTCCGCCGTCATCCGGTGTCCGCGCTCGACGCGCGGTCGCTTTTCGAGCCCTTGAACAAGGGACCTGATCAGGGTCTGGGCGACGGCCCGTACGCGCAGCTCTGGCCGCACCGGCACGGCACCGACGCGATGTTCGTTGCCGCGCTGCGCGCCTGAGGTGAGGTTGGCCGCCGGGCTGCGTAGTGTGGCGCTCATGCCTCGCAGTAGCGCGGGACCTCTGATCGCTCCGTCCATCCTCGCCGCCGATTTCGCCCGACTGGCCGACGAAGCCGCCGCCGTAACCGGTGCCGACTGGTTACACATCGACGTGATGGACAACCACTTCGTGCCGAATCTGACCATCGGCCTGCCCGTCGTGGAGAGCCTGCTGGCCGTCTCCAAGATCCCGATGGATTGCCACTTGATGATCGAGGACCCCGACCGCTGGGCGCCCCCGTACGCCGAAGCGGGCGCCTACAACGTCACCTTCCACGCCGAGGCCACCGACAATCCGATCGGGGTCGCCCGCGATATCCGCGCCGCCGGCGCCAAAGCGGGGATCAGCGTGAAGCCGGGCACCCCGCTGGAGCCATACCTGGAAATCCTGCCGCACTTCGACACGTTCCTCGTCATGTCGGTGGAGCCCGGCTTCGGCGGCCAGAGCTTTATCCCCGAGGTGCTCGCGAAAGTCCGTACCGTGCGCAAGATGATCGACGCGGGGGAGCTGACGATCCTGGTCGAGATCGACGGCGGCATCAACGAGGACACCATCGAAGCCGCCGCCGAAGCCGGCGTCGACTGCTTTGTCGCCGGGTCGGCGGTCTACGGGGCGGATGACCCGGAGGCCGCACTGGAGGCATTGCGCCAGCAGGCCGCCGCCGCGTCACCGCGTCTGCGCGTATGAACCAGCCCGCAAACCAGCCCCAGTCGGTCAAGAACCTCGACGACGCGATGCGCCTGGCGATCGAACACTCCTACCGGGTAAAAGGCAACACATATCCGAATCCGCCGGTCGGATGCGTCATTGTCGATCAGGAGGGCCGGGTCGCCGGCGTCGGCGCCACCGAGCCCGCCGGCGGCGACCACGCCGAGGTCTTGGCCCTGCGGCGGGCCGGCGGTCTGGCGGCCGGCGGCATCGCCGTGGTCACCCTCGAGCCGTGCAACCACTACGGCAAGACCCCGCCGTGCGTGAATGCCCTGATCGAGGCCAGGGTATCGGCGGTGGCCTACGGCGTCGGCGACCCGAACGGGATCGCCGGCGGCGGGGCGGGCCGCCTGCAGGCGGCGGGCATTCAAGTGCGGTCCGGCGTCCTGGCCGCTGACGTGACGGCCGGACCGCTGCGCGAGTGGCTGCACAAAACGCGGACCGGGCTGCCGCACGTGACATGGAAGTACGCCAGCAGCGTCGACGGCCGCAGCGCTGCCGCCGACGGCACCAGCCAGTGGATCTCCAGCGATGCGGCGCGGCTGGACGTGCATCGTCGCCGCGCCATCGCCGACGCGATCGTGGTCGGTACCGGCACCGTGCTGGCCGACGATCCGGCGCTGACCGCCCGGCTGGCCGACGGCTCGTTGGCCGCGCGGCAACCGCTGCGCGTGGTGGTTGGCATGCGCGAAATACCTTCAGAGGCAAAGGTTCTCAACGACGATTCGCGCACCATGGTGATTCGTACGCACGATCCCATGGAGGTGATCAAGGCGGTTTCGGACCGCACAGACGTGCTGCTGGAGGGTGGCCCCACCCTCGCCGGTGCCTTCCTGCGGGCCGGGGTGATCAACCGTGTGCTGGCCTACGTCGCGCCGATCCTGCTCGGCGGTCCCATCACGGCGGTCGACGATGTCGGGGTGCAGACCATGGCGCGGGCCTTGCGCTGGCAGTTCGACGGGATCGACCGGGCCGGCCCCGATCTGGTGCTCAGCCTGGTGCCGCACGGCGGCTAGCCACTCAGTGAGTGGGGGCTGCGTCTGTTGCGGGCTGCTGCTCGGGAACTTCCGGTTCTTCGGCGTGTTCCTTGCGGCCACCGATCAGCAGACCCAGCAGCGCTCCCACCACACAAATGCCGACGGTGATTTCGAAGATGTCGCCGTACATCTGGGCGAACGCCTTCAGGTACTGCGTTGCCTGGGCGGCCACACGTTCCATCAGGGTGGCGTCGGGAGGGATAGCGGCCGACAACCCCGCCAGGATCTGGTTGAACCGGTACAACCCCCAGGCGCTCAGCGCCGCTATGCCGATCAACATGCCGGTCATCCGGGCCACCACCACCGCCGCTGAGGCGATGCCGTGCTGCGCCGAAGGGACAACCCGCAGGGCGGCCGACGTCAATGGCCCGATCACCAGACCGAGACCCAGACCCGCCACCATTAAGTCGGTGCGCATCGTGGGCACGGTGAACAGTCCCAAGATGTTGTGATGGCGGTCCACCACGTCTTCCCGCCAGTAGTGAATCAGCCAATAGCCGTAGGCGGCGATAAGCATTCCAATGAAAGTCATCGTGCGGTCGCCGACCCGGGTGGCTATCCACCCGCCCAGCAGCGCCCCGACCGGCAGGCCGATCAGGAAAAACAGCAGCATTCCGGCCGCTTCGTTTTGGCTCTTTTGCAGCACGCCCTGCCCGAACAGCTCCACGTCGACGAGGGTCACCATCAGTGCCGCGCCCGCGGTCACCGATGTGCCCAGCGCGGCGAGGAAGGGCCGGAAATGTACCCCGGCCGGCTCGATCAGCCGGGTGCGCGAGAAGCGTTCCCAGATCACGAACGCCACCGCGACGACGATCGCCCCGATCACCAATGGCAAGCCGTAGCTCGGCAGCACCTGCTTGCCGTCGGGTGCTGGGTTGTACAGCCCGATCACCGCGAGACCGAGCGCTACCGCGAGTAGCACACCGCCGACCAGGTCGATCTTCTCCGGCTCGTCGGTGCGTGCCTTTGGAGGCAGGCTGAATTGGATCATCAACATGGCTATCAACGTCAACGGCACGTTGATCCAGAAGACGTATCGCCAGTCGTGGAACAGGAAGACGATGAAGATCCCGTACAGCGGGCCCAGCACGCTACCAAGCTCCTGCGCCGCGCCGATGCCGCCCAGCACGCCCGCGCGGTTGCGTTGTGACCACAAGTCGGCGCCCAGGGCGAGCGTGACGGGCAACAACGCCCCGCTGGCGACACCCTGGATGGTGCGGCCGGCGATGAGCATATGGAAATCGCCCCAATGCCCGGCCAGCGCGGTGACTATCGAGCCGATCATGAACAGGGTCAGGCTGGCCTGCAACAGCAGCTTCCGGCCGAACCGGTCGGAGGCCCTGCCCAGCAGCGGCATGGCGGCGATGTAGCCCAACAGGTACATCGTGACGATCCAGGTGATCCGCTGCAGTTGGTTAATCGGGATCCCGACGTCGTGCATGATGTCGCGCATGATGGTGACCACGACGTAGGTGTCGAGGGCACCCAGCAGCACCGCGAGGCTGCCGGCGCTGATCGCGACTCGGCGACCCGCCTGCGCGCTCATTGGCTCACCGGGGGCTTCGTGACACTGACCGCCTCGCCCCAATTGGACATGGTCATCTGGACCGCATTCCCCGAGCTCTTCTGCAGGTTGGCCTGCACCAGCTGGTGGTCACCGGTCTCCTGGATCCACACCGTGGCGGGGACCGCCCCCGACGCACTGAAAGGCGGCGCGATCTTGTTCACCGCGTCCGCCGTGACATTTCCACTGATTTTGATCGTGGTCTGCCCGTTGATGGTCTCGCGGCCCTCGGCCTTGGCGTTGCTGAAGTTCGCCAGCGCGTTGGCCAGGCCGGTGTCCGGGTTCAGGATCACCGAGACGTCGTAGATATCGGAGGCCTTACCGAAATCACTCCATTTGTTCGGCGTGAGGGTGGCGTAGAGGTTGCCGTCGGCGACCACGAAGTCGGCTTGGATGTCAGCCCCCCCGAGTGTGAGCGTCGTGTTGCCCTTCGCGGCGGTGGCCGGCGAGGTGGTGAGGTCGCCGGTCAGCACCTTGATGGGCAGTCCCGGAACCTTGCCGGTCACCGTTAGCACGAGGTGGGCGCTCTTGACGCTCTTGGTGGTGTCGGTGGATTGCTTGATCAGTGTGTTGGCGTCGGGTAGTGGCGCACTGCTCTGCGGCGAGCCCGACGAACATCCGGCGATCAAAGCGGTGGCGAGGCTCAGGACAGCAAGGAAGGCCCATAGACGGCGGGGGGTTTGCATACCCTGCATCGTAGAGGGTGCGCTGTGACCGGCTCTGCGAACGTGGGGCGCGGGTTCGAGCGTTGGCGAATTAGCCTGGTGGGATGTTCACCGGAATTGTCGAGGAACTCGGAGAGGTAACCGGCCGGGATCTCCTCGCCGATGCGGCACGCCTGACCATTCGCGGACCCGTGGTGACCGACGACGCCGGCCATGGCGATTCGATTGCCGTCAACGGTGTGTGCCTGACCGTCGTCGACCTGCTGCCGGACGGTCAATTCACTGCCGACGTGATGGCCGAGACTTTGAACCGGTCCAGCCTGGGCCAATTGCAGGTCGGCAGCCGGGTGAATCTGGAGCGCGCCGCGGCCGTCAACAGTCGGCTGGGCGGGCACATCGTGCAGGGTCACGTCGACGGCACCGGCCGGGTGGTGGCCCGCTCGCCCTCCGAGCATTGGGAGGTGGTGCGGATCGAGATCCCCGCGGCGGTGGCGCGCTACGTGGTCGAGAAGGGGTCGATCACCGTCGACGGGATTTCCCTGACGGTCTCCGGACTGGGTGCCGAACCTCGCGACTGGTTCGAGGTCTCGCTGATCCCGACGACGCGCGAACTCACCACCCTCGGGCGGGCTCCGGTCGGCACCCAGGTGAACCTCGAGGTCGACGTCATCGCCAAGTATGTTGAACGCCTGATGCAACCGAACAACGCCGGTTAAGAACCCTCGCGCCAGACCCCGGACGCGATGTGTGCGATCAACTTGCTCGTTATCCGGTTGAGCGACTCGCGCTCGCGCTCTGAGAGTGGAGCGAGCATCCGCTGCTCGTTGCGCACATGGACCGTCACGGCCTCATCCACCACCCGGCGCGCCTCGTCGGTGAGCTGCACCTCCACGCTGCGGCGGTCGGTGGGGTGGGGCACGCGCTCGATCAGCCCCTTCGCCTCCAGCCGGTCGAGGCGGCTGGTGAGAGTGCCAGAGGAGACGAGCAGCGCCTCGGAGATCCCAGCGGGGGACAGGCGGTACGGTGCGCCCGCGCGGCGCAGCGTGAACAGCACGTCGCCCTCTGCCTGCTGCAGGCCGTGACCGGCCGCCAGATCGTTGATGACGCCATTGAACAATCGCGCGAGCTGCCCGACGCGCGCAACGGTGGCCATCGCCTCGAGGTCGAGGTCGGGCCGCTCCGGCCGCCACTGGTCCACCAGCCGCTGCACTTGATCGTCGATCCGCTGCATGCGGCGAGTGTATCTGGTTGACAAGTATCTTGAGCACAAGTATCTTGCTTGCAAGCAATCTAATGTCGGCAAGGAGCCCACCATGGCCCGAGTCCTCACCCTCCACGACGGCGAACAGGTGACGATCCGCAGTTCCACACCCGAGCTGCTCGACATGGCGGCCGAGTGGAAGCCCGCGGGCCCCGAGCTCAAGCCGCCGAACCACTTCCACCCGATGCAGGACGAGCACTTCGTGATCCACGAGGGCGAGCTCACCGTGCAGCTGGCGGCCCGGACGATCGTGCTGCGATCCGGCGAGTCGCTCGACGTGCCGCGCGGCACTCCGCACAAGATGTGGAACAGCGGGGGCTCCGTCACGCGCGCCACCTGGCGGGTGAGCCCGGCACTGCGGACTGAGCAGTTCTTCGCGGCGGTGCACGAGATGCGTGCCGCGGGCGCCGCCGGCAAGGGCGGCATGATCACGATGCCCGCCGCCGGGATGATCTTCAGGGCGTTCCCCGACGAGTTCCGGCTCGTGATGCCCGAGTTGGCGCGTCGCCCCGCGATCGCCCTCCTCGCGACGATCGGCCGCCTGCGTGGCTATCCGCGCGTCCAGGCCGCCGCGTAGCCGAAAGCAGGCCACCAGCAGCGGGGGGTGAAATCCGCTGCGGCGGCCTGCTTTCAGGTCAGTTGTCGATGTGAGTTAGCGGTCGTTAGAGCGGGACCCAGACTCCGTTGTTCCAGAATCCCCAGTTGTTCATATTGGTGTCCCACACGACCCGGGCCCAAGGCGCCCACGGTGGCGGCGGGGGCATCGGCCGCGCCCACGGCGGAGGCGGACCATAGCCGGCGGGCCCGCCGTAATTGTCGTCCCAGTCACGGCAGTTGTTCCAGTTCTGGTAGGGGCCCCAGCCGTTGTCCCATTGGTCACCCGGGCACCAGTGGTGGTGATACGCGGGTACGGGAGGAGGCGCCGCCTGGGCAGTGCCCGCGGTCAGGCCAAGGGTGCCAGCGGCCACGCCACCAGCCGCAAGAGCGCCGGTACACAGGCGAAGCCATGGTGTTCGCTTCTTGTCGATGGTATTCATGCCCGCAGAATTCCCCTCGGGCATGAGCCCAAACCACCTTCCACCGTTTCGCCTGACCTCAAATGCCGTTCTTAATTGCGGCACAGCTGCGGCTTACATTGCGCCGCGGGCGGTCGTGACCTCGTCTTCCCTGCTCAGCCGCGCTTTCGTGCGCTCGCCGCTATGTCGAGCGGTTGACGCGCTGGCCGTGCGCGCTTTCGAAGATTCCGTTGACGCGTGCGTTATATATGCCGCAATTCCGGGACCGCGGACGCGCCATATCCATGAGCATCCCTGGTCAGCGAGGGCGCCGGGTGAACCCATCCCGGGAAAAGCCGTGGCAATAACGGCGCCGCCTCGGTGGTTCATACTGAATGCGACACTTGGACTCCCCACCTGGGCCCGCACGACAGCAAGGCAGCAGAGATGACGAGGTTGGACTCCGTCGAGAGGGCGGTTGCCGACATTGCGGCAGGTAAGGCCGTCGTCGTCATCGACGACGAGGAGCGGGAGAACGAAGGCGACCTGATCTTCGCCGCCGAAAAGGCGACGCCGGAGATGGTGGCCTTCATGGTCCGCTACACCTCGGGTTATCTGTGCGTGCCGCTGGACGGCGCGATCTGCGACCGCCTGGGGTTGCTGCCGATGTATGCGGTGAACCAGGACAAGCACGGGACGGCCTATACCGTCACCGTTGACGCGAGAAAAGATGTAGGAACGGGGATTTCGGCTTCCGACCGGGCCACCACGATGCGGTTACTGGCTGATCCCGCCAGCGTCGCCGAAGATTTCAGCCGACCCGGTCATGTGGTTCCGTTGCGCGCCAAGGACGGTGGCGTATTGCGGCGCCCCGGCCACACCGAGGCCGCCGTCGATCTCGCCCGGATGGCGGGGCTGCAACCTGCGGGCGCGATTTGCGAGATCGTCAGCCAGAAGGACGAAGGCTCGATGGCCCAGACCGACGAATTGCGGGTCTTCGCCGACGAGCACGACCTTGCCCTGATCAGCATCGCCGACCTGATCGAATGGCGACGCAAACACGAGAAGCACATCGAGCGGATCGCCGAAGCCCGGATCCCGACTCGACACGGGGAGTTTCGCGCGATCGGCTACGCCAGCATCTACGAGGACGTCGAACACGTGGCGCTGGTTCGCGGCGATATCGCCGGACCCAACGCCGACGGCGACGATGTGTTGGTCCGCGTGCACTCCGAGTGCTTAACGGGGGACGTGTTCGGTTCCCGCCGCTGCGACTGCGGCCCCCAACTGGACGCAGCGATGGCGATGGTCGCGCGAGAAGGGCGCGGCGTCGTTTTGTACATGCGCGGCCACGAGGGCCGCGGCATCGGCCTGATGCACAAACTGCAGGCTTACCAGCTGCAGGACGCCGGCGAGGACACCGTCGACGCCAACCTCAAGCTCGGATTGCCAGCGGACGCAAGGGATTACGGAATCGGCGCGCAGATCCTCGTCGATCTCGGAGTCCGCTCGATGCGGCTGCTGACCAACAACCCGGCCAAGCGGGTCGGGCTGGACGGATACGGACTGCACATCATCGAGCGGGTGCCACTTCCGGTGCGGGCCAACGCGGAGAACATCCGCTACCTGATGACCAAGCGCGACAGGATGGGTCACGACCTGGCCGGGCTGGACGACTTTCACGAATCCGTCCATTTGCCAGGTGAATTCGGCGGTGCTCTGTGAGCGGTGGCGCCGGCGTGCCGGAGATACCGGTGCTCGACGCTTCTGGTCTGCGGCTCGGCATCGTCGCGAGCACCTGGCACAGCAAAATCTGCGATGCGCTGCTGGCCGGCGCCCGCAAAGTGGTTGCCGAATCGGGCATCGCGAACCCGACGGTGGTTCGCGTGCTCGGCGCGATCGAGATTCCGGTGGTGGCGCAGCAGCTCGCCAGCAACCACGATGCCGTCGTCGCCCTGGGCGTCGTAATTCGGGGTGAGACACCGCATTTCGACTATGTATGCGATGCGGTAACACAAGGGCTGACCCGGGTCTCGTTGGACGCGTCGACGCCGGTCGGCAACGGGGTGTTGACCACCAACACCGAGGAGCAGGCGCTGGCCCGGGCCGGGCTTCCGACGTCGGCCGAGGACAAAGGGGCCCAGGCTGCCGGGGCGGCCCTCACCGCGGCGCTGACCCTGCGTGACCTGCGCGCTCGATCGTGACCGCGCCGCCGGACGGCGAGGTCTGGGATGTCGATCTGCGTCCCCACCGGTCGCCGCCATTCATTTATGCCGCAGCGTTTGTGATCGCCGCGGCGCACATCGTCGTTGGCTTGCTGCTCAAGATCAAATCCAGCGGGGTGATCTTCCATACCGCCGACCAGGTGGCGATTGCCATTCTGGGTCTGGTGATTGCCGGCGCCGTGCTGTTGTTCGCGCGGCCCCGGCTGCGGGTGGGGCCGGCCGGGCTGTCAGTGCGAAATCTTTTGGGCGACAGGTTGGTTCGATGGTCGGAGGTGGTCGGTGTGTCGTTCCCGGCGGGCAGCCGCTGGGCGCGAATCGACCTGCCCGACGACGAATACCTCCCCCTGATGGCGATCCAGGCCGTCGACAAGGAACGCGCCGTGGAAGCCATGGACACCGTGCGATCGCTGCTGTCGCGATATCGGCCGGACCTGCGCACGAGCTGAGCGCGCTACGATCGCCCGATGGCACGGCATGTGTGGGCTACCGGCGCGTTGATGATCGCCGCGATGATGCTGAGTGCTTGCGGCACATCCGTGACGGGTCGGGGGATTCGGGCTTCCGACCAGCCGTCGTCGGTGGGCTCGACGCCTGCGCGCGCGGCGATTTCGGCACATGACCTGCTCTTGCAGGACGGGGATCCCACCCCTCTGGGGCGGGTGACCGCGACGCCGGTGGGCGAAAGCTACTTCGTCAGCGTTCGGCCGCCGCAATGCTCGGCGGCGCTGCTGTTCAAAGGTTCGCCGCTGTTGCCCGCAGGCCAATCGGATTACGCCGAGTCCGGCTACCGTGTCGGCGGCCCGGCGCTTTATGCCGAGTCGGTTGATGTCTACGACAAAGCCCTGAAGACGCACGAGGTGATCTCAAACGGCTTCGCCAACGTTTCGCAGTGCCACGGCGACGCCGTTGGTGTGGCAACCGTCGGGCAGTCTGGGCCGATGCGGCTCAGCTTCTTCGGCACGACCGACGACGGTGTCTTGGTATGGACCATGACCCATCCGGACTGGACGTGCGACTACGGGCTGGCGGTGCTCCCACGGGTGGCTTTGATGCTGTCGGCCTGCGACGCCAAGCCCGGATTCCCGATGAAGGACTGGGCGGCGAAACGACGCGCGCAGATCGACCGCCGGACCGCGTGACTCAGCCCAGCTGGTAGGAATCGCGCGAGAGACGGAGGAAGTGACCGGTGCTGCTGTCGGTGCACGTCACTCCCGATGGTTCGACGTCGCAGGTGATTGTGCCGACCGACCGGGTTTGGCCATAGGCGAGCGTCGGTGGTGGGGGATCAACGAGCACACCCCCCTGACAGCCCAGGGATGCCGGGGTGCCCTGGTCGAGATCGTATTCACGCCCCGCCACAGGACAATCCGGCAGCGGTGGCTGGGGATAGGTGTGCTTGACCTGGCATGCGACCGCGCCTTTGCCGTAGCGCGCCTGGTCGTTGATGTCACGCCCCTGTGTCATGGCGCAGGTGACGTCTCCCGGCGGGGACCGAAAATCGATTTCGTCATCTGCGTGTGCGGTGCCCGCCATGCCGATGGTTGCCGCAACGGTCGCCGTGGCGATCAGCGCGCGCTTGGTGATTGTCGTGGCCCGCTGGCGGTACGAAATTGTGGTCATGTCGGTGTCCTTTCCGGACGGACATCTCCGGGGTCTGGGGCGCCGTGGCGGCGCGGGTCGTCTGTGCCCGGCAGTGACGGCCGTTCGTGCAAAGAGTCTGGCAGACGCCTTGTCTAATCCTTGCGGGATTCTTGCAATGGCCTCGCCGGTACGAACGGTGGCATCGCCTGGCTGAAGTGTTCTTTAGCCAGTCGGTACCATCATTTGCTCACTTTCTGGGGCCGGCGCGATAAACAGCTGCCCGAGGGCACGGTAATTCGTGCGAGTTACCCCCCTGGGGCTCCGCGAGACCTCAGCGTGGGCTCGGGGCGCGAGAAACCCCGCGTCCCTAGGCGCATCAGGGCTTCGCGGTTGCCCGCCCGCGCGGTCCAGCGCTTGCTTTCCGGGTTGGGTGCGGGCATTCGCCGGGGGCCAGGTTTTTCATACACCCGTGGTCGGCGATTAGCTGGCACGCGGGTCGCGGCGCGCTCGCTCATCACGAGAGCCGTTGTACACGTCTGTCGAAAAGCGTTCTTCGGCCCATGGTGCCACGGGAGATAAATGGTTTGCCGAAACGCTGGAACGCCGGGTCGGAATCGGCGTACGCTTCCAATACTCTTCATAGGCTTTTCATACTCATCCGATGCGGTGATGTGTCGACGACCTGGCGGAGGTAGCGATGTCGTACGTGGTGGCGGTCCCGGAGTTTGTGGCTTCGGCGGCCTCGGATCTGTCCAACATCGGCTCGGGGCTGAGCGCCGCGCATGCGGCGGCGGCGGCCCCGACCACCGCGGTGGTGGCCGCCGCAGGTGATGAGGTGTCGGCGGCGATCGCGTCGCTGTTTTCCGGCCACGGACAGGCCTTTCAGTCGTTGAGTGCGCGGGCGGGCGCGTTTCATGCCGAGTTTGTGCGCGCCTTGAGCGGTGCGGGGGGCGCATATTCGGCCGCCGAGGCGGCCAATGCCTCGCCGTTGGTGGACCCGTCGAGCACGACGTGCTGGGGGTAATCAATGCGCCCACCGATCTCCTGTTGGGCCGCCCGCTGATCGGCAAGGGCACCAACGGGGCGCCCGGGACCGGGCAGGCCGGCGGGCCGGGCGGCATTTTGGCCGGCAATGGCGGCAATGGTGGTAGTAGCACGACCGTAGGGGTGGCCGGTGGGGCCGGTGGTGCTGCGGGGTTGATCGGTAACGGCGGTCTCGGCGGGGCCGGCGGGCCCAACGCCGCTGGCGGGGCGGGCGGCCACGGCGGGGGGCTGTACGGCAACGGCGGCGCCGGCGGCCCTGGCGGTAACGACTTCAGCGACACACGCGCCGGTGCGGGTGGTCGCGGCGGCAACGCCGGCCTGATCGGCAACGGCGGCAGCGGCGGAATCGGCGGCACCGGCGGCAACGGCTTCACCGTCGTCGACTCCTTCACCAACAACACCTTCACCAACGGCCCCACAACCTTTACCGCCGACGCCGACGGCGGTGACGGTGGCGCCGGGGGTAGTGGCGGTCGCGGCGGGTGGCTGTACGGCAACGGCGGCAACGGTGGCATCGGCGGCGCCGGCGGCAACGGCGGCAACGCCACCATCACCGGCACCGCCAACACCTTCACCAACAGCCCCGCAACCGTTACCGCCGACGCTAACGGCGGTGACGGTGGCGCCGGGGGTAGTGGTGGTGGCGGCGGGTGGCTGTTCGGCAACGGTGGCATCGGCGGCGACGCCGGCGCCGGCGGCAACGCCGGCAACGCCACCATCACCTTCAACAACAACACCAGCGACAGCAGCGTGAACCTTAACGCCGACGCGAACGGTGGTGACGGTGGCGGCGGGGGTAGTGGTGGTGGCGGCGGGTGGCTGCACGGCACGGCGGCAATGCCGGCAACGGCGGCACCGGCGGCCACTTCGGCAACAGCCCCATCACCGCGGGCAACACCGTCACCGGCGCCTTTGACTCGACCAGCTTCAGTCTCGACGGTACCGGTGGCGCCGGGGGCAACGGCGGTGACGCCAGGCTGATCGGCACCGGCGGGGCCGGTGGGGGCCGGCGGCGGGCCCGGCGTTGCCGGTGGGGTCGGCGGGCTCGGCGGGTCCGGCGGGCATCCTGTTCGGCACGCCAGGCGCACACGGCCCGCACGGCTAATCCGGGTTGCTTTTCGAAACGGTGCGGAAGCTGGCCCACCAAGGCTTGCCGGCGGCTGCGCGAGACGGTGGGCACCATCACCTGGACCTCGCCGAGCGAACAGACCCAGCTCACCCGTCCGGGCAGCCGGACGGGTGTTTCCCGCCCCCTGCCCCCCACCGGCGAAATACCCACCGCATCGACGCCGAACGCCCCCTCAACACCGCCCACGTCGCCGAACGCAACCAACCCCCACGCTCTAAGCCGGGCAGATTAGCTGCGGCTCAGTAAGTACTCGATCAGGTGGAATACGAACGTGCGCTTCCACAGGCACAAGCTATCTGTCCTATAATTTGCGTTCTCGGAACGGAGGTCGAGCGTGTTCGGTTCGCATGCACGGGTGGAGCGAAAGCTACGCAAGCAGGGCAAGGCAGCATGGGCCACCGTGCTGTCCACCCAGCGGACACTCCCCGCCACCTACTTGGGGTCACGGACAAATTACGGCCCGTGGCAAACGCAACGAGTGTCCAAACCCCGGTGGAAGATGATGGTGCGCGTACAGCCCGGCGGCGAGCCCCCGTTCGACGCCAAGATCTCTGGGTGGCTCGATGACAGACCGATGGGGGTAGTCCCCGTGCTCTACGATCCGTCCGATCATCGCAAGGTCCTCTTGGATGTGGCTGCCTATGCCCAGTACCGCGTTACTCGCGCTGAACAACTCCGCGTGCGGTTTGCTGACCCGGCGCGCCTCAGTCCGGTTCAGACATTAATAAGCGTTCTCGCGCCGGGTCAGCGCGTATGGGGGTCGCTTAAGGCATTCGCTGCGGCTGGGACCACACCCGGCAGCCAAGGCGTCACTCCCGGCAGGCCGGAATTACCTGACGCCCTGCGCTATACGCTTGACATCGAGGTGCACGTCCCGAATCTGGCCCCATTGCAAGTTCGAACCACCCAACCGGTACCTCCCGCCCACGTGCCCAACCTCGCTGTGGGCCTCCAACTGCCTTGCGGAGTCGACCCAGCCAACCCCGCACAACGATTTGTCATCGACTGGGACGCCATCGGCCACTGATCAGCACCGAGTCATATCGGGCCGCAGCGATGCCATTCTTCGTGTGCCGTGTTAAGGGACTCGTGGTTGTGGTGGGCCCTCTTCATCTGCAGGGGGAATACTCGTAGACCTGTATCCCAGGCTGATGACGGTGGGCGCGGTGATCTGGGATCTTCCCGCGCCGACGGTCCCCGCACCCCGCGCTCCCGACGCCCCACCGCCCTTTTAGCGGCTACTAGCCTGGGTACGTGCCAGATCCCGCAACGTATCGTCCCGCGCCCGGATCCATTCCGGTCGAGCCGGGCGTCTACCGATTCCGGGACCCGCACGGGCGAGTCATTTACGTCGGCAAGGCCAAGAGCCTGCGCAGCCGGCTGACGTCATACTTCGCCGACGTCGCCGGCCTGCACCCGCGAACCCGGCAGATGGTGACCACCGCGGCCAAGGTCGAGTGGACGGTGGTCAACACCGAAGTCGAGGCGTTGCAGCTGGAATACAACTGGATCAAGGAATTCGATCCGCGTTTCAACGTCCGCTATCGCGATGACAAGTCCTACCCGGTGCTGGCCGTCACCCTCAACGAGGAGTTTCCGCGGCTGATGGTCTATCGCGGCCCGCGGCGCAAGGGCGTGCGCTATTTCGGGCCGTACTCGCACGCGTGGGCGATCCGCGAAACGCTGGACCTGCTCACCCGGGTGTTTCCGGCGCGCACGTGTTCGGCCGGAGTGTTCAAGCGGCACAAGCAGATTGACCGTCCGTGTCTGCTCGGCTACATCGACAAGTGCTCGGCTCCGTGCGTCGGCAGGGTCAGCGCCGAACAGCATCGGCGAATCGTGGAAGACTTCTGCGACTTCCTGTCCGGCAAGACCGACCGGTTCGCCCGCGACCTGGAACAGCAGATGAACGCCGCGGCCAAGCAACTCGACTTCGAACGGGCCGCGCGACTTCGTGACGACCTCGGCGCGCTGAAGCGGGCCATGGAGAAGCAGGCCGTCGTCTTCGGCGACGGCACCGACGCCGACGTCGTTGCCTTCGCCGACGACGAGCTCGAAGCTGCGGTGCAGGTGTTCCACGTCCGCGGCGGCCGGGTCCGCGGCCAGCGCGGCTGGATCGTCGAAAAGTCCGCGGACCCAGGTGATTCCGGCGAAGAGCAGCTGGTCGAGCAGTTCCTGACCCAGTTCTACGGCGAGCAGGCGGAACTGGGTGGCGCGGCTGACGAATCAGCCAACCCGGTTCCCCGCGAGGTGCTGGTGCCGTGCCTGCCGTCCAATACCGACGAGTTGACCAGCTGGCTGTCCGGTCTGCGCGGCTCCCGAGTCGCCTTAAGAGTGCCACGGCGCGGCGACAAGCGCGCACTGGCCGAAACCGTGCAGCGCAACGCGAAAGAAGCGCTGCAGCAACACAAGCTGAAGCGGGCCGGCGACTTCAACGCCAGATCCGCTGCGCTGCAGAGCATTCAGGATGCCCTGGGCCTGGCCGACGCGCCGCTGCGCATCGAATGCGTCGACATCAGCCACGTGCAGGGCACCGATGTGGTGGCCTCGTTGGTGGTGTTCGAGGACGGTCTGCCGCGCAAATCGGACTACCGTCACTTCGCGATCAGGGAGGCCGCCGGGCAGGGGCGCTCCGACGACGTCGCCTCCATCGCCGAGGTGACCCGCCGTCGCTTCCTGCGCCACCTGAACGATCAGAGCGACCCGAATATGCTTGCTCCGGAGGGGAAATCGCGCCGGTTCGCCTATCCGCCCAACCTGTATGTCGTCGACGGCGGCGCGCCGCAGGTCAACGCGGCCAGCGCCGCGCTCGACGAACTGGGCATCACCGACGTCGCGGTGATCGGCCTGGCCAAGCGGCTGGAAGAGATATGGGTCCCGTCCGAGCCGGATCCGGTGATCATGCCGCGCAACAGCGAGGGGCTCTACCTGCTGCAGCGGGTCCGCGATGAGGCGCATCGGTTCGCCATCACCTACCATCGCAGCAAGCGATCCAAGCGAATGACGGCCTCGGCGCTGGATTCGGTGCCAGGATTGGGAGAGCATCGCCGCAAGGCGCTGGTCACCCATTTCGGATCGATTGCCCGCCTCAAGGAGGCCACCGTCGACCAGATCACCGCGGTCCCGGGCATCGGCGTGGCCACCGCCACGGCCGTCCTCGAGGCGCTGCGACCCGAGCAACCCGGAGCCCCGGAATGACGGGCCAAGGTGACGGCATGTTCGCCGACACCCACCCCGGTGACGGCGCGGCCGGCATCGACGTCGTTCTGGTGACCGGGCTATCGGGCGCCGGGCGGGGTACCGCGGCCAAGGTGCTCGAGGACCTCGGCTGGTATGTGGCCGACAACCTGCCACCTCAGCTGATCACCCGGATGGTCGATTTCGGGCTGGCGGCCGGATCGCGGATCACCCAGCTGGCGGTGGTGATGGATGTGCGGTCGCGCGGGTTCACCGGCGATTTGGACTCGGTGCGCACCGAACTGGCCACCCGCAATATCACCCCGCGGGTGGTGTTCATGGAGGCATCCGACGACATGTTGGTGCGCCGCTACGAACAGAATCGCCGCAGCCACCCGCTGCAGGGCCAGCAACGCTGGCCGAGGGCATTGCCGCCGAGCGCAGGATGCTGGCTCCGGTCCGCGCGACCGCCGACCTGATCATCGACACGTCGACGCTGTCGGTGCGGGACTACGGGAAAGCATCGAGCGTGCGTTCGGCGGCGAGGCCGGAGCGTCACCAGCGTCACCGTCGAGTCCTTCGGCTTCAAGTACGGCCTGCCGATGGACGCCGACATGGTGATGGACGTGCGGTTTCTGCCCAACCCGCACTGGGTTGACGAGTTGCGTCCACTCACCGGCCAGCATCCGGCGGTGCGTGACTATGTGTTGAGCAGCCCGGCGCGGCCGAGTTTCTGGACGCTTACCATCGATTGCTATCCCTGGTTGTCGAAGGCTACCGCCGGGAGGGGAAGCGCTACATGACGGTCGCCATCGGCTGCACCGGCGGTAAGCATCGCAGCGTTGCGATCGCCGAGGCGTTGATGGAGCTGCTCGGGGTCCGAAGCGCAACTGTCGGTGCGGGTGCTGCACCGGGATCTGGGTCGCGAATGAGCCCGATAAACGACCCAGCATCGTCGCGCTCGGCGGCGGACACGGCCTGTACGCGACGCTGTCGGCGGCGCGCCGGCTGACCCCCTACGTCACCGCCGTGGTCACGGTCGCCGACGACGGCGGGTCATCGGGCCGGCTGCGCAGCGAACTCGATGTGGTCCCGCCGGGCGATCTGCGAATGGCCTTGGCCGCGTTGGCATCCGACAGTCCGTACGGACGGTTGTGGGCGACCATCCTGCAGCACCGATTCGGTGGCAGCGGCGCCCTGGCCGGGCACCCGATCGGCAACCTGATCCTCGCCGGCCTCAACGAGGTGCTGGCCGATCCGGTCGCCGCGCTCGACGAGCTGGGGCGCATCCTCGGCGTCAAAGGCAGGGTGTTGCCGATGTGCCCGATCGCGCTGCAGATCGAGGCCGACGTGTCCGGCCTCGAGACCGACCCGCGGATGTTCCGGCTGATCTGCGGGCAGGTGGCGATCGCGACCACACCGGGCAAGGTGCGGCGGGTGCGGCTGCTTCCGGACGACCCGCCGGCGACCCGGCAGGCCGTCGACGCCATCATGGCCGCCGATCTGGTGGTGTTGGGGCCCGGGTCGTGGTTCACCAGCGTGATCCCGCACGTGCTGGTCCCGGGGCTGGCGAGTGCGTTACAAGCCACCACCGCCCGGCGCGCGCTGGTGCTCAACCTGGTGGCCGAGCCGGGGGAGACGGCCGGTTTCTCGGTCGAGCGCCATCTGCACGTGCTGGTCCAGCACGCGCCCGGGTTCGCCGTCAACGACATCATCATCGACGCCGAGCGAGTGCCGGGTGAGCGGGAACGGGAGCAACTGCGGCGCACCGCAACACTGCTACAGGCCGAGGTCCACTTCGCCGACGTGGCCAGACCTGGTACACCTTTACATGACCCGGGCAAGCTCGCGGCGGCACTGGACGGGGTCCGAGCGGGCCACAAGAGTCCGGGAGCCCCTTCCGACAGGACCACCGCACAGCTTCGGGTCGACGGTGAGACGAGGGGTGACGACGCGTGGCGATGACGACCGAAGTCAAGGACGAACTGAGCCGCCTGGTGGTGAAAACGGTCAGTGCGCGTCGCGCGGAAGTCACGTCGTTGCTCAGGTTCGCCGGCGGGTTGCACATCGTGGGCGGACGGGTGGTCGTCGAGGCCGAGGTGGACCTGGGCAACATTGCGCGACGACTGCGCAAGGACATCTTCGAGCTCTACGGGTACAACTCCGTCGTGCATGTGTTGTCGGCCAGCGGGATTCGCAAGAGCACCCGCTACGTGCTGCGGGTGGCGAACGACGGCGAGGCGCTGGCACGGCAGACCGGGCTGCTCGACATGCGGGGGCGTCCGGTGCGCGGCCTGCCGGCCCAGGTCGTCGGCGGCAGCATCGCCGACGCCGAAGCCGCGTGGCGCGGGGCCTTTTTGGCGCACGGATCGTTGACGGAGCCGGGACGTTCGTCGGCGTTGGAGGTCAGCTGTCCCGGACCGGAGGCCGCGCTGGCGCTGGTGGGCGCGGCACGGCGGCTGGGGGTCAGCGCCAAGGCCCGCGAGGTGCGCGGCGCCGACCGGGTGGTGGTGCGCGACGGCGAGGCGATCGGCGCCTTGCTGACCCGGATGGGCGCCCAGGACATCCGGCTCGTCTGGGAGGAGCGCCGGATGCGTCGCGAGGTGCGCGCGACGGCCAACCGGCTGGCCAATTTCGACGACGCCAATCTGCGCCGCTCGGCGCGCGCCGCGGTCGCCGCCGCCGCACGGGTGGAGCGCGCGCTGGAGATCCTCGGCGACAGCGTCCCCGACCATCTGTCCTCGGCCGGGAAGCTGCGCGTGGAGCACCGGCAGGCCTCCCTGGAAGAGCTCGGCCGCCTCGCCGACCCCCCGATGACGAAAGACGCTGTGGCCGGCCGTATTCGGCGCTTGTTGTCCATGGCCGATCGCAAGGCGAAGGTCGAAGGCATTCCCGACACGGAGTCGGCCGTGACGCCCGACCTGCTGGAGGACGCTTAAAGAGGCTCGGTGCATCCGGCCAGTAGCGGCGGCGAAAACTCATCCCCATAACCGCCGGGTGGGGTGTGGGCCACGGGGATGTCGTCGGCCATCACGTTTGGTACCTCCTCGGGGGCCCCGCCTCGCCGCTGAATACCACAGGCTAGAGTGCCGACGAATCACCCGGACGGCTATTGCACCGGGCGGGGGAGGGATACGGTCGGGGCATGAAACGGCTTTCGAGTGTCGATGCGGCGTTTTGGTCCGCAGAAACCGCGGGCTGGCACATGCATGTGGGTGCGCTGGCGATCTGCGATCCCAAGAATGCGCCCGGGTACAGCTTTCAGCGCCTCCGCGAACTGATCATCGAACGCCTGCCGGAGCTGCCGCAGTTGCGTTGGCGGGTGACGGGTGCGCCCCTCGGGTTGGACCGCCCGTGGTTCGTCGAGGACGAGGAACTCGACATCGACTTCCACATCCGTCGCATCGGCGTTCCCGCTCCGGGCGGTCGGCGCGAGCTCGAAGAGCTGGTGGGCCGGCTGATGTCCTACAAGCTGGACCGCTCCCGACCGCTGTGGGAACTGTGGGTGATCGAGGGCGTCGAGGGCGGCCGGATCGCCACGCTGACCAAGATGCACCACGCCATCGTCGACGGGGTCTCGGGGGCCGGACTGGGTGAAATCCTGCTGGACGTCACGCCGGAACCTCGACCGCCGCAACAGGAAACGGTCGGGTCGCTGGTGGGCTTTCAGCTCCCTGGGCTGGAACGGCGCGCGCTGGGCGCCCTCATCAACATCGGCGTCAAGACGCCGTTCCGCATCACCCGACTGGTGGAGCAGACATTGCGCCAGCAGGTCGCCGCGCTGAGCGTCAGCAGCAAGCCGCCGCGATACTTCGAAGCCCCCAAAACCCGGTTCAACGCGTCCGTGTCGCCGCACCGGCGGGTCACCGGCTGCCGTGTCGAGCTGGCCCGGGCCAAGGCCGTCAAGGACGCCTTCGGTGTCAAGCTCAACGACGTGGTGCTGGCAATCGTGGCCGGCGCCGCCCGCGGCTACCTGGAGAAGCGGGGTGAGCTGCCGGCCAAGCCGCTCATCGCGCAGATTCCCGTTTCGACCCGCACCGACGAGACGGCGAGCGAGGTCGGGAACAAGATCGGCTCGATGACGGCATCCCTTGCCACCAACATCGAAGACCCCGCCGAGCGGCTGCGCGCCATCCATGCAAGCACGCAAAGCGCCAAGCTGATGGCCAAGGCGCTCTCGGCGCATCAGATCATGGGGCTGACCGAGACCACGCCGCCGGGGCTGCTGCAGCTGGCCGCGCGGGCATACACGGCCACCGGGTTGTCGCGAAACCTGGCCCCCATCAACCTGGTTGTGTCCAATGTCCCCGGTCCGCCGTTCCCGCTTTACATGGCCGGCGCCAGACTGGACTCGCTGGTGCCGCTGGGGCCGCCGGTCATGGACGTCGCCCTGAACATCACCTGCTTCTCCTATCAGGATTACTTGGACTTCGGCTTTGTGACTACGCCCGAAGTGGCCAACGACATCGACGACATGGCCGACCGCATCGAGCCGGCGTTGGCCGAGCTCGAGCAGGCGCTGGGCAGCTAGTCGCGGCCGAGATAGCCGGTCGCGTAGACCCAGGACAGGAACCGGGCGACCGCCTCCGCGGATTGATGCGCGCGAGGGGAACTGAAGATGTCGAAAGCGTGTTGGGCGCTTGGCAATTCGGCGTAGGCGACGGGGGACTTCGACACCTCGCGCAGTTCGTCGACGAACTCCCGCGCTTCGCCGACCGGGATCAGGGAATCGTCGGTTCCGTGCAAGACGAAGAACGGTGGTGCGTCGGCCCGCAGCCGGCGGATCGGCGACGCGTCGACGTAGACGCCGCGGTGCGTGGCGAAATCTTGTTTCACCACGAATTTGTCTAGCAGCCCGACGAATTCGGGACGGCCCTCACCCTCGGTGGAGAACCAGTCGTAGCGCCCGTAGACGGGGACCGCGGCGACCACCGACGTGTCGGCGTCTTCGAAACCCGGCTGGAACTTCGGGTCGTTGGGGGTCAGCGCCGCCAACGCCGACAGGTGGCCGCCGGCCGACCCGCCGGTGATCGCGACGAAGTCGGGATCACCGCCGTAGCGCGCGATGTTCTCCTTGACCCAGGCCAGCGCCCGTTTGACGTCGACGATGTGGTCGGGCCACGTATGCACCGGGGAAACCCGATAGCCGATTGACACGCACACCCAGCCGCGGGCGGCCAGGTGGCTCATCAACGGGTACGCCTGCGGACGGCGCATCCCGATCACCCAGGCGCCGCCGGGAACCTGCACCAGCACCGGCGCCTTACCGTCGCGGGGCAGATCGCGGCGGCGCCAGATGTCGGCGAGGTTGGCCCGGCCGTGCGGGCCGTAGGAGACGACGTTCGTCTTTTCGACATAGCGCCGACGCGCCACCGTGTTGCGCAGCGGCAGGTTGCGCCGCCCGCGGCGGGTGGGCTTCGTCTGGGGCAGGGCGGTCAGCGCCTCGGCGTAGTCGTCGCCGAGCTGCTCGCGCAGGCCCGCCTCCAGCACCGGGCCGGGCGTGGTGACACCGCGATGGCGGATCACCCCCAGGATGGCCCAGGACGCCGCGGTCAGAGCCAGCGCCGCCTTCCCCCGCGGCCCGGCGAAGTCGCCGCGGCGCCCGCGCCGCAGCGCGTCCAGCAGCGAGGCGGAGAAGTACAGGCCCGGGACCTCCGACGTCGGCCAGCCGAACCAGAAGACCAAAACCGTGACGTAACCCTTTCGGGCCAGTGGGCGTAATCCGTTGGCGGCGTTAGCAAGTTCCAGCGCGGCGCGCGCCAGCGGCCGGGGCTTGCCGATTGTCCGTCTAAGGCGCATCAGCCGCTCGACCCTCGCCTGCAGTTCGGCCCGCAGGATCTTGCCGGTGCTGCCGCGCGGAAGTTCGTCGAGGACGGTTATCTCGCGGGGCACCTTGTAGTTGGCGAGGTTCTCCCGGACGTGCTGCTTGAGGGTGTCGGGCGTCGCCGACGCGCCGGATGCCAGCACCACGAACGCCGCCAGTCGCTGGCCATACTCCTCGTCGTCGACGCCGAGTACCGACGCCTCCGCCACCTCGGGGTGTGCCGCCAAGGTCTTTTCCACCTCGATCGGGTAGACGTTCTCACCGCCAGAGACGATCATCTCGTCGTCGCGGCCGACCACGAAAAGCCGCCCGGCCTCGTCGAGGTAGCCGACGTCGCCGGAGGACATGAACCCGGAGTGGAAATCCTTCGTTGCACCCGAGGTGTAGCCGTCGAACTGGGTGTCGTTGTGGACGTAGATGCTCCCGACCTCGCCGGTGGGCACCTCGTTGAATTCGGGGTCCAGGATCCGGATTTCGGTCCCGCCGGCGGGCCGGCCCGCGGTGTCGGGGGCCGCGCGCAGGTCCTGCGGGGTGGCGGTGGCGATCATGCCCGCCTCGGTGGCGTTGTAGTTGTTGTAGATCACGTCGCCGAACTGGTCCATGAACGCGATGACGACATCGGGCCGCATCCGCGACCCGGACGCCGCGGCGAACCGTAATGACTTGCCGCTGTAGCGTTTTCGGATCTCGGCGGGCAGCTCCATGATGCGGTCGAACATCACCGGGACCACGGCAAGGCCCGTCGCCTGGTGGCGGTCGATCAGATCCAGGGTGGCCTCCGGGTCGAATTTGCGCCGGGTGACCACCGTGCAGGCCATCGATGCGGCGAAGATCAACTGCGAAAAGCCCCAGGCGTGGAACATCGGCGCGACGATCACGATGGTCTCCTCGGCGCGCCACGGCGTGCGGTCCAGGATCGCCTTCAGGGTTCCGACGCCCGCGCCGCCGCCAGATTGCTTGGCGCCCTTGGGTGTTCCGGTGGTCCCGGAAGTGAGCAGGATCATCCTGCTCTTGCCGCCGGTGCGTTCGGGCTGTAGCCCGGTGTGGTCGGCGATGAGTTTCTCGACCGTCAGGTCGTGCCGTCCGTCTGTCCAGGCCAGGATGCGGGTGGCGTCCGGCTTGTCGGCCAGCGCGCGGTCCACTGTCGCGGTGAACTCCTCGTCGTAAATGACGGCCTCGACGCCTTCGCGATTGACCACATCGGCCATCGCCGGGCCGGCGAACGACGTGTTGAGCAGCACGACGTCGGAGCCGATCCGGCTGGAGGCCACCACCGCCTCGACGAAACCGCGGTGATTGCGGCACATGATCCCGATGACCTTGGGCTGGCCGGCGGGCAGCTGTTGCAGCGCCGCGGCCAACGCGTTGATCCGCTCGTCGAGTTGCCGCCAGGTCAGCGTGCCCAGCTCGTCAACCAGGCCGGGGCGGTCCGGGCAGCGCTGCGCCGCGCCGGCGAAACCGACGGTCATGCCCATGCCTTCGCGTCGCATCGCGGCCGCCATCTTCAGGTAGCGGTCGGGTCGCATCGGCGCAATCATTCCGGCGCGCCTCAGGGTTTCGATCAACCCCAGCGCCTGGCTGAGACGAGATGCCATGGCTCAGCCCAGGATCGGGAATCGACGCTTGGCGGCGAGCTCGCTGAGGCCCCGCTGCATTACCGACCGGACGTGCTCGTCGACCTCATCGATGTCGGGGTCCTCGCCGAATTGCGCGGTGATGTCGATCGGATCCAGCACCTGGGTCACGATCTTGGTGGGTAGCGGCACATTGGGCGGGATGACCGCGCTGAGGCCGAAGGGGAAGCCGAACGACACCGGCAGGATGGCGCTGCGCAGCAGACGTTTGATGCCCAGCCGCTCGGCCAGCCAGGTGCCGCGGGTGAGGTAGAGCTGGGTCTCCTGCCCGCCGATGGACACCGCGGGGACGACGGGCACGCCGGCCTCGATCGCCGTCCTGACATATCCCTTGCGGCCGTCGAAGTCGATGACGTTCTCCGAGAGAGTGGGCCGGTATGCGTCGTAGTCGCCGCCGGGAAAGACGACCACCACGCCGCCGGACCGCAATGCGTTCGCCGCGTTCTCCCGGTTGGCCCGGATGTAGCCGGTACGCCTGAAGAACCCGGCCGTCACGCCGGTGAAGAGGATGTCGTGGCTGAGCGTGTAGACGGGGCGGTCGTAGCCGAACCTTTCGTAGAAGTCGACGCTGAAGATCGGGACGTCCATCGGGAACATGCCGCCGGAGTGGTTACCCACCACCAGCGCGCCGCCGGGCGGGAAGGACTTCAGGCCGTGCACCTCGGACCGGAAGTACGTCTTCAGGATCGGGCGCATCACACCCATCAGGCGCTGGGTCAGGCCAGGGTCGAATTTGTCGATGTCCCCGATGTCCGGGTTATCGCTGTCGGTCACGTTTCTCCCTTGAGGCTTCGCCGAGGCCACCTTGCCTCGTCGAGTCTCTCGATGGTAGCGGCGACCGGGGTCGTGCCCGGCGCGGTCCCGTGGCCGACCAGCCAACCGTGGCCAGAGTCCCAGGGCTGCACAGGTTAGGGCCTGGTTTCGTTCTTGGGTCGCGTATGGCGCCGGTCGGGATTCGGGGGTTATTGTTACGCACGCCCAACGCCCAGCTGAAAGAGACGAGATGACCCTCGCCGGATTGCCCGACGACGCCGGTTCGCGCTCGATCGCCGGGCACACGTTGGGCGGCGCTCGCGGCCAGCGCGGGCGCAGACCCCGGAGCGGCGCGGTCCGCCCCGGAGCGGTCGATGTACGCGAAGGAGGGGCCATGCCTGCGCTGACTCTGAACCGGCCCGCCGGTGATGTCGAGTGCCCGGCCTCAGCGAACGAGACCGCCGATTACCTCCAAGCCGAATACTTTCTGCGTCTGCTCACGCAGAACCGCCGCCACATCGACCACAAGATCGCCGAGTACCAGAAGGCCGTCGCCACGGCGCAAGCCGCCGGTGACACCGAAGGCGCCGCCACCTTGCGGCGCATCGAGCGCGGCGAAGAGCAGGACCGGCAAACCCTGGACGGCCTCATCCAAAACCTGCGCCGGCGATTCCCGGTTCGGGTGCCGGGAGAGGTTTCCCAGCTCCCTCGGGGCGCGCGGGTAGCGGTCCGATAGGGCTCCAAAAAGCTCGCGCCTTGCCGAGGCCGCGGCGGGTGGGTTGGGCCGCCGCGCCGTGCCATGCGGATAGATTGTTTTGGCCACTGGTTTCACATCCGATAGGAACGAGGCCACCCATGGGATTCATGTCACCGGAGCTTCCGGACGTCGACCCGCAGACTTGGCCGACCATGCCGCGGGCAACGCGACTGCAGATCGTGACCCGGCACTGGGCGGAGCACGGTTTCGGCACACCGTACGCGGTGTACCTCCTCTATTTGCTCAAGATCGCGCTGTACGTCGCCGCCCCCGCCGCGATCATCTCGTTGACCCCCGGCCTGGGCGGGCTGGGCCGCATCGGCGACTGGTGGACCCAGCCGATCGTGTATCAGAAGTTCATCATCTTCACGCTGCTCTTCGAGGTCCTGGGCTTCGGCTGCGGATCCGGCCCGCTGACCGGGCGGTTCATGCCGCCGATCGGTGGGTTCCTTTATTGGCTGCGGCCCAACACGATTCGATTGCCGGCCTGGGGTGACAAGGTTCCGTTCACGGGCGGTGATACCCTGTACGGTTGTCGACATCGCCCTCTATGCCGTCGTGTTGATCAGCGGGGTGTGGGCGCTGTTGTCGCCGGGTCACGGCGGGTCGGTCACCGCCGCCGGCGATGTCGGCTTGATCAACCCGGTCCTGGTGATCCCGACGATCGTCGCCCTGGCGCTGCTGGGCCTGCGTGACAAGACCATCTTCCTGGCCGCCCGCGGGGAACACTATTGGCTGAAGCTGTTCGTGTTCTTCTTCCCGTTCACCGATCAGATCGCGGCCTACAAGATCATCATGCTCTGCCTGTGGTGGGGGGCGGCGACCTCCAAGCTCAACCACCATTTCCCATACGTCGTGTCGGTGATGACCAGCAACAACGCGCTGCTGCGGAGCAGGCTGTTCCTCCCGGTCAAGCACCTGTTCTACCGTGACCACCTCAACGACCTGCGGCCCACGTTGGTGCCGAAGTTGATGGCCCACGTGGGCGGGACCACCGCGGAATTCGTTGTCCCGACGGTGCTGGTCTTCGTCGCCGGCGATCAACCGTGGCGGTGGTTCCTGATCGGGTTCATGGTGATCTTCCACCTCAACATCCTGTCCAACCTCCCGATGGGAGTTCCGTTGGAGTGGAACGTCTTCTTCATCTTTTCGCTCTTCTACTTGTTCGGGCACTATGGCGCGATCCGCGCCACCGACCTTCGGTCACCGCTGCTGCTGGGCCTCGTGATCGTGCTGGTTCTCGTGGTAATCGCGGGAAACATGTTTCCCGCGAAGATTTCGTTCCTGTGTGCGATGCGCTACTACGCCGGAAACTGGGCCACCAGCGTGTGGTGTTTCCGCGCGGGCGCCGAGGACAAGATAGAAGCCAACGTCGTCAAAAGCTCTGCGCTCGTTGTCAATCAGCTGGCCAAGCTCTACGACGCGGGCACCGCCGAGATCATGAGCGACAAGGTGAACGCGTTCCGCGCCATGCACACGCATGGCAGGGCGCTCAACGGCCTGTTGCCCCGCGCTCTGGGAGGCGAGGCCAACGAGGCCGACTACAGCGTCCGCGAGGGCGAAATGGTCGCGGGGCCGCTCGTCGGATGGAACTTCGGCGAAGGCCATCTGCACAACGAGCAGCTACTGGAGGCGGTGCAGCGGCGGTGCCACTTCGAGGAGGGCGACGTGCGCGTCATCGTTCTCGAAGGCCAACCGATCCACATCCAGAAGCAGTGGTATCGCATTCTCGACGCCAAGACCGGGTTGATCGAGGCGGGCTGCGTCGACGTCAAAGACATGCTGACCCGCCAGCCGTGGCCCGAGCCCGGCGACGAATTCCCGGTACACGTCATCACTCAACGCGCAACTCAATGACCGTCGATGCCTAGGGCGGTCGTCGTCGGTGCCGGGCCCAACGGCCTGGCCGCGGCGATCCACCTTGCCCGCCACGGTGTCGACGTGCAGGTGCTGGAGGCCCGCGACACCGTGGGCGGGGGAACGCGCTCGGGAGAGCTGACGGTGCCCGGACTCATCCACGACCACTGCTCGGCGACGCACCCGTTTGGCGTGGGTTCGTTGTTCTGGAAGGAGATTGACCTCCCGCGCTACGGGCTCGTGTGGAAGTGGCCCGAAATCGACTGCGCGCACCCGCTCGACGACGGCACCGCCGGTGCGCTGTTTCGGTCGATCGATCAGACCGCCGCGCGCATGGGTCCCGACGCGACTCGGTGGCGGCGCGCGATAGGGGACCTCGCGGCGGGATTCGATCAGCTGGTCGAGGATTTCCTTCGCCCGGTGATCCATTTCCCGCGCCACCCGATTCGCGTCGCCGCCTTCGGTGCGCGCGCGGTGCTACCGGCCACGGTGATGGCCCGCTGGTTTCGCACCGAGCAGGCGCGCGGGTTGTTCGGCGGCGCCGCCGCGCACATCTATACCCGGCTCGACCGGCCGTTGACCGCATCGGTTGCGCTGATGTTCCTGGCCAGCGGTCACCGTTACGGATGGCCCGTCGCCGTGGGGGGATCCGGGTCGATCGCCCGGGCCCTGGCCGCGGCCCTGAAAGCGCACGGCGGCACCGTGACCACCGGGGTGACTGTCGCCGGCCGCAAGGACATCCCCGACGCCGACGTCGTCATGCTCGACCTCAGCCCGGCCGCGGCCCTTTCGATCTACGGCGATGTCATGCCGGGCCGCATCAAGCGGTCCTATCGGCGCTACCGCGAGGGGTCGTCGGCGTTCAAGGTCGACTTCGCCATCGAGGGTCACATCCCGTGGATCAACCCCGACTGCCGGAGCGCCGGCAGCGTCCACTTGGGCGGCACCTTCGCCGAGATCGCGGACACCGAACGTCAACGCGCACAAGGCAAGATGGCCGGGCGGCCGTTTGTCCTCGTCGGGCAGCAATACCTGGCCGACCCGTCAAGGTCGGCGGGCGACATCAACCCGATATGGGCTTACGCGCACGTGCCGTTCGGCTACACCGGCGACGCCACCGCCGCCGTCGTCGACCAGATAGAGAGGTTCGCCCCGGGTTTCCGCGACCGCGTCATCGCGACCGTCAGCACCAGCACCGCCGACCTGGAGGCCTACAACCCCAACTACATCGGCGGCGACATCATCGGGGGCGCCAACGACCGGCTCCAGGTGATCCTTCGGCCGCGGATTGCCGTCAACCCGTATGCGACGGGCGTGCCGGGTGTCTACCTGTGCTCGCAGTCCACGCCACCGGGAGCCGGCATCCACGGGCTGTGCGGCTATTACGCCGCAGAATCAGCGCTGGGCCGGCTGCGCAAGCAGCGCCGCGGATAGGCCGCTCGCTGTAGCCGAAACGTGACCGAGGCTTGATCGAATTGCCAACGCGCGCCTGCACTTCCACCTTTCGCGGCACCTCTACGATGACAATTACGACTTTGTCAGTTAAGGAATTGGAGCCATGCGGGCGGTCGTTCGGTGTGTTCTTGCGGTGGTCGTGATCGCGGCGAGCGTGGTTGTGGGGCCGGCCGGCGTAAGCCTGGCGGCGGCGAACCAGTCGTAGGTTCGCCATCGCGTCGGTTCTGCCTGCGCGGGGCGCGGTGGTGGGTGTGGCGCACCCCGTGGTGGTGACGTTCAGGGCGCCGGTCGCCAACCGGCACGCGGCCGAGAGCGCTATTGGCGTCAAATCGGCACCCCCGATGACCGGTAGGTTCGAATGGCTCGACAACAACGTCGTGCGGTGGGTTCCCGACCGATTCTGGCCGGCGCATCACACGGTGGCGCTCTCGGTGGGCAGCCTGTCCACAAACTTTGAAACGGGTCCCGCCGTTGTCGGTGTCGCCAACATCTCGGATCACACGTTCAGGGTGAGCATCGACGGAGTCGAGGCGGGACCGCCGCCTTCCCGGCCGGCGCCGCACCACCGGCCCCACTGGGGAGAAGAAGGCGTGATGCCGGCCTCGATGGGTAGGCCGGAGTTCGAGACGCCCGTCGGCTCCTACACCGTGTTGGCCAAGGACCGCACGGTGATCATGGACTCGAGCAGCGTCGGCATCCCCGTCGACGATCCCGACGGGTACCGGATCCCGGTGGATTACGCGGTCCGTATCACCAGCCGGGGCCTGTTCGTGCATTCGGCCCCGTGGGCCCTCAATTCACTCGGGCTTGAGAATGTCAGCCACGGCTGCATCAGCCTGAGCCCCGCGGATGCGGAGTGGTATTTCAACACGGTCAACATCGGCGACCCTGTAATAGTGCAGGAATAACCAGGGCGAGAGCCCGCCGGCTGCAAGTATCAGCGCGGACCGGGCGGAAGCGGCTGGCCGGGCACGGGCCCGCCGGTTGGCGCCGGACCGGTCGGCGCATCCTTGACCCCGGACATGTCGATGAGGGGGGCACCGGCCGCGCTGTCCAGCGGAGCATCAAGCGCAATCAGCGGGGCACCCACCGGCACCACCGGAAGCGGCGCACCGGCCGGAACACCCGCCGGCACCGGAAGACCCGCCGGCACCGGAAGACCCGCCGGCACCGGCGCACCGGCCGGCACCGGGGGCCCAAGCGCAATCAGCGGAGCACCGGCCGGCACCACCGGAACCGGCCCGGGCGCAACCATCGGAACACCAGACATGTCGGTGACGGCAGCGCTGGCCGTGCAGGCGCCGCCGGCCGCCGGTGCTGGTCCGCCTCCGGCGCCGGGTCCGCCGGCCGCCGGCAGTCCGCCGGCCGCTGCCGGTCCGCCGGCCGCCGGCAGTCCGCCGGCCGCTCCCGGTCCGCCGGCCGCTGCCGGTCCGCCGGCCGCCGGCAGTCCGTCTGCGCCGGCCAGCGCCGCAGTCTCACCCGACATCCCCTGGACGCACGCGTAGCCGCCGGTTTTCAGTGGGGTGGCCGCGGCGTCCGGGCTCAACGCCATAGCGGCCCCGCATAATCCAGCGATGGCACCTACTGTGATGTTGAACCGATCAAAGACCGTCATCGACCTCGACTCCTTTAGCGCTCAGTTGCAGCGAACCGCATAGCCGTACCGCAGTCGTGTCGAATGTAGGGCTCGTTATTGCTATTCCACACGCGACAATGCGACGCGTGCAGAACCGATATCAAGCAGAAACGCTCCGGTTACCGCAGGTGGGCATCTGTGCGTAGGCACCTGGGTCGATCTATGCCCTGCACCACATCTGTCGCAATCCTCACCCGCCGTACCCCGGCTTTTCACCGCGGGCAATAGTCCAGCACTGTTACCGGCGCGCAAAGGCGCGTCTCGCTGATCTAGGCTGACGGCGAGCGCGCATCAGCGGACGCAAGAAGACAGGGAGAGGCAAGTGACGGTCCGAGTAGGCATTAACGGCTTCGGTCGAATCGGGCGTAACTTTTACCGGGCTTTGCTGGCGCAGCAGGAGCGGGGCGGCGCCGCCATCGAGGTGGTCGCGGTCAATGACATCACCGACAACGCGACGTTGGCGCATCTGCTGCGATTCGACTCGATCTTGGGCCGGCTGCCCTATGAGGTGAGCCTGGACGGTGAGGACACCATCGTGGTCGGCGACCACAAGATCAAGGCGCTCGAGGTGCGCGAGGGCCCGGCGGCGATGCCCTGGGCCGATTTGGGTGTCGACGTGGTGGTCGAGTCCACGGGTCTGTTCACCGACGCGGCCAAGGCCAAGGGGCATCTGGGGGCGGGGGCGAAGAAGGTGGTCATCTCCGCGCCCGCGACCGATCCGGACATCACCATCGTGTTGGGGGTCAACGACGACAAGTACGACGGCAGCCAGAACATCATCTCCAACGCGTCGTGCACGACCAACTGCCTGGCGCCGCTGGCCAAGGTGCTCCACGACGAGTTCGGCATCGTCAAGGGGTTGATGACCACCATCCACGCGTACACGCAGGATCAGAACCTGCAGGATGGACCGCATAAGGATCTGCGGCGCGCGCGTGCCGCTGCGTTGAACATCGTGCCGACCTCTACCGGTGCGGCCAAGGCGATCGGGCTGGTGATGCCCGAGTTAAAGGGCAAGCTGGATGGGTATGCGTTGCGGGTGCCCATTCCCACCGGGTCGGTGACCGACCTGACCGTCGAGCTGTCCAAAGCGGCCACCGCCGAGGAGATCAACGCCGCCTTCAAGGCCGCCGCCGAAGGCAAACTCAAGGGCATCCTGAAGTACTACGATGCGCCGATCGTGTCCAGCGACATCGTCAGCGACCCACACAGCTCGATCTTTGACTCCGGGCTCACCAAGGTGATCGACGACCAGGCCAAGGTAGTGTCCTGGTACGACAACGAATGGGGCTACTCCAACCGCCTCATCGATCTGGTGGCCCTGGTCGGCAAGTCCCTGTAATCGTGTTCGTCCACACGCTCGAAGACCTACTGGCCGATGGGGTTTCGGGCCGTGGCGTGCTGGTGCGCTCCGATCTGAATGTTCCGCTCGACGACGGCGGCGCCATCACCGACGCCGGCCGCATCGCCGCGTCGGTGCCGACGTTGAAGGCGCTTCTCGAGGCCGGCGCCAAGGTGGTGGTCACCGCCCACCTGGGTCGTCCCGAAAACGGACCCGACCCGAAGTTGTCGCTGGCACCGGTCGCCGCGGCGCTCGGCGAACAGCTCGGCCAGCATGTGCAGTTGGCCGGCGGCCCCGATCGCTCCCCTGTCGGGACTGACGCGCTGGCCCGCGCCGAGGGGCTGACCGACGGCGACATCCTGCTGCTGGAAAACATCCGCTTCGACCCGCGCGAAACCAGCAAGGACGAAGGCGAGCGACTGGCGCTAGCGCGACAACTGGCCGAATTAGTCGGGCCAACAGGGGCTTTCGTCTCTGACGGCTTCGGGGTGGTGCACCGCAAGCAGGCCTCGGTGTACGACATCGCCACCCTGCTGCCGCACTACGCCGGCAAGCTGGTGGCCGAGGAAATACGGGTGCTGGAGCAGTTGACCAGCTCCACCGCCCGTCCGTATGCGGTGGTCCTCGGCGGGTCGAAGGTGTCCGACAAGCTCGGCGTCATCGAGTCGCTGGCGACCAAGGCCGACAGCATCGTCATCGGCGGCGGCATGTGCTTCACTTTCCTTGCCGGGCAGGGTCTTTCGGTTGGTAAGTCGCTGTTGGAAGACGACATGATCTACACCTGTCGCAGATTGTGTGAGACCTACGCCGATGTGCTGCACCTTCCGGTGGACATCGTGGTGGCGGATACGTTCGCCGCCGACTCGCCACCGGAGACTGTTGCCGCGGACCAGATTTCACCGGACAAGATGGGCCTGGACATCGGACCGGAGTCGGTGAAACGGTTCACCACGTTGCTGTCCAACGCCGCGACCATCTTCTGGAACGGCCCGATGGGTGTGTTCGAATTCCCGGCGTTTGCCGCCGGTACCAAAGGTGTCGCCGAAGCGATCGCTGCGGCCACCCGCAAGGGCGCCTTCAGCGTGGTGGGCGGTGGGGACTCCGCGGCCGCGGTGCGCGCGCTCGGCATCCCGGATGGCGACTTCTCGCACATATCCACCGGCGGCGGCGCGTCGCTGGAGTACCTGGAGGGCAAGAAACTGCCGGGCATCGAGGTACTTGGTCGACCTCAGCCTGAGCAAAACAAAGGGGCAGGAGACTCGTGAGCCGCAAGCCGCTGATCGCCGGCAACTGGAAGATGAACCTCAATCACTTCGAGGCCATCGCGTTGGTGCAAAAGATCGCGTTCGCGCTGCCGGACAAGTATTACGACAAGGTTGACGTCACGGTTCTCCCGCCGTTCACCGACCTGCGCAGCGTGCAAACGCTGGTCGACGGCGACAAACTGCGGCTGACCTACGGGGCGCAGGATCTGTCCCAGCACGACTCGGGTGCCTACACCGGTGACATCAGCGGCGCCTTCCTGGCCAAGCTGGGCTGCAGCTTCGTCGTCGTCGGGCACTCCGAGCGGCGCACCTACCACAACGAGGACGACGCGCTGGTGGCCGCCAAGGCCGCCGCCGCGCTCAAGAACGAGCTGACCCCGATCGTCTGCATCGGCGAGCAGCTGGAGATCCGGGAGGCGGGTGAGCACGTCGGTCACTGTGAGAACCAGCTGCGCGGCTCGCTGGCCGGGCTGTCGGCCGAGCAAATCGCCAAAGTGGTGATCGCCTACGAGCCGGTCTGGGCGATCGGCACCGGCCGGGTGGCCAGCTCCGCCGACGCCCAGGAGGTGTGCGCGGCGATCCGCAAGGAACTGGGCGCGCTGGCGTCGCCGGGGGTTGCCGAAACCGTGCGGGTGCTCTACGGCGGTTCGATGAATGCGAAGAACGTCGGCGACCTCGTCGCTCAGGACGACGTTGACGGTGGGCTGGTAGGGGGCGCGTCGCTGGACGGGGAGCAGTTCGCGACGCTGGCGGCGATCGCCGCCGGCGGGCCCCTTCCATAGGGGGGTCGTGACGCCGCCGGCCGCACCGGTAGGCTCTCGGTCATGCAATTGGCCCTGCAGATCACCCTGGTCGTCACCAGCCTGCTGGTGGTGTTGCTGGTGCTGCTGCACCGCGCCAAGGGCGGCGGCCTGTCGACGCTGTTCGGCGGCGGTGTGCAGTCGAGCCTGTCCGGGTCGACCGTGGTCGAGAAGAACCTGGACCGGTTGACGCTGTTCATCACCGGAATCTGGCTGGTGTGCATCATCGGCATGGCCCTGTCGATCAAGTACCGCTGATCGCTCGCAACGCCGAGCGTGAATTCCACGACGCGACACGCCGCCAATCCGTCGTGAGTTGCACTTTCGGCGGCTACCGCTGACCGCTCGGCGGGCGGACCACGCGATCCGCACCGATACTGGGACGCATGGCTGAGGTTTCCGACGCCGCGCTGGCACCGATCGGTGCCGTGCAGCGGACCCGCGTCGGTCGCGAAGCGACCGAGCCGATGCGCGCCGACATCAGGCTGCTCGGCACCATCCTCGGCGACACCGTGCGCGAGCGGAACGGCCGCGAGGTGTTCGACCTCGTGGAACGCGCGCGGGTGGAATCCTTTCGGGTGCGGCGCTCCGAGATCGACCGGGCCGAGATGTCCCGGATGTTTGACGGCATCGACATCCACCTGGCAATCCCGGTCATCCGGGCGTTCAGCCACTTCGCGCTGCTGGCCAACGTGGCCGAAGACATCCACCGCGAGCGCCGACGCGCGATTCACGCCTCCGCCGGCGAGCCCCCCCAGGGCAGCAGCCTGGCTGCGACCTACGCGAAACTCGATCTGGCAGAGCTGGATTCGGCCACGGTGGCCGACGCCCTGAAGGGCGCCCTGGTATCGCCGGTCATCACCGCCCATCCCACCGAGACCCGTCGGCGCACGGTGTTCGTCACCCAGCACCGGATCACCGAGCTGATGCGGCTGCATGCCGCGGGGCACACCGAGACCGACGACGGCCGCAACATCGAGCTGGAGTTGCGCCGACAGGTCCTCACGCTGTGGCAAACCGCGCTGATCCGGCTGTCGCGGCTGCAGATCACCGACGAGATCGACGTGGGCCTGCGCTATTACCCGGCCGCCTTGTTCAAGGTGATCCCGCAGGTCAACGCCGAGGTCCGCGAAGCGTTACGGGCCCGCTGGCCCGAGGCCGACGGCCTGCTTTCGTCGCCCATCCTGCAGCCCGGCTCCTGGATCGGCGGTGACCGCGACGGCAACCCGAACGTAACCGCGGACGTCGTGCGGCGGGCCACCGGCAGCGCTTCGTTCACCGCGCTCGCGCATTACCTGGCCGAGCTGACCGACCTCGAGCAGGAGCTGTCGATGTCGGCGCGGCTGATCACGGTCACTGCCGAATTGAGCGCACTGGCCGAAGGTTGCGACGAGAAGGTCCGCGCCGACGAGCCCTACCGGCGCGCGCTGCGCGTGATCCGCGCCCGGCTCACCGCCACGGCCGCCGAGATCCTGGACAACCGGCCTCAGCACGAACTCGACCTGGGCCTGCCACCGTATCCCGCGCCGACCGAACTGCGGGCCGACCTGGACGTCGTCGACGCTTCGCTGCGCACGCACGGTGCTGACCTGTTGGCCGACGATCGGCTGGCACGGTTGCGAGAAGGCGTGCGTGTCTTCGGTTTTCACCTGTCCGCCCTGGACATGCGGCAGAACTCCGACGTACACGAAGAGGTGGTCGGCGAGCTGCTGGCCTGGGCCGGGGTGCATCCGGACTACGCCTCGCTGTCCGAAGACGAACGCGTCGAGCTGCTGGCGGGCGAGCTCGGCACCCGTCGCCCGCTGGTCGGCGACCGCGCCGAATTGTCGGATCTGGCCCGCGGCGAGCTGGCCGTCGTCGCGGCCGCCGCCCGCGCCGTCGAGCTCTACGGCCCGGCGGCGGTGCCGAACTACGTCATCTCGATGTGCCAGTCGGTGTCGGACGTGTTGGAAGCCGCAATCCTGTTGAAAGAGGCCGGCCTGTTGGACGCCTCCGGGCCGGAACCCTATTGCCCCGTTGGTATCTCACCGCTCTTCGAGACGATCGACGACCTGCAAAACGGCGCGTCGATTCTGCAAGCGATGCTGGACCTGCCCATTTACCGGACGCTCGTCTCCGCGCGCGGAGACTCGCAGGAGGTCATGCTGGGCTACTCCGACTCCAACAAGGACGGCGGGTATCTGGCCGCCAACTGGGCCGTGTACCGGGCCGAGCTCACCCTCGTCGAAGTGGCGCGCAAAACCGGTATTCGGTTGCGGCTCTTCCACGGCCGCGGCGGCACCGTCGGCCGCGGTGGCGGCCCCAGCTACGAAGCCATCCTGGCGCAACCGCCGGGAGCGGTGAACGGCTCGCTGCGGCTCACCGAGCAGGGTGAGGTCATCGCCGCGAAATACGCCGAACCGCAATTGGCCCGGCGCAATCTCGAGAGCCTGGTTGCGGCCACCCTGGAGTCGACGCTGCTGGATGTTGAGGGCCTGGGCGACGCTGCGGAACCGGCCTACGCGGTGCTCGACGAGATCGCGACCCTCGCGCACCGCGCCTACGCCGAATTGGTGCATGAGACACCGGGTTTCGTCGACTACTTCAAGGCGTCCACACCGGTCAGCGAGATCGGGTCGCTGAACATCGGCAGCCGGCCGACCTCACGCAAGCCCACCGAATCGATCTCCGACCTGCGCGCCATCCCGTGGGTGCTGGCCTGGAGTCAGTCGCGGGTGATGCTGCCGGGTTGGTACGGCACCGGGTCGGCGTTCGAGCGGTGGATCGCGGCGGGCCCCGAAACCGAAGCCGAGCGGGTGGAGACACTGCACGAGCTGTATGAGCGGTGGCCGTTTTTCCGCAGCGTGCTGTCGAACATGGCGCAGGTGCTGGCCAAGAGCGATCTCGGCCTGGCGGCACGCTACGCCGAGCTGGTGGCCGACGAGGCGTTGCGGCACAGGGTGTTCGACATGATTGTGGACGAGCACCGGCGCACCATCGCCATGCACAAGCTCATCACCGGTCAAGACGACCTGCTCGCTGACAACCCGGCGCTGGCCCGATCGGTGTTCAACCGCTTCCCGTATCTGGAGCCGCTGAATCACCTACAGGTGGAGTTGCTCCGCCGCTATCGCTCGGGCGATGACGACGAACTGGTGCAGCGTGGCATCCTGCTCACCATGAACGGGCTGGCGAGCGCGCTTCGAAATAGTGGGTAACGCGTGAATGTCTTTATCAGGCAAGGAGATCGATGGGCGGATCCGGAATACCTCTGTGGCTACTTGTTGTCTTTGGCGTCGGCGTCGCGATTCTGGTCGCGGTGGGCAGCATATTGCTGGCAAATCGGATCATGTCTGCGGGTGGCAAAGAAGACAATTTGAACGTTTCGCCGTTCCTAACCGTTGTCGGGCTCGTTTACGGCGCTCTGCTGGGATTCACCGTGGTCGTTTCCTGGCAGCAGTTCTCCTCCGCCGGGGCCGTTGTCGCCAGCGAGGTGTCCACGCTGACGACGATGTACGGGCAGACGGTCGCCATGCCAGAACCGGAGCAGACACAGGTGAGGCAGTTGCTGCGGCAGTACACAAGTGCGGTGGCCGGTCCCGAATGGGATAAGCAAGGCAGTGGCGGCACCAGCGACAGCGCACGAAACGCGATCACCGGGATGTACCGCATTGTCGGCAGTCAGCCGTCTGGCGTGGCGTCGAACCCGATCAATGGGGCATTCCTTAACCAAATAACCGCGTTGGCGTCAGACCGCGCCACGCGAATCATCGACGCGAAGCCGCGAATACCCCTGCTGCTATTTGCGGCGCTGATATTCGGCGGGACTGTACTTGTAGGGCTCACGGGCTTCCTGCGCCTCGGGAGCACCATCGGTCACATGATCGTGTCCGGCTCGATCGCGGTCCTACTCGGCCTGCTGCTGTGCATCATCTTCTCGCTCGACCATCCTTTTGGGAATGATCGAGGGATCACGCCCGCGCCGTTTCAGCAGGCGCTAGAGGTTTTCGACGCAGTCGACCGGGGGACATAGTCGACCAGGCACGGTCCTTCCGCCCGCGCCACGCCACCGATCTGGGCGCCGACCGGTTGCGGATGCGACGTCCAGCGCGGCGTCATCTGGTACCGGCGGAGCAGATGAGTCGTGGCCGCTGTCATGGCCGCCAGCGAGAACGGTTGGGCCGGGCAGGAGTGCTTGCCGTGTCCGAAGGCCGTCACCAGCAAGGGCGAAGGAAGAGCATTCCGGTCGGTCAGACGATGACGGTTCCATCGATCGGGATCCCACTGTTCCAGGTCGGGCGCGACAGATGTGTTGAGCAGGGGCAGCAAAGTGGCGATGGTCCAGCCCCGTGGCACGTGGTAGGTAACCTCACCGGTGTCGAAGTGGACCGGAGACAGCACGGTGCGGGTCATGATCGAGCGTTGCGCCAGCCGCGTCGACTCCAGGGCGCACCGCTGGGTGAAGTCGTTGTCGCCCAAGAGAACTCGTGCCAGCTGGGTCGGGTGCTCGAGTAGATCGACCAACGCCCAGCCAAGCGCGGCCGCCAAGTTCGACATGGATGCGATGTGGATCAGCGCGACGTCGAGTGCGATCCCGCGACGCCGCACGCTCTGTTCCTCCGAGGACCACCTGTCCACGATCCTGCCGAACAGCGCCTGGTCGTCCTTGTCGCCGGCGTCGAACCGGCCCAGTGCGGCGGAGATGGTATCGGCAACCTCGTCCAGCGCGGCGCGCTCGGCGCGCTTGTCGGTCGCCGCCACCGCCGCCATCCGGTCGGGGTGAACGAACGCATCGGAGCCGTCCAGCGTGTCGAGGGCGCGCACCAGACACTCGAAGGCCTCAGCATCGGCTGACCCAGGCCCCGCCCACGAGGCGAGCCCCATCCGGTGGCCAAGCCGTCGCATGAGATCGAAGACATCGACCGAGCCGGCCGACCCCAGCTCGGTGCTGGTCTGCTCGAGCGCCCGGTCCAGGTTGGCCAGATAGAAGACCACGTCGTCGCGCCGAAACAGCGTGCTCGGCAAGGTGCGACGCCCGGCGAAGATGTCGTCGGGGAGCTTGCGCCGCAACATCAGGTAGTCGGCGACCGCCTTGCTGGCGGTCTCCTCGGTAAGCGCGTAGAACGACTCGACACCGGTGCGAGAAAAGGTGAACAGATAGCGGTCGCGGCCGCTCTCCACGACGAACGTGTCGCCATGGCGTGCGCGGGCCGCGGCGATCGTGGCGACGGCGTCGCCGACGGGGACGTCCCACGGCAGACCGGTTCCCTCCGCATATGGCGGCGCCGGCATCGGCTAGGCGCCGGTCACATCTAGCGCACGGTCCGATTCCGCAGCCTGTCCATGAAGCCGCGCACCGCCTGTTCGGTGATCGACAACGGCGACATCACCGTCTCGCCCACGCTCACGATGTAGTCGATCCGCTGGACGATGGCCTCCACCGGCGCGACGAGTGTGATGAGCCGCTTGGCGAGATCGTCCAGGCTGAGCAGCGTGCCCTCCAGATGATCGAGACCGCCCCCCAGGCGTTCGACCGTGGTGTTGAGGGTCGTTAGCGAGCTGTTCAGCTCGACCATGGTTTTGCCGAGGCTGTCGATGACGTCTTCGACCTGCTCCACCGTCTTGTCGGCGTTCAACGCGGCCTGGGTGAGCGTCTTGATCCGCCTTCGCTCGGGCCCGCTGCGCACCGTTCTGTCTGCCATGACGGTCATTATGACTCCTATGGAACCGGGGGAGACCACCCCGCATCCAAATAGGTGTGCGGAAACCACACTGTTTGAGCCCGAAGCGGGCGACGACGGACCCACGTCCGGACGTCGAACGCCGGCTCACGGACTACCTCACCGGCTACGCTGACCGCCTCGCCGGCCGGCCTCCGCGCGGGTTAGGCGGGAAGCTTGGCCGCGGCCTCCTCGTCGAGCAGCCAAAGCGTGGTCTCGAGGCCGACGGCCCCGGCGGCCGGTATCGAGACCGGCGGGGCGCCACCGATGGCGGCGGCCGCGGCGTCGGCCTTAGCCGCCCCGGATACCATCAGCCATACCTCGCGGGAACGCTGGATTGCCGGCAATGTCAAGGTGATTCGCTGTGGCGGCGGTTTCGGGGAGTCTTTGACCGCGACCACCATACGGGTGGTCTCGAGGACGGCCGGGGTGTCCGGGAACAGGGAATTGATGTGGCCCTCGGGCCCCATTCCCAGCAGGTGGACATCGAAATTCGGTACCGACTGGCCGGGGTCGGCGTTGGCGGCCAGCAACTGTTCGTAGGCCAGCGCGGCGGCGGTGAGATCGGTGCCGAATTCACCGTCGCTGGCCGGCATCGTGTGCACCTGGCTCGACGGGATATCGATGTGATCGAGCAGGGCGGCCCGCGCCTGTTTGTCGTTGCGCTCGTCGTCGTCCTCGGGGACGTAGCGCTCGTCGCCCCAGAACAGATGCATCTTGGACCAGTCAACCTGCTGACGGTGGGTGCCGAGATACCGCAGCAGTCCGATGCCATTGCCGCCGCCGGTCAGCACGATCAGCGCTCGTCCCCGGTCCGTCACGGCGGCCTGGATGGTATCGACCAGTCGTGCGCCTGCGGCTTCGACCAAGGCGTCGCCGTCCGGGAAAACCTCGACTATGGGGCTCATGCGTACTCCACCTTGTCGATGCCTTGCAGTGCGGCATGATAGGTCTCGTCGGGATCCAACCGGCGCATATCTTCGGCCAGGCACTCACGGGTTTCCCTGCGCGCCAACGGAACCAGGGCATCCGGCCGGCCCGTCCGGCTCAGGGTCGCCGTCGTGCCCTCCTGCGGCCGGCTCAGGGTGATGGTCTCGCTTTTGCGTTCCAGCTCGACCTTGAGCTCGCCGACCACCCGGCGTACCGGCCCGTCGATGCAGTTGGCCAGCCAGCCCGCGAGGATGTCGAGCGCGGGCTCCATCTTCAGACCGGAGACCAGCGCCGACTGGATCGGCTCGTGGGGCTTCTGGTCGACCGCGGAAGCGAGCAGCGCACGCCAGTAGGTGACACGGGCCCAGGATAGGTCGGTGTCGCCGGCGGTGTATCCGGGAAGGCGGCTCTTGATGGCCGACAGCGGGTCGGCACCATTGGTCGCATCGGTAATGCGCCGAATGGCCAACTTGCCCAACGGGTCCTGGGCGGGCACCGCCGGGGCGGCACAGGGCCACCATGCCACCACCGGGATGTCGGGAAGCAAGAACGGGATGACGACGCTCTCGGCGTGACCGGCCAGCGGCCCCGAAAGCGTCAGCACCACGACCTCCCCGGCGCCGGCGTCGCCCCCGACCCGAACCTGGGCATCCAACCGTGCCTCGGCGACGTCGGCGCTGCCGGTTGTCACCACCAGGACCCGGCTGGGGTGTTCATGGCTGGCGGCGTTGGCGGCCTCGATCGATTCCTCGAGCAGGGTGTCGTTATCGGCCTTGATGATCAGCGTCCCCACGCGGCCCATCGTTACGACGCCGGCCTTTTCGCGTAGCTCGTCAAGCTTCTTGTTGACCGCGGTGGTGCTGGTGTCCAGCATGTCAACGATCATTTGCGGATCACGGCCGCCGCCATTCCCGGCCGGTCCTGCGCAACATTTCGAAGGCCGAGTCGGGGCCCCAGGTGCCCGACTCATAGGGGTCGGGCTTGCCGTGTGTTGCCCAATAGTCGAGGACGGGATCGAGTATTTCCCAAGCCAATTCGACCTCCTCGTTCACCGGGAACAGCGATGGCTCACCGAGCAGCACATCCAGTATCAGTCGTTCGTACGCCTCAGGGGAGGCTTCCGCGAACGCCGAGCCGTAGGAGAAGTCCATGTTGACGTCGCGGACTTCCATGGTGCTGCCCGGCACCTTGGAACCGAACCGCAGGGTGATCCCTTCGTCCGGCTGCACCCGGATGACAATGGCGTTGGTGCCCAGCTCGTCGGTCATGGTGGCGTCGAATGGCAGATGCGGCGCGCGTTTGAATACCAGGGCAATCTCGGTCACCCTGCGGCCCAGTCGTTTTCCGGTTCGCAGGTAGAACGGCACCCCTGCCCAGCGGCGGGTGTCCACCTCGAGCGTGATGGCGGCGAAGGTCTCGGTGGTGGAGTCCTTGGAGAAGCCCTCCTCATCGAGCAGACCCGACCACTTTCTCGCCGCCCTGCCAGCCGGCCGAGTATTGGCCGCGGCTGGTGGTCTCGTCGAGCGGCTCGGCGAGCTGTGTTGCGGACAGCACCTTGATCTTCTCGGTTTGCAGCGCCTTCGGGTTGAAGCTGACCGGCTCTTCCATCGCCATCAGCGCCAGCAGCTGCATCAGGTGGTTCTGGATGACATCGCGGGCGGCGCCAATGCCGTCGTAGTAGCCGGCCCGCCCGCCCAGTCCGATGTCTTCGGCCATGGTGATCTGCACATGGTCGACGTAGTGCGCGTTCCAGATTGGATCCCACAGTTGATTGGCGAACCGCAGCGCCAAGATGTTCTGAACGGTCTCCTTGCCCAGGTAGTGATCGATCCGGAATACCGACTCCTCCGGGAACACCGAGTTGACCACGTGGTTGAGGTCGCAGGCGCTTTTCAGGTCGTGGCCGAATGGTTTCTCGATGACGACGCGGCTCCACCTGTCCTCTTGCGGGCGAGCCAGCCCGGACTTGTGCAGCTGTTCGCACACCTCCGGGAACGACTTGGGCGGGATCGCCAGGTAGAAGGCGTGGTTGCCGCCGATGCCGCGCTCGGCGTCCAGCTTCTCCAACGTCTCGGCCAGTCGCCCGAACGCGGCCTCGTCATCGAACTCGCCCCGCACGAACCGCAATCCGTCCGCCAGCCGCTCCCAAATCGCCTGGCGGAACGGGGTACGGCAGTGTTGTTTGACCGAATCGAGTACCACCCCGGCGAAGGCGTCATGGTCCCAGTCCCGGCGGGCGAAGCCGACCAGGGCGAAGGTGGGCGGCAGCAAGCCGCGATTGGCAAGGTCATAGACGGCAGGCACCACCTTCTTGTGGGCCAGGTCACCGGTGACGCCGAACAGCACCATGGCGCACGGGCCGGCGATTCTGGGCAGGCGCTTATCTTCCTTGTCCCGTAACGGGTTACGCCACTGTTCGGCTTCGCCGGCCGGGCTCATTTGGCAGTGGAACCCAGTTGCTTCTGTGTTTCTCCCAGCAGCTGCTTCCAGGAGTCGATGAACTTCTCCACGCCTTCGTCCTCAAGCACAACGAAAACGTCGGGCAGGTCGATCCCGACCGCCGCCAGCGAGTCGAACACGCCCTGGGCGTCGGCGCCGGTGCCGCTGATCGTGTCACCGCTGATGACGCCGTGGTCGGCGACGGCGTCGATCGTCGGCTCCGGCATGGTGTTCACGGTGTTGGGGCCGACCAGCTCGGTGACGTAGAGGGTGTCGGAGTAGGCCTTGTTCTTGACGCCGGTGGACGCCCAAAGCGGGCGCTGCACCCGGGCGCCGTCGGCCTTGAGTCCCTGGTAGCGATCGCCGGCGAAGACTTCCTCGTAGGCGGCGTAAGCCAGCCGGGCGTTTGCGACGCCGGCCTTGCCGCGCAACGCGAGCGCCTCCTCCGAGCCGATTTTCTCCAGGCGCTTGTCGATTTCGGTGTCCACCCGGGAGACGAAAAACGATGCCACCGAATGGATCTTGGAAATGTCATGGCCGGCTTCGCGGGCCTTCTCCAGCCCGGCCAGGTAGGCATCCATCACCTCGCGGTGCCGCTCCACGGAGAAGATGAGCGTGACGTTGACCGAAATCCCTTCCGCCAGAACGGCGGTGATGGCCGGCAGACCGGCCTTGGTGGCCGGGATCTTGATCAGCAGATTCGGCCGGTCGACAATCTTCCACAGTTCGATGGCCTGCTGGATCGTCTTGTCGGTTTCGTGGGCCAGCCGCGGGTCGACCTCGATGGACACCCGGCCGTCGACTCCGTCGCTGGCCTCCCACTCACGCGCCAGGACGTTGCACGCGTTGCGCACGTCGTCGGTGGTGACGGTGCGGACCGTGGCGTCCACGTCGGCGCCGCGCTCGGCCAACTCGGCGATCTGCGCGTCGTAGGCGTCGCCTTCCGCAAACGCCTTCTGGAAGATCGACGGGTTGGTGGTCACGCCGACGACGCTCCTGGTGTCGATCAGCTCCTGCAGGTTGCCGGACTGGAGCCGCTCCCGCGACAAGTCATCCAGCCAAACGGATACTCCCGCGGCGCTCAACGCCGCGAGGTTAGGGTTCTGACTGGTCATCTCAACCAACCTTTCTCAGTTATCCACTACCTGTTCCGCGGCTGCAGCGACGGCTTCGGCGGTGAAGCCGTATTCACGGAACAACGTCTTGTAGTCGGCGGACTCGCCGTAGTGCTCGATCGACACGATCTTCCCGGTGTCGCCGACCAGCTTGTGCCAGCATTGTGCGACGCCGGCCTCGACGGCCACCCGGGCCGACACCGAGGGGGGCAGCACGCTGTCGCGGTAGTCGGACGGCTGGGACTCGAACCACTCCACGCACGGCATCGACACCACCCGCGCGACGAGGTCCCTGTCCGCCAACAACTTTTGCGCCTCGACCGCGAGCTGGAGCTCCGAGCCGGTGGCGATCAAGACGACGTCGGGTTCGTCGCCGCCGGCGTCACCGAGTATGTAGCCGCCCCGGGCGACACCCTCGGCGCTGGTGCCCTCCAGCACCGGCACGCCCTGCCGGGTCAGGATCAGGCCAACCGGACCACTGCCGTTGCCGCGGGCCAGGATCGTGCGCCAGGCATGGGCCGTCTCGTTTGCGTCGCCGGGGCGCACCACCGATAGGTGCGGGATGGCGCGCAACGCCGACAGGTGCTCGATCGGCTGGTGCGTCGGGCCGTCCTCCCCGAGCCCGATCGAATCGTGCGTCCACACGTAGATGGTGTCGATATTCATCAGCGACGCCAGCCGCACCGCCCCGCGCATGTAGTCGGAGAACTGCAGGAACGTCCCCCCGTACGCGCGGGTCGGGCCGTGCAGCACGATGCCGGACAGGATGGCGCCCATCGCGTGTTCGCGAACGCCGAAGTGCAGCGTGCGACCGTACCAGTGCGCCGTATAGTCCTTGGTCGAAATCGACGGCGGGCCAAAGGAATCCGCGCCCTTCATGGTCGTGTTGTTGCTGCCCGCCAGGTCGGCCGAACCACCCCACAACTCGGGGAGCTTCGGCCCCAGCGCCGCGAGCACCTCACCCGACGCGGCGCGGGTGGCCAGTGCCTTGGACCCGGGTTCCCAGTGCGGGATGTCGGCGTCCCAGCCGTCGGGCAACCGTTGGGCCGTCAACCGGTCCAGCAGCGCCTTGCGTTCGGGTTCGCGCTGCGCCCAGGCCTCGAACTCCGGTTGCCATTTCGCGTGCGCTTCCTTGCCCCGCTGCACAAGCGCGCGGGTGTGGGTGATGACATCCTCGCGGACCTCGAAGTTCTTGTCGGGATCGAAGCCCAGGATCTTCTTGACCGCCGCGACCTCCTCGTCGCCGAGGGCCGCGCCGTGCGCCTTGCCGGTGTTCATCAGCGTGGGTGCCGGATAGCCGATGATGGTGCGCAGGGAAATGAACGACGGCCGGTCGGTGGTGGCTTTGGCGTTGGCGATCGCCTCCTCGATCGCGACGACGTTCTCGCCGCCCTCCACCTCTTGCACGTGCCAGCCGTAGGCGCGATATCGGGCCGCGGTGTCCTCGCACAGCGCGATGTTGGTGTCGTCCTCGATCGAGATCTGGTTGTGGTCGTAGAACACGATGAGGTTGCCCAGCTGCTGCACGGCCGCCAGCGATGACGCCTCCGACGTCACGCCTTCTTCCATGTCCCCGTCGGAGGCGATCACATAGATGTGGTGGTCGAACGGGCTTTCTCCGGGGGCGGCGTTCGGATCGAACAGGCCGCGCTCGTAGCGCGACGCCATCGCCATGCCGACCGCCGATGCCAGGCCCTGGCCCAGTGGACCGGTGGTGATCTCAACGCCCTTGGTGTGCCGAAACTCCGGGTGTCCGGGGGTCTTGGATCCCCAGGTGCGCAGCGATTCGATGTCGGAGAGTTCGAGGCCGAAGCCGCCGAGGTAGAGCTGGATATACAGCGTCAGGCTGCTGTGCCCGGCCGACAGCACGAACCGGTCGCGTCCCAGCCAGTGGGTGTCGCTGGGGTCGTGGCGCATGGTGCGCTGAAACAGGGTGTAGGCCAGCGGCGCCAGGCTCATCGCCGTCCCGGGATGCCCGTTGCCGACTTTCTGCACGGCGTCCGCGGCCAGCACCCGAATCGTGTCGACCGCCGACGAATCGAGGTCTGTCCAGTCGTCTGGGTGGCTGGGACGGGTGAGGGCGGAAATATCGACAACCGTGGTCACAAACTCGCTCCTCACGTCGGTAGACGGATCTTGTTCCAACCTAACGCCGGCACCCGAAATGGTCGAATGGGTACAGGCTACTGCGACGGCGACCGGGTGCGCGCGGCGCGTGCAGGCGACATGCGGCGGGCGGTCCGGTTCGATGCCGCTTCGCTTGCCGGCCTGACGGCAGGATCAGCCACCCACCCGAGTGTTGGTCGTTTTTTCACCCTTCGTTTCACTTCTCGCGCTGCGATATGCCTGCCAGGATTGCGCGTAGGCGGGTACGCAACGAGATGACAGGGATCTGAAATGACGGCCGTTGTTGCAGGACCAGATATCGACGCGGTGAGCGTCAACACAATTCGCACCTTGTGCATCGACGCCGTTCAGGCGGCCAACTCCGGCCATCCCGGAACCCCTATGGCGATGGCGCCCGTCGTGTATGCCTTGTGGCAGCACGTTCTCCGGTTTGATCCGGCGGATCCCATCTGGCCGAACCGGGATCGGTTCGTCCTGTCGGCGGGGCATGCCTCGACGCTGCTCTATTCCATGCTGCATCTGACCAAGGTGCAGGCCGTCGACGCGGACTACGAGACGGTGGGCAAGCCCTCTGTGGAGTTGGATGACCTCAAGAAGTTCCGTCAGCTCGACTCCAAGTGTCCGGGCCACCCGGAGTACCGCTGGACGTCCGGGATCGAGTGCACAACCGGCCCGTTGGGCACGGGCGTGGCGACCAGCGTCGGCATGGCGATCGCCTCCAACTGGCTCGCCGCCACCTACAACCGCCCCGGACACGAGCTGTTCGGTTTCAACGTGTACGCACTCGCCGGCGACGGCTGCATGATGGAAGGCGTTGCGTCCGAAGCGGCTTCGCTGGCGGCGCATCTGGAGCTGTCGAACCTGTGCTGGATCTACGACAACAACAAGATCACCATCGAAGGCGCGACCGACATCGCGTTCACCGAGGACGTCGCCACCAGGTTCGTCGGCTATGGCTGGAACGTCACCCGGGTGGGCGACGCCAACGACCTGCACATGCTGGGCCGCGCGTTCGAAACATTCGCGCGCGAGCAACACCGCCCCACGCTGATCATCGTCGACAGCCACATCGCCTACGGCGCACCGACGAAGGAGGGCACGGCCGCCGCGCACGGTGAGCCGCTCGGGGAGGACGAGGTCCGCGCGACCAAGGAGTTCTACGGCTTCCCGCCCGATGAGCAGTTCTACGTTCCGGAGGGTGTCTACCAGAACTTCGCCGACGGGATAGGCGCGCGCGGGGCCGGGCTGAGCGGCGAGTGGAACGCGGCCTTCGAGGCCTACCGGGCCGAATTTAACGACCTGGCCGACCAGCTCGACCGGATGCAGCGCCGTGAACTGCCCGGCGGCTGGGACGCCGACATCCCCACCTTCCCCGCCGACCCGAAGGGCATCGCATCTCGGGCGTCGTCGGGGCAGGTGCAAAACGCACTGGCGAAGAACTACCCGTGGTTGATCGGCGGCGCCGCGGACCTGGCGCCGTCGACCAAGACGCGGCTGACCTTCGACGGCGCCGGTGACCTGCAACCGGACAATCCGGGCGGCCGCAACATGCACTTCGGCGTGCGCGAATTCGCTTCCGGCGCAGTCACGAACGGGCTTGCCGTGTCCAAAATCCGCGCCTACTGGTCGGGCTTCCTGATCTTTTCGGACTTCGCCCGCGGCGCGATCCGTCTCTCGGCGATCATGGAGATCCCGACGATCAACATCTTCACGCACGACTCGATCGGCGTGGGGGAGGACGGCCCCACCCACCAGCCGGTTGAGCAGCTGGCGTCGCTGCGCGCGATTCCCGGGCTGCTGGTGATCCGGCCGTCGGACGCGAACGAGGTCGTCGAGGCGTGGCGGTTCATCGCGCAGCTCAAACACGAGCCCGTCGCGCTGGTGTTGTCCCGGCAGAACCTGCCGACGCTGGACCGCTCGGTGTATGCGCCCGCATCCGGCCTCGCTAAGGGCGCTTACGTGCTGGCGTCGGCCGACGATCCGGAGCTGATCCTGATGGCGACCGGCAGCGAGGTGTCGCTGGTCGTGCAGGCCTACGAGCAGCTGACCGCCGAGGGTGTGCGGACGCGGGTGGTGAGCATGCCGTGCCTCGAGCTGTTCGAGAAGCAGCCGCAGGCCTACCGCGACGAGGTGCTCCCGCCGTCGGTGCGGGCCCGGGTCGCGGTCGAGCAGGCGTCGACACACGGCTGGCACCGCTACATCGGGCTGGATGGCGCGGTGATCGGCATGGAAACGTTCGGGGCGTCCGCGCCGTTGAAAGAGCTGCTCACCAAGTTCGGCTTCACCCCGGACCGGGTGGTGGAGACGGCGCGGACCGTGCTCGGGCGCAACAAGGGATGAATCGCCCCTAGGTCAACCGACCCCGAACTGTTCCCGGCGGCCCCTGGCCGTCTACCATCCTCTGTAGTAGATGCTGCGCGCTGCTGCGACCCGAGGAGTTACTGCGTGAGCGTTCGCGGGCGCGTCGCGCCGAGCCGAGTACCGAGCCGAGTGCGTGGCACGGTGTTGGCTTATCTGGCGCTGACCAAGCCGCGGGTCATCGAACTGCTGCTGGTCACCGCGATACCCGCCATGCTGCTGGCCCACCGCGGCACCGTGAACCCGCTGCTGATCCTCGACACGCTGATCGGCGGGATGCTGGCCGCCGGCGGCGCCAACACGCTGAACTGTGTGGCCGATGCCGACATCGACAAGCTGATGAAGCGGACCTCGCGCCGGCCGCTGGCACGAGAGGCTGTGCCGAAGCGAAACGCCTTGGTGCTCGGGCTGGTGCTCAGCGTGGGCTCGTTCTTCTGGCTCTGGTGGACCACGAACCTGCTGTCGGGGCTGCTGGCCATCGCCACCATCGCGTTCTACGTGTTCGTCTACACGCTGTTGCTCAAACGGCGCACGTCGCAAAACGTCGTGTGGGGGGGTGCCGCCGGCTGCATGCCGGTGATGATCGGCTGGTCCGCGGTCACCGACACCATCGGCTGGCCGGCGTTGGTGATGTTCGCGATCATCTTCTTCTGGACGCCGCCGCACACCTGGGCGCTGGCGATGCGCTACAAGGACGACTACAAACGGGCCGGCGTCCCGATGCTGCCCGCGGTGGCCACCGAACGCCAGGTCACCAAGCAGATCCTGATCTACACCTGGCTGACCGTGCTGGCGACGCTGGGGCTGGGGCTGGCCACCGGCTGGCTGTACGCGGCGGTCGCCGCGGTGGCCGGGGTGTGGTTCCTGGCGATGGCCCATCAGCTGTACGCCGGGGTCCGCGCCGGCGAGCCGGTCAAGCCGCTGCGGCTGTTCCTGCAATCCAACAACTATCTGGCCGTGGTGTTCTGCGCGTTGGCCATCGACTCGGCGCTCGGACTGCCGACGTTGCTCTAGGGGAAGGTTGCCCTAGGGCCGCTCCCGGTGTGCGTGCTGGGCGGAAAAATCGCCTCAATCCCGCCGTGTGCTCACTCTCAAAGCCGCTTGTGCACACTCGACGGTTCGTTTGACGCCCCTGCTTTCTAGGGGAGCAGCACGAGCGAGCCGCTGGTCTTGCGGCCCTGCAGGTCTTGGTGCGCGCGGGCCGCTTCGGCGAGCGGATAGCGTCCGCCGACTTCGATTTTGATGGCCCCGCCGGCGACCGCATCGAACAATTCGTCGGCCCGCCAGCCGAACTCGTCTGCGGTGCGCATGAAGTGCACCAGAGCGGGCCGGGTGAGAAACACCGAGCCGGCGGCGTTGAGGCGCTGCGGGTCGACGGGCGGAACCGGTCCGCTCGAGGCGCCGAACAGGGCCAGCGTCCCGCGAACGGCGAGGCTGGCCAGGCTGGCGTCGAAGGTGGTGGCGCCGACGCCGTCGTACACCGCCGCCACGCCGGCGCCCCCGGTCAGCGCGCGGATCTGCTGACCGAATTCGGCGGCGTCTTCGGGGTAGGGGAGCACCTCGGCGGCGCCGGCCTGCCGGGACAGCCGCTCCTTTTCGGCCGTCGAGACGGTGGTGATGACCCGGACGCCGAGCAGGCGCGCCCATTGCGTCAGGATCAGCCCGACGCCGCCGGCGCCGGCATGCACCAGCACCGCGTCGCCGCTTTGCACCGGATACACCGACTTCAGTAGGTAGTGCGCGGTGAGGCCCTTCAGCAGTACCGACGCCGCCACCTCGGAAGTCACGCCGTCTGGCACCTTGGCGCTCAAAAATGCCGGCGCGGTGGCGAATTCCGCGTAACCGCCATTTGCCGCGGCGCTGACCACCCGGTCGCCCACGCCGAAACCGTCGACCCCTTCGCCGATGGCGGCGACGGCGCCGCACACCTCGGAGCCGATGACGAACGGCAACGGGCGCGGGTACTTGCCCTCGCGGAAATAGGTGTCGATGAAGTTGACGCCGATGGCCTCGGCTTTGATCAGCAGCTCGCCCCGGCCGGGCGTGGGTTGCGCCGTCTCGACGTAGCGCAGGACCTCGGGACCGCCGGTTTCGGTGATTTCGATCGCGTGCATGTGGTTATCATGCCCGGGCATGAAGCTCGCCCGGCCCGACGTCTTCCATCCCCGCATCGTGCTGGCGGGTTGCCCGAAGCAAGCCGCCGGTGACGGCGACGACGCCGGGCTCCTCGCCGCGCTGCGGCACCGCGGTCTGCACGCCCGCTGGTTGTCCTGGGACGATCCCGACGCCGGCCGCGCGGATCTGGTGATATTGCGGGCCACTCACGACTATGCCGATCGGCTCGACGAGTTCCTGGCCTGGACCACCGGAGTCGCCAATCTGCTGAACGCACCCGCCGTCGTCGCCTGGAATGCGGACCGGCGCTATTTGGTGGACCTCGCGGACCGGGGGGTGCCGACGGTGCCCGGCGAGGTAGTCGCGCCGGGAGACCGGGTTCGGCTGCCGCACACGGGTGACTTCTTCGTCAGCGCGACCACCGGCAGCGGAACCCGCCGCTGCGATGACCGGTCGGCGGCCGCGACGTATGCCGCTGAATTGCACGCGGCCGGCCGAAGCGTGTTGGTGCAGCGGGCCGATTCGGCCCCCGAAACGGTGCTGGTCTTTCTCGGCGGCAAGCCGTCGCACGCGTTTCCGGCGGAGCCCGACTTCGAAATCTGGGATGCCGGCGTCGCCGCGGTGGCCGCCGCGGCGGCCCAAGTGGGCATCGACATCGGCGAATTGCTTTACGCGCGAGCGCATTTGACCGGTTCTGAGTTGCTGGAACTGCAACTGGTGGAGCCGTCGCTGGGCTTTCGGCGGTTGGACGCCGGCGCCCGCGGCCTGGCCCAGCGCGAGTTCGCCCTGGGCGTGGAGTCAGCTTTGCAGCGGCTCGGGCTTGGTCCGCTCTCGCATCGACGCCCATAGCGCCGCCGTGGCCGCCGTGCACGCCGCCGCGCCCGCCACGTGGATCGCGACCAGCGCGGGGGGCACCCCGGTGAAGTATTGCGTCGTGCCGACGGCGGCCTGCGCCGCGACCAGGGCGACCAGCACGCCGAGCCGCAGCAGGATGGCCCGGGCGGCGCCCACCGCCAGCAGCCCGAAGCCCAGCCCGACCAGCAGCGCGAGGTAGCAAACCAGCAGCGACGAATGCGCGTGCACCAGGGTGGTGATCTCGACTCTCAGTCGCGGTACCGTCCGGCTGGGGCTGCGGTCACCCGCGTGCGGGCCGGCGGCGGTGACCAGCGTGCCGGTGACCAGCACCGCGGCCAGATTCACCGCGGTCAGCGCCGTCAGCGCGCGCAGCGGCCTCGCGACGCGATCGCGGACCCCCCCGGCCCCGCCATCATCGGGCTCGCCGATCTTGACGTAGAGCAGCACCGACAGCCACACCATCGTCATCGATGTGAGCAGGTGGACGGCCACCGTCCACCACAGCAGCCCGGTGCGCACGGTAACGCCACCGATTACGGCCTGCACCACCGTCGAAACGGGCATCAGCCACGCGTAGACCAGCACCTCGGTGCGCCGGCGTGCCTGGGCCACGACGAACACGACCAGGGCCGCGGCCATAACCACCGCGAAGGTGATCATCCGGTTGCCGAACTCGACTGCCTGGTGGACACGTGGCACTTCGGCGACGGCCACCGGGGTGAAGCTGCCCGGGAAGCACTGCGGCCAGGTGGGGCAGCCCAGCCCCGAGGCGGTGACGCGGACGATCGCGCCGGTGACGGCTATGCCGCCCTGGGTGAGGATGACGACCGCGGCGACGACCCGCTGGACCCGCAGGCTCGGCTTGGTGAGCAGGTTCACCAACCGCAGCAGCGTTCGTCCGACGGGCACCGCCCGATGGTAAGCCAATAAAAACTACGGCCCGTAGTACGGGCCGCTGGGTTCGCCGAAACTTAAACCTCGCACACCCGCGACGGCGTGTTGTGTGCGTAGTTTAAGTGTCGCGAGCGAGACGGGACCGTCAGGTGAAGCGGAACCAGCGCAGCGCGGCCAGCGCCGCGACCGCACCCCACACCGCGAGGACGACGACGCCGAACCAGTCCACCGAAAGGGTCATCGCCTGCGAGAGCGCCTCGGTGAGCGCGCCCGACGGGGTGACCCGGGCCGCCCACTTGACCCCCGTCGGGATCATCTTCGTCTGCAGGGTCAGCGCGCCGAGCCCGGCGAAGACGAACCACATCAGGTTGGCCACCGCGAGGACGATCTCGGCCCGCAGCGTCCCGCCGAGCAGCAACCCCAGGGCCGCGAAGGCCGCGGTGCCCAGGGCGATGACCGCCCCGCCCAGCGCCAGGGCCGCCGGAGCCGGGCGCCAGCCGAGCGCAAAACCGATGGCGCCCAAGATGATTGCCTGCAAGAACACCACGGTCACCACCGCCAGTGACTTCCCGGCGATAATCCCCCAGACCGGCAGCGGGGTGGCGCCCAGCCGTTTGAGCGCACCGTAGCGACGATCGAACGCGACCGCGATCGCCTGACCGGTGAACGCCGTCGAGATCACCGCGAGGGCCATGATCACGGGCACGAAGGTGGCGGCGCGGTTCGGACCGAACGAGCCGAACGGCAGCAGCGTGAGCCCGACCAGCAGGGTGATCGGGATGAACATGGTCAGCAACAGTTGTTCGCCGTTGCGCAGCAGCAGCTTCAGCTCCAGGCTGAATTGTGCGGCGAGCATCCCCGGCACGGCATTGGGCCGCGGATCGGGGGTGAAGGTTCCCGCGGGAAAAAGCGGGGCACTCGTTTCGGTCACTGTCGCAACTTCCTGCCGGTGAGGTCGAGGAACACATCCTCGAGGCTGCGTTGCTCGACGCGCATATCGGTGGCCAGCACGTCGATCTGCGCGCACCACGCCGTGACGGTCGCGAGCACCTGCGGGTCGATGGGGCCCTCGACCAGGTATTCGCCCGGCGTCACCTCGGTGGCCTTGTAGTCCTCGGGCAACGCGGCGGCCAACAGGGTCAAGTCGAGCCGCGGCGGCGCGGTGAACCGCAACTGGCCTTTGGCTCCGGCGCGCATCAGTTCGGTCGGTGTGCCCGCGGCCACCGTTACCCCGTGGTCGATGATGACCAGCCGGTCGGCCAGCTCCTCGGCCTCCTTGAGTTGGTGGGTGGTCAGCACCACCGTCACGCCGTCGCGGCGCAACGCGTCGATCAGTTCCCAGACCAACAGCCGGGCATGGGCGTCCATGCCCGCGGTGGGTTCGTCGAGGAACACCAGTTCCGGGCGACCGACCAGCGCGCACGCGAGCGCGAGCCGTTGCTGCTGGCCCCCGGAGAGCCGTCGATACGTGGTGCGCGCCGCGTCGGTGAGGCCCAGGGTGTCCAGCAGCCACGCCGGGTCCAGCGGGTCGGCGGCGTAAGCGGCCACCAGGTTGAGCATTTCCCCGGCGCGCGCCGCGGGATAGCCGCCGCCGCCCTGCAACATCACGCCGATACGCGCGCGCAGGCGCGCGTTGTCGGCGATCGGGTCCAGTCCGAGCACCTCGATGGTCCCGGCGTCCGGGCGCACGAAGCCCTCGCACATCTCAACCGTCGTGGTCTTTCCGGCGCCGTTGGGGCCCAGCAGGGCCAGCACCTCGGCGGCGTGCACGTCAAGATCGAGTTCGGAGACGGCGGCGGTGGACCCGTAGTGCTTGCTCACCCCGCGCAGCCGCACCACCATTTCAGGGACTTCGGGGATGTCGGGGGCCGATCTCACGTGGAATCAGCGTAGGCGTCGGGCGCCGCCTCGGAACGAGGGGTGGCCCGCGGGGTCTCGGCGGACTCAAGCGCCGGCACGGCATCCAGCGCCGCCGAGTCAGTCGGTTCGCCGGCCTCGGCGGCCCTCGGCCGGAGCGGCCGCCACGGCAGGCGGCGGTACGTCAGCGTGACGAGCACCAGCACGATTCCGGCGCTGGCCAGGGTGGCGTCCACAATCTGAAACAACGCGAAGCGGTCACCGTTGGCCGTCGGGCCGAAGATGCCGACGATGAGGGTGATGACGATGACGGCCTCCCGGAAACCGGTGCGGCTCGCCCAGGCGGCCAGCGGGATGATGGCCCACAGCAGATACCAGGGCTGCACGACGGGAAACAGCAGCACCGTGACGCCCAGCGCGACGCCCAGGCCGCCGATCGGGTGCAACCGGCCGCGGAAGACGGCCACCAGCAACCAGGTCACCATCACCATGATGATCAGCACACCGATGGCGCGAGTCAGCCCCAGCACCGCGGTGGTGTGATCGCCCAGGCCGAGCAGGATCCCCACCTGCCCGGTGCCGAGCGCCAGCAGCGTGGGCGGCGACATCCAGCTGCGCACCACGTTGGCGGTGCCCAGCGTGTAAATCCAGCCGAAACCGAGGCCGCTGGCCCAGCCGACGACGGCCATCACCGCAAGCGACAACGCGGCCATCCCACCGCTCGCCAACAGAAACGCGCGCAGGTTGCCCCCGCAGCGGTAGGCCAGCGCCATCGTGACGAAGCCGAGCGCCAGCAGCGACGGCAGCTTCACCTGCGACGACAGCGTGATCAGGACGGCGCCCGCGATCAGCATGCCCAACGGTTCCCAGTCCGGCCCCGGCCGCCACGACGCGGGCATCAGTCGGGGCGCTTTGATATCGGAGACGCCACGCAGCGCGAATTCGGCGCCGGCCAGCATCAGCCCGAGCATCAGCGCCTCGTTGTGGACGCCCGCGACCAGGTGCATGATCACCAGCGGATTGGCGGCGCCCAGCCACAGCGCGCTGACCTCCGCGACGCCGCAACGCCGGGCCAGCCGGGGGGTTGCCCACACGATCAGGCCCACGCCGATCAGCTCCACGACCCGGTGACAGAGCACGGCTGCGACGATGTTTTCCCCCGTCAGGGCCGAGATCCCGCGCCCGATCCACAGGAACAGCGGGCCGTAGGGCGCAGGCGTCTCCCGCCACAGGGTCGGAACGGAAAGCGTGAAGACATGGGACAGGCCGAGCCCGGATGCCGGACCCACCCGATAGGGGTCGAGTCCTTCCAGGGAGATCTGGCTCTGGGCCAGGTAGGAGTAGACGTCCTTGCTGTACATCGGCGGCGCGGGCAACAGCGGCAGCATCCACAACAGCAGGGTGCGGTCCAGGTCTCCGCGCGACATCCGCCTGCTGCCCAGCGCGAACCGGCCCAGCATCAGCCAGGCCAGCGCCATCATCACCGCACCGGTCGTCGTCATCGTCAACGACACGGTCTGGATCCGCGACGGCAGGTTGAGCAACCGGACCCCGAAGGTGGGGTCCTGGACCACGGGGCGCGCCCCGGCGCCCAGGGCGCCGATCGCCATCAGGACGGTGCCGGCGGCGCCGAACAGGCGGGTGCGCCGCAGTGCGGCGAGCTCGGTATGGTTCAGCGGCGAACCCACGGCCTGCTCGTCGCCGTGCAGGCTGGCGATCGACGAGCTCAGCGTGTGCTGGCGGGCTGCCATCAGAGCAGCGTAGCCGCCTCGGGATGTGACCAGCGCAACCCGCACAGAGGGTGCCCTTGCTGGACCGATTGTCGGAATTGCGTCACACTGGTGTTGTGAAATTCCCCGCGGCCTCAGCGGCCGTTGCCGCCCCGGTGTCGGATGGTCACACCCGTCGCGCCATCGTGCGGTTGCTGCTGGAATCGGGAGCGATCACCGTCAGCGAGATCGGTGACCGGCTGGGCCTGGCGGCGGCCGGTGTGCGGCGTCACCTCGACGCGCTCATCGAGGCGGGTGACGCCGAGTCGGTGCCCGCTGCGGCATGGCAGCAGGTGGGCCGCGGGCGCCCCGCGAAGCGCTTCCGGTTGACCGCCGCCGGCCGGGCCAAGCTCGACCACGCCTACGACGACCTGGCCGCGGCGGCCATGCGGCAACTGCGGGAAATCGGCGGCGAGGATGCCGTCCGGACGTTCGCCCGGCGGCGCATCGACGCGATCCTGGACGGCGTGGCGGCGGCCGACAGCGCTGCGGACGCCGATGTCGAGGCGGCCGCCGAGCGGGTGGCAGGGGCGCTGACCAAGGCCGGATACGTCGCCGCGACGACGCGGGTCGGCGGGCCGATCCACGGGGTGCAGATCTGCCAGCACCATTGCCCGGTGGCCCACGTCGCCGAGGAATTCCCGGAGTTGTGTGAAACCGAGCAACAGGCGATGGCCGAGGTGCTCGGAACCCACGTGCAGCGGTTGGCGACCATCGTCAACGGAGACTGCGCCTGCACCACCCATGTGCCTCTCACGCCACCCTTCGGCGCCCAGCCCGCGCCGCAGCACCACGAGCATCAAAATCAAAGGAGCGTCCGTATGACACTCACACCCGAGGCCACCAAGACGTTCACCCCGAGCCGCTGACCCAGCAGGAGGCGATCGCCTCGCTGGGTACGTACGGCTACGGCTGGTCGGACTCCGACGTCGCGGGCGCCAGCGCGCAGCGCGGGCTGTCCGAGGCCGTGGTGCGCGACATCTCCTTGAAGAAAAGTGAGCCGGAGTGGATGCTCGACATCCGGCTCAAGGCGCTGCGCACATTCGACAAGAAGCCGATGCCGAAATGGGGTGCCAACCTCGAGGGCATCCACTTCGACAACATCAAGTACTTCGTGCGCTCCAGCGAGAAGCAGGCCGCGACCTGGGACGATCTGCCCGCAGACATCAAGAACACCTACGACAGGTTGGGCATCCCGGAAGCCGAGAAGCAGCGTCTGGTTTCCGGCGTAGCTGCCCAGTATGAGTCAGAAGTTGTTTACCACTCCATCCGTGAGGATCTAGAGGCTCGGGCGTCATCTTCCTGGACACCGACACGGCGCTGCGTGAGCATCCGGACATCTTCAAGCAGTACTTCGGCACCGTGATCCCGGCCGGGGACAACAAGTTCTCCGCGCTGAACACGGCCGTGTGGTCGGGCGGCAGCTTCATCTATGTCCCGCCGGGCGTGCACGTCGACATCCCGCTGCAGGCTTACTTCCGGATCAACACCGAGAACATGGGCCAGTTCGAGCGAACCCTGATCATCGTGGACGAGAACGCTTACGTCCACTATGTAGAGGGCTGCACCGCTCCCATCTACAAGTCGGATTCGCTGCACTCCGCGGTGGTCGAGATCGTCGTAAAGCCCGGCGGCCGTTGCCGTTACACGACCATCCAGAATTGGTCGAACAACGTGTACAACCTGGTCACCAAGCGCGCCCGTGCAGAAGCCGGGGCCACCATGGAGTGGGTCGACGGCAACATCGGGTCGAAGGTGACCATGAAGTACCCCGCGGTCTGGATGACCGGCGAGCACGCCAAAGGCGAAGTGCTGTCGGTGGCGTTCGCCGGCGTAGACCAGCACCAGGACACCGGCGCCAAGATGCTGCACCTGGCGCCGAACACGTCGAGCAACATCGTGTCCAAGTCGGTGGCTCGCGGCGGCGGCCGCACCTCGTACCGCGGCCTGGTGCAGGTGAACAAGGGTGCATACGGCTCCAAGTCGAGCGTCAAATGCGATGCGCTGCTGGTCGATACGATCAGCCGCAGCGACACCTACCCATATGTCGACATCCGCGAGGACGACGTCACGATGGGCCACGAGGCCACCGTGTCCAAGGTCAGCGAGAACCAGCTGTTCTACCTGATGAGCCGCGGCCTGACGGAGGACGAGGCGATGGCCATGGTGGTGCGCGGGTTCGTCGAGCCGATCGCCAAGGAACTGCCGATGGAGTACGCGTTGGAGCTCAACCGGCTGATCGAGCTGCAGATGGAGGGCGCGGTCGGATGACTCGCCTCACGGCCTCGCTGCCGCACTGAATAAGGGCGAGCTGTTCGCCTCCTTCGATGTCGATGCTTTCGAGGTTCCGCACGGCCGCGACGAGCTCTGGCGGTTCACCCCGCTGAAGCGGTTGCGCGGCCTGCACGACGGCTCGGCACCGGCCACCGGCAGCGGCCAGACCAGCGTCAGCGAGCAATCCGGTGTGCAGATCGAGACGGTCCGCCGTGGCGACCCGCGGCTGGGCCAGGGCGGTATTCCTGCAGACCGCGTTGCAGCTCAGGCATTTTCGTCGTTCAACTCGGCGACACTGGTGACCGTTGGACGGGACACGCAGGTCGCCGAGCCGGTGAACATCAGCGTCACCGGGCCCGGTGAAGGCGCGGTGGCATACGGGCATCTGCGAATTCACGTCGCAGAACTCGGCGAGGCGGTCGTGGTCATCGACCACCGGGGGAGCGGAACCTACGCCGACAACGTCGAGTTCATCGTCGACGACGCCGCCCGGCTGACCGTCGTGTGGATCGCCGACTGGGCCGATGACATGGTTCACGTCAGCGCGCACCACGCCAGGCTGGGCAAGGACGCGGTGCTGCGTCATGTCACGGTCACGCTGGGCGGTGAGGTGGTGCGATTGTCGGCCAACGTGCGGTTTTCCGGGCCGGGCGGGGATGCCGAGTTGCTGGGCATGTCCTTCGCCGACGACGGTCAGCACCTCGAGTCGCGGCTGCTGATCGACCACGCGCAGCCCGACTGCAGGTCGAATGTGCTGTATAAGGCTGGGCTGCAAGGGGATCCGTCCTCCGCGCTGCCCGATGCGCATACCGTGTGGGTGGGCGATGTGCTGATCCGCGCCGAAGCCACCGGCACCGACACCTTCGAGGTGAACCGCAACCTGGTGCTCACCGACGGCGCGCGCGCCGACTCGGTGCCCAACCTGGAGATCGAGACGGGCGAGATCGTCGGCGCCGGACACGCCAGCGCCACCGGACGTTTCGACGATGAGCAACTGTTTTACCTGCGCTCGCGCGGCATCCCGGAGGAGCAGGCCCGCCGGCTGGTGATCCGCGGGTTCTTCGGCGAGATCATCTCCAAGATCGCGGTGCCCGAGATACGCGAGCGCCTGACCGCAGCCATCGAACACGAACTGGCCATTACTGAATCACGGGCAACGGAGAAGACAGCAACCTCATGACGACTCTGGAAATCAAAGACCTGCGCGTCAGCGTCGAGAACCCAAACGCCGCCGAAGGGGAACGCGAGATTCCCATCCTCAACGGCGTTGACCTCACGGTGAAATCCGGTGAGACGCATGCGTTGATGGGCCCCAACGGTTCGGGTAAGTCGACGCTGTCGTATGCCATCGCCGGTCATCCGAAGTACCGGGTCACATCGGGATCCATCACGCTGGACGGCGAGGACGTGCTGGCCATGAGCGTCGACGAGCGCGCGCGGGCCGGTTTGTTTCTGGCCATGCAGTATCCCGTCGAGGTGCCCGGCGTCTCGGTGTCGAACTTCCTGCGCTCGGCGGCAACCGCCGTCCGCGGCGAGGCCCCGAAGCTGCGGCACTGGGTCAAAGAGGTCAAGTCGGCGATGACATCGCTCGAGATCGATCCCGTCTTCGCCGAGCGCAGCGTCAACGAGGGTTTCTCCGGCGGGGAGAAGAAGCGCCACGAGATCCTGCAGCTGGGACTGCTCAAGCCCAAGATCGCCATCCTCGACGAGACCGACTCCGGGTTGGACGTCGACGCGTTGCGGGTGGTCAGCGACGGCGTGAACCGCTACGCCGAGTCCGAGCACGGCGGCGTCCTGCTGATCACCCACTACACCCGCATCCTGCGCTACATCCATCCGGAATACGTGCACGTCTTCGTCGGCGGCCGCATCGCCGAATCCGGTGGGCCGGAGCTGGCCGACGAACTCGAGCAGAACGGCTACGTGCGCTTTGCACAGGCCGACCGCCGCCGGAGCCTGAACCTATGGGCACTTCCCCGACCCCGTTGGACGTCGACGCGATCCGCGCCGATTTCCCCATCCTGAAGCGCGTCATGCGCGGCGGAAATCAGTTGGCGTACCTGGATTCCGGCGCGACGTCGCAGCGGCCGTTGCAGGTGCTCGACGCCGAGCGCGAGTTTCTGGTCACCTCAAACGGCGGGGTGCATCGTGGCGCCCACCAGCTGATGGAGGAGGCCACCGACGCCTACGAGCAGGGCCGTGCCGACATCGCGGCGTTCGTCGGTGCCGAAGCCGACGAATTGGTGTTCACCAAGAACGCCACCGAGTCGCTCAACCTGGTGTCATACGTGCTGGGCGACAACCGTTTCCAGCGTGCGGTCGGGCCCGGCGACGTCATCGTCACCACCGAGCTCGAACACCACGCCAACCTGGTCCCCTGGCAGGAGCTCGCCCTGCGCACCGGGGCCACCTTGCGCTGGTACGGCGTCACCGATGAGGGGCGTATCGACCTCGACTCGCTGCGGCTCGACGAGCGCGTCAAAATCGTTGCTTTCAGCCATCATTCGAATGTGACCGGGGCCGAGGCGCCGGTCGCCGAGCTGGTCGCCCGGGCCAAGGCCGTGGGTGCCTTGACCGTGCTGGACGCATGTCAGTCGGTGCCGCACCGGCCGGTCGACTTCCACTCGCTCGACGTCGATTTCGCGGCGTTCTCCGGCCATAAGATGCTGGGCCCCAACGGTATCGGGGCGCTGTACGGGCGTCGCGCGTTGTTGTCGGCCATGCCGCCGTTCCTTACCGGTGGGTCGATGATCGAGACGGTGACCATGGAAGCCACCACCTACGCCCCGGCGCCACAACGGTTCGAAGCCGGCACGCCGATGACCTCCCAGGTGGTGGGTTTGGCCGCGGCCGCCCGCTATCTCGGCGCCCTCGGCATGGACGCCGTCGAAGCCCACGAGCGGGAGTTGGTCGCCGCGACCCTCGACGGCCTGTCCGGCATCGACGGCGTGCGCATAGTGGGCCCCATTTCGATGGAGAACCGCGGCGCACCAGTGTCGTTCGTGGTCGATGGTGTGCACGCGCACGACGTCGGGCAGGTGCTCGACGACGAGGGCGTCGCGGTGCGGGTCGGGCACCACTGCGCGTTGCCGCTGCACCGCAGGTTTCGCCTGGCCGCCACCGCGCGCGCATCGTTCGCCGTGTACAACACGCCCGACGAGGTCGAACGTTTGGTGGCCGGGGTGCGACGCGCCCTGGATTTCTTTGGGAGAGGCTGAAGTTGCGCCTCGAGCAGATGTATCAGGACGTGATCCTCGATCACTACAAGCACCCGCAGCACCGGGGGTTGCGCGAGCCGTTCGGCGCGCAGGTGTACCACGTCAACCCCATCTGCGGTGACGAGGTCACCCTGCGCGTCGCGTTGTCCGAAGATGGCGAAACCGTCGCGGACGTCTCCTATGACGGGCAGGGCTGTTCCATCAGCCAGGCGGCGACCTCGGTGCTCAGCCAGCAGGTGATAGGTCAGAGCGTCGGCGCGGCGCTCAAGACCGTCACCGCGTTCACCGAGATGGTGTCCTCGCGCGGCACCGTCGAGGGCGACGAGGACGTCCTGGGCGACGGAGTTGCGTTCGCCGGGGTGGCCAAATACCCGGCGCGGGTGAAATGCGCCCTGCTCGGGTGGATGGCTTTCAAAGACGCACTGGCCCAGGCTTGCTCAGACGGGGAAGCGGACTCCAAGGAGGGTTAAGGATGAGCGAAACCACCGCACCGGACGACGAGTTGCTCGCCGACGTCGAGGAGGCGATGCGCGATGTCGTCGACCCCGAACTGGGGATCAACGTCGTCGATCTGGGATTGGTCTACGGCCTGAACCTCGAAGAGGGGGACGAGGGAACCGTCGCCCTGATCGACATGACATTGACGTCGGCGGCCTGCCCGCTCACCGACGTCATCGAAGACCAGTCACGCAGCGCGCTGGTCGGCAGCGGTCTGGTCAACGAGATACGCATCAACTGGGTGTGGAATCCGCCGTGGGGCCCGGACAAGATCACCGACGACGGGCGCGAACAACTGCGCGCCCTCGGCTTCACCGTCTGACGACATCGCTCACCGTCCACCTAGATGTGGAACGGCAGGTGGCGGCAGATGCGGGTGGTGGTGCGGGCGGCCCATCGACGGGCACGCCTCGAGGCTGATCGTCATCGCGTGCAGCACGGCGGGGTCTTGCGTTCCCTGAGCGCCCAGGCATTTTCCGTGCGTGATCGCCTGGGCGCTGCTCGGCGCCTGCTTCTGGTAGGAGGTCGAGTTGGCGACCGTCACATTGGTGGGAGTCGGTCGGGCACCGATGCCGTTGACGGCGATGGTGTTACCTGAGACCGAGCTGACCGTGCCGTAGAAGCCCGCCGGCGGCGCACTTGCCGTCAACGGCGGGGGTGATCGTCACGGCTTGCGCGGTGATCCCGGCCCCGGTCGGGGCGCTCTGCGGGGTAGCGCGCACGTTGACGCAGCTGCCGGGGGTGACGTCGGTCAGCTGAGCCGGGGTGACCTCGACCACCCGTGTCGATGGTGAGAAGTCCACCGTCGCGGATCCGGTCCGCGTCCTGAGCTGGATGGTGCTGCCCGATACCGACTCGACCAGGCCCTCCATGTAGTCCTTGCCCGCGGCGGGTGCCGGGGGTGGCGGTGCGGGTGCCGCGCTCGGTGCCGAGGTCGGCGGAAGCGCGGTGATCGTGGGTTTCGCGGTGTTGCTGTCGCTCGCCGTGCTATCCGAGTGCCACATGGCGACACCCAGCACGATGGCGGCGAACACCGCGCCGATCGCAAGCTGAGGCAATCGAGGTTTAACCCAGTCGGCCACGCGAGCCTAGTACCCGCTCGGAGCGCGCTCTCTACAACGAGTTACCGACGTCACCCGCCCTGGCCGTGCCTGCCCTTGCCCCCACATTTGCCGTCGTTGGCCGGTCGCAGGTCGACGGTGGTCGCCTGCAGCGTGCCGCTACCGTCCTTGGTTCCCCACGCCGCAATGCACTTGCCCGCGGCGATGTCTTGGCTGGTGGCCGAGGCCTGCTTGGTGTACTTGGTCTTGTCGTTGACCGAGACGGCCGTCTGCGAGGTGTTGCCGCTGGCGTCGGTGCTCGAGATGTTGATGGTGTTACCCGCGACGGAAGCCACCGGGCCGTCGACCGTCGATCGTCTCGCCGGCGCCGTCGTCGGGCATTTGCCATCGACGGTGGGACGGATGCGAACGGTTGCCGCGGTCATCGGTTGGCCGCCCTGCGATTCCCCGTGGCCCGGCCGTACGGTGACGCAGCTGCCCGTGGTGACGTCGGGCAGCGCGGCCGGAGTGACCTCAGCGACCTTGGTTGACGGGGTGAAGTCCACCGTGGCGTTGCCGTTGTCCTGCTGGGTGACCTGTATCGCGTTGCCCGACACCGACGCGATCAGCCCACTGACCTGCGCTTGGCCGTTGGCCGGCGGCCGCGAAGTCGTCGGCGGCGGCGAAGTCGTCGGTGAGCTTGCAGCAGAGCTCGGCGTGGAACTCGGTGACGTCGCCGGGCTTGATGTGTTCGACGAGCCGCACGCCGCGACGGACAGCGCGGTGGCTCCGGTGACCGCGAGGACCGCGACTCGGGTGAGCCGAGGCAAGCGGGAGGTGGCAGACATCAAGGTTGCTCCAATCGTCGGTGGTGCCCGACGACCGGTGTACCCGATCCAGCTGTGGCTGGCCTGTGTAACCGCCTGTCAGAAAGCGTCTTCCGAAACGCGCATGATGTCGTCGTCGAGGGATTCGATGACTCTGCGCTGGGCGGTGAGTTTCGGCAGCATGTTCTTGGCGAAGAACGTCGCGGTCGCGACCTTGCCCCGATAGAACGCGGCGTCTTTTTCGTCGTTGCCCTTCGACGCTTCGCCGTCCAGGGCCGCGCGCGCAACGGCGGCTTGGGCCAGCAACCGCCAGCCGATGACGAGGTCTCCCACCGCGAGCAGGTATCGCACCGATCCGAGCCCCACCTTGTAGATCTCGGTGGGGTGTTGCGTGGCGGACATGAGGTATCCGGTCAGCGCGCCCGTCATCGCCGTGACGTCATCGAGCGCGGTTTGGAGCAGTTCGGCCTGCGGTTTCAGCGCCTCATCGCAGGTATCGATGGTGTTGGTGATCTGGGCGGTCAGGAACTGCAGGGCCTGCCCGTGGTCGCGGACGATCTTGCGGAAGAAGAAGTCCAGGGCCTGGATGGCGGTGGTGCCCTCGTAGAGCGAATCGATCTTGGAATCGCGTATGTACTGCTCGATCGGATAGTCGACCAGGAAGCCCGAGCCGCCCAGCGTCTGCAGTGACTCGGTCAGGACCTCGTAGGCCCGTTCCGAGCTCACCCCTTTGACGATCGGCAGCAGCAGGTCATCGATGCGGTGCGCCATGTCGTGATCGGCGCCCGAAATCCGTTGCGCCACAGCGTCGTCCTGGTGTGCGGCGGCATACATGTAGAGCGCCCGCAGACCCTCGGCGTAGGCCTTCTGGGTCATCAGGCTGCGACGCACGTCGGGGTGGTGCATGATCGTGACGCGCGGTGCGGTCTTGTCGGTCATCTGGGTGAGATCCGCACCCTGCACCCGTTCCTTGGCATAGGCCAGCGCGTTCAGGTAGCCCGTGGACAGCGTGCCGGCGGCCTTCACGCCGATCGTCATGCGAGCGTGCTCGATCACGGTGAACATCTGCGCGATCCCGTTGTGCACGTCGCCAACCAGGTAGCCGACCGCGGGTACGTCGGTGGCGCCAAAAGTCAATTCGCACGTCGGGGAGGCCTTGATGCCCATCTTGTGTTCCAGCCCGGTGACGTAGACCCCGTTGCGGGGACCGAGTTCGAACGTGTCGGGGTCGAACAGCAATTCGGGTACGTAGAACAGGCTCAACCCTTTGGTACCCGGACCGGCGCCTTCGGGCCGGGCCAGCACCAGATGGAAGATGTTCTCGGCGGTATTGCCCACGGCTCCGCCGGAGATGAACCGCTTGACGCCCTCGATGTGCCAGGTGCCGTCGGGTTGTTCGACGGCCTTCGCGCGACCCGCCCCAACGTCGGAGCCCGCGTCGGGTTCGGTGAGCACCATGGTGCCCGCCCAGCCGCGCTCTGCACCCACCGCCGCCCACTGTCGCTGCTGTTCGTTGCCCTCGACGTACAGCGACTGGCACATCACCGGGCCCAGGTCGAAGAAGTTCGCACCGGGATTGGCACAAAAGATCATTTCGTTGACCGCCCAGGCCAGCGGCGGTGGCGCGGGCATGCCACCGATCTCTTCGGCCAGGCCCAGCCGCCACCAGCCGGCCTCCTTGATCACCTGCACCGTTTTGGCCAGCTCGTCCGGCACGCTGATTGAGTGCTCAGCCGGGTCGAATACCGGCGGGTTGCGGTCGGCGAAGGCGAAGGATTCGGCGACCGGGCCTTCGGCCAGGCGAGCCGCCTCGGCCAGTATCGTCCGGGCGGTGTCCTCGTCGAGGTCGCCGTAGGTCCCGTCACCGAGGACAGCGCCTAAATCAAGCACCTCGAACAGGTTGAAATCGATATCACGGACGTTAGCGATGTAGTGCCCCAAGGCGATTCCCTCACTGGTCCCGTTGACGGCGGATCATCTGCGCTAAGTCTGTCCGACGTGGGAAAACGTACGCAACCGTAACCTGCGCCGAGCCGGCCGGGCGTCCGGGCCTCGAGAGCCCGCGGGAACATCACGCCAGCTGCGGACGTTGGGGCACTTGTGACAACACGCGATCTCACTGCTGAGCAGTTCAACGAAACCATTGCGGGCAACGAAATCGTGCTCGTCGACTTCTGGGCCTCGTGGTGCGGCCCGTGCCGCCAGTTCGCGCCGACTTTCCAGGCGTCGGCGGATAAACATCCCGACATCGTGCACGCCAAGGTCGACACCGAAGCCGAACAACAGTTGGCGGCGGCCGCCCAGATTCGGTCCATCCCCACGCTGATGGCCTTCAAGAAGGGCAAGCTGCTCTTCAACCAGGCCGGGGCCCTGCCGCCGGCGGCGCTGGAGGACCTGGTGCAGCAGATGAAGGCGTTCGACGTCGACGCCGCTCAACCCGAGCAGGCCTGAGCTGCGGGCCAGGCGGGTGGATCAGACCAGCTGCCGGTGGAACTGAGCGCCCTCAGGTATGGGTGCCGCGGCGCCGCGGCTTTCGGCGATACGGACGAACACGGATTTCAGCGTCTCTACATACCGGGTCACCGATTCGCGGGCAACCGGATTGTCCGGGAAGAAGACGATCAGCTGCGTCTCGTTCTCGTATCGATTCACTCGCAAGTCGAATCGAGCCGGAATCCGACCGTCGTGGTGAATTTTGATGTTCGACCCGCCCCATTCGGACTTGACGATTGTCGAAAGTGGAGGGCTGCTGGCGTCGAGGTGAAATAGCAAGGGCACGCGCCCCAGAGGCATCCTCAGCCATGGCGCCAATTCCAGCACGCGTTGGAACGGCACACTCGCCAGCACCTTACCCGAATCAAACGAGGCCTGCGCACCGCGAACAGTATCGCCGAAAGACGATGCGTTCACGGGGATGGTGATCGGAACAAAGCCGGTGAACCAACCGATTGTCAGAAACTCCGCCGGGGTGCGGCGGGTATCGTCCGCGACCAGCCCATGATACGTTTCGGCGCCGGTCAACTCGTATTGCGCGAGGGCGGCGCAGGAGAAGACGCCACCACTGAACCGCGCGCCCGCCGCGATGCAAGCGGACTCGAATTCGGCGGTCTGTCGCTCGTCCATCACCCGTACGAACATGAAATCCAAGGGTCCCGATCCATCGCCGAGTGACACGGGGCAGTCCGGGAGGGTTCCGTCGTTGTCTTCGAAAAAGTCGACCCAGGCACGCACCTGCGGGGAATCCAACGTCAAAGCGGACGTGTACTCGTGCTGCTCGACACAGTAATTCTCGTAGCTGCCCGCGGACGGAAGTGAGACGGGCGCTCCGCCCGCCAGCAGGGAGGTATACATCAGATAGAGCTCCACGCGGAGCGCCCCGAGAAACTGGGCGTCGATGTAGAGATGGTCCATGGCGAAACAGAAAGTCCAGTGATCCGCGCGCTGAATAATGGCGAAACGAAAGCAGTCCCACTCCAACGGGCTCGGCGTGCTCATGATGTGCTCTCGCCAGGCGGCCGTCGTCATCTCACCGTGCTTGATCGGAACGCATTGAATATCGGTCGGCTTGCGAAGTTTGTGCCGAACGATCTGATCGGCGTCGGTGAACTCGAACCAGCTGTGATAGGTGTCATTGCGGCGAAGATGCGCGTTGATGACGTAGGTCAGGACCCGGACGTCGCACTGGCCGGGCATGTCCCAACTGCCGATGCAAAGCCGTGACATCTCGGCCCCGCGGGTCGCGTGGTCGTGGAAGTTACGCAGGTGCCGGGCTTGCTGAGGGCTGGGCGGCACATCGCTTAAAGGAGCTTGCTGGACCTTCGCCAGAGAGGCGGCCGAGGGATGCCAACACGTGACGAAGCCCGGGTTCGGCGTCCATTCGCTGACGGACCCGAACGCCTCCTTTCCCGGGATGAACAAGTCTCCTCCTTTGCCGACGGCGCAACACCCTTAGTGGCCGGATCCGTTGCGGTCCAGCGCTTCCGCGTAAGAACCCTCGCCACCGTCGCTCCCCGCAGCCAACCAACGCCTGCCATTGGGCCGTAGCTAACACAGCGTTCAACGGTTGCCAAACTAGCAGACCGGGCCGCGTCGGGCAGGGCGATTGGAGATTTTCGCTGTACGGACCCCTAGTCGAAACCGGGCCTTAACAGAGGGTGCGCCTGAGAATCGTCTGGAAGTCCAAACGGGAGTCGGCCCTCGGGGTAAAGTCCCGCCCATGTGGGGCACGGTGCTGGCGTTAGCGCTGGTGGCGACCGGAGACCCGGTGCGGATCGGGATCGCCGTTGTCCTGTTCGCCCGGCAACGGCCCGTGCTTCACCTGGTCGCGTTGTGGCTTGGCGGTATGGCGGTTGGCGTCGTTCTGGGCGTGGGTGTGCTCTTCGGGCTGCACGACGTCGCGCTGGGGCTCATGCATCGGGTGCAGGTTGCCACCACGAGCTCCACGGCGGGGCACATTCAGATCGCGATGGGTGTATTCGCGCTGGTGGTCGCCGCACTTATCGCGGTCGGCTTCTCGGTGCGTCAGCGCACCCCGGCCGCGACCTTGGCCGACGGTGGGCCGGGCCAGGTGGGGCCAACCGGGTTCTCGCGGTTGTCGACGCGCGCCCTGGGTGCGCTGCAGGGCGGCCCCGCGTGGATCACGTTCCTCATCGGGGTCGGGATCTCGACGGACTTTCGGTATTTGGCGGCGCTGACGGCCATCCTGGCCTCGGGGGCCGCCGTGGGCACTCAGGTCAGCGCGGCCGCGGTGTACACCGTCGTGGGGTTCGCGTTCGTCGAGATCCCACTGGTCAGCCAACTGGCGTCGCCGGCAAGGACCCTCGTGGTGATGTCGCAGGTGCATGCCTGGGCTAGGGCACGCTCGCGGGCGGTCCTCGGCGTGATCGTGGCCGTGCTGGGGATTTGCCTGATGACCACCGGCATGGCCCACGTCTGAGCCGTAGCGCATCCCGCGCCCGCCACCGGCACGCGTTACCTTTCACGGGTGAGTTTGGTACTGGTAGAGCAACCGCGGCCCGGCGTCGCGCTGATAACCCTCAATCGGCCCGAGCGGATGAACTCCATGGCGTTCGACGTCATGGTGCCGCTCAAGGAAGCCCTCGAGAAGGTCACCTACGACAATTCGGTGCGCGTGGTCGTGCTGACCGGCGCGGGTCGAGGCTTCTCCTCGGGCGCCGACCACAAGTCCGCGGGCACCGTTCCCAGCGTCGACGGGCTGACCCGCCCGGCCTATGCGCTGCGGTCCATGGAGCTTCTCGACGACGTCATCCTGGCGCTGCGGCGGTTGCACCAACCGGTGATCGCCGCGGTCAACGGCCCGGCCATCGGCGGTGGACTGTGTCTCGCGCTGGCCGCCGACATCCGGGTGGCCTCGACCAGCGCTTACTTCCGGGCCGCGGGGATCAACAACGGGTTGACCGCCAGCGAACTGGGGCTGAGCTACCTGCTGCCCAGGGCCATCGGATCGTCGCGGGCGTTCGAGATCATGCTGACCGGTCGCGACGTCACCGCCGAGGAAGCCGAGCGAATCGGCCTGGTGTCGTGTCACGTGCCCGAAGGCCAGCTGCTGGATACGTGCTACGCGATCGCCGCGCGGATAGCCGCCTTCTCACGGCCGGGAACCGAGTTGACCAAACGCACACTGTGGACTGGGCTCGACGCCGGTAGCCTGGAAGGACACATGCAAGCCGAGGGCCTGGGACAGCTTTTCGTCCGCCTGCTCACCGCCAACTTCGAAGAAGCGGTTGCCGCGCGCGCAGAGCGCCGCCCACCGGTGTTCACCGACGACAAGTGACGACCTGTGAAATGAAAACGACAGGGAGCGATTTTGACGTCCTCCTCGCCCTAAAGGGCGGAGATTTCCGGCTCGGCAAGCAGCCGAACCTCAAGGAGCTTCGAATGTCTTACAGCTTCAGCACCGGCAGGGTTGAGACCAGCCCTGGCCAGAATGACTCTGGCAGCATTTCTGTCGCGGTCGCGGATTGCCCCGCAGGAATCGCAGACGAAAACCCGTTGCGACAGCAGCGGGCGGGACTTGGCTCTCGCGCCGCAATCGCTGCACGTCATCGTTGTGTAGGCGGGCGGCACCAGCACCACCTTTCGGCCCGCCCGCTGGGCATATTCGATCAGCGTCGCTTTCGTTGTGCCGATGGCACCGTCGGCCGACTTGCGCGCCATCCGCGACTTCGCCAAAAACTTCGGCTTGAAGTCCTCAATCGCCAACACCCCATGGTTGGCAACGATTTTGGTGGCCCACTTACGCGCCGTGTCCTGCCGCTGCCGGGCGATCTTCTTGGACAGCTTGGCGGCAACGCGCTTGGCGCGCAGGTAGCCCTTGGACGCCCGCTGGTCGGGGGCCGGTTTGGTGCGGCGTGCCATGGTCCGCTGCCGACGAGCAAGCTCTTTGGCGGCGCGCCTTCCGTGCTCGGGGTGCGGCAGGTCGTATTCGGCGTCGGTGGTGATCGCCACGGCGCGCACACCCCAGTCGATACCGATCGACTGACCGCAGGCCGGCAGCTCCCGGCCGTCGCGGCGCACAACAAAGCTGACATACCAATGCCCAACATTGTCGCGGTAGACGCGCACACTGCTGGGCACGGCGGGCAGTTGTCGCGACCACACGACCGGGATGCACAGCCCACCGGCAAGACACAACCGGCCATCCTTGAGTGCAAATCCACGTTTGGTGTAGTTCAGGCTCGGCAGGCAGCGTCTGGCGGACTTGAACTTGCGCCGCCGCGTGCCCTTGGCGCGTTTGGCGCGGAAGTTGCGCAGCATCTGCTGTTGGGCCACCACCGAGCCCTCGCGCAGCCAGTCATGCTCACCTCGCCACTCGGTCAACGTGCTGTCGCGGACCCACTCACCAGTCTCGTTGAGACGTTCGACCGCCTGGTTCCACACCCACCGGCAGCGGTCCCACTCGGCCAGCAACACCGCCATCGCGGTCGCGCCGGGGCGCAACCGGTATCGATAGCGCACGACGTTCACGCTTCGAACGCTATCGCCGCGGTACGACACCACCGCCCATTCCTCCCCGGCCTAAAGGCCGAGGCTTCCCGGGCGGTATTTCGGTGATCACGGCCACGGACCTTGAGGTCCGCGCTGGTGCGCGCATCCTGCTCTCACCCGACGGCCCGGACCTGCGCGTGCAGCCCGGCGACCGCATCGGGTTGGTCGGACGCAATGGCGCGGGCAAGACCACGACCCTGCGCATCCTGGCGGGCGAGACCGAACCGTATGCCGGATCGGTCACCCGCATCGGGGAAATCGGTTATCTGCCACAGGATCCCAAAGAGGGTGATCTCGACCTGCTGGCCCGCGACCGGGTGCTATCGGCTCGCGGGTTGGACGTGTTGCTCACCGATCTGGAGAAGCAGCAGGCGTTGATGGCCGAGGTCGCCGACGACGATGCGCGGGACCGCGCGATCCGTCGCTACGGGCAGCTGCGAGGAGCGGTTCGTCGCGTTGGGCGGCTACGGCGCCGAAAGCGAAGCCGGGCGTATCTGCGCGAGCCTCGGCCTGCCCGAACGGGTGCTGACCCAGCAGCTGCGCACGCTGTCCGGTGGGCAGCGCCGCCGGGTGGAGTTGGCGCGCATTCTGTTCGCCGCGTCGGAAGGAGGTGCCGGTGCTTCAGGTTCCAGCACCACTTTGTTGCTCGACGAGCCGACCAACCACCTCGACGCGGATTCGGTCGGCTGGCTGCGGGATTTTCTGCGCGCGCACCGGGGCGGGTTGGTGGTGATCAGCCACAACGTCGAGCTGGTGGCCGATGTCGTCAACCGGGTGTGGTATCTGGACGCGGTGCGCGGCGAGATGGACGTTTACAACATGGGCTGGCAAAAGTACCTGGATGCCCGGGCGACCGACGAGCAGCGTCGCCGCCGGGAACGCGCCAACGCCGAACGCAAGGCGGCCGCGCTGCGCACCCAGGCCGCCAAACTCGGTGCCAAGGCAACCAAAGCCGTTGCGGCCCAGAACATGTTGCGTCGTGCCGATCGGATGATGGCCGCACTTGACGAGGAGCGGGTCGCCGAGAAGGTGGCCCGGATCAAGTTTCCCAACCCGGCCGCGTGCGGGCGCACCCCGCTGGTGGCCACGGGTCTGAGCAAGTCGTACGGGTCGCTCGAAGTGTTCAGCGGTGTCGATCTGGCCATCGACCGCGGCTCCCGCGTGGTCGTGCTGGGACTCAACGGCGCCGGCAAGACCACGCTGCTGCGACTGCTGGCCGGCGTCGAGAATCTCGACACCGGGGCCCTTGAGCCGGGACACGGTTTGCGGATCGGCTATTTCGCGCAGGAGCACGACACCCTGGACAACGACGCGACCGTCTGGCAGAACATCCGGCACGCGGCACCCGAATCCGGCGAACAGGATCTGCGCGGCCTGCTCGGCGCGTTCATGTTCAGCGGTCCGCAGCTCGATCAACCCGCGGGGACGTTGTCCGGTGGGGAGAAGACCCGGCTGGCGCTGGCCGGCTTGGTGGCATCCACGGCCAACGTGTTGCTCCTCGACGAACCGACCAACAACCTCGATCCCGCGTCGCGCGAGCAGGTGCTCGACGCCCTGCGAAGCTATCGGGGCGCGGTGGTGCTGGTGACGCACGACCCCGGGGCGGCCGAGGCCCTCGACCCCCAACGCGTCGTGCTGTTGCCCGACGGCACCGAGGACTATTGGTCCGACGAGTACCGGGATCTCATCGAGCTGGCCTGATCTTGAAGTTGCCGCAGGCGATTTCGGCCAAATCGGCCCGCGACCGACGCCGGTGTTCTTACTCTATTGCTGGGGATCGAGTTGAAGCGTGGAGGCACCGATGAGCAACGCGGCGCGAAAGCCGAAAAAGACGCGCGACGAGATGTTGCGCGAGTTGCGCAGCGCCTATGAGGGCGGAGCCAGTATCCGCACTCTGGTTGGCACCACCGGCAGGTCGTACGGGTCGATTCACAGCATGCTGCTTGAGTCGGGCACCACACTGCGCGGCCGCGGCGGACCCAACCACACTTCTCGTCGGCGCCAGTCGGCGCGAGCGTAGCGTCACTGCGAAATCACGTCCCCTCATTCGCAGTGGCGTTTCCCCCGCCAGCGCGGGAGGTGCCCCCAGCGCCCTCCCCGGAATCGTTGCGGCGCATCGACTTCTCCACCAGGTCGAGGACGGCGCCGAGCCGCCGCGGATCCTCGCGGGATGCCAGCCGGGCCACTAGGCCGTCGAGGACCAGTTCCAGGTAGCACTGCAAGACGTCACCGGGCACGTCCTCGCGCACCCGGTGTGCCTCCCTCTGCCGGCGCAGCCGATCGGTCGTCGCCGCGGCCAATTCCGCGGAACGTTCCGCCCATCCACGGCTGAACTCGGGGTCGTTGCGCAGCTTGCGCGCGATCTCCAACCTGGTCGTCAACCAGTCGAACTGGTCGGGCGCCGCGAGCATGTCACGCATCACCTGGATAAGGCCTTCGCGTGAGGCCACGTCGGCCATCCGCTCGGCGTCCTCGTGTGCCAGCGCGAAAAACAACGCATCTTTGTCCCGGAAGTGGTGGAAGATCGCGCCACGCGACATTCCGATCGCCTTCTCCAGCCGACGCACCGTGGCCTTGTCATAGCCGTATTCGGCAAAGCAACGGCGAGCGCCGTCGAGGATCTGGCGGCGGCGAGCCGCCAGATGCTCCTCGCTGACTCTTGGCATGCCGGGGCGCGGGTCGCCGAGGGTCAGCCGGACTTGAGCATGTTGCGCAGCACGTACTGCAGGATGCCGCCGTTGCGGTAGTAGTCGGCCTCACCGGGGGTGTCGATGCGCACCACCGCGTCGAACTCGATGTCATCGCCGCCGGATTTGCCGGCCTTGACGTGCACCGTCTTGGGCGTCTTGCCGTCGTTGAGCGCCTCGATACCGGTGAAGTCGAAGACCTCGGTACCGTCCAACCCGAGCGACGAAGCCGACTCGCCCTCCGGGAATTGCAGTGGGATGACACCCATGCCGATCAGGTTGGAACGGTGGATGCGCTCGAACGACTCGGCGATCACCGCCCGCACGCCCAGCAGCAACGTGCCCTTGGCCGCCCAGTCCCGCGACGAGCCGGAGCCATACTCCTTGCCGCCCAGCACCACGAGCGGAATGTTTTGCGCCGCATAGTTTTGTGCCGCGTCGTAGATGAACGCCTGCGGCCCGCCGTCCTGGGTGAAGTCGCGGGTGTAGCCGCCGGAAACGTCGTCCAGGAGCTGGTTGCGCAGCCGGATGTTGGCGAACGTGCCACGGATCATCACCTCGTGGTTGCCGCGCCGCGACCCAAAGGAGTTGTAGTCCTTGCGGTCCACGCCGTGCTCGTCGAGGTACTGCGCCGCAGGCGTGCCCGGCTTGATGGCGCCGGCGGGGGAGATGTGGTCGGTGGTCACCGAATCGCCGAGCAGCGCCAGCACCCGGGCGCCGCTGATGTTGCCGACCGGCTCGGGTTCGGCGGACATGCCCTCGAAGTATGGTGGCTTGCGCACGTACGTCGAATTCTGGTCCCACTCAAAGGTGTTGCCGCTCGGGGTCGGAAGGTTGCGCCAGCGCTCGTCGCCCTTGAACACGTCGGCGTAGTTCTTGGTGAACATCTCCTGGTTGATAGCCGAGGCGATGGTGTCGGAGACGTCCTTTTGCGATGGCCAGATGTCCTTGAGGAAGACGTCGTTGCCGTCCTTGTCTTTGCCCAGCGGCTCCGAATCGAAGTCGAAGTCCATGGTCCCGGCCAGCGCGTAGGCGACCACCAACGGTGGCGATCCCAGGTAGTTCATCTTCACATCGGGGTTGATGCGGCCCTCGAAGTTGCGGTTGCCCGATAGCACGGCGGCGACCGAAAGGTCGTTGTCATTGATCGCCTTCGAAATTTCGTCGGGCAGCGGGCCGGAGTTGCCGATGCACGTGGTGCAGCCGTAACCGACCAGATAAAAGCCGAGCTTCTCCAAATACGGCCACAGCCCCGCCTTTTCGTAGTAGTCGTTGACCACCTGGGAGCCCGGCGCCATCGTGGTTTTCACCCACGGCTTGGAGGCCAATCCCTTTTCGACCGCATTGCGGGCCAGCAGCGCGGCACCCAGCATCACCTCCGGGTTGGAGGTGTTGGTGCACGACGTGATGGCGGCGATCACCACCGCGCCGTGGTCGAGCACGAACTCGCCCAGTTCTTGCGCCTTCACCTTCACCGGGTTGCTCACCCGGCCCTTGGCGTGCTTTGCGGCCGACTCCACCCGGTGGTCGTCGGCGTGGCCGTTGCTCAGTGCCCCCGGGTCGCTGGCCGGGAACGTCTCGTCCACCGCCTCGTCCAGCTTCGAGTACTCCATCTTCTCCGGGTCGTCGCCGACGTAGCCGGGAATCTGGTCGCGGAACGTGGACTTGGCGTCCGACAACGCGATTCGGTCCTGCGGCCGCTTGGGTCCGGCGATCGACGGCACCACGTCGGAGAGGTTGAGTTCGATGTATTCCGAGAACGCGGGTTCGTGCCTGGGGTCGTGCCACATGCCCTGTTCTTTGGCGTACGCCTCGACCAGCGCAAGTTGCTCCGGCTTGCGGCCGGTGAATCGCAGGTAGGAAATGGTCTCTTCGTCGATCGGGAAAATCGCTGCGGTGGAACCGAATTCGGGGCTCATGTTGCCGAGGGTGGCGCGGTTGGCCAGCGGCACCTCGGCCACGCCGTCCCCGTAGAACTCGACGAACTTGCCGACCACACCGTGCTTACGCAGCATCTCGGTGACGGTCAGCACGATGTCTGTCGCCGTAACGCCGGGCCGAATTTCACCGGTCAGCTTGAATCCGACGACCCGCGGGATCAGCATCGACACCGGCTGACCGAGCATCGCGGCCTCGGCTTCGATGCCACCCACGCCCCAGCCGAGCACGCCGAGGCCGTTGACCATCGTGGTGTGCGAGTCGGTGCCCACGCAGGTGTCGGGGTACGCCACCCCGTCGCGCTCCATCACCACACTCGCCAGGTATTCGATGTTGACCTGGTGCACGATGCCGGTGCCCGGCGGCACCACCTTGAAGTCGTCGAACGCGCCCTGCCCCCAGCGCAAGAACTGGTAGCGCTCCCCGTTGCGCTGGTACTCGATCTCGACGTTGCGCTCGAATGCGTCGGCCCGGCCGAACAGGTCGGCGATCACCGAGTGATCGATCACGAGGTCCGCGGGCGCCAACGGGTTGACCTTGTCCGGATTGCCACCGAGGTCGCCGATCGCCTCACGCATGGTGGCCAGGTCGACGATGCACGGAACACCGGTGAAGTCCTGCATGACGACGCGGGCCGGCGTGTACTGGATCTCAATGCTGGGTTCCGCCTTGGGATCCCAATTCGCGATGGCCTCGATGTGGTCCTTGGTGATATTGCTGCCGTCCTCGTTGCGCAGCAGGTTCTCGGCGAGGACTTTGAGACTGTAGGGGAGCTTTTCGGTATTGGGAACGGCGTCGAGGCGATAGATCTGATAACTCTTGTCTCCGACCTGGAGGGCGTCGCGGGCTCCGAACGAGTTCACAGAATCTTTACTGGTCACTTCAACTCCCGAGGATTAAGTTCTCCCGCCGACGGGCCATGTCGGCGGTTCGATATCACTTTAACAGTACGCTTGTCCTGCATTACAGCGGCACTCGCAGTCTCAGTCTTGTCGTGAGGGCCGCGCGTTTAAAGCCCCTGTGGCCAAGTCGCGTACGGTGCCTTTTAGCACTAGCGCTGGAGGGACACGATGACCGGGCACCCGTTTCTGCCGCTCTACATTCCGGTAGACGTCGACATGACCGCGGTCAAAGCCCAGGTGGCCGCCGTCGGCGTCAGCGCGCCGCCGGAGGCCTTGCCGGGACTGCTTGACGTGGTCAATCAGGCCCACGCCAAGGGCATCAACCTCAAGATCGTGCTGCTCGACCACAACCCCCCGAACGACACGCCCTTGCGCGACATCTCCACGGTGGTCGGCGCCGACTACCACGGCGCCACGGTGCTGTCCCTCAGCCCGAACTTCGTCGGGAGCTACAGCACGCAATTCCCACGGGTCACGCTCGAGGCCGGCGAGGACATAGCCAAGACGGGAAACCCGGTCGTTTCGGCGCAGCATTTCTTGAACGAGTTGAACGCCCCCGAATTCCCCTGGACCGGCTTGACCATCTTCCTCCTCATCGGTGTGCTCGCGGCCGCGGTCGCGACCCGGTTCCTGCAGCTGCGCGGCAAGCGCTCAGCAACGTCCGCAGGCGGCGCCCAGATGCGGGCAGAAGAACCCGCTACCGGCGCTTAACCACGCGCGTCCGGCCCGGCCGACCGCATCGGGCAAGACCCCGAGATCCTTTCCGGCAAACACCCGGAGATCACCGTTAGGTCACATTAAACACACGTCCAGAGTGCAGTTTGTGGCCGGCGTATCCACGGCGTCCCATGTGACGTACGGTGCAAATGATGCTCATGTTGCTTTGGTGCCTCTAGAGGAGTCTGTGACTGGCGCCGCCCGTCCGCGTTGAGCCGTAGGAGACCTAAGTCGAATGAGACGTGCACTCTGGGGCTCGTCTGCGCGACTGGCCAAAAGGCTGGTCCCGCCGGTCATTCCGTCGGTCTTGAGCGTGGCCCTGCTGGTATGCACGCCCGGGCTGGCGCACGGCGATCCCACCACGGATAGGTTGGCCGCGCTGATCGCCAACGTCGCCAAGGCCAACCAGCGCCTGCAAGACCTCAGCGCCGAAATCCAGACCGAGCAGGAAAGCGTCAACAAGGCCTTGGTCGACGTGGAGACCGCCCGGGATAACGCCGCGACGGCCGAGCACGACGTCGAGGTCAGCCAGCAGGCGGTCAAGGACGCGAATGCGGAAATCGCGGCGGCTCAACGCCGGTTCGACACGTTCGCGGCGGCGACCTACATGAACGGCCCGTCGGACGCCTACCTGACCGCGAAGAGCCCCGAGGACATCATCGCCACCGAAACCGCCTCGTGGACGCTGACCGCCAGTTCCCAGACGGTGATGGACAAGCTGCAGCGGGCCCGAACCGAGCAGGTGAATAAGGAGTCGGCGGCGCGGCTGGCCAAACAGAAGGCCGACAAGGCCGCCGCCGACGCGAAGGCCAGCCAGGAGGCCGCCGTCGCGGCGCTCACCAACTCCAAGAGCAAGTTCGACCAACAGCGCGACGATGTCTCTCGCCTGGGCGCCGAACGCGACGAGGCTCAGGCCAAACTCGAGGCCGCGAGGGTCGAGGCCGGGCGCCAATGGTCGGCGGGGAAAAGCGGACCCGCCGTCCCCGTGTCGGGCGACCGGTGGGACCCCGGATCACCGGGCGGGGCGCCCCCCGGCGGGGGCCGGCGATGGGATGGCGCTTGGGATCCCACGCTGCCAATGGTGCCCAGCGCCAACGTCCCCGGTGACCCGATCGCGGTGATCAACCAGGTGTTGGGCATCTCGGCGACGTCGACACAGGTCACCGCGGGCATGGGCCGCAACTTCTTGCAGCAGCTGGGCATCCTGCAGCCCGACGACACCGGCATCACCAACGCCGCCCCGGGCCGGTCCCGGATTCCGCGGGTTTACGGGCGGCAGGCCATCGAGTACGTGATCCGGCGCGGGATGTCACAGATCGGGGTGCCGTATTCCTGGGGTGGCGGCAACGCCGCGGGCCCGAGCAAGGGGATCGACTCCGGTGCCGGCATCACCGGCTTCGACTGTTCGGGGTTGGTCTTGTTCTCCTTCGCCGGGGTGGGCATCAAGTTGCCTCACTACTCGGGCTCGCAGTACAACCTGGGCCGCAAGATCCCGTCCGCACAGATGCGCCGCGGCGACGTCATCTTCTACGGCCCGGGCGGCAGCCAGCACGTGACGATCTACCTCGGCGACGGCCAGATGCTCGAGGCACCTGATATCGGTTTGAAGGTCCGCGTTGCGCCCGTGCGCACCAGCGGCATGACGCCGTATGTGATCCGCTACATCGAGTGGTGACGACTGATTAGTAGACGAGGAGCTATGCGCCGCAACCGGTTTCGTCTGATCAACCTGGCCTGGATCACCACACTGGTGACCGGGCTGATGTTGTCTGCGGCCGGCCCGGCCGCGGCCGACCCCGGGCAGTGGGATCCCACGCTGCCGGCCGCGATCAGCGCGGGCGCGCCGGGAGACCCGCTCGCGGTCGCCAACGCGTCGCTGCAGGCCACCGCCCAGGCCACCCAGACCACGCTGGACTTGGGCAAGCAATTCCTCGGCGGGATCGGGATCAACCTCGGCGGCGACCCCGCCCCCGCCGCCGACCCCGGCGCAACCAGCCCCAGCCGCATTCCGCGCGCCAACGGTCGACAGGCCATCGAGTACGTGATCAGGCGGGGCGCAGCCCAGATGGGCGTTCCGTACTCCTGGGGCGGCGGCACGCTGCAGGGTCCGAGCAAGGGGGTCGGCGACGGGGCCAACATCACCGGTTTCGACTGCTCCGGGCTGATGCGCTACATGTTCGCCGGGGTTGGCGTGCTGATCCCGCGGTTCTCCGGGGACCAGTACAACTTCGGCCGCCACATTCCCCCCAACGAGGCCAGGCGCGGCGACCTGATCTTCTACGGCCCCGGCGGCGGCCAGCACGTCACCATGTACCTGGGCAACGGGCAGATGCTGGAGGCATCCGGAAGCGCCGCCAAAGTCACCGTCAGCCCGGTTCGCAAGCCCGGCATGACGCCCTTCCTGACTAGGATCATCGAATACTGATCCGGGTGTGCTGCCCGTTCGGGGTCCGCGACGTCGACGGAATTCGGCTGGCCTGGAATAGTTGGACGCGGGCACGTCGCTGCCCGGCAGTCGTGTCCGATTGAGGTGTGGAGGGTTCTTGATGACATCAGCAGGTGGGCCGCCCCCGGGCGCCAGCAATTACTCGGGCCCGGGTGGGCCTTCCGGCCCGCCGGCCCATGAAGCGCCGGCGGGCGGCGGCAATGGGCTGGCCGCCGAGGTCCACACGCTGGAGCGGGCCATCTTCGAGGTCAAACGGATCATCGTCGGCCAAGACCAGCTCTTGGAGCGGATGCTGGTGGGCCTCTTGTCCAAGGGCCATGTCTTGCTCGAGGGCGTTCCCGGCGTGGCCAAGACGCTGGCCGTGGAGACCTTTGCGCGGGTGGTCGGCGGGACGTTCGCGCGCATCCAGTTCACGCCCGACCTGGTGCCCACCGACATCATCGGCACCCGCATTTACCGGCAGGGCAAGGAAGAGTTCGACACCGAGCTCGGCCCGGTGGTGGTCAACTTCCTGCTCGCCGACGAGATCAACCGCGCGCCCGCGAAGGTGCAGTCGGCACTACTGGAGGTCATGCAGGAACGTCAGGTGTCGATCGGTGGCAAGAGGTTCCCGCTGCCCAACCCGTTCCTGGTGATGGCCACGCAGAACCCGATCGAGCACGAGGGTGTCTACCCGCTGCCCGAGGCGCAGCGCGACCGCTTCCTGTTCAAGATCAACGTCGGCTATCCGTCGCCGGAAGAGGAGCGGGAGATCATCTACCGGATGGGCGTGAAGCCGCCGGTACCCAAGCAGATATTGAACACCGGCGACCTGCTGCGGCTGCAGGACATCGCGTCCAGCGTCTTCGTCCACCATGCCCTGGTCGACTACGTGGTGCGCGTCGTCATGGCCACCCGTTACCCCGAGCAGCTCGGGATGAACGACGTCAGGACCTGGATCTCGTTCGGCGCATCCCCGCGTGCCTCGCTGGGCATCATCGCCGGTGCGCGCTCGCTGGCGCTGGTGCGTGGCCGCGACTATGTGATCCCGCAAGACGTCGTGGAGGTCATTCCCGACGTGCTGCGGCACCGGCTGGTACTCACCTACGACGCGCTCGCCGACGAAATCTCGCCGGAGATCGTCATCAACCGGATCCTGCAGACCGTCGCCCTACCTCAGGTGAATGCCGTTCCACAACAAGGCCATTCGGTACCCCCGGTGATGCAGACCGTGGCGGCTAGCGGTCGGTGACCGATGCAGATTCCGCCGGCGCGAAGCGCGCGGCCGTACATCCGCCCTCGTTCCAGCGCGGGCAGATCGACGACCCGAAGCTAACGGCGGCGCTGAAGACGCTCGAGCTCACGGTCAAACGCAAGCTCGACGGTGTCCTGCACGGCGACCATCTCGGCCTGATCCCGGGTCCCGGCACGGAGCCGGGGGAGTCGCGCGAGTATCAGCCCGGCGACGACGTCCGCCGGATGGACTGGGCGGTGACCGCGCGCACCACCCACCCACACATCCGGCGGATGATCGCCGACCGGGAATTGGAGACGTGGATGGTGGTCGACCTGTCGGCCAGCCTGGACTTCGGCACCACGGGGTGCGAGAAGCGTGACCTGGCGGTGGCGGCCGCGGCGGCGATCACCTACCTCAACAGCGGTGGCGGAAACCGAATTGGCGCGCTCGTCGCCAACGGCGCGACGACGACGCGGATTCCGGCGCGCTCCGGACGCCAGCACGAGCAGACGCTGTTGCGCACCATCGCCACCACTCCCAAGGCACCGACCGGGGTGCGCGGTGATTTGGCGGCGGCGATCGACGCGCTCCGCCGGCCGGAGCGCCGCCGGGGAATGGCCGTCATCATCAGCGACTTCCTCGGCCCGATCAACTGGACGCGTCCGCTGCGCGCCATCGCGGCGCGCCATGAGGTGCTGGCGATCGAGGTGCTCGATCCCCGCGACGTCGAGTTGCCCGACATCGGCGACGTGGTGTTGCAGGACGCCGAGTCCGGCGCCGTCCGCGAGTTCACCATCGATGCGCAGCTGCGCGACGACTTCGCCAAGGCCGCCGCCGCGCACCGCGCCGAGGTGGCCCGCACCGTCCGCGGCTGTGGGGCACCGGTATTGAGCCTGCGCACCGACCGCGACTGGATCGCCGACATCGTCCGTTTTGTCGAGTCTCGGCGGCGCGGGGCGCTGGCGGGGCGGCAGTGAAGTTTGACATTGCCCCTGCTGGGCCCGATGACGCTGTCGGGCTTCGTGCACTCGTGGTTCTTCCTATTTCTCTTCGTGGTGTTCGGGTTGGCCGCGCTGTACATCCTGCTGCAACTGGCGCGCCAGCGGCGGATGCTGCGGTTCGCCAACATGGAGCTACTCGAGAGCGTCGCCCCCAAGCGGCCGTCCCGATGGCGGCACGTGCCGGCGATCCTGTTGGTGCTGTCGCTGGTCCTGTTCACCATCGCGATGGCCGGGCCGACCAACGACGTCCGGATTCCCCGCAACCGTGCGGTCGTGATGTTGGTGATCGACGTGTCGCAGTCGATGCGTGCCACCGACGTCGCGCCCAATCGGATGGCGGCCGCGCAGGAGGCGGCGAAGCAGTTCGCCGACGAGCTGACCCCGGGAATCAACCTCGGGCTGATCGAGTATGCGGGTACCGCCACCGTGCTCGTGTCGCCGACGACGAACCGGGACGCGACCAAGAACGGGCTGGACAAGCTCCAGTTCGCCGACCGCACCGCCACCGGGGAGGGCATCTTCACGGCGTTGCAGGCCATCGCCACCGTCGGCGCGGTGATCGGTGGCGGCGACAAGCCGCCGCCGGCGCGCATCGTGTTGTTCTCCGACGGCAAGGAGACGATGCCGACCAACCCGGACAACCCCAAGGGCGCCTTCACCGCCGCGCGCACCGCCAAGGACCAGGGCGTGCCGATCTCGACGATCTCGTTCGGCACCCCGTTCGGGTTCGTCGAGATCAACGACCAGCGCCAGCCGGTGCCCGTCGACGATTCAACCATGAGGAAGGTGGCCGACCTCTCCGGTGGAAACTGGTACAACGCCGGAAGTCTGGCGGAGTTGAAGGCCGTCTACGCGTCGTTGCAGGAGCAGATCGGCTACGAAACGATCAAAGGCGACGCCAGCACGGGCTGGCTGCGGCTGGGTGCGCTGGTGCTGGCCCTGGCGGGACTCGCGGCGCTGCTGATCAACCGCCGCCTGCCCACCTAACTGTGCCGCGCACGTAGCGTCAGGGCGAAATTTCGCTCGATCATTCGCCATGGTGTTACGTACGTCGCGTCGCGGCCAGCCGGTTTCGGCCCCGCAGCGGTGAGGCGCTAGGTTGACGGGGTGACTGAGGGAGCCACCGAGATCGCCGACAGTGCCCCCAGTGGCGGCAAACCCGCATTCGTATCCCGTTCAGTCCTGGTGACGGGCGGAAACCGGGGGATCGGTCTGGCGATCGCACAGCGGCTGGCTGACGACGGCCACAAGGTTGCCGTCACGCACCGCGGATCCGGGGCGCCCGAGGGCCTGTTCGGCGTCGAGTGTGACGTGACCGACAACGACGCCGTCGATCGCGCCTTCAAAGAGGTCGAGGAGCACCAGGGTGCGGTCGAGGTGCTGGTGTCCAACGCCGGCATCTCTGCGGACGCGTTCCTCATCCGGATGACCGAGGAGCGGTTCGAGAAGGTCATCGACGCGAACCTCACCGGGGCGTTCCGGGTGGCCCAGCGCGCCTCGCGCAGCATGCAGAAAAAGCGATTCGGCCGGATGATCTTCGTGGGTTCGGTCTCCGGCAGCTGGGGCATCGGCAACCAGTCCAACTACGCGGCCTCCAAAGCCGGTCTGATCGGCATGGCCCGCTCGATCTCCCGGGAACTGTCGAAGGCCGGGGTCACCGCGAACGTGGTGGCGCCCGGCTACATCGACACCGAGATGACCCGCGCCCTGGATGATCGGATCCAGGCGGGGGCGCTGGAGTTCATCCCGGCAAAGCGGGTCGGCACCGCCGAGGAGGTCGCCGGGGTGGTCAGCTTCCTCGCGTCCGAGGATGCGAGCTACATCGCCGGTGCGGTCATCCCGGTCGACGGCGGCATGGGTATGGGCCACTGAGTTCAACCACGACACAAGGACTTCAACCGCGACATTAAGGACGGAATGGCAGGACTGCTCGACGGCAAACGGATTCTGGTCAGCGGAATCATCACCGACTCGTCGATCGCATTCCACATCGCGCGGGTGGCCCAGGAGCAGGGCGCCGAACTGGTGCTGACGGGATTCGACCGGCTGCGGCTGATCCAGCGCATCGCCGACCGGCTGCCGGAGAAGGCCCCGCTGATCGAACTCGACGTGCAGAACGAGAAGCACCTCGAGACCCTTGCCGACAGGGTGACCGAGGTGATCGGTGCGGGTAACAAGCTTGACGGCGTGGTGCATTCGATCGGCTTCATGCCGCAGACCGGAATGGGCATCAACCCGTTCTTCGACGCGCCTTACGAGGACGTCGCCAAGGGCATCCACATCTCCGCCTACTCGTATGCGTCGCTGGCCAAGGCGCTGTTGCCGATCATGAACCCCGGCGGCGGCATCGTCGGCATGGACTTCGACCCATCGCGTGCGATGCCGGCCTACAACTGGATGACCGTCGCCAAGAGCGCGCTGGAGTCGGTGAACCGCTTCGTCGCCCGCGAGGCCGGCAAGTACGGCGTGCGCTCGAATCTTGTTGCAGCGGGCCCGATTCGGACACTGGCGATGAGTGCGATCGTTGGCGGTGCGCTCGGTGAGGAGGCCGGCGCCCAGATCCACCTGCTCGAGGAGGGCTGGGACCAGCGCGCACCGCTGGGCTGGAACATGAAGGACGCGACGCCGGTCGCCAAAACGGTGTGCGCGCTGCTTTCCGACTGGCTGCCGGCTACCACCGGGACCATCATCTTCGCCGACGGCGGCGCCAGCACCCAATTGCTCTAGGACGCAATGGAATTTGACGCCGCCCTGCTGCTGTCCTTCGGCGGGCCGGAAGGGCCCGAGCAGGTGCGGCCATTTCTGGAGAACGTCACCCGGGGACGCGACGTTCCGCCCGAACGCCTTGACGAAGTAGCGCAGCACTACCTGCATTTCGGCGGGGTGTCGCCGATCAACGAGATCAACCGCGCGCTGATCGCCCAGCTGCGCACCGAGCTGGATCTGCCGGTGTATTTCGGCAATCGCAACTGGGAACCCTACGTCGAAGAATGCGTTACGACGATGCGGGACAACGGGATTCGCCGTGCAGCGGTGTTCACCACCTCCGCGTGGAGCGGCTATTCCAGCTGCACCCAGTATGTCGAAGACATTGCCCGGGCCCGCCGGGCGGCGGGGCCGGCAGCTCCCGAGTTGGTCAAGCTGCGGCCCTATTTCGACCACCCGCTCTTCGTCGAGATGTTCGCCGGCGCCATCGCCGCCGCCGCCGGCACCCTGCCCGCGGAGCTGCGCGGCGAGGCGCGGCTCGTGTTCACCGCACATTCCATACCCGTGGCCGCCGACGGGCGCTGCGGCCCGCAGCTGTACAGTCGCCAAGTCGCCTATGCCACAAGGATCGTCGCGGCGGCCGCCGGATACGCCGACTACGACCTGGCCTGGCAGTCGCGATCGGGCCCGCCCCAAGTTCCTTGGCTAGAGCCCGATGTCGCCGACCATCTGACCACGCTGACCGGGTCCGGCACCAAGGCCGTCATCGTCTGCCCGGTCGGGTTCGTTGCCGACCATATCGAGGTGGTGTGGGATCTCGACCAGGAGTTGCGATCACAGGCCGAGGCGGCGGGGATGGCCTTCGCCCGGGCCGCGACGCCGAACGCCGACCGGCGATTCGCCCGGCTGGCCGCGGGCTTGATCGACGAACTCCGCTACGGGCGGGCGCCCGATCGGGTGAGCGGGCCCGATCCGGTGCCCGGATGCCTCGCCAGCACCAACGGCGCGCCGTGCCGTCCGCCGCACTGCGTCGCCCGCCATCAGTCCTAGTCGGCCCAGGCCGATTGCAGAATCGCGTCGACCGCGGCCATCCGCGCCGAACGCACCACCGCGGTCAGCGGCCGCAGCGCATCGCTGGCGATGCGAGCCTCCGACGATGACTGCGTTCCGAGCGGCTCCAGCCCCGCGATGCTGGGAGCGCTGAAACGATCCGGGGAGCCGGACGATCGACTGAGCCCGGCGCTGACGGCGATGATCGCATCGACGTGCGCGGCGTTCTCAGCACGCGCAATGCGCGCAACGGTGCATGATCCGGAATCCGGTGTTGCCGTGCCGATTCCAGCAACTGCTCGACGAGCCCCCGTGGATCGTCGACCTCGGCCGCGGCGGCTCCCAGGCCGATGGCCCCGAGCGCATCGGCGGCCGAGCGCACCGCCGACCGCAATGCGTATTCGGCATCACCGAGCTCGTAGTGGTCGAACACTGGTGCGCCGGGCAACGAGTACACCGTCCATGACAGCGCACCCGATTCGGGAAGGCCCGCCTCGTCGTCGGTCTCCTCGAGGTCGCCGTAGGAGAACTCGGGGACCAGGCCGACGGCGGCGGCGGGATCGTCGGGGTTGGAGATGATGACCGCCTCGCGCACGGCCACGGCATCACGCTCGAACT
>CAVPFT010000005.1:0-6841 GCA_963703795.1 uncultured Actinomycetota bacterium | reverse complement strand
CTTCTTCTTGCGCGCGCCGACAGTTGCGTATTGCTGTTGGCGCACAATCAGCCCGGTCCCGAGGACGGTCACCCAGGTGGCGGAGAGGCCGTGGTGGAGGGCGGATCCAGTGAGAAACCCCAGGACCAGGGAACCGGTGACGTTGATGACCAGGGTGCCGTAGGGGAAGTCGGAGGCGACCTTCCCCTGGACGTAGCGGTCGACCAGGTACCGGAGGACGGCCCCGACCGCCCCGGCGATCATCAGCCCGGCCACCGTCGCCCGCCACCCCCGGGTCGGCCAGTGGATCGGCGTCGGGGTCGGCGCTGATGGTCACCGGCACCACGACGCCCTTTTTTGGGCTTGGTCCCCTCGAGCTGCATCGCGGTGACTCTCGAGCCGGTCAATTTGATCGGGCAGGGGCTGCGATGTCAGTTGATCCCACGCGGCCAGCGCCGTGGGGAAATAGCCGACCCAGCCGTTCACGGCCAGGGCGGCGCACAACACGCACAGGGGCACCGAGAGCACCGCCAGGCCGCGTCGCCACCAGCGGGCACCGGGCCATCCGAGCAGCAGCACCGCGACAGCGAGCCCGCTCATCGCTATCCAGAGCCACAGCGACAGCGGTGCCGGGTCCCCCGCCACGCCGATCGACGTGATGTACCAATACGACAGCGCCGTCACCGCTGCGGCGATCCCCAGCGCGACGAGAAGAGCCCAGCCGCGCCAGCGTCGGCGCCAACCGATCGCGCCGACGCCCACCAGCAGCGTTAGGGCTTGCACCGCAGGCGGCAACCAGCCATGCAGCAAGGACAGCTCTTCAAAGAAGTGTGACAAGGGTCGTGATCTTCGCTAAATCCAATACGGGCGCCGGAACGCGGTAGGCCAGATCAACTATCCCACAGGACTCTCACGCATCGTGGTCGTGCAGGATCAATAGCGCCTTTTGGGATCAGACATAGCTCACGCCGTTATCCACCGAAATCTGAGTGGCGGTCACCAGCCTGGATTGGTCGGAGGCCAGCCAGGCGACGGCGTCGGCTATGTCCTCGGGTTGGGCACTACCCTCGGGCAGCAGCGGTTTGTGCATGCCACGCAGGTGCGGGTGGGTGTCGGCGGCCGCGTGCAGCGCTTCGCGCATTCGACCGGTGCCCATCGGGGTGTCTACCGCTCCCGGGTGCAGGCTGTTGACGCGAATATTGTGTCGGCCGAGTTCGGCGGCGAATGCGCGTGCCATCCCGACGACGGCGTGTTTGCTGGCCGTGTAGTGAATCATGAACGGCATCATTTTGATGCCCGCGGCCGATCCGATGAGGATGATTGACCCCGCCACGGCCGCCGTCGATGATGTGCTGAGCGCCTGCCATCACGGTGTTCCACGTGCCGATCACGTTGGTGTCGATGGTGTCGCGGAACGCCTGCGGGGTGATTTGATCCCAGGGTGCGGGGCTGCAGATTCCGGCGTTGGCGACGATGATGTCGAGCCGGCCCAGTTCGCCGACCGCCCTGTCGACCGCGGCCTTGAGCGCCTCGATGTCGCGGACGTCGACCGCCTCCGTGATGACCCTTCGGCCGTTGGCGTTGACCATCCGAGCCGTCTCGGCCAAATCGTCGGGGGACACCGAATCGTAGGGAATGCTCGATGGCAATGGCCCGGCAATGTCGAGCGCGATGATGTCGGCGCCTTCGGCGCTCAGGCGGACCGCGTGCGCCCGGCCCTGTCCCCGGGCGGCGCCGGTGATCAGCGCAACCTTCCCCGAGATTGAACTGCTCATCGGTCTTTCGCGTTCCTTCTTTGGGCGTTGAAAAAGTGCGATCCGGCGAAGCGTAGCGTCGTCCGTGCGTCACCGGACAGCCGGAAGGAGGCCGCCATGACCGTCAACGTTGTCGACGCGGGACCGCACCAGGTGAGCCGGTCGGTCGAAGTGGCCGCACCGGCCGCGGAACTGTATGCGCTGGCGGCCGATCCACGTCGCCACCACGAACTGGACGGATCGGGGACCGTTGGCGACAACATCAGCGTTCCCGCGGACGTGGCTGTTGGCTCGAAGTTTTCGACGAAGATGAAGATGTACGGCGTGCCGTACCGCATCACCAGCAGGGTGACCGCGCTTAAACCGAACGAATTATTCGAATGGCGGCATCCGCTCGGCCACCGCTGGCGCTGGGAATTGGGATACCGCTCTCACCGACCCTGACCCGGGTCACCGAGACGTTCGACTACAGCGGCGTCGGTGCGATCAAGAAGGGGCTGAAGTATTACGAGCTTATGGGTTTCGTGAAGGCCAATGCCACGGGGATCGAGTCGACGCTGGCCAAACTGCGGGACCGCTACGCGGGGCAGTAGGTAGGCAATCTGCCGGCGGGTCCGCGGCGTCCCACGCGACCACACCGGAAACCCAGTGGGTCACTTCTTCGGCTTGATCGTTGCGGTACAGGTGGCGCGGGGGTTGTGCGAAGGTGGCGTAGGGACGGCAACGGATGACCACACGGTTTTCGCGCTCCGACATCTCCGTCACGTACGGGCGTGCCTCCTCGCCGAGCGGCTGGCCCGACATACGGCCGGCGACGGCCATCATCACCTCGACCGTCAGATCGCGGTCTCGTTCGACGGTCGCGTCGGCGTAGACCTGCAAATAGGCAAACGGCCACCGTTCGTCGAGGACGCACAGACTGACCTTGCCGTCGCGTTCGACGACGCGGGCCTTCCCGCGGCCGGCCATGGTCGACACCAGCAGTTCGTCGCTGTCGGTGGGGATGTAGTAGACGATCGACATCGCGGGGCCGTGTTGCGGCGACGGTAACCGAACACGCAGGTGCGATGTGTCCGTACGAATTCGCGACGCTCGGAAGGAAGCAGGTCGCGGTCAGTCGGAGCAGCGTAGGGATCCGACGCCAACGGGAGTAGCAGCATGTCGAGACGTCCTTATTCAGGGGTGTTGACCGGGGTGAGGAATAATGGCTACAGTGTGTCCGTAAATCAAAAAGTGTGTAGAGGCTCGGGAGCATTTAGATTGGGCGATGTGACCGGACCGCCGCCGTCGGGCCGTTCCCGCGGGCGCCCTGCCCTGCCCCTGGAGCGGATCCTCGCGGCGGCCCTGGAACTCGTCGACGAGCATGGAGCCGACGCACTGTCGATGCGTTCTTTGGCGCAGCGCCTGGAATCGGGCACCGCCACGCTCTACCGCCACTTCGCCAACCGATCCGAATTGGTGGCCATGATGGTCGACCGGATGCTCGGTGAACTCGATTTCGACGTTGACTCGGCCGCCGCGCTGCCCTGGCAACAGGCCTGTACGTTGTTCGCGCAGCGCACGTTTGAGGCACTCGGCCGGCACGGAAATGTCGCGTCTTTGCTGATCGGACACGTGCCCATGGGCCCCCACGCGCTGGCACACCGGGAAAAAATGCTGGCGATCCTGCTCGACAACGGATTTCCGCCGGTGGTCGCCGCCCACGCGTACGCGACGGTGTCCCGCTATGTCCTCGGCTTCGCGATCCAACTCGCCGGATCGGCCACCGCCCAACAGGATGCCCGGCTAGCGGCGGCTTTTCACGACCTTGATCCGTCCCGCTATCCCGCGACGGTCGCGGTCGCCGACGATCTCCCCGTTCCATTGGAAGAGGAGTTCGCTTACGGGTTGCGGCTCATCATCGCCGGACTCGAGCGATTGGGTCATTGAACCCAATCGTGCGGTCAATCGTGTCCTTTAGGAACAATTGCCCTCAATGCGCTTCGCCGGAAGGATTTTCTCGATGATCGATCGCAGCCTGTCCCACGCCGCCACATCGCCCCGCGTGGCGCAGTCGCTGACCCGATGGGGACAGCTGATCAGCAGGTACGGCTTGGTGGTCGTGTTGGCCTGGATCGGGTTCGGAAAGTTCGTGAAGATGGAATCCCGCGTGCTCATCGAACACAGCCCATTCATGAGTTGGATCTACGACGTATTCAGTGTCACCACGGTCGCACGCGGACTGGGCACGATGGAAATCGTTGCCGCGCTTCTCATTGCGTTGCGGCCGACCTGGCCACGCGCATCGGCGGCCGGCAGCGCCCTGGCCGCGGTGCTGTTCCTGGGAACACTGAGCTTCCTGTTCACCACCCCCGGCGTGGTGGCGAGCCACGCCGCCGGCCTTCCCGTGTTGTCGGCACTGCCGGGCCAGTTCCTGCTCAAGGATCTCGTACTGATCGGCGTCGCGCTGTGGACGCTGGGCGATTCGCTCGCGGCGCGAAAAGCGTCCCTCTGATCAATTCCTTGGCCGAGCCCAGCGTGGCCGCGTAAGCCCCGGGTGCAAGGTTGGCCGCCCGGTCGGTCAGACCGCGCGTCAGCGCATAGATGGCGTTGATCGTGGCACCCGCGTCGGTGTCGGGTGGGAGCGCTCCCTGTGCTCGGGCGTCCTCGACGACGTCATTGATGATGTCACGCAACGCTTTTAGGCCGGGGTACCGCGGCCGGCCGCCGCGCGGGTGAGCCGTGCTTTCGGCGCGCATCGCGTGATCGAACGCGGCCAGGTGGGGATACTCGCGCATCAGCAGGTCGGACTCGTCCAACACCGCCTCGAGGCGGTCGATGATGTCACCGGCCCGCGCCGCGGCGGCGCGCAGCCGGGGGAGTGCGATCTCGTCGATTTCCCTGACGGTCGCCTTGAGTAGCTCGGACTTGTTCGGAAAATAGTGATACAGGCTGCCGCTGGTCATGTCGGCGGCCCTGGCGATCTCGCGGATCGTCGCCTGGGAGTACCCCTTCTCCGCCACGCAGCGCATGGCCGAGGTGATGATTCGCGCGCGGGTCTGCTCACCGTTGGCGCCCGCCGGCCGGCCCAGCTGAGCCGGTGTGGTCACGCCGCGGCCGGCCGGTTGTTGACGCACCGGGCACCTCCGCGCCGAAGCCGAAACTAATTGATCGGTCGATTATATTCGAGGGATGTCGGTGACGCGCCGTCCCGGCAGTTGGGAGCCGGCGGACAGGACGCGCGTGAGGACATCGCGATGACGCGGGCGCAGCTGGGTCGTCCGGTCGGCGCCAGCGGCGAGGAGACGCGCCAACGGATCATCGTCGCCACCATGCGCTGCGTGGCCCGGGTGGGGTACTCCCGAGCGACGATCCGCGAGATCGCCCGCACGGCGAACGTGACGAGCGCCAGCCTGTACAACTACTTTCCCAACAAGTCGGAATTGATCAAGGCGGCGATCGCGGCCAGAACCGATGTCGCGTTGCCGCGGCTGCGCCGGGCCGCCGGGCGTCCAGGCGGCGTGATCGACCGCATCGAGGCGGTGCTCGACGAGTCGGGCCGGTTGATGCGCGAGTACCCCGACCTTGCGGCGTTCGAGTGGGCGATCCGGGCAGAAAGCTCGGTGGCCCTCGACTCCGAGGTGGCCGACAGCACCGGGTTTCAGGCGTTCCGGGGGATCATCGAAAGCGTCATCGAGGACGCCCGCGCCGTGGAGGTGATCTATTCGCTGATCTACGGCCTGACCGAGCTGGCGGCGACACTGCCGGCGGAGGATTACCACGCGGCGCTGGGCGCGGCCAAACAACTGATCAGGGGAACGTTGTTCGGTGCCTCGGGTGTGCGATGAGGGCCTCGAGTGTGCGGTGAGGGCGCTCGCCAGGGCCGGACACGCGCCGTGCGTGCACGTTCGACGCCGTGTGCGCACACTCAACGCCGCCGCCACACTCCGCCGCCACACGCCGCCACACGCCGCCACCACACACCGCCGCCTTGATATGATCAAACGATTGATTATATAGCCTGGTCACGAACAGGAAGCCGAGACCTTGACCGAAACCGTTGGCCTGACATTCGACGTCGACGCGCTGCGGCAGAAGTACGCCGAAGAGCGGGCCCGGCGGCTGCGCCCGGAGGGGATCGCGCAGTACGTCGAGATTGCGGGCGAATTTTCTCGGTTCGGGGAAGACCCTTGGGTGGACGGCAAGTTCGTCCGCGAGCCCCTCACCGACCAGGTTGACGTGGCGATCATCGGCGCGGGTTTCGGCGGGCTGTTGACGGGAGCGCGGCTGCGTCAACTCGGCGTCGAAAGCGTGCGGCTGATCGACCGGGCGGCCGACGTGGGTGGCACCTGGTACTGGAACCGGTATCCGGGGATTGCCTGCGACGTCGAATCCTATGTGTACATGCCGCTGTTGGAAGAGCTCGATTACGTGCCCACGGAAAAATACGCCAAGGGCGCCGAGATCTCCGCTCACTGCCGGGCCATCGCCGAGTACTACGACCTGTACCGCCATGCCTGCCTGCAAACCGACGTCCATGAGATCCGTTGGGAAGCGGTCAGTTCCCGGTGGATCATCCGGACAAACCGGGGCGACGAAATGCGAGCGAAGTTCGTCTCCATGGCCAACGGGTATCAGGCGAAGCCGAAGCTGCCCGGGATCCCCGGGATCGGGTGCTTTCGCGGGCAGACGTTCCATACCAGTCGATGGGACTATGGCTACACCGGCGAGAAGCTGGCGAACCTGGCCGATAAGCGCGTGGGCATCATCGGCACGGGTGCGACGGCGGTCCAGTGCGTGCCGCACCTCGCCGCGGCGGCGCGGCACCTCTACGTCTTCCAGCGCACCCCGTCATCGGTGGACGTGCGAGCCAATCGGCCCACGGATCCGCAGTGGGCCAACACGTTACAGCCGGGCTGGCAGGGTAAGCGCATGCAGAACTTTCAGATCCTGACGGCCGGCGGACAGGCCGAGGAAGATCTCGTCGCCGATGCCTGGACGAGCATCACCCGGAAGCTTCCGGTGATGCGCCACGACCGCACCGGCTCATCGGTGCACGACATCGAAGTGGCCGATTTCGCCAAGATGGAGGAGATCCGGGGCCGAGTCGATGAGATCGTGGCCGATCG
>CAVPFT010000004.1:0-153627 GCA_963703795.1 uncultured Actinomycetota bacterium | reverse complement strand
CTGTCCCCCGCTGACTCCCCTCATTCGCAGCCAGTTGTGACAACGGTGTGACAACTTTTGCGCTTGTGCTTTGCGCTTTGTGCGATTCAGCGCTATTTGCTGCCGTCGACCGTGCTAGCCGACTTACCGCTCGGGGTCAGTCAGCGCCCGGTGCTGGGCTTGGTGTGCCGTCGCACACCAAGCCCGACCGAGTGTGTGCTGAAGGCGATTCCGTCCGTCGGGTCGTCGCCGTAGGTTCAGCTCATCCAACGCCAGACGAGGAATCGATGATGGACGAGATCAGCTTCACCAGTGGACGCGACCGCTGTGCCGCTTGGCGTTTCAGTGCCATAGGCGGCGCATTCGCCGCTGGGGGCCGGCGGCCGTGCGTAGTGATGGCGCCGGGCTTCGCGGGTACGCGGGACACCGACGGCTTGCTGGCCTATGCGCAGGGTTTGGCCGCCGCCGGACTCGACGTGGTGTTGTTCGATTACCGCGGGTTCGGTGGGTCGAGCGGGTCGCCGCGACAGCTGGTGTCGGCCGCGCGCCAGCGCCAGGATTATCACGCAGCGATCAGAGCTGCTCGGCACTTGCCTGGCGTGGATCCGGATCGCATTGTGCTGTGGGGGATTTCTTACTCCGGCGGTCACGTCGTTCGCGTCGCCGTCGAGGACGGGCACGTTGCGGCGGTGGTCTCGTTGACGCCGGCGATGGACGGGGTTGCGGTGCTGGCGCAGCTCGCTCGCAATGCCGGCCCAGGTCAGCTGCTGCGCGCGGCCGGACACGGTCTGCGCGATGCGCAGAGAGCCGCGACCGGACGGCGTCCGCACCTGGTCCCGATGGTCGGAGAGCCGGGCTCAAAGGCGATCATCGCAACACACGGCGCCGAGCAGGCCTACACCGCGATCGCGGGCACCAACTGGCGCAACGAAGTGTGCGCGCGCACCGCACTCGAGGTGGCATTTAACCGCCCAGCCCGGTTTTCGCAGCGCGTTTATTGCCCGATGCTGGTGCAGGCCGCAACCCTTGACAGCATCACCCCGCCACGAGCCGCGCGCCGAGCGGCCGCGAACGCCGGCGGGGAAGCTGCGTGAATACCCCGTCGACCACGTCGATGTCTATTCCGGTACCGCGCTACACCATGCGCTGGCCGATCAGCTCGAGTTCTTGGGTCGCCATCTGGCGCCCACCGCGTCCCGCCGGGCCGCGAAAACCACCACCGATTGGAGTCACCAATGAACGTCAAGAACCTGAATAACCGCGTCGTGCTCATCACCGGCGCGGGCAGCGGAATGGGCCGCGCCACGGCCCTGTTGTGCGCCGCCCGCGGTGCCCGGCTGGCCATCTGCGATATGAACGAGGCCGGCTTGAAGGAGACCGCCGAAGCGGCCCGAGCGCTGGGCGCCGACGTGCTCGCGCAGACCGTCGACATCACCGACACCGACGAGATGGACGAATTCGCCGACGCTGTCCACGCCCGCTTCGACACGGTCGATCTGCTGATCAACAACGCCGGCATCGGCGTAGGGGCCGGCTTCTTCGACACCGCACCCCAGGACTGGGACCGCCAGATCGCGGTCAACCTGATGGGCGTGGTGCACGGCTGCGAGCGCTTCATCCCGCGGATGATCGAACGCGGCACCGGCGGCCAGGTCGTCAACGTGGCCTCGTCGGCCGGCTATGCCGCGATCCCGGCGATGTTCGCCTACTCGGTCACCAAGTTCGCCGCATTCGGGTTCTCCGAGGCGCTGCGGATCGAGCTGCGCCGACACAAGATCGGGGTGACCACCATCTGCCCGGGCCTGATTAACACCGCGATCACCCGCACCAGCGTCATGCGCGGGGACCACGCCGACGAACGCGCCGCCCGCGTCGCCCGCCTATATGAGCGCCGCGGCTACACGCCCGAACGAGCCGCGGTCAACATTCTGCGCGCAGCGGGCCGAAACCGCGCAGTTGCGCCGGTAACACCCGAAGCCCACTTCCTCTACGCGCTGACCCGCATCGCCCCGCCCCTGGCGCGCTGGTTCGCCGCTCGCACTTCGGCCGTGCTCGCGAAATAGGTTGCCGCAGTGGGGCTACGGTGATACCGGAAGGTGTCGCCGTAGCTCGAGGGCCAGCTCCACCGCGAGCCGACGTTCGCCGGGCGGGTAGCCCAGCAGCTCGGTCGCTCGCGCGATCCGTTTGAGGACCGTGTTGCGGTGGGTGTAAAGCCGGGCCGCGGCCCGCGGTGCGTTTTCGGCCTCCTCGAGGTAGACGCGCAGCGTCTCGCGCAGCCGCGCCGCGTCGGGGCTTTCTTCGGCGAGTGGACCCAGCGTGGCCGCGACGAACTCGCCAGCCCGGCGCGGATCGTGCGCGGCCAGCGCGGTGACTTCCAGTTCCCGGTAGGAGGCCAAACGACCGCTGGAAGGGTTGCCGAGCAGCAGGCGATGCACGGTCAGTGCGGCCTCGTGGCTGGCCCGGAACCCTTCGATGCCGCGGCGGGCCGGGCCGACCGCGGCGCGCACGTCGGCCGGTGATGGCTCAAGTGAGGAACGCAGATCCGCGATTTCCGGTTCGCGGTGGGTGCCGATCCACGCCCACAGCGTGGTCGTTCCTACCGGAAGCGTGAGCGGCCGGCCTGATCCCGCTGCCTGAGCGAGCAGCAACGCCGTTGATTCCAGAGCGCCGTGAGTTGCGGTCGATGACTCGGTCCACACCACGACCGCGGTGTGACAGCGGTCGAGCTCATAGCCGAGGCGGCGGCTGGCAGCGGTGGGATCGACCGGGGCGCCGTCCAGGATCAACCGGATGGTCTCGGTGCGGCGCGCCAGAGCGCCGCCGATGATCTCCTCGCGTTCGCGCTGTGCCTCTGCGAGCACGCGCCCGAGTGTCTGGTCGATGTAGCGGAAGGCCAGCGACAGCGACAACTCGATGACCCCGATCAGATCGGGGCCGGGCTCGACGACCTCGTAAGCACAGGCCAGCCAGCGTTGCAGGGCGATCTGGTGGCCGCGCCGGTAACCCTCGTAGATGCTGTCGAGGTCGATGCCGCGGCGCACGACGGTGCGTGCGGCGTCCAGCGCCTCGGGCGGCACCGCATCCGACAGCGGGGACCCGGCATGCCGCGCCACCGCCAGGAAACGCTGCAGATGGGCGCGATTGTTGGCGCTCAGTTCGGCCGCGATCGCGGCGTCGGCGCCGAAGGCCGGAACGACTTCAACCACGGCGACATCCATCGCGGCAACGGTCTTGTCGAACTGCAGCGCGACGCGATCCGCGATCGCCGCGACCAGTTCATACGTTCGTCCCGTCGGCGCAACCCCCGTCATAGGAAAAGTGTGCCACCGCACACCACAGTCGGCCGACCAAACCGGAAAAAGCCGCCTGGTTGCCAACACGTATGTGCAGACGGGGCGGAAGCCCAACCGCAGTCGGAAGTCGAAACCTTTGCGGAATCCTCACGCGGATCGACCCGGCGCCACGCCCATTCCGACGGGCATTCACCCGACTGAGGACTGCGCTCTGGTGTGCCGGGGCACATCGCGGTGCGCAAAGTGTGTGCTGTGGGCGATTCCCCGCAGCCGGTCATCGCCATAGCTTGGTCATCAGTACCGCAACCGGCGCAATCAGCTAATCGAAATTGCCTTGATCGGCAACCAACACGGCAGCGCCGCAACGCATTTCGTCCGACCTACACCGAGCAGGAGTCAGCAGAGATGACCACGACACCCGTCACCAACGGCCCAGAGCACGTCGACGTGTTGATCGTCGGCGCCGGCATCTCCGGTATCGGAGCGGCGCATTCCCTCACTACACAGCACCCAGACAAGACGTTCGCGATCCTCGAGGCGCGTGGCGCCACCGGAGGGACATGGGATTTGTTCCGCTATCCGGGCATTCGCTCCGATTCGGACCTGCACACCTTCAGCTATGAGTTCAAGCCGTGGCAGAACGACAAGGCGATCGCCGGCGCCGAAGCGATCCTCGACTACCTGCGCGAGACAGCGTCCGAATACGGCATCGACAGCAAGATTCGCGTCCACCACAAGGTCCGCAGCGCAGCCTGGTCGAGCGCAGAGGGCCGCTGGCTCGTCGAGGTCGAGCGGACCGACACGGGCGAGCAGCTGACAATCAGCTGTGGCTGGTTCTTCTGTGCCGGCGGCTACTACCGCTACGACCAGGGATTCACTCCCCCATTCGAGGGCCGAGAGCGGTTCGGCGGCGACATCGTGCATCCGCAGCACTGGCCGGAGGATCTCGATTACCGCGATAAGCGAGTAATCGTGATCGGCAGCGGCGCCACCGCGGTCACCCTGATCCCAGCACTGGCCGCTACCGCGGCGCATGTGACGATGCTGCAGCGTTCACCGAGCTACATCTGGTCGCTACCGTCCAGCGACAAGATCGCCAATACGCTGCCCAAGCTGGTCGGGACCAACCTGGCCTACGCGCTCACCCGGCAGAAGAACATCATCAGACAGCGGGCGCTGTTCGGCTTCTGCAAGCGCTATCCGCGAACCGCCCGCAAGCTCATCCGACACCTCACCGCCAAGCAATTGCCGAACGGCTATCCGGTAGACGAGCATTTCAACCCGGCCTACAACCCGTGGGATCAGCGTTTGTGCGTGGTACCCGATGGCGACTTGTTCGAGGTGATCCGCGCTGGCAGCGCCTCCGTGGTGACCGACCGGATCGAAACCTTTACCGAGCGGGGCATCAAGCTCGCGTCCGGCGCAGAACTTCAGGCCGACATCATCGTGACCGCCACCGGCTTGAACATGTTGCCGCTGGGCGGCATCACGTTGACCGTCGACGGTGTCACGGTCAATCTGGCCGATAAGGTCGCGTTTCGCAGCTTCATGCTCGACGGTGTCCCTAACTTCTCGTTCGTGTTCGGCTACACCCACACCTCGTGGACGCTGAAGGTCGGGCTGGTGGGCGAGCACTTCTGCCGACTGCTCGCCCATATGGACGCCCAGGGTCACACCACGTGCTATCCCGAACGCAGCAACGCCGACATGCCGACGCGCCCGTTCTTGGAGTTCGGCTCCGGTTACGTCCAGCGCGCGATCGAGCAGTTCCCGCGTCAGGGCACCGAAGGCTCGTGGCGGATGTCGATGGACTACCGCTCCGACGTCAAGACGCTGCGCCAGGGTCCAGTCGCCGACGAACATCTCCGGTTCAGTTCGGCCGTCCGTCGTTCCCCCGCCGCCGCCGATGCGGCATCCACCGCCTAGCGGCACACGCTCACAACGACCAACCCCCTCACACGAAAGACACGACCATGCAACTGATGTCACCACTGGATGCGATGCATCTATTAATCGAATCGCGCGAACATCCCATTCACGTCGCCGCTCTGCAACTGTTCACACCGCCCCAAGGCGCCGGCCGGCGATTCGCGCGGGACACCTATGAGGCGATGTTGGCATGCGACCATGTCCAGCCAGCCTTCCGCAAGCACCCAGCGACCCTTCTCGGCGGAATCAGCAACCTGGGTTGGTCCTACGAGCACGACATCGAGCTGGACTACCACGTGCGGCGGTCGGCATTGCCCGCGCCGGGCCGAGTTCGAGACCTCCTCGAATTGACTTCCCGCCTACACGGCAGCCTGCTCGATCGACACCGGCCGCTGTGGGAAGCACACCTCATCGAGGGCCTGCACGACGGACGATTCGCGGTGTACACCAAGCTGCATCACGCACTGGTCGACGGCATCTCCGGACTCCGGCTCATACAGCGCTCACTGAACACCGATCCGCATGACACCAGGATTCGAGTGCCATGGTCGTTGCCGTCCCTGGGCAGCCCGAGCCACTCTGAGCCGCAGACGCGGCTACGTGCCGTCACGCGGGCGGTGGAATCCCTTGCCAGGCTGGGTCCCTCAACGATGTCACTGGCCCGCGCTGCCCTGATCGAACAACAGCTCACGCTTCCCCTTCGGGCACCGCGCACGATGTTCAACGTCCCGATCGGCGGGGCACGGCGATGCGCTGCGCAATCCTGGTCGCTCGAACGCATCAAGAACGTCAAAAACGCGGCCGGCGTCAGCGTCAACGACGTCGTTCTCGCCATGTGCGCCGGGGCGCTGCGCGCCTACCTCATCGATTACAGCGAGCTCCCCTCAGCGCCACTTATCGCCATGGTCCCGGTGAGCCTGCGCACCGACAACGACGCCGACGGCGGCAACCTGGTCGGGGCGGTGTTATGCAACCTGGCCACCGACCTCGATGATCCGGCCCAACGCCTGCAAACCATCCATGCGTCAATGCGTGACAACAAGCACGTGTTCTCCCAACTACCCAGGGCCCAGGCGCTGGCGTTATCGATGCTCATGATTGCGCCGGCTGCCCTGGGCACAGTGCCCGGCTTCAAATCCGCGACCCCACCGCCCTTTAACGTCGTGATCTCCAACGTGCCTGGAGTACGCCAGCCGTTGTACTTGAACGGCGCTCGGCAGGACGGAAACTACCCGCTATCAATCCCACTGGACGGCCAAGCGCTCAACTTCACGCTGGCAAACAATGCGGACAATCTGGACTTCGGGCTGGTCGGATGCCGCCGGACCGTACCGCACCTGCAGCACCTGCTCGGCTACCTGGAGACATCACTGAAGGATCTTGAACGTGCAGTTGGCATCTGATGTACGAGGCTCGTTACTACAGTTCTAGGCCATCAACGTTGAGGCCGCGGCCGCGCTCCGCGGTTCTTTCAGCCGCGTTGCCGATCCGCTCGTAGGCGGCCTGGCGGGCGCGAGCGTGCGCATTATGTTGGCGCCACAGGTGGCCACGGGCGGCGCGGCGCTGCTCTTGGCGGTTTAACAGCTGCTGGACGATGTCAGCCAGCAGCGCACGATCGTTGCGCGCGGCCTCGGCGTGCAGGGTGCGCGGGCGCTCATCGTGGGCCAGGATCATCCGGAAATAATGAGCGGCTGAGTATTTCGTGCCTCGCTGTATTAGGTGGAGGGTGCTGGCATCGGCGGGCACGGTGTTTTCCTGGTCGGCTGGGCCGTCAGATCGGGGATAGATGTAGGCGTGATTGCTGTCGCGCCCGCGGCTCATCCCCACACAGGCCAGCGCGCGGCTGGCGGTTTCGCTCATAACGCAGTGGCAAGTGTCGACAGTGACGCCCTGGGCCGCGTGCACGGTCACGGCATAGCCCAGGCTGACCTGCTCGCGTAGGTAGTCGCCGTCGAACACGACACGGGCGTCGTCGGTGAGCCGTTGGGCGGCGACGCGGTTGGTCGTTTGGTCGACTCCGACGACGCGCCAGCGGTTGCCGTTGCGCACCTGACCCGGCTCGCCGGTGTCCGCGCTGGCAGCCACCACGGGTATGCGGGGCATCGTTGGCGCGGCTCATGATGAGGTCGCCGACACGAATCGTCTGCTCGCGCGCCGCCTGTCGCTGTGTATCAGCGGGGCTCCAAGTGGTACTACAAGTTCCGCGTTCCCCAGCGGGATCCGTCGACCGGCGGGTACCCGTGGATCGCCAAGGGTGGCTTTGACACCGAGCGGGAAGCGTGGAAGGCCTGCCGCGAAGCGATGCAGGAGGCTGACCGCGGTCGGGTCGTCAAACCGTCCACCCGCACGGTCGCGCAATTTCTTTCCGAGCGGCTCACCGCCGTCGAACCCGCACTCGACGCAACGACATGGCGCAGCTGGAGCGACTACGCACGCGCCTACGTCATCCCGCACATCGGCGCCGAATGCCTCCAACGGCTCGACGAGCCCGCGCTTCTGCAGCTGTACGCGAAGCTGCTCGCCGAGGGCCGCGTCAAGCGCGACAACGACACCGTGATGTACGAGTACTGGTCGGCGCGCACCGCCAAGGGCAATGAACCCACGGCGCGCCAGGTGTCCGAGGCCTGCAACACGACTATTCACGCCGCCCGAACCGCGGTACGGCGATATCGCTCTGGCATAGTCCCCAAACCGGCATCGCCCGGTCTAGCGCCCAAGACCGTCCGCAACGTCCACGCCTTTCTTCACCGCGCCCTCGTTGACGCCGTCGCGTGGAAATACCTCACTGATAATCCGGCAAGTAATGTCAAGCCACCCCGGCGGCCGCGCACACGCCGGCAGGTGTGGAAGCCCGAAGAGATCCGGACCTTCCTTGTCTCGGTGCGCCACGACCGATTCGCAGCACTATTCCTGTTGGAACTCACCACCGGCATCCGCCGCGGCCAGGTCTGCGGTCTGAATGGGACGCCGTAGATCTCGACAGGGGCGAGATCACAGTGCACAACAACCGTGTCGTGGTCGGCGGAGAGGCCCGCGATAAGGCCGGAGGTAGACACGCAACGCCGACCAGACGATTTCCATCGACCACGCGACCGTCGACGCGCTGCGCCGCTGGTGCAAGCTGCAGGACGAGGAGCGCGGGTTCTTCGGAGACGCCTACCACCCCGGCGACTATGTGTTCACCTACCAGGACGGCAGGCCTCTGCATCCTGACTCGATCCGTCAGCGTTTTGACCGCCTGGCGGCCGCCGCTGGCCTGTCGCGCATCACCTTTCACGACTTGCGCCACTCGTACGCCACCGGCGCGCTGCGCGCAGGTGTCAGCCCGAAGGTGATCAGCGAGCGAATCGGCCATGCGAACGTTGGCTTCTTCCTGGAAACCTACGCCCACGTCTTAGGCAACGATGACCGCGAAGCCGCCGAGCAGGCCGCGAGTTTCCTGCTCGGTAATGCCTGGGATCTCGATGACGAGAACGGCCAGGGGTGACCCTCGACGGAGGATTGCATATAATACAGAGGTTATATTAATGCCGAAGTCCTGGGACGTCATCCTGCTCGAGGAGGTCGAACGCTGGTACTTCACTCTCGACGCCGGTGCGATGGCTGCGGTTACGGGGGCCATCGACCTGCTCGAGCTGGAGGGGCCCAGTTTGGGCTGGCCGACGGTGGACAAGGTCAACGGATCGAAGTTTCACGGCATGAAGGAGCTGCGGCCGGCCGGCACGAGCATCCGGGTCCTGTTCATCTTGATCCGCGGCGGCAGGCGATCCTGCTGCTCGGGGGGCGACAAGGCGGGCAACTGGAAAAGCTGGTACGACAAGAACATTCCGATAGCTGAGCGACGCTATGAGAACTGGCTCGCGACCGAGGGAGGTGAATGATCATGGCACGCAATTGGCGTAGATTCGCGCCGACGCCATCGCGCAGGGGCGCCTGGACCCGGCCTGCGCCGACGCGGCGCGCAAGGAAATGCACGAGGCGTCCAGCCTGCGCTTGGCCGAGATCCGCAAGGCCCACGGCCTTGTCCGCCAGGCCGACGTGGCCGCCGTCATGGGAGTCTCACAGGCGCGCGTATCGAAGCTGGAAAGCGGCGACTTGTCGCACACCGAAATCGGCACACTGCAGTCCTACGTGGCCGCACTCGGTGGACATCTACGGATCGTTGCCGACTTCGGTGAGAGCAGAGTGGAACTGTCTGCTTGACGAGCAATTCTGCTACGCGGGCGAAGATCCGGTTCACCGGTAACGAGGCGCCCATTCGGCGATGATCTCGGCTAGTCCGGCCGGGTAATTGCGTGTCCGACTCGGACTGGGCACTGGGCCCACTGATTGGGCCTCGAACAGCGACACGGCACACTCCGTCATGCGGAGCGCAGCACCGAAGGCGCCCACCGTCACCTCGAGCAGTTCCACGTCGCTATCCACATAGTCCCTTCCTGTCAGGTAACACTCAGGCCCGCCGCACAGCCTTGGTTCCTACAGCTTGGACTTCCCAGCCCACGTTCCCAATCTGTTCCCAACGCATCATTAGCGTTGCGAATGTTCCCAAAAGTGTTCCCAAATGGCATGAAAATGGCCCCAGAGACATCTCTGAGGGCCATTTCCCCTGGTAGCGGGGACAGGATTCGAACCTGCGACCTCTGGGTTATGAGCCCAGCGAGCTACCGAGCTGCTCCACCCCGCGTTGGTGTATACAAGGTTACCGAAGACGTGTCACGGCGGCCAAATCGCGGGTTGACCAGGGCTGACGGACTCGCTGGCGTCAGTGCGACGGCGGGTTCAGCCCGTACCGCTGCGCGATGTCGTCCATCCAGGCCGGCGTTCCGTAGGTCAGACCGTATTTGTCGGCCAGTTCGCCGAATTCCGACAGCTCGTGCAAGACCGTGCCGGCCGGGTCGTTCGCGTGCTCCACGAGCAGCTCACCGAGCTCCCGGAAGTAATTTTCGAACCCGCCCGGGGTGATGACCTCGATGATGCGGCCGGGCTCGGTGCCGGCGTTCCACATCGCGTGCATTTGACCGCGTGGCTTGGTGATGTAGCCACCGGGACCGAGGACGACTTCACTGTCATCGGAGCGAAAGCCGATCTCACCCGCCAGCACGATCGAATGCTCGTCCTCGCGGGTGTGCCGGTGCGCCGCGGTGAGCAAACCGACCTCAAACGGATGCTCGACGATGGACACTTCCCCGCCGTTCGTCTTGCCGGACAGCTTGAACACCGCCCCGAAACCGGGGAGCGCTACGTAATCCCCTTCCCCGGGCTGCACGACCGTAACCCCGATTTGATTCGCGTCGGCCACCTGAGGTACCTCCCCATCCGGTTCACTCAACTAAACCGCTTGTGCTGCTGCATTTTCCGCGCTGCGGACGGCCGATTCGGTTGACAATGACCGCTATTCGGGCCAGCCGTTGTTGAGGATGATCTCGACGAAGTTGTCGCGCACGAATCCGGGGTCGAAATGCTGCAGCACGTCGTCGTTCATCGTACCGAAGGTGCTGTCCGGACGGTGCTTCATCCCGTCGTTGAACGCCGCGAGAATGCGCCGCTTGAAGTCCGGGCGCGGGTGGGCGTCGGTGACCGCGGCAAGCGCCTCGGGTGAAAGATCGTCGCGGCCGATGCCCAGCACGTCGGTTTCGACACCCGCGGTGACCAAGGCGACCTCGGGCGCGAGGAACTCGGGCACCCCGGGGGTGGTGTGCAATGCAATGCCCAGCCACACCTTGTCGGCGTCGGCTTTGTCGATGCCACGCTGCAGCAGGAACTCCCGCGCCGCGTTGGCGCCGTCGACCTCGAACCGCAGGGTGGAGGTGCGGTAGCGCTCGGTGAGGCCCAGGTCGTGAAACATCGCCCCGGCGTAGAGCAGCTCCAGGTTCGGTTGCATTCCGCGGCGGCGACCCTGCAGTGCACCGAACAGGAACACCCGGCGGGAATGGTGGAAAAGCAAGTCGTCTTCGGCGTCGCGGATGAACTCGGTGATCTCGCGCACCAGCGCGGTGTCGGGTATGGCGATGTCGGCGATGGTGTCGGTCATGATGGCCATGATCTCGTCTCCTTGGTTGGTCTGTGTCGACTGAGTCTTTGTCGGTTTGTGGGTTGTCCGACCGTTGCCATTCGCGCCGTCCTTCCCACAAAAAGCGACACCTGGTCTGACGGGCGTGGTCTGATGGGCAGGTGACCGACGCCAACGCAACACCTCGCGTCGTGGTGATCGTCGTCTTCGACGACGTGACGATGTTGGATGTCGCGGGAGCGGGTGAGGTCTTCGCCGAAGCCAACCGCTACGGCGCCGATTACCGCCTAAAGATCGCGTCGCTGGACGGGCGAGACGTCACGACCTCGATCGGGACTCGGCTGGGTGTCACGGACGCCATTTCCTCAATCGAGTCCGCCGACATCGTCGTGGTCGCCGGCAGCGACAACTTGCCGCGCCACGCGATTGACCCCGAGCTCGTGGCGGCGATCAAGTCGGTCGCGGCCCGGACCCGGCGGCTCGCCTCGATTTGCACGGGGTCATTCATCCTGGCGCAGGCCGGCCTGCTCAACGGCCGGCGGGCCACCACGCACTGGCATGATGCCGGGTTGTTCGCCCGGGCCTTCCCCGATATCACCGTCGAGCCGGACGCGATCTTCGTCCGCGACGGTGACATCTTCACCTCGGCCGGGGTGTCGTCAGGCATCGACCTAGCGCTGGCGTTAGTCGAATTGGATTACGGGACCAAGCTGGTCCGTGAAGTGGCTCGGTGGTTGGTCGTCTATCTCAAGCGCGCCGGCGGGCAATCGCAGTTCTCGGTATTAGTCGAAACCGATCCGCCGCCCGGATCGCCACTGAGGGGGGCCACGGATGCGGTCACCGCCGACCCCGGCGCCGACCACAGCGTGAAACGGCTCGCCGACCGGGCATCGCTGAGCACCCGTCAGCTGACGCGACTGTTTCAGTCCGAACTTGGAATGACACCGGCACGCTACGTCGAGATGGTCCGAATCGATTTCGCGCGTGGCGCACTGACGCCGGTCGGTCAGTCGCAGATGCCGCGCGGCTGGCGGGTTTCGGCAGCACGGAAACGCTGCGACGGGTGTTCCTCAACCACTTGGGCATCACACCCAAGGCCTATCGGGACAGATTTCGCACCGCCTGCGCTTGACCGCACTCCACGAGCGTGCGCAGAATGCCACCGTTTACGGCGTGTCGTTGAACAAACACGCTCGCTCGCGGCAAATCGCAGCGACCAAGGCCCTGGCTATCTGGCGCTGTTGTACTTGTTGATCGCGTCGTCGAGCCGCTGTAGCGCTGCCCCGTAGGCCGCGAAATCGCCCTTCTTCTGAGCGTCTTTCGCCGCGCCGAGCGCCGCCTGGATCTCCTGCAGGGCGGCGGCCTTGGCCGGGGACAACGTCACCGATCCGTCCGGAGACGGCGGCGGCGCCGCCACGGGCCCTGGCGGTGCCGGCGCTACCGGTGCCCCCGGTGCCGCGGCGGGCGCCGGTGGGCCGGCGTTTGGATTCGGGTTCGCGGGTGCACCGACTTCGGTGGGCTGTATCCCGGTCGCGGTCGCGCCCGCCCCGGCCCCGAACAACCCGTTGAGAGCGTCACCGACGGTCGGGCCGTACCCGATTTTGTCGTTGTACATCATGGCCACCCGGATCAGGCGCGGGTACGACGAGGCGGCGTCGCTGGCTCCCGGGGAGGCGTAGACGGGTTCGACGTAGAGCAGCCCACCCTGGCCCACCGGAAGTGTGAGCAAGTTGCCCCAGCGGATCCGGTTCTGATTGTCGCGCCCGATCACGCCAAGGTCCTGGGACACGGCCGGGTCGGTGGTGATCGCGTTGTTGGCCAACTTCGGACCGTTGACCTGCCCCGGGATGGTCAGCACGGTGATCCGGCCGTACGTCGCCGGATCGGAGCTGGCGCTGATGTAGGCGGCCAGGTAGTCACGCTTGAACCTGTTCATCGCGCTGATCAACTGGTACGAGGCCGAATTATCGTTCTTCGCAATGTTTTTCGCGACGATGTAGTACGGCGGCTGATAGCTGCTGGCGGTCGGGTTGGGATCCAGCGGGACATCCCAGAAATCCGACGTGGAGAAGAACGTCACGGGGTCGTTGACGTGGTATTTGGCCAGCAGCATCCGCTGCACCTTGAACAGGTCTTCGGGATAACGCAGATGTTCGGCGAGCTCCGGCGTGATGGCGCTCTTGGGCTTCACGGTGCCGGGGAAGACCTTCATCCAGGCTTTCAGCACCGGATCCTGTTCGTTCTGCTGGTAGAGCGTGACGGTGCCGTCGTAGGCGTCCACCGTGGCCTTGACCGAATTTCGGATGTAGGAGACCTGCTTGTCGGGCGCCAGCCGGTTGGACGCCACCTCGGTGGAGTCGGCGGTGGCCGATTCCAGGGAGGTGAGTTCGGAGTACGGGTAGTTGTCCAACGTGGTGTAGCCGTCGATGATCCATACCAGTCGCTTGTTGACGATCGCCGGGTACACCGCACTGTCGGTCGTCAGCCACGGCGCCACCGCCTCCACGCGTCGCGCCGGGTCACGGTTGAACAGGATCCTGCTGTTGGAACCGATTACATTGGAGAACAAGAAGTTTCGCTCGGCGAACTTGGCCGCGAACACGCTGCGGGATATCCAGCTGCCGATCGGAACTCCCCCGAGCCCGGTGTAGGTGTAGTTCTTGGTTTCGGTGTTGGTTTCGTAGTCGTATTCCCGGTCGTTGCCGTTGCGTCCGACGATCGCGTAGTCGGCGGAAGTGTTGGAGATGACGGGCCCGTAGTAGACGCGCGGCTGGTCCAGCGGTGCCGGTCCGTCGGAGACCACGCTGCCGTTGGCGCCGACGACGTTGACCAGAAACTCTGGGTAGCCACCGTTTTGGTTGGGGTCGTTGGCAATGCCACGCACCGTGTTGGCCGGCGACGCGATGAATCCGTTGCCATGCGTGTAGACGGTGTGCCGGTTGATCCAGTCACGTTGGTTGTCGATCAGCCGGTCCGGGTTGAGTTCACGGGCCGCGACGACATAGTCACGCAACGCGCCGTTGCGGTCGAGGTAGCGATCGATGGACAGCTGGTCCGGGAAAGTGTAGAAGTTCTTGCCCTGCTCGAACTGGGTGAACGCCGGGCTGATGATCGTCGGGTCGAGCAGCCGGATGTTCGAGGTGGTCGCGCGGTCGGCGGCGACCTGCTGCGCGGTGGCCTGCCCGTCACCGGTGTAGTTGCGATACGCCACCACGTCGGACGTCAAACCATAGGCCTGCCGCGTTGCGGTGATGCTGCGGCCGATGTATTCGCTTTCCTTTTGCGCCGCATTGGGTCTCACGCTGATCTGCTCGACGATCAACGGCCATCCGGCGCCCACAATCAACGACGAGAGCAGCAACAAGACCAGGCCGATGGCCGGAATCCGCAAGTCGCGCAGGACGACCGCGGAGAACACCGCGGCGGCACAAATCAGCGCGATCGCCATCAGGATCAGCTTCGCCGGCAGCACGGCGTTGATGTCGGTGTAACCGGCGCCGGTGAACGGCTTACCGCCGCGGGTGTGCGACAGCAGCTCATAGCGGTCCAGCCAGTAAGCAACAGCCTTGAGCAACACCAACAGGCCGACCAGGCTGACCAGTTGGATCCGCGCCGAGCGGCTCAGCACACCGGTGCGGCCGGACAACCGAATGCCGCCAAAGATGTAGTGCCCCAATACGTTTGCCACGAAAGCCAGGAACACCGCGATGAACACGTAGCTGAGCACGAGCCGGTAGAACGGCAGGTCGAATGCGTAGAACCCCAGGTCCTTGCCGAACTGGGGATCCCTGATGCCGAAATCTCCACCATGCAAAAACAGCTGGATCCGCACCCAATAGCTCTGCGCGATGATGCCTGCCAGCAAGCCGATCGCCGCAGGGATTCCAATGCCGACCAACCGCAAGCGTGAAACCACGACGGCGCGGTAACGCGCCACTGGATCGTTGTTGTTACTCGGGACGAATACGGGCCGGGTGCGGTAGGCCAACGCGAGCCCGGCGAACACGATGCCGCCGACGAGCAAGCCGGCGACCAGAAAGACCACGAGGCGCGTCACCAACACGGTGGTGAACACCGAGCGGTAGCCAAGCTCGCCGAACCATAGCCAGTCGACGTAGGCGTCGATCAGCCGCGGACCGACGAGCAGCAAGACGATCACACCCAGTGCGATCAGGATCAGAATCCGGCTACGCCGAGTTAGCTTCGGCATCCGTGCGGTGGGCCGCATCCCCACTGGCTACGCTCCCTGATCGATCGCCGCAGATTTTCTAGACGGACACAACTCTACGCACCTCACACCGTCCCGCGGCGGGGCTAGCAACTGGGCGGCTGACCGCCCGACGTGATCGCGTGCAGAGCGTCGACCGCTTGGCCGAGGGTCTCTACCTTCACCAGGCGCAGGCCGGACGGATTGTCCGTGTCCGCCTCGTAGCAGTTCTTGGCAGGCACGAGGAACACGGTGGCCCCCGCCTCGTGGGCGGCGGCCATCTTGTGGGTGATGCCGCCGATCTGGCCCACCTTGCCGTCGACCGAGATGGTGCCGGTACCCGCGATGAACGTCGATCCGGCCAAGTCACCGTTGGTGAGCTTGTCGACGACCGCCAGGCTGAACATCAGTCCGGCAGAGGGCCCGCCAATGTTGGCGAGGTTGAAGTCGACGACGAACGGCGCCCAGGGCGCATCAAGCACCGCGACACCCAGGAAGCCGTAATCGCGATCTTTGTTCGTACCCAACGTGATTTGCGCCACGCCGGCCGGCTCGTTCTTGCGCCGATAATCGAGCGTCACCACCTGACCGGGTTTGGTGTTCTTCAGGTATCCAGTGAACTGCTCGATATTGGCCACCGGGGTGCCGTTGACCGCGTCGATGGCGTCGCCGGCCTTCAGCTTGCCTGCCGATGGACCGGGATCGGTGACGGTCGCGACCGTGACCGCGGGCGGGTACTTCAGGAATCCCAGCGCGGCGTAAGCGGCGCTGTCCTCTGACTGCTTGAAATCGGCGTTATTGGCCTTGTCAACTTCGTCCCGCGACTTGCCCGGCGGGTAGACGAGATCGCGCGGTACCAGCTGTTCCTGTCCCGAGAGCCACAGCGTCAGCGCCTCACCCAGGGTCAGATCGTCGCGCTGGGACACCGTCGTCATGTTGAGGTGGCCCGTGGTCGGGTGGGTCTGGGTGCCTTCGATCGCGACCACCTGCTTGCCGTCGACCTCCCCGAGCGTGTCGAAGGTGGGGCCGGGTCCCAGCGACACAAACGGCACCGTCACCACCGCGAGCAACACGCCGAAAACCGCAATCGGCACCAGCGCGACGATCAAGGTCAGAATCCGCCTGTTCACGCCGCTTACCTTAGACGGACGCCGCCCGGCCTTGTTCAGCTACGAGCGTGACGGGAGTTCGCGCGTCCTGTTCCGCCGGTGAGTACCGTTGACGTCATGGCTGACCCGCCTTTCGGCTTCTCCTCCGGGGACGACCCGGACCGGGAGAAGCGCGAGAAGAAAGAGCCCGAATCCGGTTCGGGTCCATCCGATCCGTTGGGCGCTTTCGGCATCAGCGGAGATTTCGGCATGGGCGACCTAGGGCAGATCTTCACCCAGCTGGGTCAGATGTTCAGCAGCGCGGGCACCATGACGGCCGGGGGCAAATCGTCGGGCCCGGTCAACTACGAACTGGCGCGGCGGGTTGCGTCGAGCTCGATCGGGTTTGTCGCGCCCATCCCCGCCACGACGAACAACGCAATCACCGATGCGGTCCACCTAGCCGAGACCTGGTTGGACGGTGCGACGGCGCTGCCCGCGGGCACTACCAAGGCGGTGGGCTGGAGTCCCAGCGATTGGGTCGACAACACCTTGGAGACCTGGAAGCGGCTGTGCGATCCGATGGCCGAGCAGATCGCGACGGTGTGGGCGTCTTCATTGCCGGAAGAGGCCAAGAGCATGGCCGGCCCGCTGATGTCGATGATGTCGCAGATGGGCGGTATGGCGTTCGGCTCGCAGCTTGGCCAGGCCCTGGGCCGCCTGTCCCGCGAGGTGCTGACCTCGACCGAGATCGGTCTGCCGCTGGGCCCCAAGGGTGTGGCCGCGATATTGCCGGATGCCGTCGAATCGTTCGCCGCCGGTCTCGAGCAGCCGCGCAGCGAGGTCCTGACATTTCTGGCCGCCCGTGAGGCCGCGCATCATCGGCTGTTCAGCCACGTGCCGTGGCTGTCGGCCCAATTGCTGGGCGCCGTCGAGGCGTACGCCAAGGGCATGCAGATCGACATGAGCGGAATCGAGGAGCTGGCACGCGATTTCAATCCGGCGTCGCTGTCGGATCCGGCGGCCATAGAAAGCCTGCTCGGCCAGGGAGTCTTCGAGCCAAAGGCGACGCCGGCGCAGACGCAGGCGCTGGAACGGCTCGAGACGCTGCTGGCTTTGATCGAGGGCTGGGTCCAGGTGGTGGTAACCGCGGCGCTGGGCGATCGGATCCCGGGCGCTGCCGCGCTCAGCGAGACGCTGCGCCGCCGCCGGGGTAGCGGCGGCCCGGCCGAGCAGACGTTCGCGACGCTGGTCGGCCTCGAGCTGCGGCCGCGCAAGCTGCGGGAAGCCGCCGCGCTGTGGGAGCGTTTGACCGAGGCCGCCGGCGCGGACGCCCGCGATGGCATCTGGCAACACCCGGATCTGCTGCCCGGCGCGGACGACCTCGACGAGCCCGCCGGCTTCATCGACCGCGTCATCGGTGGGGACACCAGCGGTATCGACGAGGCGATCGCCAAACTCGAGGATCCCGATACTGAAGACCCTGCCGGCGGTTCTGTGGATAACTGAGCGCGGAGTTCGCGGTCGGCGTCACAGTTTCAACCCATGACTCAGGGCAGGTCGGAGGCCGCGCTTTCGCTGTATGCGCTTGACCCCGCGATGCCGGTGCTGCTGCGACCCGACGGCGCCGTCCAGGTCGGCTGGGATCCACGCCGTGCCGTGCTGGTCCGTCCGCCGGGCGCCCTGGCCGCTGCGGAGTTGGCCACATTGCTGCGGTCCATGCGGTCACCGACTCCGGTGTCCGCGCGACGACGACGAGCTCGAGGAACTCACGTATGACGGTTAGTCGCTAGGCGCACACTACAAGCGAGCATAAAGACGACCAGGAGAGCGCTTATGACCGCCAGCGGCCATGATCAACGAACCCGAGAACGCTGGCGGCTCGTGCCGACACCGGTGCTCACCCGCGTGCTAGCGGTCATCGGTGCCGTCGCGTTGGCCACGGTGGTCCTATCTGGTTGTGGGAGTTTGTCGGGGAGTTCCCGATCGGCTGGTCCGACTAACAGGGCTACGGTGCCCGTCGGCGAGCGCCCGTACCAGGTGGCGGTGGACCCGGGCAGCCACACCGTCTACGTCACCAACGACGACGACGGCACGATGTCGGTGATCGACGCCTCTACGCGCACCGTCACCGCCACCGTGCCCGCCGGCAAGCACCCGCACGGGGTGGCGCTGGACCCGGGCAGCCACACCGTCTACGTCACCAACTACTTCGACAACACGATGTCGGTGATCGACACCTCGACGCGCACCGTCACCGCCACCGTGCCCGTCGGCAAGCACCCTTACGGGGTCGCGGTGGACCCGGGCAACCACACCGGCTACGTCATCAACTCCGACGACGGCACGGTGTCGGTGATCGACACCTCGACGCGCACCGTCACCGCCACCGTGCCCCTCGGCAAGCACCCGGGTGGGGTGGCGCTGGACCCGGGCAGCCACACCGTCTACGTCACCAACCACGACGACCACACGGTGTCGGTGATCGACGCCTCGACGCGCACCGTCACCGCCACCGTGCCCGTCGGGAAGGATCCAATCGGGGTGGCGCTGGACCCGGGCAGCCACACCGTCTACGTCGCCAACTACGGGGACAACACGATGTCGGTGATCGACGCCTCGACGCGCACCGTCACCGCCACCGTGCCCGTCGGCAAGCACCCGGGCGGGGTGGCGGTGGACCCGGGCAACCACACCGGCTACGTCACCAACTACGGGGACAACACGATGTCGGTGATCGACGCCTCGACGCGCACCGTCACCGCCACCGTGCCCGTCGGCAAGCACCCGGGCGGGGTGGCGGTCGACCCGGGCAACCACACCGTCTACGTCCCCAACTACTCCGATAACACGGTGTCGGTGATCGAATCTAAATAGGGATGCGCATCGGCGTCTGGGCGCCACGTGTCGGCTGCCGGTCGTTAGACCGGGCCGCCTGTGGATAACTGATCCAGGCGCCGGCGCACGGCGTGGCACAGTTTCACCCCATGTCGCCGGCCGCGCTTTCGCTGTATGCGCTTGACCCCGCGATGCCGGTGCTGCTGCGACCCGACGGCGCCGTCCAGGTCGGCTGGGATCCACGCCGTGCCGTGCTGGTCCGTCCGCCGGGCGGCCTGGCCGCTACGGAGTTAGCCACACTACTGCGGTCCATGCGGTCACCGACTCCGGTGTCCGAGTTGCAGCGACAGGCCGCCAACCGCGGGTTGAAGGACGCGGACGGCCTGACAAACCTCGTCGCGCAACTGGTGGGCGCCGGCGTCGCGACCGAATGCCGGCCGTCCGGGGGCCGGGCCGCGTCGATCCGCATCCACGGCCGCGGGCCGCTGTCGGAGCTGCTCGTCGAGGCGTTGCGCTGCTCAGGGGCCCGAATTGCCCACAGCAGCCAGCCGCATGCCACCGTTTCGCACGGCGCCGCGGACCTGGTGGTGCTGACGGACTACCTGGTGGCCGATCCGCGTATGCTGCGCGACCTGCACAGCCAGGGCGTTGCGCACCTCCCGGTTCGGGTGCGCGACGGCACCGGCCTGGTGGGCCCGCTAGTCATCCCCGGAGTGACCAGCTGTTTGGGGTGCGCGGACCTGCACCGCAGTGACCGGGACGCCGCATGGCCGGCCATCGCAGCCCAGCTGCGCGATACCGTCGGGGTGGCCGACCGGGCCACCCTGTTGGCAACCGCGGCCCTGGCGCTCAGCCAGGTGAACCGGGTGATCGCGGCGGTGCGCGGGCGTGAGAAAGTGCCCGATCCGGAGCCGCCGCCGGCGCTCAACGCCACCTTGGAGTTCGACATCAATACCGGCTCCATCGTCGCGCGTCAATGGACCAAGCATCCGCTGTGCTCGTGCGTACACCCGGTTGTGGGCAGATCGACAACACGGGGTGTCAACCGTGATGGATGATAGGGGCGTGGCAGACATCAAGCGCGGCCGCGCCGCGCGCAACGCGAAGCTGGCCAGCATTCCGGTCGGCTTCGCCGGTCGGGCGGCGCTTGGCTTCGGCAAACGGTTGACCGGTAAGTCGCGAGACGAGGTCCAGGCCGAGCTGCTGGAGAAGGCCGCCAACCAGTTGTTCACGGTCCTGGGCGAGCTCAAGGGCGGGGCGATGAAGGTGGGTCAGGCCCTGTCGGTGTTGGAAGCCGCGATTCCCGAGGAGTACGGCGAGCCCTACCGCGAGGCATTGACGAAACTGCAGAAGGACGCGCCGCCGCTGCCCGCCACCAAGGTGCACAGGGTGCTCGACGCGCAGCTCGGCACCAAATGGCGGGACCGGTTCAGTTCGTTCGACGACACCCCGGTCGCCTCGGCCAGCATCGGCCAGGTGCACAAGGCGGTCTGGTCGGATGGCCGCGATGTGGCCGTCAAGATCCAGTACCCGGGGGCGGACGAGGCGCTGCGGGCCGACCTGAAGACCATGCAGCGGATGGTCGGGGTGGTCAAACAGCTCGCGCCGGGCGCCGACGTCCAAGGTGTGGTCGACGAGCTGATCGCGCGCACCGAAATGGAACTCGACTACCGACTGGAGGCCGACAATCAGCGCGCTTTCGCCAAGGCATACCAGGACCACCCGCATTTCGCGGTGCCACACGTCGTGGCCAGCGCGCCAAAGGTCGTCGTCCAGGAATGGATGCAGGGCGTGCCGATGGCCGAGATCATCCGCGACGGAACCCCCGAGCAGCGCGACCTCATCGGCACCCGGCTCCTCGAGCTCACCTTCGACGCGCCGCGGCGGCTGCAGATGCTGCACGGCGACGCCCACCCGGGCAACTTCATGCTCTTGCCCGGCGGACGGATGGGTGTCATCGACTTCGGTGCGGTCGCGCCGCTGCCCGGCGGTTTGCCGATCGAGCTCGGGATGAGCATTCGGTTGGCCCGCGACAAGAACTACGACTTGTTGTTGCCGACGATGGAGAAGGCCGGCTTCATCCAGAAGGGCCAGCAGGTTTCGGTGCGCGACATCGACCAGATGCTGCGCCAGTACGTCGAGCCCATCGAGGTCGAGGTCTTCCACTACACGCGTAAATGGCTGCAGGGCATGACCGCCATCGAGATTGACAGGTCGGTGGCCCAGATCAGGGCGGCGCGGCAGATGGACCTACCGCCGAAGCTCGTGATCCCGATGCGGGTGATCATGTCGGTGGCCGCGATTCTCTGCCAGCTGGATGCGCATGTGCCGGTCAGGGCGATATCGGAGGAGCTGGTCCCCGGTTTCGCCGAGCCCGACACCGCGGTCGTCTGACACCTGCTAGGCGGCAGCGGCGTCTTTCCGGGCGTCTTTGCGGCCTTTGCGGGGACGCCCGCGCGGGCGTTTGTGGCTCACGATCGAACCTCGCTCGAGGATCTCGCCGCCCCACACCCCCCAGGGTTCGGCCCGTTCCAGCGCGGCCGTCAAACACCGGCGCCGGATCGGGCAGCCCGCGCAAAGCCTCTTGGCGCGCTCGAGGTCGGCCGGGGCCTCGGCGAACCACAGGTCGGGATCGTCGACATGACACGGCAACACCGGGCGCGTCGGTCTGGGGACTGGTAGTGCCGACATGTCCTGCTCACCTGCTTCCTGGTCGGTTGGCTGTCTTCGCGATCCGGACCAGGGTTGCGGGCTGTCGACCCCATAACGATGGCCACGGATCCTTTGACTTGGGGTCCGTGGCCATTTGGTGAAAACCGGGCTGATTACCTAGCGCTTAGGTATGGCCCCGATCCACGGACGCGTCAGTCGCGGCGGCGGCGCGATGCTTGATCGCTGTTGCCGGCGCGGCGGCGTGGGCGGCATGGGCGGCATAGCGGGTCCCCGCGGTCAGCACCGCGGCAGCCACGCTTACACCGAACGCGTCAATGAGCATCGTGTTAATCAGCACCGTGGCGACCCTCCTCTCGTTTTGCCCGCCCACCTACCAGCCTTCAGCCGGCGGCAGAATCCGGTTTCGAGGGTAAATGGTAGCGGCCCGTCGGCACAACCGATTTTCTGACCTGCTGGTTTGCCCCTCGGCGCGCGGAGTGTGGGCCCCATGTACGGCAACTGGCTTGAATTCGTCCATAGGCCCCACGCTCGACGGCCCAGACTGGGCCGCCTCCCTCAGCGCGCTTGCTTGACCATCTCCAGCACGTCCGGCCCGTACTGTTCGAGCTTGCGGGCGCCGATGCCCGGGATCGCGATCAGCGCCGCGTCGTCGTCGGGCAGCAGCTCGGCGATCGCGACGAGCGTGTTGTCGGTGAAGACGACATACGCGGGCACCTTCTGTTCCTTGGCGACGTCCAGCCGCCACGCCTTGAGCCGCAGCAGTAAGTCCTCGTCGATGTCGGCGGCGCAGGTTTCGCAGCGCCGCAGCATGATGGCTGCCGGAGTGGTCAGGTTGTTGTTGCAGATCCGGCAGCGGGTTGGGGTGCCTCGGTTGCGCCGGGCTTTGTTCGGCGCCGGATCGGCACGCGCCTGTGGCGCGATGCCGTTGAGGAACCGCGACGGCTTGCGGCTCTGCCGTCCGCCCGGGCTCCGCGCCAATGCCCAGCTGAGCGCCAAATGGATTCGCGCCCTGGTGATTCCGACGTAGAGCAGTCGACGCTCCTCTTCGACGGCCTCGCTCTCGGGGCCATGCGCCAACGCGTGCGAGATGGGCAACGTGCCGTCGGCCAACCCGACCAGGAACACCGCGTCCCACTCGAGTCCCTTAGCGCCGTGCAGTGAGGCCAGCGTGACGCCATGTACCACCGGCGGGTGCCGCGCGTCGGCGCGCATCCGGAGCTCGGCCACCAGACCGGGGAGCTCGAGCTGCGGGCGCTGCGCCGCTTCATCGTCGACCAGTTCGGCCAGCGCGGTCAGCGCCTCCCAACGGTCCCGGGCCCGGGTGCCGGTCGGTTCCTCGGCCGTCAGCCCCAGCGGCTCCAGGACCGCGCGCACGACGTCGCGCAATGGGCCGGCCGGGGCGGCGTCAGAGCCACGCTCGGCCGCGCGCTGCAGCGCCAAGAGCGCCTGCTTGATCTCCTGACGATTGAAAAACCCCTCGCCGCCGCGAATCTGATAGGTGATGCCCGCCTCGGTCAACGCCTCCTCGTAAACCACCGACTGCGCATTGACCCGGTAGAGCACCGCGATCTCGGATGCCGGAGTGCCGGATTCGATCAGCCGGGCGATCGACGCCGCGGTCGCGGCGGCCTCGGCGGTCTCGTCGGGATGCTCACGAAACGACGGGGCCGGCCCCGGCTCGCGCTGGCCGGACAGCTGCAGCTTGCTGCCGGCGACGCGGCCGCGGGCCGCGGCGATCACCTGGTTGGCCAAAGACACCACCTGCGGGGTGGAGCGATAGTCGCGTTCCAGGCGCACCACCGTGGCGTCCGGAAACTGCCGCGAGAAGTCGAGCAGGAAGCGAGGCGTGGCCCCGGTGAACGAATAGATGGTCTGGTTCGCGTCGCCAACGACCGTCAGGTCGTCCCGGTCGCCCAACCAGGCCGCAAGCACGCGCTGCTGCAGCGGGGTGACGTCCTGATACTCGTCGACGACGAAGCAGCGGTATCGACCCCGGAACTCGTCGGCCACGGCGGCGTCGTTCTCGATCGCGGCCGCGGTGTGCAGCAGCAGGTCATCGAAGTCGAGCAATGTCACCGATTCGTCGCGGACTTTGAGGGCCTCGTATGCGGAGTAGACGGCCGCGATCTGTGCGGCGTCCATGGGGATGTCCCGGCCGGCGGTGGCCACCTCGGTCGCGTACTGCTCGGGGCTGATCAGCGACGCCTTGGCCCACTCGATCTCGCCGGCCAAGTCGCGCACGTCATCGGTGCTCGTGTTGATCCGGCAACGGCCGGCGGCCCTGGCCACGATGGCGAACTTGGTGTCGAGCAGCTGCCAGCCGGTGTCACCGACCACCCGCGGCCAGAAGTAGCGCAGCTGGCGGTGCGCGGCCGCGTGAAACGTCAGGGCCTGCACCGCGCCGACCCCGGAACCGGTGGCCGCGGTGGCGGCGAGTGTCCGCAACCTCGAGCGCATCTCCCCGGCCGCGCGCTGGGTGAAGGTGACCGCCAGCACCTGTCCGGCGGCTACGTGACCGCTGGCGACGAGTTGGGCGATCCGGTGCGTGATGGTGCGGGTCTTGCCCGTTCCGGCGCCAGCCAGCACACAGACCGGCCCGCGTGGGGCCAGCACGGCTTCGCGTTGCTCGTCGTCCAGCCCGACGATCAATGGGTCAGCGACCATTGGCATGGCGTCCATCTTGGCTTCCATACTTGCAGGAGTGGCCGACAAACCGGGTGCAGCGCCACACCCTAACTGCCCGGCTTTCCAACGGTTCGCGACGCGGAATGCATCGTCGCCAGGGTACGTTAGGAGTCCTATGACGAACGCTTCGCTCACCGTTTACACGACGTCCTGGTGCGGCTACTGCCACCGGCTCATGACGGTGCTCAAGTCCAACGGAATCCCCTACGACGTGGTCGACATCGAACAGGACCCGACCGCAGCGGAGTTCGTCGGCTCGGTCAACGGCGGCAACAAGACGGTCCCGACGGTGAAGTTTGCCGACGGGTCCACGCTGACCAACCCGAGCGCCGCGGAGGTCAAGGCCAAGCTTGCCGAGGCCGGCGGCTAAGGGAGTCGACCCGACCTGCTCCGGGCCACCTCAGTCGAGCGCCGCCCAGGATTCGATGATCACGCGCGCGATCGAAATCGACCCGGGCAGCAGCAGTTTCGAGTCCGACGAGCTGCTCCAGTCGCCTGCCTCAAGCGCTGACCGCACCTCATCGCGGGTGAACCATTGCGCCTCGGCGATCTCGCCGTCGTTGAACGAGAAGTCCTCGGCCGGGTCGGCCAGCGCATGGAAACCGACCATGAGCGAGCGCGGGAACGGCCACGGCTGGCTGCCCAGGTAGCGCACATCGCGCACGGTCAGGCCGATTTCCTCGCGGATCTCCCGGGCGACGCAAACTTCGAAAGATTCACCGGCTTCGACGAATCCGGCCAGCAGAGAGAACATCCGCTCCGGCCACACCGTCTGGCGAGCCAGCACCGCACGGTCACCGCCGTCATGGACCAGACAGATCACCGCCGGGTCGATGCGCGGGAACTCCTCATGACCGGTGACCGGGTTGACCCGCGACCAGCCCGCCCTGGCCGCTCTCGTCGGTGCGCCGTCGGTCGCGCTGAACCGCGCACTGTCATGCCAATTCAGTAGCGCGATGGCCGACGACACCAACTGACTGCTGGTGTCGTCGAGGATCGCGCCAACACCGCGGAGGTTCACCACCTCGGTTTGCACGTCGGGATCCTCGGGCGCCTGCAGCGCACCCCGGACGGCCCAGACGTGGCGGCCATCCTCGATGCGGCCCAGGAAGACCGCGTCGGCCGGCGGCTTGGCCGCGAGCGCAGCCGCGGCGCCGAGCACCGCCCGGCCGTCGGCGACCAACACTTGACCGCGCGAATCCACCCGTAGCAGAGCCGCATCCGCCCATCCCGCGGCGGCCGTCTCGACATCGGTTCGTAGCTGGTCTGCCCGGTCGGCGCCGACGCGCGACAGCAGCGGGACATTCCGCAGCTGGAAGTCCACGAGCGCCACTGAGTCGGATTGGCGGCGACCCGCTGCGCCCGGCTCCGCCGCGCTTGCGGTCGCCGCTGAGTCGGATCTGGCGGCGACCCGCTGCGCCCGGCTCCGCCGCGCTTGCGGTCGCCACTAGTGGCCTGCGTCTCGGATGTAGAGCAGCCGATCGGTCGCCTCGATGGCGTCGGCCTCGGGGGCACCGATGCGCAGCAGGTGGCCGTCGCGCACCACACCGAGCACGATGTCGCGCAGATGCCGCGGGGATCCGCCGATTTCGGTCTGCTCGACCTCGCGTTCGGCGATTGCCAGCCCAGCGTCCGGAGTCAGCAGATCCTCGATCATCTCCACCACGCTGGGCGTGGTGGTCGCCAGGCCGAGCAGCCGACCTGCGGTTTCCGAGGAGACCACCACCGAGTCCGCGCCCGATTGCTGCAACAGGTGCTGGTTCTCGGCCTCCCGGATCGACGCCACGATCTTGGCCTTGGGCGCGATCTCCCGCGCCGTCAACGTGACCAGCACGGCGGTGTCGTCGCGGCTGGCGGCGACGATGATCGAAGCGGCGTGTTGCGCCCCGGCCAGCCGCAGCACATCGGACCGCGTGGCGTCGCCGTGCACGGTGACCAGGCCGGCGCTTGCGGCGTGTTCCAGGGCGCTCCGATCGGTGTCGACGACGACGACGTCGCCCTGGCCGGCCTCGTCACCGAGGATTGCCGCGACCGCCGATTTACCCTTGGTCCCGTATCCGATCACGATGGTGTGGTTGCGCACTTTGCTCCTCCAACGCTGGATCTTCCACGCCTGCCGGGACCGCTCCGAGAGCACCTCGAGCGTCGTGCCGACCAAGACGGCCAAGAATGCGATCCGCAGCGGGGTAAAGATCACGGTGTGGACCAGACGCGCGGTTTCGGTGTACGGGGTGATGTCGCCATAACCGGTCGTCGACAGCGACACCGCCGCGAAATACAGGCAGTCCAGGAACGTCAGCGGCTGGCCCCGCACGTCGCGGTAACCGTTGGGGTCCAGGTACACGATGACGGCCGCGCCGAACAACACCACCAACGCCATGGCCACCCGGCGCGCGATGACCCGGATGGGGCTGGCGTGATCGTCGGGGATGCGCAGAACGCCGACCAACTGGTGCCCGGGTTGGGCGGTCAGCGTTTCGTCCAGACCGCTCAGTTTCCGTGACCTACCGTTTGCCACGGCGGTCCGTCATCGGCTTGTTCCCAGCGCACGAGACACGCACGACTCAAATGTAACCAGGATGGCGGGTCGGCGAATACTCGGGCAGCGGACCTCACGCCCCGCTAGCGCGGGACAACCCCGCCAGCTCAGCGGGATCAGGCAGTTCGTCGGGAGCGACCGTGGTGCCGGTGCGCACGTAATAGAAGGCGGTGCGCACCGAGGATTCCGGGACTCCGGACAAACCGGCCCACGCCATGCGGTAGACCGCGAGCTGGACAGCGGCCTGCCGCATGGCTTCCGCCCCGCGCGGCGGCTCGCCCGTCTTCCAGTCCACGACGGTGGCGCCGCCATCGGGATCGGCGAACACGGCGTCAATGCGGCCGCGCACCACGGTATCGCCGATTGGCATCTCGAAAGGCACCTCGACGGCCACGGGAGTGCGGGCCGCCCACCGCGATCCGACGAACGCCGCCTGCAACGCGGCCAATTCCCGGTTATCGCCGACGTCAGAGTCCGCCGCGCCGGGCAAGTCGCCGAGATCGAACAGCCACTCCGCGCCGTAGAACTGCTGGACCCAAGCATGAAAAGCGTTGCCCAGCAGGGCATGCGGGTCCGGACGCGCGGGCAGCCGATGCATCAACCGCTGCGCCGCGCCCGCCGGGTCACGCGCCAGGTCTACCAAACCGCTGACCGACAGCTGGCTGGGCAGGGTGCGGGCGGGCGCGCACTGCGACCGCGCCCGCTCGGCCAGTAACGCATCGACGTCGGCGGTCCAGCCGTCGGTGTCAGGGCCTGCCTCGCAGGCGTCAGCCGACATGGCCTTGATCACCAGCGCCGCCCCGCGTTCGACATCGCTGCGATGTGCGGCCAACGGATCGGTGGGCCAAATCGCTTCAACAACATTGTCGCGCAGCGGGTTTCGCTCGCCGTCGGCGGGTTCGAGTGCCCACTGTTCCATCACCCCGCAGGGGTCGCCGGCGGCAGTGGAACGGTCGATCACGTCCTTGAGTTCGCACAGGAAATCCGACGGGCCGCGCGGTTTGTTCCCGGTGGAACCCCAATGATGACCGGACACCAGCAGGGTCTCCTCGGCCCGCGTGATGGCCACGTAGAGCAATCGGCGTTCCTCGTCGACGCGCCGCTGGTCGAGCTGCCGGCGGTGCTCGGAGATCTTGTCCGACAGCTGCTTTCGATTGGTGACATCCGAGGTGTCCAGCACCGGTACGCCCAGCACGCCCGCCGAGGCGCGGTCGCCGCGCAACAGCGGTGGCAGCTCGGCGGCATCGGTGAGCCAGGTGCTCCGCGACGCGGTCGACGGAAAGATTCCGCCGGACAGGTGCGCCACCGCGACCACCTGCCACTCCAAACCCTTCGCCGAGTGCACCGTGAGGACCTGGACCCGGTCCCGCGCGACCGCCGGCGGGGCGGGCGGCAAACCGTTCTCGACTGCCTGGGCGGCGTCCAGGTAGGCCAGCAGGCCGGCGACCGATGCCTTGGATGCCTGAGCCGACACGTCGGTCGCGGTGCTGGTGGCGCTTGCTTGTTCGGCGTAGCCGGCGACGACGTCGGCGAAAGCGTCGAGGTGTTCCGCGCCTGCCCAGGCTTGCCCGACGGCAGCAGCCGCCCGGACTTCGCAGTCGACGCCCAGCACGCGGCGCACCTCCGCGACGAGGTCGGGCAGGGGATGGCCCAGATGCCCGCGCAGGGCGCTCAATTCGCCGGCCAGCTTCTTGATGCGCCGATATCCCGCGGCCGAATACGAGCCAGCCGGGCCGGGATCGCTGATCGCGTCGGCCAGACAGGCGGTGTCGGCGTCAGGTCCGGCCGCCATCGCGATCGCCTCGGGCGAAGACGCCGGGCCCGAGCCGGGCCCGCCGGCGAGCTGCATCGCGCGCCGCCACAGCGCGGCGATATCCCGACCACCGAGACGCCATCGCGGGCCGGTCAGCACCCGCATCACGGCCGCGCCGGCCGCCGGGTCGGCGACCAGCCGCAGCATGGCCACGACGTCGGCGACCTCGGGAATGGACAGCAGCCCGGCCAGGCCCACCACCTCGACCGGGATTCCGCGCGCGCGAAGGGCATCGGCGATGGGTGCGGCATCGGCGTTGCGGCGTATCAGCACCGCCGCGGTCGGCGGGCTGACGCCGTCCGCGCCGGCTCGCCGGTAGTGCTCGTAGAGGTGGTCGGCGATCCACTCGCGTTCGGCCCGCACGTCGGCGAGCAACGCGCAGCGGACGGTGCCGGGCGGGGCGTCGGGGCGCGGGCGCAACGGGCGCACCGCAACCGACCGTCGCCGCGCCTCCGCCGACACGGCGTTGGCCACCCGCAGGGGGCGCGGCGGGTTGCGCCAGCTGGTCCGCAGCTCCAGGACCGGCGCGGGGGCGCCGTCGGAGCGGGGGAAGTCGGTCGTGAACCGCGGCAGATTGGTCGCCGAGGCGCCGCGCCAGCCGTAGATGGACTGAATCGGATCGCCTACGGCCGTCAGCGCCAACCCGTCGTCTTGAACGTTGGAGCCACCCCCGAAAAGCGCCGACAACGCGATGCGCTGGGCGTGCCCGGTGTCCTGGTACTCGTCGAGCAGCACCACCCGGTAGCGGTTCCGCAGTTCCTGACCGACCTGCGGGAAGGTCACCGCCAGCCGTGCGGCGGATGCCATCTGCACACCGAAGTCCATGACCTTCGCCGCGCGCATGCGCTCGTGCAGCGCGTCGAGCAGCGGCACCAGCTCGGCGCGCTCGGTCTGGGTGGCCAGCAGCCGCAGCAGCCACTGGCTGGGTCCGCGGTCGCGCTGGTAGGGACCCGCCGGCAGGGTGTGAATCAGCCGCTCCAACTCGACGTGGGTATCGCGGAGTTGGCGGGTGTCCACCAGGTGCTCGGCCAACTGGCCCCACAGCCGCAGCACCATCGAGGTGACGGCCGCCGGAGTCTTCTCGGTGCGCAGCTCTCCCCGGTACCCGTTGACCACGTCGAACGCGAACTGCCACAACTCGGTCTCGCTGAGCAGCCGGGTGTCGGGCTCGACGGGCAATAACAGGCCGTAGTCACGCAATAGCGAGCCGGCGAAGGCGTGATAGGTGCTGACCTCCGGGGTGCCCACCGGCTCGAGGGTCGACGGGCCGGCGGGGGTGTCAAGGCCGATGCCGGCCAACCGCGCCAGCCGCGAGCGGACCCGGCGCAGCAGCTGCCCGGCCGCCTTGCGGGTGAACGTCAATCCCAGCACCTGACCGGGTTCGGCGTAGCCGTTGGCGACGAGCCACACCACCCGCGCGGCCATCGTCTCGGTTTTGCCGGCGCCGGCTCCGGCGATGACGACCAGCGGGCCCGGCGGCGCGGCGATGACCGCGGCCTGCTCGTCGGTGGGCGGGAAAAGCCCTAGCTTGCAAGCTAATTCGGCCGGGCCGTAGCGCGGATTCACGGCGTTGACCCGTCGGCGTGGGCCGGACAGAACGGGCGTATCGGGCAGTGCGCGCAACCGTCGTTGCGGCGGGCGATGAATTGCGGCCCGGCTGTCGCGTCGGCCGCCACCCGGACGAGGTCGCGCCATTCGTCCCGGGCGGCCGTTGTCAGCGGATCCTGCTCGCGTTCGGTGGCCCCCGCGGCGCCGGGCTTGCCCACGTAGACCAGCCGCGCGCCGCCGGGCTCGTCACCGGCGGGAATCAGGCCCTCGGCCACCGCCAGTTGGTACATCGCCAGCTGCGCGTGCTGTTGGGCGTCGTCCTTGCTGACCGGTGTTTTGCCGGTCTTGATGTCGACGATCACCAGCCGCCCGGCCCCGTCGCGTTCCAGGCGGTCGACCCGGCCGCGCAGCCGAATTCCGCCGCCGTCATCGCGCGGCGTCCCCAGGGTTCCGTCGACATCCACCTCGATGCCGACCTCGGTCAATTCGCCCCGGGACTGCGCTCGCCACTCGACGAACGCCTCAACCATTGCGCGGTGCCGGGCCAGCTCGTTTGCCGCGTGCCACCGGGCGTCGAAGGGCAGATGCTCCCAGGCCCGCTCCAGCGCCGCCAGTAATTCCGATTCGCTTTTGCCGGGCTCGGCGATCAGCGCATGCAGCAGCGTTCCGATGGTGGACCGCAGATCACGTCCGTCGGTTCCGCCGTGCCGTTCGGCCAACCAGCGCAGTGGGCAGTCGTTGAGTGCCTGCAGAGTCGACGGCGTCAACGTGACGAGGTCGCCGGCACCCCGCAGCGGCTCAGTTGTGCTGACCGGAATCAATCCGTGCCAGCCGGCCGGGTCGGCGCCCGGCACACCGGCTTTGGCCAACCGAGCCAATTGCGTTGCCGCACAATCGCGAACGATGTCGTCAACGGCGCCGTCCGGCGCACACACGACACCGCGGAGCCGCCCCACCAGCGCCGCCGCTGACAATACCCGCGGCGCGGAGACGGGTTGCACGGCAACGGGATCACCGTCGCCGTCGGCCCACCGCGCGATCTCGTAGAAGAACGCCGACGGCAGGGCGGCCCCCAGGCCCGCGCCGCCAGTGTCGCTGTCGACCGCGGTCACCAGCAGCCGGCGCCGGGCACGCCCCATCGCCGCCACCAGCAGCCTGCGCTCCTCAGCCAGCAGCGGCGCCCGCACCGAGGCATCCTCGGTGACACCGTCCAGCACGTCGAGCAGGCGTTGGGTGCCCAGCACACCACCCCGCGGAACCGTGTTGGGCCACAACCCTTCCTGCAACCCCGCGATGACCACGAAATCCCATTCATGTCCCAGCGCGGCGTGCGCGCTGAGCACCCTGACCTGTTCCACCTCGGACACCGGGTCGGGGTTGGCGCCCGGCACCTGCAGCGCCGCGACGTGCTCGACGAGTCCGCGCAACGAGGCGCCGGGCGTGCGGGAGACGTAGTGATCGGTGATGTCGAACAACGCCGTCACGGCGTCCAGGTCTTTGGTCGCCTGGGCGCCGGCGGGGCCGCCGCGCTCGCTGGCGGATAGCCAGCGACGCTGCAGGCCGGACCGGTGCCAGGCGGCCCATAGGGTGTAGCGCGGGTCTTGGCCGTCGCGATCGCACCGCGCGGCCGCGTTCAGCACCGCGCGCACCCGCTGCAGCGGGCGTGACCACGCTCCGGAATACGGCGCGTCGGCCTGCAGCGCCTCGACCAGAAGACCTCCGACGTCGCCCGGCGGGCGATCGGGGTTGGCGCGTTGCAGTATTCGGCGCAGTTGCCGAAGCGACACCGGGTCAACGCGACCGATGGGCCCGGTCAGCAGTGCCAGCGCTTGTTCACCTGTGAGTCGGTCGGCGGTGGCAGCCAGAACCGTGAGCAGCGCCCGCGCCGACGGCTCGCCCGACAACGGTCCGCTTGACGCGGGTGCGGCAACCGGGACCCCGGCGGCGGCCAACGCGCGCGGCAGCCGCGCACCGATCCGTGGCACCGACCGGACGATGACCGCCATCTGCGACCACGGAATCCCGTCGATCAGGTGCGCACGCCGCAACGCGTCGGCAATCATCGCCGATTCCGCGTGCGCCGAGGCGGCCAGGCGCGCCGTGACCCATCCGTCGTCGGCCCCGGTACCGTCGATGCGCCTGCCGGCGTGGCTGCCGGGCAGTCGGCGCGCGACGCCACTGACGGCATGCGCCACGGCCGGCGCACAGCGATGCGACATCGTCAGCGTCACCGACGGTGAATCATCGTCCAACAAGCCGGAAGCTTCGCCGCCCCGGAAGCCGAACACCGCCTGGTTGGGGTCACCGGCGACCAGGGTCAGGTCCGTGCCCGCGGCCAGCACCCGGGCCAGGCCGGCCGCCTGCGGATCGAGTTGCTGGGCATCATCGATCAGCAAGACGCGGACGCGGGCGCGTTCGGCCGCCAACAATTCGGGATCGACGGCGAAAGCCTCCAGCGCGGCGCCCACCAGTTCGGCGGCACCCAGCGCCGGCGTCGTGGCCTGCGGCGCCGCCGTCCCGACCGCCGCCCTCAGCAACATCACCTGCTCGTATTGCCGCGCGAATTGGCCGGCGGCGGTCCATTCCGGGCGGCGGCACCGACGCCCCAGTCGCTCCAGTTCCTGCGGGTCCACACCACGTTCGGCGCAGCGCGCCAACAGGTTTCGCAGTTCGGTGGCAAACCCGGCGGTGCGCAGCGCGGGCCGCAGATCGGCCGGCCACGCCGTCGCGGCGCGCGGTCCGTCCTCGAGGTCACCGGCCAGCAGTTCCCGGATGATGGCGTCCTGTTCGGCGCTGGTGACCAGTCGCGGGGGCGCATCGCCGGCACGCTCGGCGGCCCGCCGCAGGACCGCGTACGCGTAGCTGTGCACGGTGCGCACCAACGGCTCGCGAACGGCGACCCGTGGGCCCGATCGCAGCAGCGCCGTCGTCAACCTGCTGCGCTCCCGCATCCCGATCCGGCCGGAACCCGAAAGCAGCAGAACCGATTCCGGGTCGACGCCGAGGCCGATCTGAGTGACCGCCGCGTCGACCAGCAGGCAGCTCTTCCCGGTGCCGGGCCCGCCCAGGACACGCACCAGCCCGCGCAGGTCGGGCGCCAGCGCGGCACGCGCCTCGGCTTCCCAGGTGTGTGACATGGCTGCATGCAATCACTAGGGTCTGACAAGTCGGCCATGTCAGCCGGATGCGGGTGAGGAGGGATTGGAGACCGTGAACGACGTCGAGGGCGTTGGTCCCGATGACGTGGTGCCCGAAGCCGACGCGGCGGAACAGCGCCAGGCCGTCGATTCCGACGACGACGCCGGCTTGGACACCGCGTACCTGGACGACGACGCCAAGGATCGCGAGGCCAACGAAGCCGACGTGATCGAGCAGGCTTTCATCGTCCCCACCGACGACGAGTGGGATGACGATCTCTGAACCGGCCAACCTTCATGTGCACCGCTACGGACCCGCCGGTCCGGTGCGGATGCTTGCCATTCACGGGCTGACCGGTTACGGGGGACGCTGGCGACATCTGGCAGGCTATCTTCCCGAAATCGCCATCGCCGCACCCGATTTACTCGGCCACGGTAGGTCATCCTGGGCGGCGCCGTGGTCCATCGACGCCAACGTCTCGGCGTTGGCCGCGCTGCTCGACGACGAGGCCGACGCACCGGTGCTGGTGGTCGGGCACTCGTTCGGCGGCGCGCTGGCGCTGCGGCTGGCCGCGGCTCGCGCGGACCGGGTGGCGGCTTTGCTGCTGCTCGACCCGGCGGTCGGGTTGGACGGTGTGTGGATGCGCGACATCGCCGACGGGATGTTTTCCTCGCCCGACTACCCGAACGCCGAGGAGGCCCGCGTGGAAAAGGCGGCCGGCTCGTGGGCGGATGTGGACCCCGCGTTGCTCCAAACCGAAATTGACGAGCACCTCATCACGTTGCCCAGCGGGCGGCTGCGCTGGCGCGTCAGCATGCCGGCGATGATGTCCTACTGGAGTGAGTTGGCCCGCGATATCGTGCTCCCGCCCCCCGGAACGGCGACGACGCTGGTGCGGGCAAAGCAGACGTCGCCGCCGTATGTCAGCGACCGGTTGATCGCCGGACTTCAGGAACGCTTGGGACCCGATTTTCAGCTGCTGGATTTCGACTGCAACCACATGGTGCCCTGCGCCAAGCCCGACGAGGTCGCGGCGCTGGTCCGCACGCAGTTGGAAGGCCGCTGACGTGGCGGCCGTGACCGAAGAGCAGGTCGAGCGAGTGCGTTCGCTGGTCGCGGCAATCCCCTCCGGCCGGGTCGCCACCTACGGCGACATCGCAGCCGTCGCAGGGCTTTCCAGTCCGCGCATCGTGGGATGGATCATGCGGACCGACTCCTCGGACTTGCCCTGGCATCGGGTGATCACCGCGTCCGGGCGCCCCGCGCGGCACCTGACCAGCCGGCAGCTGGAGTTGCTGCGCGCCGAAGGCGTTCTTGCGGTCGACGGCAGGGTCGCGCTAGGCAAAGTTCGCTACGAGTTCCCGGACTGAGCACCGTCGCACCACCGGTCCCACTTTTCGCCGAACGTGTACTCAGCGCGAGATTTTGGCGATTTTTTCGCGCTGGATACACGTTGGGCGGCGGGGGCGGCGGAACGCTCGTCGAGGCCGGCGTGAAGCATCAGCGCCTAGAGCACCATCCGGACCAGGGCCGCGGTTCGGGCCAGACCGGGAAACGCCTCCGCGGTCGATCGCGGGTGCAGCGCGTGCACCGCCAGGCGAAACATCAACGCCCGCAACAACATCTGCGGCCATTCCGGCAACGCGTTCCAGCGTTCGATGAGCCCGTCGTCGGCCTCGCCCCACGACAGCGCGTCGACGACAACCACCCCCGCCGCCCACGATGCGGGCCGCCAGTAGGGCGTGATATCGGTGATCCCCGGCGCCGCGGTGCCGATGAAAAGCACTGTGCCGTAGAGATCCCCGTGTACCAGCTGGTTGGGGCTCTTGGTCGGCCTGCGCAAGGTGGCGAGCTGGTTGGTCAGCTCGATCGATCGCCGGCCGTCCGCCGTCGGCGGGGCCGTCCGCGTGCCGGGCGGCACCGATTGAAACGGCCGTTCCTCCCACGCGGCGCGGTCGGCGGCGATGAAAACGTCGACGTCCCCCCAGGGCGCGGTGGGCGCCTGGGTCAGGAATCGGGGGCGTTCCAGTTTGCCCGTCGCCTCGTGCAGCCGCACCGCCGCCGAGACGACCTCGTCATGCCTGGGCTCCGGCGTGCCGGCCACGAAGGTGTCCGCCCGCCAGCCGGAAACCACGTATCGCCCGTCGGTCGAGCGAACCGGCCGGGCCAGCCGGACCCCGTCCACGAACAACGTCTCCCGTACCCGGGCCGACCAGGCCGCACGGGCGTTGTCGGCCACGACCGACAGGACGACCTCACCACATCGCCAGCCGCCCTCCCAGCTAGCACCCAGGACGACAGGCTTCACACCAGTCAAACCGAACGCCGCCAGCACATGCTGGGGCGGTGGTTCGACATTCACACAGGTAGCCTAATGGAGCCCACCTGCGGCGACCGCGAGCGCGGCGAAGCCGGGCGCGGCGGGTCGCCGCCAGACAAACACTGGGTATCGGGTCAGTACATCACCATGTCGGGCTGCATCTGTTTGGCCCACGCCACGATCCCGCCCTGCAAGTGGACCGCATCGGAAAATCCGGCCCGCTTCACCGCGGCCAGGACCTCGGCCGAGCGCACGCCCGTCTTGCAGTACAGCACCGCCATCCGGTCGTGGGGCAGCTTCGCGAGCCCCTCACCCGAGTTGATCGACGACTGTGGGATCAGCTGCGCGCCGTCGATGTGCACGATGTCCCACTCCACGGGCTCGCGAACGTCGATCAGGGCCAGCTTCCTGCCGGAGTCGAGTAACTCGCGCAATTCCCGCGGCGTGATGGTGGAGCCGGTGGCCGCCTCGGCGGCATCTTCGGACACCACACCGCAGAATTCCTCGTAGTCGATCAGTTCGGTGATCCTCGGCCTTAAAGCCTCTGACGGGTCCTTGCGGATCTTGATCGTGCGGTAGCTCATCTCCAGCGCGTCGTAAATCATCAACCGGCCGAGCAGCGGTTCGCCGATCCCGGTGATCAGCTTGATCGCCTCGGTGCCCATCACCGACGCGATGGAGGCGCAGATGATGCCCAGGACGCCGCCCTCGGCGCACGAGGGCACCGTGCCGGCGGGCGGCGGCTCCGGGTAGAGGTCCCGGTAGTTGAGGCCCCGCCCGCCCGGAGCGTCCTCCCAGAACACCGAGACCTGGCCCTCGAATCGGTAGATCGACCCCCACACGTAGGGCTTTCCGGCCAACACCGCGGCGTCGTTGACCAGGTACCGGGTGGCGAAGTTGTCGGTGCCGTCCACGATCAGGTCGTATTGCGTGAACAGCTCGACCGCGTTGCCGCGATCCAGCCTGAACTCGTGCAATCGCACCTCGACCAGCGGGTTGATCGCGACGATCGAGTCGCGCGCCGATTGCGCCTTGGACCGTCCGACGTCGGCCACGCCGTGGATGATCTGACGCTGCAGGTTCGACTCGTCGACGACGTCGAAGTCGACGATGCCGATGGTGCCGACGCCGGCGGCGGCCAGGTAGAGCAACGCGGGTGCGCCGAGTCCGCCGGCGCCGATCACCAGGACCCGAGCGTTCTTGAGCCGCTTCTGACCGTCGACGCCCAGATCGGGGATGATCAGATGGCGGCTATAGCGGGCCACCTCATCGCGACTCAACTGGTCCGCGGGCTCGACCAGCGGCGGCAGCGATGTCGCGGATGTCGACACCGAACATCTCCTCGGTTGGCTTCTATCCATCACAGCAGTTGCCCGGATCAACGGCAAACAACCGGAGTTGCTTCCCTTGGCTGGCCTCGAGCCTGCGCCAGCGGAACACCCGGCAGGCTGTCAGGCGATCGGATACGGCCAGGGGTTGAACCGGCAGGTCTTCCCGTCGGCCTTCACGACATCGGGGTCGAACTTGGCCGCATCGTCATTCGACGTGGAGAACGTCTGCTGCATCATCACCGGAGCCAGACCGCCCTGCTGTTCGCAGGGCGCGTGACGCACGTACCCAATGGCGTGGCCGACCTCGTGGTTGATCACATACTGCCGGTACGAACCGACGTCGCCTTCGAAAGGCATCGCTCCGCGCACCCAGCGCGCCTCGTTGATGAACACCCGCGCCTGGCGGTCGGACCCGTATACCGGGTTGTAGCAGGAGGTTTCCAGCCGGAATTCGTACCCGCACCCTCCACGCACCGTCACCGGGGAGGCCAGCGAAATGCGGAAGTCGGGTTTCCCGTTGTCGATCCGGACGAACGCGAATTGCGGGTTGTGCGTCCAGCCCTTGGGATTGGCCAGCGTCTGGTCGACCATCTCGGCAAATGTGTTGTCCCCGCCGAGCATCGTGGGATCCATGCCGTTCTCGACCTCGACGGTGTATCGGAACACCTTGGCGGTGCCCTGACCGACCTGTGGCGTCGTGCCCGGCACGATATGCCAAGTCTTGTCGCCCGCCTCAGTGAAGGGGCCGCCGTCCGGCAGCGTCCCGGCCGGCAGGTTCGCGTCGAAGGCGGCGAGCCCGCGAGGCGGTGCGTCGATGATCGAGGTGCCCACCGCGCCGATGTCAGGCGGACCCTGGATCGGTTGACTCGCCACCGGTTTCGGCGCGCTCGTGCCGGTGACCGTCTGGTAGATCACCAGTGCGGTGAGGACCACGAGAACGGGCAACGCATACGCGCGCCAACCATAAGTAGATACGAAGCGTCCCAGCCAGGTTCGTTTGCGCCATTGGCGCGGCCGGCCACGGTCGGGCCGGCCCCGTCCGGGCTCCCTGGCGATCGGGTCACGCAGCGCCCGAAGCGGTTCCCGCCACTCGTCACGAAGCACGGGAACTCGACCGGTGCCGCGCACAGGCCGCTGGGACGTCATTTCCCCAGGATTGCACAGCGGACACCGCGACCGCCCCTTGGCGCGCCCGAACGCACCGCCCGACAGCGTTTCTGCCAGCGACAACGTCGGCGATGACAATCACGAACGCGTCTCGGGTAGTAATGTCTTTGCGACGAGCCGCGCGCGGCTGGCCCCGGGGGTCCGGCGGTCAGTCGCCCACAATCAGATGAGGACTCGATGAGCGATCTCGCCAAGGCAGCAGCACGGCGTGCCGTCAGACCGACCGACCGCGGCCGGCCGGCGGACGGCGTGGCGGCCGCCAGCCGACGGGGTAATCGGTTGCCGCGGGACGAGCGTCGCGGCCAATTGCTGATTGTTGCCAGCGACGTCTTTGTCGACCACGGCTACCACGCCGCCGGCATGGACGAGATCGCCGACCGCGCGGGAGTCAGCAAACCCGTTCTTTACCAACACTTTTCGAGCAAGCTCGAGCTGTATTTGGCGGTGCTGGCCCGCCACGTCGAAAACCTGGTTTCCGGCGTGCAGCAGGCGTTGAGCACCACCACCGATAACCGGCGCCGGTTGCACTCCGCGGTCCAGGCGTTCTTCGACTTCATCGAGCACGACAGCCAGGGTTACCGGCTGATTTTCGAGAACGACTACGTCACCGAACCCGAGGTGGCCGCGCAGGTCCGGGTCGCTACGGAATCGTGCATCGACGCCGTCTTCGCCCTGATCAGCGCCGATTCCGGACTGGACCCGCACCGCGCCCGGATGATCGCGGTGGGACTGGTCGGCATCAGCGTCGACTGCGCCCGGTATTGGCTGGACTCCGACCGTCCGATTTCCAAGGCGGACGCCGTTGAGGGCACCGTCCAGTTCGCCTGGGGCGGGCTGTCACACGTGCCGCTTACTCGCCTTTAGCGGCCTTCCCCGCGGCCTTCGCGGCCGCTTCCGCCCCGATGCCGAAGCCGACCCGGCGGGTGTCGGCAACACCGATCTCGACATAGGCGATCTTGGACGTCTGAATCAGAAAGCGACGGCCCCGTTCGTCGCTCAGGCTCAGGAGGCCCGAGCCTTCGCGCAGTGCAGCGTTAACGAGTTCTTCGACTTCGCCGGGTGTCTGCGTACTGGATAGGAGCAGCTCGCGCGGACTTTCCGTGATACCGATCTTGACCTCCACGGTGACCCCTTCCGTTGGCATTTTGGCATTGAAGTCGAAGCAGACGTGTCAGCAGCAGGCTAGTGGACGGGCGCGAGGCAGTGGTTCGCGGTAAGCGAACCGGCTGCACGAAGGTAACGATTGGCTTCCAGCTGGGCCAACGTGCCGTCGGCCGGCGGATACCCCAAAATCACATCAGTACCATCGGCACCATCAGACACACACTCACCGATCGTCTCGGTCCAGTCCAAGGCCCAGTCCACGACTACCCCGACGACGCAGGCAATGACGGAGCCGATATCCAGGACGGCTACGGCGAGTTGGCCTGGCCGTCCGAGGGCCGATGGCGCCCGTTCGCGGGGATTCTCGGCGCGGTGGTGGCCCTGGGCGCCATTGCGACGGCGGTGATCGTCAACAGCGGAGACAGCGCGTCGACCAAGGCGACCGTTGGGGCGCCGGCTCCGCTGACGTCCGTGCCGTCGACGCCCAGGACGACGGCGCCGCCCAGCGCTCCCAGCAGTCCTCCGAGCTCCGCTCAGGCGCCCCAATTGCCGCCCGAGACGGTGACCACAGTGCCCCCGCCCAGCACATTGCCCGGCATCGGGCCCACGCGAACGCCGACCGCCGCGCCGGCTCCGACGGTGCCGCCGCCACCGGTCGGGGTGAATCCGCGCACGGTCGTCTACACCGTGGCCGGGTCGAAACAGCTCCTGGACCTGGTGAACGTGGTTTACACGGACGCCCGCGGTTACCCGCAGACGGAGTTCAACGTCTCGCTGCCATGGTCGAAGGTGATCGTCCTGAACCCCGGCGTCCAGACCGAGTCGGTCGTCGCGACCAGCTTCTACAGCCGGCTCAATTGCTCGGTCGTCAATGCCGCCGGCCAAACGGTGCGGGCGTCGACCAACAACGGGAACATGGCGACCTGCACCCGCTAATCGGTCAGCTCAGGTCGAGTTCGCGCATCCGCCGGTCGTGCGTGTCCTGCAGACGGTCGAAGAACGCACCGAGCTGACCCAGGCCGCCCGGGCCGGACACCACCAGGTCGACCAGCTCGTCGTGCTCGGCCAGCACGTACTGGGCCTGGGTGATCGCTTCGCCGAACAGGCGACGAGACCACAGCGCCAGCCGGCTGCGCTGTTTACCGCTGGCGGCCACGGCGGCGCGGACCTGGGCGACGACGAATTGCGAGTGCCCGGTCTCCGCCAGCGCCGCCCGCACGACGTCGGCGATCTCATCGGGCAGCCCGTCGGCGATCTCCAGATATAAGTCGGCGGCGAGGGCATCGCCGACGTAAGTCTTCACCAAAGCTTCGAGCCACGTACTCGGCATGGTCAGCCGGTGGTAGTTTTCCAGCGCCGAAACGTACTTCGCCATCGCCGACACCACATCGACACCGCGGCTCGCCAGGGCATCGTGCAGTAGCTCGTAGTGCTGCATCTCGGCGGCGGCCATGCTCGCCATGGAGATCCGGCCCCGTAGGTCGGGCGCCATCCGCGCCTCGTCGGTGAGCCGGTAAAACGCAGCGACCTCGCCATATGCCAGCACCGCGAACAATTCGTTGACACCCGGGTGATCAGCCGACACCGGTGAGGTGGTGGGGGAATCGTCCACCCGGTCGGCGGAGGAGGGCGGGGTCATGGCAACACTCTAGTCGTCGGACTTGGCCGAAAGCCGGGCGCCGGCTGTCGACCAGCTATCATGCTTGTAGGTATTGGCTGTATTTCTCTTACCGCCGGTACCGGCGAAATGTGCGTGCACAGCTGGCCCGCCTGGCCCGAGCCCCGCTCAGGCCGACCCGGGGCCGCTACTCGGCGACGTATTCGGAGTCGGAACTCGTGCGCGCGTGACCGCAGAGAAACACCGACCCAAACCGAATAGTCACCGAAAGGCTCGTCACCCACGTATGACCGCATTGACAAGCAAAATTGAACCGACCTTTGCCACAACTTGGCGTCCGCGACGAAATCGTCCGAGCACTAGGCGAAAAAGGCATCGAGCATGCCTTTGCTATCCAAGAACTAACCTTGCCGCTGGCCCTCGCCGGCGACGACGTGATCGGCCAGGCCCGCACCGGCATGGGCAAGACCTTCGCCTTCGGCGTGCCGCTGCTGCAGCGCATCACCGACGGTGGCGGTGTCACGGCCGCTCAATGGCACACCACGGGCCCTGGTCGTGGTGCCGACCCGGGAGCTATGCCTGCAGGTCACCGGGGACCTGGCCACCGCCGCCAAGTACCTGACCGCCGACGAGGGCCGCCGGCTGTCGGTGGTGTCCATCTACGGGGGACGCGCCTACGAGCCGCAGATCGAGGCGCTGCACGCGCGGCGCCGACGTGGTGGTGGGCACCCCCGGCCGGCTGCTCGACCTGTGCCAGCAGGGTCACCTGCAGCTGGGCGGGCTGTCCGTGCTGGTGCTCGACGAGGCCGACGAGATGCTCGACCTGGGCTTTCTGCCCGACATCGAGCGGATACTGCGCCAAATTCCCGCCGACCGGCAATCGATGCTGTTCTCGGCGACCATGCCGGACCCGATCATCACGCTGGCCCGCACGTTCATGGACCAGCCCACCCATATCCGGGCCGAGGCGCCGCACTCGGCGGCAACCCACGACACCACCGAGCAGTTCGTCTACCGCGCCCACGCGATGGACAAGGTGGAGATGGTCAGCCGGATACTGCAGGCCGAGGGGCGCGGCGCGACGATGGTCTTCACCCGCACCAAGCGCACCGCGCAGAAGGTCGCCGACGAGTTGGCCGAGCGGGGCTTCAAGGTCGGCGCCGTGCACGGCGATCTGGGCCAGATCGCCCGGGAGAAGGCGCTCAAGGCGTTCCGCACCGGTGACGTCGACGTGCTGGTCGCGACCGACGTCGCCGCCCGCGGTATTGACATCGACGACATCACCCACGTCATCAACTACCAGTGCCCCGAGGACGAACAGGCCTACGTGCACCGCATCGGGCGCACCGGCCGCGCCGGCAAGACCGGCATCGCGGTCACCCTGGTGGACTGGGACGAACTCCCCCGCTGGACGATGATCAACAAGGCGCTCGGCCTGGGCTCCCCCGACCCGGCCGAGACCTACTCCAACTCGCCGCACCTGTACGCGGAGATGGGCATCCCGACCGAGGCGGTCGGCACCGTCGGCACGGCACGCAAGTCGCCGGTCAAGCGGCGCGACGGCGAACGCAAAGGCTCGACCGACGGCCAGAAGCGGAAAAATCGGGACGTACGCGCTCGGGCACCAGCGCCGGCGCACCCGTGGCGGCGCAACCCGTCACCGGACACCCCGCCGGCGCCTCGCCTCCAGCGATGCAACGGTGAAGCGGGCGCGGAGACGCCGCCCAATGGCCACAGGACCCGCGCGGCGCCGCCGTCGGCGCCGCAAACCCGCGGAACCGCCGCCACCCAAGCCAACTGAGCCCTCGCTGACTTATGGTCAGACCCGAGCGCCGGACCAAAGGCGACATTTTGGCTGCCGCGGCGATCGCGGTCGTCGTCGCCGTGGCCGCGTCGCTGATCTGGTTGACCAGCGACGCCCGGGCCACCATCAGCCGGCCGGCCGGCATTCCGGCGCCCACCCCGACCCCGGCCCAAGAAGTGCCGGCCACCCTGAAACAGCTGTGGACCGCCGCCAGTCCCGCCACCACGGCGCCCGTGGTGGTGAGCGGGGCGGTGGCCACCGGCGACGGCCGCCAAGTCGACGGACGCGACCCGGGCACGGGTCAGACCCTTTGGAGCTATGCCCGAGACACCGACCTGTGCGGGGTGTCCTGGGTCTACCACTTGGCCGTCGCGGTCTACCAAGACGACCGCGGATGCGGGCAGGTCAGCACGCTCGACGGGGCCACGGGCCAGCGCGGGACCCGCCCGCAGCGGCTACGCCGATCCGCGGGTGCGCCTCTTTTCGGACGGCACGACGGTGTTGTCGGTTGGCGACACCCGGCTGGAACTGTGGCGCTCGGACATGGTGCGGATGCTGGCCTATGGCGAGACCGACGCGCGGGTGAAGCCGTCGATCGCGGGGACTGCACTCCGGCTGCCGGCTGTTCTCGGCCGCGGCCAGCTCGTCGGCGGTATCGGTGCTCGAGAGCTGCGCGGACGAGGCCGACCTGCGTCTTGTGCTGTTGCGCCCGGGCAAGGATGACGACGAACCCCAACAACATCGTGGTCGCCGAACCCGGGATCCGGACGGATTCGGGCGCCCGCGTGCTGACCGTCTGGGAGAACAACACGGCGGTGTATCTGCCCGGTAATTCCGGCGCGCAGCCCAGGATCGATGTGGTCGACGAGACCGGCACCACGGTATCGAGCACGCTGCTGGCCAAGCCGCCGTCGAGCTCGGCCGTGATGTCACAGGCGGGCAACCTGATGACGTGGTGGACCGGCGATTCGCTGATGGTTTTCGAGGCGAGCAACCTGACCCTGCGCTACACCATTGCCGCGGGCGGGACGACGGCACCGTTGGGCCCGGGTGTGATGATGGCGGGCCGGCTGCTCGTGCCGGTCACCGGCGCGATCGGAGTCTACGACCCGGTCAGCGGCGCGAACGAACGCTACATTCCGGTGAACCGGCCGCCGAGCAATTCAGCGGTGGTCCCGGCCGTTTCGGGGTCCCGGGTGTTCGAGCAGCGCGGCGACACCGTGGTGGCGTTGGGCTGACCCGCGTGTGCGGCCTTGGCTTGGCTTGCGCGCTCGGCAACGTCACTTCGCATCGGTGCCGGTCAGCGCCGCGCGAGTGCAGTCACGGCGTTGCGTGTGCAGTCAGGGCGGCGACACGCCGAGCGAAGGCACCGTCACCGCACACCGAAAGCCCTCAGCGCACACAACGCAGGCGCGGCGCTACATCTCGATGTCGAACGTCGGCAGCGGTTTGCCGGTCTTCCAGTGCTTGACCAACGCCTTGCCAGCTCGCGGTAGGCCGCCGCGCCTTTGTTCTTGCGCCCGGCGAGCACCGACGAGCCTGAGGCGCTGGCTTCGGCGAAGCGCACCGTCCGCGGGATCGGCGGCGCGAGCACCGGCAGGTCGTAGCGGTCGGCGACGTCGACCAACACGTCACGGGTGTGGGTGGTGCGGGAGTCGTACAGCGTCGGCAGCGCGCCCAGCAGCCGCAGATCCGGATTGGTGATCTGCTGGACATCCGCGACCGTGCGCAGGAACTGGCCGACTCCGCGGTGCGCGAGTGTCTCGCACTGCAGTGGGACGATGACCTCGTCGGCGGCCGTCAACCCGTTGAGGGTCAGCACCCCCAGCGACGGCGGGCAATCGATGAGGACCACGTCGAACTGGTCGGAGAGTTTGGCCAGCGCACGCCTGAGCGCATATTCGCGGCCGGCCCGCATCAGTAGCATCGCCTCGGCGCCCGCCAGGTCAATGTTGGCCGGCAGCAAGGTCATTCCCTCCATCGTCGTGACCAACGTGGCGTTCGGTTCGACCTCGCCGAGCAGGACCTCGTGCACGGATACGGGTAGTTTGTCGGGATCTTGGCCGAGCGAGAAGGTCAAACAGCCCTGCGGGTCCAGATCGACGAGCAGCACTCGCCGTCCCTTATCCACCATCGCCGCGCCCAGCGAGGCGACCGTCGTCGTCTTGGCCACGCCGCCCTTCTGGTTGGCCACCGCCAGTACCCGGGTCTTAGTCAACGGCGCCGCTCCTCCTCATCGCTCCGCCCTGCATCGTCGCCAGCGCGGTCATATGCGCCATCCTGACATGTTCGGGGCCGGGTGCTAAGGGCGACGGGCCCGCGAGTCTCCGGCAGAATCAGTCGGCATGGGCTTGCACAACCACCGACTGCTCCTGCTTCGTCACGGCGAAACCGAGTGGTCGCTATCGGGCCAGCACACCGGCAGCACCGAGATCGACCTGACCGAGAGCGGCCGAACGCAGGCCAAACTGGCCGGCGGCGTGCTGAACGGGCTAAACCTCGTCGACCCACTGGTGATCAGCAGTCCGCGTCAGCGCACCCTGGTCACCGCCGAGTTGGCGGGCCTGACCGTCGATAAGATATCGCCACTGCTCGCCGAATGGGATTACGGCGAATACGAAGGCGTCACAACCGAAAAGATCCACGAAACGAATCCCGATTGGCTGGTGTGGACGCAAGGATGTCCCGGCGGTGAGAGCGTCCAGCAGGTCAGCGGGCGCGCCGATCGGGCGATCGCGATGGCGCTACAGCACATGGCATCGCGCGACGTGGTGTTCGTCAGCCATGGCCACTTTTCCCGCGCGGTGATCACGCGCTGGGTCGAGCTGCCTCTCGTCGAGGGCAGCCGCTTCGGCATGCGCACGGCCTCGATCGCGATGTGCGGCTTCGAGCACGGGGTACGACAGCTCCTTGCGCTCGGGCTGACCGGACAGCCGCAGCCGATCGCGGCAGAGTGAGTTCCTCCGAACCGCCGTTCGCGCTGTGCGGTCCGACGGGGACGCTGGTCGCCGACGGGGTGCACAGGCGCTATAGCGACGTGCGCGCCGCACAAGCGGCGCTGCGCTCAGGGGAGGCTCCAATACTGTTGGGCGCATTACCTTTCGACGTGGACAGGCCCGCGGCGCTGCTGGTGCCGGACGCCGTGTTTCCCCCGACGGGCCGCCCGACTGGCCCACCGGCCCGCTGCCGTCCGTGCGGATAACCGCCGCGGTGCCGCCGCCGGCCGATTACCGCGCCCGGATCGCCCGCGCACGAGATCAGCTCGCCGCACCGGGCAACCCGCTGCGCAAGGTGGTGCTGTCACGCGCGTTGCGTCTGGTCGCCGACGCTCCGCTGGATGGCCGCGTCGTCCTGCGCCGGCTCGTCGCCGCCGACCCGGCCGCCTACGGCTACCTCGTCGACCTGACCGCCGCCGGCGACGAGTACGCGGGCGCCGCGCTGGTGGGCGCCAGCCCGGAGCTGCTGGTCGCGCGCTCCGGCGACCGCGTCGTGTGCCAGCCGTTCGCCGGTTCGGCCCCCCGCGCCGCCGACCCCGAAGTCGACGCCGCCAACGGTGCGGCGCTGGCCGGTTCGGCCAAGGACCAGCACGAACATCGGCTGGTCATCGACACGATGCGGGCCGCGCTGGAGCCACTGTGCGACGAGTTGACCATCGCCCCGGAACCCCAATTGAGCCGCACCGCGGCGGTCTGGCACCTATGCACCCCGATCAGCGGCCGACTGCGCGACAAGTCAACCACCGCAATCGATCTGGCGTTGGCGCTGCATCCCACTCCGGCGGTCGGGGGGGTGCCGACGAAGGCCGCCACCGAACTGATCGCCGAGTTGGAGGGTGACCGCGGCTTCTATGCCGGGGCCGTCGGCTGGTGCGATGCCAGCGGCGACGGGCAGTGGGTGGTGTCCATCCGCTGTGCGGAGCTGTCGGCGGACCGCCGCACCGCCCTCGCGCGTGCCGGCGGAGGCATCGTCGCCGAATCCGACCCCGATGACGAAGTCGCGGAAACCACAACGAAATTCGCCACGATACTCAAAGCGCTGGAAGTTGAGCTGGAAGTTGAGCAAGAACGAGAACATCCGCCGCGCCGTACCGGAAGACGCCGCCGATATAGCGGATATGATCCACGCGCTGGCCGAATTCGAACGCGCCCCCGATCAATGCACCGTCACCGAAACACTAATTTCCACAGCGCTTTTCTGCGATTCGCCTACCGTCCATGGACACGTCGCCGAAGCTGACGGCGAGATCGCGGCCATGGCGCTGTGGTTCCTCAGCTTCTCCACTTGGGACGGTGTCGCGGGAATCTACCTCGAGGACCTGTTCGTGCGGCCCAGGTTTCGCCGCCGCGGCCTGGCCCGTGCGCTGCTTGCGGCCCTGGCGGGTGAGTGCCTCGACAATGGCTACACGCGGTTGTCATGGGCGGTGCTGAACTGGAACTCCGATGCCGTCGCGCTGTACGACGGGGTCGGCGCGGAGCCGCAGAGTGAGTGGACGACCTATCGGCTGTCCGGCCCAGCGTTGGCCGAGCTCGCCGGATCACCCTGATCGCCGCCGGCGGCCCAGCGTACGGCCGCGGGAGTGAACAGCAGGATCAGTACGGTCAGCGCCACGATGCCGGCGGGAATGCCGAACGCCGGCTGATGCGAGCCCACCGCGAGGTACCAGGCCACGGGCAGCAGGAGCAGCTGGGTGACCACCGCCAGCCCACGGCCCCAACGCTTGCCGAGCATCAGCGCGCGTCCGGCGGCGAGCACCACGCCGCCGACCAGAACAAACCAGACCGCCGTGCCCAGGCCGTTGACCACACGCTGGTCGGCGCCCGCAATCCCCCGCACCACCAGCAGCACGGCCACCACCAATGCGGCCACACCCTGCACCACGACGATGAGGCCCGCGCAGCGCACGGCGGGCGGGGCAGGTGAGGACGCCGCCCGCTTGCGGCCGAGATTCACAGCGTCAGCGTAGTCATGCCCCGGTCTACTCAGCGGGGTCTTAACGACGCCGCATAAGCTCGTGAATCATGCGCGCCGTGCTGATCGTCAACCCAACAGCCACTTCCACCACTCCGGCCGGCCGCGACCTGCTGGCGCATGCGCTCAAGAGTCGTCTGAAGCTCACCGTTGAGCACACCAACCACCGTGGCCACGGGATGGAACTCGCAGAAGCGGCCGCCGCCGACGGAGTCGACCTGGTCGTCGTGCACGGCGGCGACGGCACCGTGAGCGGGGTGGTCAACGGATTGCTCGGCAGCCCGGCTTCGAGGCCGACGGGGCATGTGCCCGCAATCGCAGTGGTGCCGGGCGGGTCGGCGAATGTGCTGGCCCGGTCGTTGGGCATTTCCCCGGATCCGGTCGCCGCAACAAACCAGCTCATCCAGCTGCTCGACGACTATCACCGCCACCAGACGTGGCGGCGCATCAGCCTGATCGACTGCGGCGAGCAGTGGGCCGTGATCAACGCAGGAATGGGCGTCGACGCGGAGGTGGTCGCCGCGGTGGAAGCCCAGCGCGACAAAGGCGTCAAGGTCAATGCGTTGCGGTATTGGCGCGTGGCGATACCCATCACCATCGCCTTCAGCCGCCGCGAACCGACCCTCACCGTTGAGTTACCCGACCGCGAACCTATTGCCGGCGTGCACTTCGCCTGGGTGTCCAACACCAGTCCGTGGACCTACAGCAACAGCCGGCCGATGGTGACCAACCCCGGCTGCAGCTTCGAGTCGGGCCTGGGCGTGTTCGCGCTCGACGACATGAAGGTAATCCCCACGCTGCGACTGGTGCGCCAGCTCATGGTCAAAGGGCCCAAGGGCAACCCCAAACAACTCATACGCGACGACGACGCCGCTTGCGTGAGGGTCACCTCGACCGGGGCCCCGATCGCCAGCCAGTTCGATGGGGATTACCTCGGCTTGCGCGAGAGCATGACATTCCGGGCGGTTCGTGACATCCTCCCGGTGGTCGCCCCGCCTAGCAAAAACCGCGTCTGAGCTGCGGTAACATGCGAAGGAACTGACGCTCGGGAAAAATTTCCCGTGAAATGCAGCCGGTGGGCGTAGTACAACTGAGTCAGGGCTTGGCTAAGAAATCAATGAAGTGAGATTGCCCACGAGGTGGCTTGCACTATTGACATCTGTAGAGCCTGTGAAACGATCGGAAGGTTGCATGCAGAAATTTGTGTAGGGGCACGGAACCTTTTCTTATGCAGGCGTTAACAGCGAAGAAAAATGGCCGTGTGCCTTGCTGCGCACTCAGTGAGGAGTAAAGAGTAATGGATTGGCGCCACAAGGCGGTTTGTCGCGACGAGGACCCGGAGCTGTTCTTCCCGGTAGGAAACAGTGGCCCGGCGCTCGCACAGATCGCTGACGCGAAACTGGTCTGCAATCGGTGCTCGGTGACCACGGAGTGTCTCGCGTGGGCCCTGAATACAGGCCAGGACTCGGGCGTCTGGGGAGGCATGAGCGAAGACGAGCGGCGCGCCCTCAAGCGTCGCCACGCCCGGACGAAGGCCCGTAGCGGAGTCTGACCCCAGTTTGCACACGGTGCGGCCCCGACAATGTCGGGGCCGCACCGTTGTGTGTGGCACTCACAGCAGCAATCGGGTCCGCCGACCGATCGGTACCCGTAACACCACGTCGGTGCCACGGGCGGGGGCCTGCCGCATGCCCAGCGTGCCGTCCAGTTCCGCCGACACCAAGGTCCGCACGATCTGCAAGCCCAGGCTGTCGGACTTCTCCAGGCTGAATCCTTCGGGCAATCCGCGCCCGTCGTCGTGCACGACGACGTCGAGCCAGCGTGCCGAGCGCTCCGCGCGAATGGTCACAGATCCCTCTTCGGCCGTCGGATCGAATGCGTGCTCGATCGCGTTCTGAACGAGTTCGGTGATCACCATGATCAGGGCCGTCGCGCGGTCCGAGTCCAGCACGCCCAGGTCGCCGACCCTGTTGATCCGAATCGGCCGGTCCACCGAGGCCACGTCGTTCATGATCGGCAGAATCCGGTCGATGACCTCGTCGAGGTTCACCTGCTCGTCCACCGACATCGACAACGCGTCGTGGACCAGGGCGATCGACGACACCCGACGCACCGACTCGATCAGCGCTTCCCGTCCTTCGGCGTTGGCCGTCCGGCGGGCCTGCAGGCGCAGCAGCGCCGCCACGGTTTGCAGGTTGTTCTTCACCCGGTGGTGGATCTCGCGGATCGTGGCGTCCTTGGATATCAGGGCGCGGTCGCGGCGCTTGACCTCCGTGATGTCGCGGATCAGCACCGCGGCACCGACGCTGGCGCCGTGGACCGCCAAGGGCAGCGTCCGCAGCAGCACCGTGGCGCCCCCTGCGTCGACCTCCATCCGCATGCCCTCGGCGCCGGCCAGCAAGTCCTGCACATGCTCGGCCACTTCCCGCGCCTCGAACGGGTCGGAGATCAGCGGCCGCGTCACCTCCATGAGGTTGTGGCCCTCCAGCTCGGACGTCAGCCCCATCCGGTGATACGCCGACAGCGCGTTGGGGCTGGCATAGGCGACGACACCGTCGACATCGAGGCGGATGAACCCATCGCCGGCCCGCGGGGTGGAGCGCGACATGACCACGTCCCCCACGTCGGGAAAGGTGCCCTCGGCGAGCATGTGGACAAGGTCGGTGGCGCATTCCCGGTATGCCGTCTCCAACTGGCCGGACGTGCGATCGGCCGCCACCGCGGTTTGATGCCGCGTCAGCACCGCCACCACCTGGCCGCCATACCGCACGGGGGAGGCCTCGACGTGTGGACCGGGAAGTTGCCACGAATCCTCTTGGCCCGCATGGCTTTCCCGCATCGCAGTACCGGACGCGAAAGTGTCGGCGACGAGCTGCAGCCGCTCCGCGGCAACGACACTGCCCACCGCATCCGTCTGCAGTACCGTCGGCGCGGTGTTCGGCCGGCACTGCGCCACACACACCAGCACGCCGTCGTCGCGGCGAACCCACATCAGGTAATCGGCGAACGACAGGTCGGCCAGCAGTTGCCACTCCCCCACCACCGCGTGCAGGTGGTCCACCGCGGTGCCCGGCAGCATGGTGTGTTCGGCAAGCAGATTACCGAGCGTAGACATCGATAACTCCCGAGTCGTTCCCCGGCGACAGGTGTGAAGGATGCAAAAGTTTTTTGGGGTTAGCTGATCACGGCGATGAGGTCGCCCGCCTGAATGACATCGCCCACCGACACACTCACCTTGCTGACCGTGCCGTCGACTTCGGCCAGGACCGGGATCTCCATCTTCATCGACTCCAGCAGCACCACGATGTCACCCTTGCCGATCTGATCACCCTCGTTGACAACGACTTCGAGCACGCTGGCCACGATCTCGGCGCGAACATCCTCGGCCATCTTCACCCCACTCGTTTCGGCCACTGCGCATGCCGGCTGCTGGTCCATCAAGCTTGCATCAGGCTCCTGTATATCGAACCACACGACCGGTCGGGACCGCGGCACACGGGCCGGGGCCATCGCGTCGGGCGTGACGTGAGAGACTGTGGGCCAACCCAACGGGTGCCAGGCACCGGTTTTGACGGGTAATCAACGGAGGTTCGAAAGATGGCCAAGCGTGGCCGTAAGAAGCGCGACCGGAAGTACAGCAAAGCCAACCACGGCAAGCGTCCCAATTCCTGACGGGTTCGCTAGCGCATACCCCGGATGATGGTGGTCCGCTGAATTTCGAGCCGGAGGCGCTCTCGTAAGCCCTCGGGGGCCTTCTCGCCACCGCACTTGGTCGCTACCAACGCCTTGATCCGCTCCTCGAGCCCGTAATGCTGGAAGCATCCGGGGCAGGCCTCGAGGTGCTGGCGCAGCCGCTCGCGGGTCTCTGCCGTGCACTCACCATCAAGCAGCGTCCATACCTCGGCGATCACCTCGGCACAGCCGATGTCGCCGTGGGAATGGTCGTTGGGGCACGGGTCGCCCGGACGGCCGGAAAACTCGCTCATGACGACACCTCCTCGTGCGCCTGACCGCGCGTAAAGCCCCGCTCCTTGGCCACGTCCGCTAAGAGGTCACGCAGCTGACGCCTGCCGCGGTGCAGCCGAGACATTACCGTGCCGATCGGCGTATCCATGATCTCGGCGATTTCCTTATACGGGAAGCCTTCGACGTCCGCGTAGTAAACCGCCATCCGGAAATCTTCCGGCAACGCCTGCAGCGCCGCTTTGATCTCGTTGTCGGGCAGCGCCTCGAGCGCTTCGACCTCCGCCGAGCGCAAACCGGTCGAGGAATGCTCGGCGTTGGCCGCCAATTGCCAGTCGGTGATCTCCTCGGTCGGATACTCCGCCGGTTGGCGCTGCTTCTTGCGATAGCTGTTGATGTAGGTGTTGGTCAAAATCCGGTACAGCCACGCCTTGAGGTTGGTGCCGGCCCGGAACGAGCGGAACCCCGCGTAGGCCTTCACCATCGTCTCCTGCAGCAGGTCCTCCGCGTCGGCCGGATTGCGTGTCATGCGCAGGGCGCCGCCGTACAGCTGGTCCAGCAGGGGAATCGCGTCGCGCTCGAAACGCGCCGAAAGTTCCGCGTCCGTCTCTACAGCCGGGGCGGGCTGGGTAATCTCTGACCCCGTCACGCCGTCTCGGCCATCTTCAGAGTCCCCCATTTCGAATAACCCGGTCCCTTCTGCTGCGGTGTCTCCGAGCAGCACCGGAAGCGCCACCGGACTCGCAAGCAGGCGAGCCAACGGCTCGTCGTCCAACAGGCTGATTGCCGCTGACACCCGACTGCTCCTCCCAATCTAGAGGCTGACACCGACAGTGTCTGCCGGGCCTGCCGCACCGCATCACGAACCGACTGTTTTAACAGCACCGGCCACCCGGCTATTTCCGGGACCGATCCGGTCGGTGAATCGGTCGCGCGGTCCCCCACTCCGGCCGGGTTCAGCAGGGCGTTAATGTGACGCCATGTCCCTCAACGGCAAGACCATGTTCATCTCCGGCGCCAGTCGCGGTATCGGCCTGGCGATCGCCAAACGCGCCGCACAAGACGGCGCCAACATCGCGCTGATCGCCAAGACCGCGGAGCCGCACCCCAAGCTGCCGGGGACGGTGTTCACCGCTGCGAAGGAGCTCGAGGACGCGGGGGAGGGGCCCTGCCGATCGTCGGCGACGTCCGCGACCCGGATTCGGTGGAGTCCGCCGTGGCCGAAGCCGTCGAGCAGTTCGGTGGCATCGACATCTGCGTCAACAACGCGTCGGCGATCAACCTGGGATCCATCACCGAGGTCCCGATGAAGCGGTTCGACCTGATGAACGGCATCCAGGTACGCGGCACCTACGCGGTCTCTCACGCATGCATCCCGCATATGAAGGGCCGGGAGAATCCGCACATCCTGACGCTGTCGCCGCCGGTGCTGCTGGGCAAGGAGTGGTTGAAGCCGACGGCGTACATGATGGCCAAGTTCGGCATGACGCTGTGCGCGCTGGGGATCGCCGAAGAGATGCGGGAGGAGGGCATCGCGTCGAACACGTTGTGGCCGCGCACGTTGGTGGCCACCGCCGCGGTGCAGAACCTCCTGGGCGGTGAGGAGGCGATGGGACGGGCGCGCAGGCCCGAGGTGTATTCCGACGCGGCCTACGTCGTCCTCAACAAGCCCGCCCGCGAATACACCGGCAACGTGCTGCTGTGCGAGGACGTGTTGGTGGAATCCGGCGTCACCGACCTGTCGGCCTACAACTGCGTGCCGGGCGGGAAGCTGGGCGTCGATTTCTGGGTCGACGGCGTCAACCCGCCGGGGTACACCGGCCCCTAGTCGTGATCGCAAGCGCGGCGGAGCCGGGCGCAGCGGGTCACGACCATCGAAAGAGTGTGGCGCGTGCCGCCACACCGGGGATTGCGGCGCTCGTCAAAGCCGGTGTGCCGCACGAGGTTTTGCACTTCGACGCCATCACCGACCTGTCGGACTCCGGGGATTTCGCGCCCGAGCAGGTATTCAAGACCCTGATCATCGCGCTGCCCCGGGAGTTGGCCGTCGCGATCGTGCCGATTCCGTCGAAGCTGTCGCTGAAGGCGGCCGCCGCGGCGCTGGGCGTACCCAAAGCCGCGATGGCCGAACCCGCGGCGGCCGAGCGGTCCACCGGCTACGTCGTCGGCGGCATTTCCCCGTTCGGCCAGCGCAGGCGGCTGCGGACCGTGGTGGACGCCTCAGCGTTGGGCTGGGACCGGGTGCTGTGCAGCGCCGGCAAACGGCATTGGGATGTCGCGGTGGCCCCGGCGGACCTCATCCGCCTGACCGGCGCGATCACTTGGGATTTGGCTGCGCCAGCGTAACGCCACGGCGAAAATCAGCGCCGGATTTCGCAGTGGCGTTACGCTCGCGAGCAGGGGGTACCACCTCGCGCACAACTCGACGCGGTCAGGCGAACGCGCTCTGCCCGGTGATGTGCCGGCCGACGATCAGGGACTGGATCTCAGCAGTGCCTTCGTAGGTGACCAGGGCCTCCATGTCGCACAGGTGGCGTATGACGTGGAAGTCGAGCGTGACACCGTTGCCGCCCAGCACGTCGCGGGCCAGGCGACACACGTTTCGGCCCTTGACCGTGCAGTAGTACTTGGCCAGCGCGGCCATCGTCTCCTCGACCTTGCCCTCGTCGATGAGCCGGCCCATCCGGATGCTGTACAGCTGCATCGCGGTGAGGTCACCGAGCATCTCCACCAGCATCGACTGGATCATCTGTGTCCGGGCGATCGGCCTGCCGAACTGCTTGCGGCGCAAGGCGTAGTTCAGCGCGATTTCATAGGCCGCGACGGCGTTTCCGGTCCCGGCCCACGCGACGAAATTGCGGGTGCCGGCGAGCACCTTGCCCACGTCCTTGAAATTGTTGCAATTCTGCAGCCGGGCATCTTCGGACACCCGGCAATTGATGAGGGTGATGTCGGCGTTCTGGACGATCCGAAGCGACATCTTGCCGCCGATCTTCGTCGCCGCGTAGCCGGGGTTTTCCTTCTCCACGACGAACGCCTTGACTTGGTTGTCCGCGGTGTCGCGGGCGTATACGACGATGATGTCGCACCACACGGCGTTGCCGGGCCAGCGCTTGCGGCCGTTGAGCACCCACTCATCGCCCTGACGCTCGGCGGTGGCCTCGAGGATGACGGCGTCGGAGCCGTGCTCGGGCTCGCTCAGCGCGAACGCGCCGATCTTTTCCAGGCGCGCCATCGCCGGTAGGTAGCGTTGCCGCTGTTCTTCCGAACCGAGGATGTTGATCGACTGCATCGCCAGCCCGAGGTGGACGCCGAAGAACGTGGATATGCTCCCGTCGATGCGGGACAGCTCGTAGTTGACGAGTCCGTTGGCGACGGCGGTCATCGGTGTGCACCCGTAATCGCCCAGGTTGTAGTCGCCGACAATGTTCAGCGCGGCGAGTTTCGGGATCAGGTCGAACGGGAACTCGCCGCGTTCCCAGTAGTCGTTGACGATCGGCAGGATCTCGGCCTCGCCGAACGCCCGGACCTTGGCCATGATCTCTTTTTCCTGGTCGGTCAGCTGATCCTTCATCAGGAAGTAGTCGGTACCCCGGGCCCGGGCGATGTCCTCGACCAGCGCGGCGGTGGCCGGATCGGCGTCCTTGGCGCCTCGTGTCTCAAACGAGCCGACTGGCCTTGGCAACGTTGTCATGGTCGTTCTCCCGGTTCGCGTAGAAACTTCCCGATGACGGGCGCGAGCTGTGTCGCGTTGTGCACGAGGTCGATGTGCCCACCGGAATGCAGGTGCACCCGGGAATGAGGCAGCAGCGCGTTCATGATGCGCGCGTTGATCACCGGGATGATCGGGTCATCGGTGCCCTGCACGATCAACGTCCGCTGCCGCACCGCGGGCAAGGCGAACAGGCTGGTCCAGACCGAGCCTGCGAGCAGCTGGTGCAGGTATCCCATCTTCGATCCGGCGTGCAATTGCCGCACGAAGAGTTTCGCGATGTCTTCACCGTGCGTGCGGACGGTACCGCCGTAAAGCTCGCCGGCAATGGATGCGAGGTAGTCGGGATCCGAGAACCTGCGCGGCGTAACCATTTTCGTCAGGATCCTTGGGTGAGCGGGCACCATGAACAAGCCGGTGCCCGTCGCCACCAGCACCAGTCGCCGGCAGCGGCGCGGGTTCTGGAATGCGAACTGCTGCGCAAGAGCGCCACCCCAGGACAGCCCGAGCACGTCCACGACCCCGATTCCCAGCTTTGACAGCACCCGGCCCAGCACCCAGGCAAGGTAGGGAAAGCCGTAGGGAAGCGGCGAGGTGGGCGATCCTCCGGTCCCGGGAACGTCGAATCGGATCACCGTGCAATCCAGCTGCTCCACGAATGGATCGAGCACTTCCAGGCTGGCCCCGATGCCGTTGCACACCACGAGTGGCACACCCGTTCCGTGGCGCACGTTGACCCGGATCCGCTGCCCACCCGCGTTGACGTAGCGCTCTTCACCGATCGTGCTTGGCGATGCCGCCAGCAGGGCCCTGCGGCGTTGCGCGCTAGGCACGCTCACTTCTCCATGACGTAGCTGCCGGGGGCCGGGCCGAGTGGTGGGAGGTCTTCTCCGCCAAGTATTTTCGGAGCATCGACCTCTGAGCCGCTGCGCTCGGCGAGCCAACTGACGTAGTCCGGCCACCAGGAGTCGCTTTCCTTTTGCGCGGAGTCCAGCCACTCCAGCGGATCCTCGGCGTCGACCGGTCCGGCTCGGAACGACGCCTTCGGGTTGCCCGGCGGGTTGACCAGCGCCGCGATGTGACCGCTGGTGGACAGCACGTAGCGGTTGTCCTTGCTGCCCAGCAGCCGCGCACTGCGATAGGTGGATTGCCACGGACAGATGTGGTCGGCGACGCCGCCGATGACGTAGGCGTCGGAGGTGATCTTGGCCAGGTCGACCGGGCTGCCCAGCATGCTGACTCCGCCGGGGGTGACCACCGCGTTGTGCAGACCCATCAGCACCAGGTCGCGGTGCAGCGCGGCGGCCATCCGGGTGGTGTCGGCGTTCCAGAACAACACATCGAAGGGCGCCGGCTTGCGGCCCTGCACGTAGTTGTTCACCACGTATCGCCACACCAGGTCGGTGGGCCGCAGCCAGGCGAACATCTCCGCCATGTCGCGCCCGTCGAGGAAACCCTTCTTAGCCGAAACGCGAATCGCCGCCTGCGCCGCGCGGTCGCTCATCGCCGCCGCCGCGAACCCCGCGCGGGTCTCGTCCAGCACGGTGACCGCCAGGTTGAGACCCGCGACCCGGTCCCCCTCGCCGATATCCGCGAGGTGGGCCGCGGTCATCGCCGCGAGGATGCCGCCCGAGCAGGTGGCAAGCAGGTGGGTGCTGTCGGCGCCGGTTATCTTTTGCGCCGCGTCCATTGCCTCCACAATCGCGGCACCGTAGGTGTCGAAGCCCCAATCCTTGTGGCGTGCTTGCGGATTGCGCCATGAGATTGCGAAAACCTGCTGGCCCTGCTGGACGAAGTACTCGATCATGCTGCGGCCGGGCGCGATGTCCATGATGTAGAACTTGTTGATCACCGGCGGCACCATGAGCAACGGAATCGCGCGCACCTTGGGTGTCTGCGGGGCGTACTGGATCAATTCGAACACCGAGGTCTGCAGGACGACGGCCCCTTTGGTGACGGCCAGGTTCTCCCCCACCGCATAGGCGTCGGGTTCGATCATCGCCGGCACCCGCGGTTTCGAAAGCATGTCTCGGGCAAAGGCTCTCGCGCCCCGTAGTGCGCTCAGGCCGCCGGTGTCGATCAGCGCCTTCCAGCCCAGCGGGCTGATGAGCGGATTGTTGCTGGGCGCCAGCCCCTCCACGACGTTGTCGACGACGAACCGCATCCTCTCGTTGTCGCGCCAATCGAGCTGGGCGTCGTCAAGCAGCCCCTCGGCGGTCTCGGCGCCCGCGAGGTAGGCCTGCATGATCCTGTGCAGCAAGGGATTCTCCTGCCAGGCGAGGTCGGCGAATCGCCTGTCGGCCCGGGCCGGAGCACGGTGAGACTTGCCCAACGCGATGTCACCGAGCTCACGCGTGAGCGTGTTGACCCGGCCGGCCACGGCACCCGGGTGCTGGGCGAGGTTGGCGCCGAAGCGGGCCCAGGTGGCGTTCGGCGTCATCCGGCTCACGAATGGCTTTGTGGCGCTGGTGAGCAGCAGGTCGAGCGGTGCGGCCAGTTCGTCGGCGGCTTTTGGGGTGGGATTGGGGGAACTCGCCACGGCTATCGCGTGCTTTCGCTCGTCGGAACGGTGATTTCGCGCTTCAGAAGCTTCCCGGTGGGCCCCTTCGGCAGGGCGTCGACCAGCCAGACCAGCCGCGGATACTTGTACGCGGCCACCCGGGCCTTGACGTAGTCGCGAAGCTCGTCGGCGGTGACCGAGGATCCCTTCTTGAGCGCTACCGCCGCACCGACTTCCTCACCGAGAGAGTCGTGCGGCATACCGATGACGGCGGCTTCCGCCACCGCCGGGTGCTCGTAGAGCACCTCCTCGATCTCGCGTGGATAGACGTTGTACCCGCCGCGGATGATCATGTCTTTGGTCCGGTCGACGATGTAGAAATAGCCGTCTTCGTCGACGCGTCCGACGTCGCCGGTATTCAGCCAGCCGTCGGGCGTGATCGTCTCCTTGGTGGCTTCGGGGAGGTTCCAATAGCCCTTCATCACGTTGTGGCCGCGGATCTGGATCTGGCCCGCCTCCCCCTGCGGAACCTCGACTCCGTCCAGGTCCACCACCCGCATCTCGACGCCCTCGATCGGCGTGCCGATCGAGCCCGCCTTGCGGGGCCGGTTCGGATGGTTGAACGCGGCCGCCGGAGAGCTCTCGGATAGCCCGTAGCCCTCGAGAACGGTGCAACCAAAAGCCTTTTCGAAGTCGGTGAGAACCTGGACGGGCAGCGCCGCCCCGCCGGAGACACAGGTCCGCAGGCTCTGGGTCGCCCCCGGTGCGGCCTGGTCTGCCACGCTGAGCAGCGCCGAATACATCGTCGGCACCCCCTCGAACACCGTGACGTGGTCGCGCTCGATCACCTCGAGGGCCTTGCGGGGGTCGAATCGGGGGATGAGCGTCATCGCCGCGCCCGCCAGGACGGAACTGTTGAGGCCGCAGGTCAGGCCGAAGACATGGAACAGCGGCAGGCAGCCCATGATCACGTCGTCCGACCCGGATTCAACGAGGGTGCGGACGCTGACGTCACAGTTGCGGCTCAGGTTGCCGTGGGTGAGCATGGCGCCCTTGGGCTTGCCGGTGGTCCCGGAGGTGTGCAGGATGACCGCGACGTCGTCGTCGCCGCGTTCCGCCGGGGAGTGCTCAGGCAGGTCGGCGATCAGCTTCATCAGCCCGGCGTCGTCGACCAGCCAGCACTGCGCACCCACCTCGGTGGCGCCGGCGGTGGCCTCGTCGGCGAAGGCCGGCGACCCGAACAACGCCTTGGCACCGCTGTTGGACAGGTAGAACGACACTTCGCGGGCCTTGAGCAGGGGGTTCATCGGGACCGCGACAGCGCCGCGGTACATGATGCCGTAGAACGCGAGGGCGAATGCCGGCGTGTTGGGCAACATCAAGCCCACCCGGTCGCCCGCCTCGATCCCGGCCCGCTCCAGCAGTGCCGCGACGCGGGCTGCCGCGGCGTCGAATTCGGCGTAGCTGAATTGCAGGTCGTCGCAGCGCAGCGCGGTGCGGTTCGGGTAGCGATCCTTCGACGCAACTAGATTGGCGCTTAGAGCGGTCATGAGGTGCCTCCGTGAAGGACTTGAAATGGCTGGTCTGGGCTTGTTATGGCTCTCCCATCCTGCTCTCGATGGCCCCGCAGGACAATGTTCCCGGGCACAACGGCCCGAGCGCTCTGGTGTGACGGCACACATATCGCCGCGGACCTACGAAGTGCGGCGTGGTGGGAGTCCGGTCAACGCAGGCGCCGGGCGACTGGCGGCTATGCGAAAGGGGTTCACTTCTAATCCCACGTATTTCGTCGCCGAAGGTTAGCCGCGCCGCATGCGCGGCGCCAAGCGGTTCGGGTCGCTTTCGAGCGCGCCGCGGTCCCAGCGGCCGAGTTCGGCGGCGGCCTCGTAAGTGGTCTGCAAGAACCGCGCGACCGCGTGGTCGGGGTCATCGGCGGTGCGCATGGCTTCGTAGGGCAAGAGGAATTCCCCAAGTTCTTCGCTGAAATAGGCGGCTTCCGGTTCAACCCGGCGGGCGGGAAACCCTTCCGGCTGCGGGTAGGCGTAGGAGTAGAACGCGCCCTCTTTGCCGCCTCCGGGCCAAAAGCCGCAGCTGCTGAGTTCTCGTGAGTACCCTTCGGCCATCACCCAGTCCGGGCAGTTAGGGGCCCCTCCCGGATGCAAGGGTGCGGGGCGCCCGGAAAATCGCGTCGTGGCTAAATCCAAAGCGCCCCAGAAGAATTGGACCGGGCTGGCCTTTCCAACGAACGCCGCGCGGAAGTTGGTCATGACCCGGTGCGCCTGCACCAACTGCTGCCAGAACGCTCGCGCCGCATCCGGATCGTATTCGGCGTGCTGGTAGTCCTCTGCGAACGGAATGGCGGGTTCTACCTCGTTGGGCTTGCCGACGATTTGCGATTCGATGCCCAGGCTGTCGAGTGCGGAGAACGTCTCTCCGTAGAACTCGGCGACCGGTTTGGCCGCCAGCCGCACCGCCTTCTGACCCCCGTCACTGTGCCGGATCGCAAGCACATGGCTGACAAAATCAAATTCCATGTCGAACACCGCATCCCGGTATGGAACCGCGCCGGTGGTCAACCCCAGCGGACTCACATACAACGTCACTTGCCACCAATGGTTAATCAGCGGCATGTGAACCATGCGGATCTTCCCAACGATCTGGGCCCACATGTGCAGGGTGTCGCGCGTGGCCGTCCATTCGTCCACCATCAACGATGGCCAACCGTGGGTGTGCACGGGTCGAGTCTGCTGGTTAGCCACCTCATTTGTCGATATCGACGCGCACAACGTCGCCCGCGTCTCGCGGGTGCCGTGAACAAGGCGATGAGAGAGCTCAGCCCTGGCTGTTTCCGGGTGGTGCTGCGGTCTCGTTGGCCACCGGATGCAGGACGACCGCTCGGGTCGAACCGACAAGTGCCGGCGCGGACTCGGAAGAGGACCACACCCGCTCGACCAGAAATGACCGGAAATCTTCAGCGGCGCTGACCGATTCGAAGGTCAGGTCGATCACGATGTAGTGGGGATCATCCACCGGCTGCGCGATGCGTTCCTCGAGCACCCCACCACGACGGCGAGCGGCGGCAAACGCGTTGAACGTTTGCAGCCAGGTGTCCAGATCGGTGATCGAATGTTCGATGTGCAGGCTGGCCATCGGGTTCCTCCGGGCGTGCGTGGCTGTGTTGGGCAAACCGTAAGGCGCTCCTCAAGGCGATCTTTACCAAATCGGGCACTTCGAGCCGGGCCGAGTTGATCGCCTGCGCATCGGGGACCGCCGCGACATAGCGGAGCAGCTTCCGGGTGACCGGTCCATTCGCCGGCGAGCCAGCCTATGGTTTGGGGATATGAGCGCGGTACCGCATACCGACGGCGCCCCACGGGGCGCAACACCCGATCCCCACATCGTCGAGCTCAGCAAGCTCATGCTGGCCCGCGCCTCGAAACTGGGAAAAGCGATGGCGGATGTGCTCTGCCAAGAGATCGACGCGTACCGCGACGGAAGCGTGGTCACGAAGGATCAGGTAGTCGAAAGCTGTGTGGCGAACCTGACCTTCGTCTTTCATTCACTCGCCGGGGATGCGGACGTTGACGTCTCGCCCGCCGAGCACACCGGTATCGCACGTGCGCTCACCGGGGTACCGCTGCCGGCGGTGATGACCGCCTACCGGATCGGTTTCCGGTTCATGTGGGAGGAGGCCCTCGCCGCGGCGCGCGCGGCGGCGATACCCACCGATTCGATCCTGGATGCCACCGCACGGATCTTCGTCGCCCAGGACACCTTCACGGAGGCGATGAGCACCGCGTATCGCCAACAGCTGACGGCGCAGATCCTCGAACGGGAGGAAGAGCGATCGGCGTTGGTCGAAGCGCTGCTGTCCCAGCAGATAACCAACACACAGAGCCTCTGGGAAGCGGCGGACCTGCTGCGGCTACCCACTTCGGGACCCTATGTCGTTGTGGCAGCGGAACTTCCGGCGATCGGAAAGCTGGGATTACCCACCATCGAGAACAAGCTGTCCATCCGTGACATCCGGTCGGCATGGCGGCTGCTACCGGACCTGCAGGTCGGCATCGTCCATCTGAGGGGCCCCACCGCCGCGAAAAGCCTGGACGCGGTCGTCGAGGTGCTGCGGCAGGCCGCGACCGCCCGAGTCGGCATCAGCCCGCCGTTCCACGAACTGGCCGAAACCAGCGACGCCCTGCGATTCGCCCGGCTGGCCGTCACCGGAAAACCGTCGCCCGACTCGCTCGTCGTCGTCTTCGACGACTCCACGCTCGCGGTCGCGGCGGTCAGCGCCCCGGAGGTCATGGCGAAGATCAGGTCGTCAGTACTGGGGCGACTGAAGGAGCTGCCGGCCGAGGAGTGCGCGGTGTTGCTCGACACCTTCCAGGCTTGGCTGGAAGCGGGCGGCTCCGCCAACGACACCGCGGCGAAGGTCTATTGCCATCCCAATACCGTGCGGCACCGTCTGCATCGCATCGAGGAGCTGACCGGCCGATCGCTCGCACGGCCAAAGGACCTCGCCGAACTGTGCCTGGCGTTCGAGGTGGAGCGGCGACTGCCGTAGCGGCCCCGAGCGATCCCGAGAGATCAGGTCGCGGTTTTCGCCCGGTGGCGGACCTGGAACGCGGTGATGACGTCCACAATGCCGATGGCGATCAGCCAGCAGCCGGCGACCAGGGTCAGGATCGCGATCGAATCGATCGGCGAGATGATCAGCACGCCGCCGCCGATGACGATGATCAGGCCCGAGAGCACCTGCCAGCCGCGTCCGGGCAGGTGATCGAGGGACAGCGCCGTGGCCAGCAGGGTCATCCCGCGGAACACCCAGCTGATGCCGATCCACAGGGCCAAAAGGGCGACCGCCTCGAATTTGTCGCGGAAGCAGAAGAAACCCAGGACCACCGATATCACGCCGGTGATGAACGTCAGCACTCTCATCGCGGCGCCGGTGTGCGTGCCGAAAGCGGCAAACACATATCCGATTCCGGAAACCACCAGGTAAATGCCGAACAGGACACCCGCCACGAGCAGCGTCTTGCCTGGCCAGGCCAGGACAATGGCACCGAGCGCCACTGCCGTGACGCCGGTGAGCAACAGCAGCTGCCACGCGCTGCGAGCAAGCTGCCCCAGTGGACCCTCAAGAACGGTCTGATCGCTATTTGTCATGCGAACAACGTTAGTCAAAATCGGCCTAAAGAGAATGTCCACGGCGACACAATTCGGCATCGCCCACAGGTATCGCGAACAAAGTCGGCCTGAAACCGCTGGTGTAGAGGGCGAGATCGCGCGGTAACGGGGCCTGCGGCGACGAGTTTGTCGCCCGGAGACAAAGGCACGTCGCAAGTTGGTCGGTCAGAGACATCGTGGCGGCGGGGCGGCGCCGCTAAATTTCCTGTCAACGCAAACGCAGCGTTCAGCAAGCCAGCTGACACCGATTCGATCCACCCGATTCGAATTAGCAAGTGCCACAACCCATCCCGGCAATTCCGCGAAGCGGACAAACAAAGGAGAAATCATGTTCACCCCCTTCCTCGTCATCCTGATGATCCTGTCCCCCGTCCTCCTCCCGGCGGCCATCACCGCCTTCCACTACTTCACCGACCGGGACGGCACCAGCACCCAAGAGCGCCTCGCGGCGAACTTCCCCCGGCGCACCGCCGCTCCGCGTTTCGCCGCCGCCGCCGCCTAGCCCTAACAGCAGAACCCGAACGGGCCCGCACCACCAGGTGCGGGCCCGTTTACGTTGGCTGCAGAACCGCACTGCCGTACCAGTGACAGGCGAGCAACGCGAGTTCGATGTCGAGCCGGTCGCTGCCGATTTCCCGACCGCGCCGGGCGACGGCGCGGCCCACCCGGTATTTGACCGAGTTGAAGTGCAGGTTGAGTTCCTCGGCGGCCACCTTGTAGCTGCAGCCGCAGGCCAGATATATCCGCAGCGTCTCGCGCAGGCGCGCATCGTTCTCGTTATCGCCCGCGAGGTCGCCCAGCACGGTGGCCACCCAGTCGCGGGTGCCGGCAACGTCGCCACCGAGACGCGCCACAACGGACAACCCCGGATCATCGGCCGCGATCACCGTCGGCGCCGGCCGTTTGGCGATCACCGCGACGCCACGAGCAGTCTGCGCCTCGCGGTGCGACTGACGAAAACCCTCGACCCCATTGGCCATGGTCCCGATCGCCACGCTCGGGGAATCCGGTCGTGCCAGGGTGAACTGGCGGACCTTGGTGGGGGCTTCGGCCACCGCGGCACGATATGGCAGCCAACCCCAGCCGCAGCTTCGATCGGCGGCAGCGAAGAGCGGGCTGCCAGCCGCACCTGCTGCTTCGCCGAGTTCTCGGAGAAACCGTTGCAGCCGGTCAAGCTGGTCGCCCTCGGCGCCCTCGTCCGGGTACCACATGACCAGCCCCAGATGGTGCCATCGCAGCGGATAGCGGATCGAGGTGGTCGCCACGTCGGCGTCGATCGACTTGTTTCCGGCCAAGACCTCTCGCACCCGCAGAGCGCGAAGGCTGTTCTGGTTCTCCAGCCAACGTTCGCGTTCGTCTTCATAGACTGCGACCACTTGCTGCGACATCCAGTCGATGTACTCGAACAGCGTGGCGGTGATGGCCTCGATCACCGTGACTCTGGCCGATTCCGGCATATCAATCGCCCGCAATTCGGCGAAAATGAGCTCATTCACCGTGCGCTGACCGAGCCGGTAAGCACGCACCAGCGCGTTGACGGGCACCCCCTGTTGTGCCAATCGCCGGGCGTACTCGAGCGCCGCGGTGGGCGCCTCGACACGCTCGACGGCGATGTCGTAGCGCAGCGCGTGCAGGACCGTGTCCACGTTTCCCTCGACGCTGGCACCGAGCAGCTCCATGAGCCGCGCATCGCCGCGCAGGTCGGGAATCTGATCCTCGAACGTGCGAAGGATAGTCGACGATACGTCCGCCAGCCGGTCGTGCAACCGGTCCGCGGTTTCGGCGACGTAGCGACTCACCTCAACGTCGCTGTCGAGATGTGACTTCTTCATTTCCACGACGTTAGACGTGCTTGTCGACGAGCGATAACACCGCCGCGAGGTTTTGTTGTTCCGCGACTATCTCATGCGGCGCACAATTCCTAATGTGGGCGCCACCCTCGGCAAACAACTGTCAAAGGAGCCACGCAAATGGGATTCACCAAGCCCTATCTTCCGGATGTCGATCCGGACACCTTCCTGAAGAAGCCGCTGATGGAGCGGATGCGGATTCTCGCCGTCGAATGGGCCGACAACGGCTTCGGCGCACCGCGGATGGTGCACACCATCTACATCGTGAAGTTGGTCGTCTTCTTCGCGATCGGAGGCATCACCGTAGCGACCGCGACCTCAGGGTTGCCCGCTTTCTGGCATGTCACCGAGTGGTGGAACCAGCCGATCGTCTACCAGAAGGTCATCCTGTGGACCGTGCTACTGGAATGCATCGGCATCGCCGGATCGTGGGGTCCGCTGGCCGGCAAGATCAAGCCGATGACCGGCGGCATCCTGTTCTGGGCCCGGCCGGGAACCATCCGGCTGCGCCCCTGGAAGTGGGTACCGTTCACCGGCGGCGACCGACGCACCTGGTTCGACGTCGGGGTTTACCTTGCACTGCTGGCGAGCCTGGCCGTCCCACTGGTGTTACCCGGCGTGCACAGCGACTCACTCTCAAAGGCGGTGCCGGACAACACATCCGGCCTGATGAACCCGGCCCTGCTGATCGCGCCGATCGCGCTGCTGGTGCTGATCGGCCTGCGCGACAAGACGATCTTCCTGGCCGCCCGCAGCGAGCAGTACCTGCCGGTCCTGGTCATCTTCACCGTGCTGCCGTTCGTGAACATGATCATCGCTTTGAAGATGGTGATCGTCGTGGTGTGGGTCGGCGCCGGCTTCTCGAAGTTCGGTAAGCACTTCTCCAACGTCATTCCGCCGATGGTCAGCAACACGATCTTCGCGCCCAAATGGTTGCGGCGGGCGCACTACCGCGACTTCCCGCGCAACCTGCTGCCGTCACGGCTGGCCGACTTCATGGCACACGTCAACGGCACCACGGTCGAGATCTTGGCCCCGCTGGTCCTGTTCTTCTCCACCAACAAGTGGGTGACGCTGGTTGCGGCGCTGTTGATGGTCGGCTTCCACCTGTTCATCATCTCGACCTTCCCGCTGGCGGTGCCGCTGGAATGGAACGTGGTCTTCGCCTACGCCACGATCTTCCTGTTCCTCGGCTTCCCGAACGCGAACGGATACGCGCCGTGGAACATGACTCCGCCCTGGCTGGCTCTCGTCATCGCCGCCGCGCTGCTGCTCTTCCCCGTGCTGGGCAATCTGCGACCCGACAAGGTTTCCTTCCTGCCCTCGCTACGGCAGTACGCCGGCAACTGGGCCTCTGCGGTGTGGGCGTTCGCGCCCGGCGCCGAGACGAAGCTGGACCGGGTCACCCGGCCGACGCGTAACCAGGTCGACCAGTTCATCGCGTTCGGCTACGAACCGGAGTGGGCCGAGATAACCGCGCAGCGGACGATCGCGTGGCGCAGTATGCACAGCCAGGGCCGCGGCCTCTTCTCGCTGCTGATGAGCCATCTGCCGGACATCGACGTCCGCGCCGTGCGGGAAGGCGAGTTCATCTGCAACTCCCTGACCGGGTTCAACTTCGGCGACGGCCACCTGCACGACGCGGACATGATCAAGGCCGTGCAGGACCAAGCCGGATTCGAGCCGGGCGAGTGCGTCATCGCCTGGGTGGAGTCGGAGGCCTTCGGCAGCGGTGTCCAGCACTACCAGTTGATCGACGCCGCACTCGGGGTGATCGAGCGCGGCACCTGGAAGGTCGCCGACGCGGTCGCCGAGCAGCCCTGGCTGCCCAACGGCCCCATCCCGACTGAGGTGCAATGGTCGCTTCGCGACGGGGCGAACGGGTCGCTTCGCGACGGGGCGAACGGGTCGCTTCGCGACGGGGCGAACGGGTCGCTGAAGGGCAGCACACCTGCCGCATCCCGCAAGGAGCAGGAACACGGTCACGGAGCGCTGGCATGAGCCGCGCCGCGACGATGCAGAGCGAAGCGATGAGAAGGAGTGGCGCAGATGAGTAGCGCGGTGGTGGTAGGCGGCGGGCCAAACGGGCTCGCCGCCGCCCTCTCCCTGGCCGCCGAAGGCGTGCAGGTCACCGTGCTCGAGGCCGCCGACGAGGTCGGCGGTGGCACGCGGAGCAGCGAGGAAATCGTTCCCGGCCTGCTACAAGACCACTGCTCGGCGATTCATCCGATGGCCGTCGGATCGCAGTTCTTGAGCCGCTTCAACCTGGATCGGTACGGCCTGAAGTGGCGCTGGCCGGAGATCGATTGTGTTCACCCCCTCGACGGCGGCAGCGCCGGCGTGCTGTACCGCTCGGTGGAGCAGACAGCGGCCGGTCTCGGTCGCGACGGATCACGGTGGCGGCGCGCATTCGGCTACCCCGCCGACCATTTCGACGCGCTCAGCGAGGACATAATGCGGCCCCTGCTGCGGTTCCCGCACCATCCGCTGATGCTGGCCCGGTTCGGTGCGCCGACAGTGCTTCCCGCGTCCACGTTCGCCCGGGTGTTCCGCACCGAGGAGGGGCGCGCGTTGTTCGGAGGCGTTGCGGCCCATGCCTTCCGGCCGCTGCACTACCCGATGACCTCCGCGATCGGAATGGGCATCATCGCGGCCGGCCACCGGCACGGCTGGGCGGTGGCCGAAGGCGGATCGCAGTCGATCACCAATGCGATGGTGGCGCTGCTGGGCGATTTGGGCGCCAAGATCGAGACCGGCGTCCGGGTCCAGTCGGCGTCGCAGCTGCCGCCCGCGGACGTCACCATGTTCGACCTGGCGCCCAGTGCGGTCGCCGGGATCCTCGGGGACCGGCTGCCGCGCCGAATTTCCCGGGCCTTTACGCGGTTCCGGCGCGGCCCCGGCGCGTTTAAAGTCGACTTCGCCGTCGAGGGCGGCGTGCCCTGGACGAACCCGGACGCCCACCGGGCCGGCACCGTGCACCTGGCCGGAACCTACGCCGAACTTGCCGCGACCGAGCGGGAAATCCATGCCGGACGCATGCCCGAGCGCCCGTTCGTACTCGTCGGTCAGCAGTATCTGGCCGATCCGCAACGCTCCGTGGGCGATACGCACCCGGTGTGGAGCTACGCGCACGTGCCCAACGGCTATGCCGGCGACGCGACCGAGGCGATCATCGCCCAGATCGAGCGGTTCGCCCCCGGATTCCGGGAACGGATCGTCGGGTTTACGGTCCGGTCGACGACGCAGATGGACACCTACAACCCCAATTACGTCGGCGGCGACATCATGACCGGCGCCAAGGACATTCGCCAGCTGACGTTTGGACCACGAATCACGTTGTCGCCGTACAACATTGGAGTGCCTAGCATGTACATCTGCTCGGCGGCGACGCCACCGGGGCCCGGCGCCCACGGCATGTGCGGCGCCAACGCCGCCGAACTCGCGCTCGCGCACCTGGATCGGTGAGAACGCCAGCGAAATCCGGCCCTTTCTGACTACAGTCTGCGTTAGCTCGTGTGGAGCACTACCAGGAGGATTGGCATGGAAACGAAGCGATTCTTCAAGTCGGCCGGCAAGGCAGGCGGGACGACCGTTGCTGCCGGCGTGCTGGCTTTCGCCGGGTTGATGACCACCGGGGTGGGCATCGGCCACGCCGACACGATTCAGACCGAGGGCACCTATCCGACCCACGAGGCCTGTCAGAATGCGGGCCCGGGCGTGCGGGCCACAACACCCGGGAACTGGAACAACTTCTGGTGTGTCCCGGATCGGGTGAATCTCGGCCAGTGGCGCTTGGTTCTGAGCAACAACTGAAGTTTGCCCCGGCCGGACCCGGCCGGAGTCGCGAGCGTAACGCTGCCGCGAAAGACCGGCCTTTCGCAGTGGCGTTACGCCGGCGCCTCGGTCGAGTACGGGTAGAAGCCCTCGCCGGTCTTGATGCCGAGCTTGCCGGCGTCGACGTAGGACTGCAGCAGGTCCCGCGACTTCTTCGGCAGGTGCGGGAACTCGTCGCAGTAGTGGTTCTCGATGTCGAGCGCAACGTCGAGTCCGACCAGGTCCATCATCTGGAACGGTCCGGCCGCCGTGCCCAAGTTGATCCTGAACAGCCCGTCGACGTCCTCCGGACGGGCCACGCCCTCGGCAACCACGGCCAGCGACTCGCGCTTGATGGCCGCCCAGACGCGGTTGAAGATGAAGCCGGTGCACTCCTTGCGCGCCTCGAAGGGCTGAACACCGAACTCGGGCAACACGGCGAGCAGGGTGTCGAGCAGGCCGCGGTCGGTCTCACCGTCGGACATCAGGTCGACCCCGTTGACCGCCGGTGGCATGTAGAAGTGCATGTTGCACAGACGGCTTTTGTCCCGCACCTTTTCGGCCATCAGGCGCGACGGGTACGACGACGAGTTGGTCGCGAAGATGGTGTCCGGCGGCGCCGCCTGGTCGATCTGGGCCCACGTTTCGATCTTGATATCGAGCTTCTCCGGAACGGATTCCACGACGAGCCAGGCGTCCTCCAGCGCCTCTTCGAGCGACCCCGCGGCCGTCGCGTCGCCCACTTCGCCAAAGCCCCGGTCGGCCACCACATGCGGCAGCGTCTCTGTTACGTAATCAACCGCCGCGGCGCGCTGTACGGCGCGAGGGGCGCTGATCCGCACGGTGCCGCCACGGCTGGCGAACATCACCGCGATGCGGCGACCCAGCGTGCCCGCTCCGATCACCGCGACCGGGCGGTTCTGAATGTCCTCGAATGTGTATGTGTACGAGCCAGTCACACACGCATGCTAAGCCCTGGCCGTGTTCCGCCATCCGTCGCCGGCCGACAAAGTTCGCCGAGCTATTGTCCACGGTAGACAACGTGAGATAGTGACGGTTGATGACCGACGTCGATCAGCATGCGTCGCATCGGGATCGGTTCCCTGACATTCCCGCGGAACTGCGCGACGCGGGCCTTGAAGACGCGGCCGAGATCGGGCGGGGCGGCTTCGGCGTCGTGTATCGCTGTGCTCAGCCGCTGCTGGACCGCGCGGTGGCCGTCAAGGTATTGACCGCCGACCTTGACCCGGAAAATCTGGACCGGTTCCTGCGCGAGCAGCACGCGATGGGCCGACTATCCGGGCACCCCAACATCGTGACGATATTGCAGGTCGGCACCACAAGCACGGGTCGGCCCTTCATCGTGATGCCCTACCACGCGAAGAACTCACTGGAGGCGCTCATCCGTGGGCACGGGCCACTGGAGTGGCACGAGACGCTGCGCATCGGTGTGAAGCTGGCCGGAGCACTCGAGGCCGCCCATCAGGCGGGCATCCTGCATCGTGACGTCAAACCGGGCAACGTCTTGCTGAGCGAGTACGGCGAACCCGAGCTGACCGACTTCGGCATCGCCAGGATGGCCGGGGGCTTCCAGACGGCGACGGGAGTGATCACCGGTTCGCCGGCGTTCACCGCGCCCGAAGTGCTCGAGGGCACGACGCCCACACCCGGATCGGACGTGTATTCGCTCGGCGCGACGCTGTTCTGCGCGCTGACCGGCCATGCCGCGTTCGAACGTCAAAGTGGCGAGAAGGTGATCGCCCAGTTTCTTCGAATCACGTCACAGCCGATCCCGGACCTGCGCGAGCGTGGATTTCCGGCCGAAGTGGCGGCGGTCATCGAACGGGCCATGGCCCGGGAGCCCGCGGATCGCCCGGCGAGTGCAGCGTCGTTCGGCGAGGAGCTGCGCGAGGTTCAGCAGACCAGCGGCGTCCCCGTGGACGAGATGGCCCATCCCGTCGAGCTGGGCGTGGAGCACCGGGTGGCACCGACAACCGCGTCACACGTGCGGAGGGATACCGGGGCCACGCCGACGCCCCCCACCCCGGCGACGAAGTACCGCCCGCCGGTTCCGAACCGATCGCTGGTTGCCCGCGATCGGCTGATCGACGTGCTGCGCGCGGGCGGTCGCCGACGGTTCGTACTCATCCACGCGCCATCGGGTTTCGGCAAGAGCACGCTGGCGGCCCAATGGCGCGAGGAACTCTCGCGCGACGGCGTCGCGGTTGGCTGGCTGACGATCGACGAGGACGACAACAACGTGGTGTGGTTCCTGGCGCACCTGGTCGAGTTGATCCGGCGGGTCCGTCCCGCCCTCGCCGCGTCTTTGGAACAGGCGCTCGACGAGCGCGGCGACGACGCCGTCCGTTACGTCTTGACCACGGTCATCGACGAGCTTCATCAAAAAGACGATCGGATGGCATTGATCGTCGACGACTGGCATCGGGTGTCGGACGCCGAGACAACCGCCGCTCTCGGTTTTCTGCTGGAGCACGGATGCCATCACCTGCGAATCATCCTGACCAGCTGGTCGCGCGCCGGACTTCCGGTGAGCAAGTTGCGGATCCAGGACGAATTGGTCGAAATCGGTTCCGATGCATTGCGTTTCGACCTCGATGAGGCGCGCGCGTTGCTGAACGATGCCGGTGGCTTGCAGCTGTCGGAAGGCGAACTCGAAGAATTGACCGCGTCGACCGACGGCTGGGCCGCCGCCCTGCAACTGGCTGCGCTGTGTCTGCGGGGCGGCCGCGACACCACCAGCCTGGTGAGCCGATGCAACGCAACGGAGATGATTGGCGAATTTCTGGCCGAAAATGTCCTGGACATCCTCGAGCCCGAGATGGTCGAGTTCCTGCTGGCAACATCGATCACCGAACGGATCTGCGGCGGGCTGGCGTCGGCACTGGCGGGAGTGCCACGCGGGCAGGCCGTGCTCGAGGACATCGAGCGGCGCGGCTTGTTCCTGCAGCGAATCGACGACGATCCGAATTGGTTTCGCTACCACCAGATGTTCGCGGAATTCCTGCGCCACCGACTCGAGCGTGAAGGTCCCGACCGGGTCGAACGGCTGCACCTCGACGCGTCGACGTGGTTCGCCGAACATGGCTACCTCAACGAAGCCGTCGACCACGCGCTTGCTGCGGGCGACGCCACCCGCGCGGTCGACCTTGTCGAGCAGGACGAGACGAACCTGCTCGAGCAGTCGAACATGACGACCCTGCTCGCAATCGTCAAGAAGTTACCTCCACAACTGGCGATCTCGCGGGCGCGGCTGCAACTCACCATCGCCTGGGCGAACATGCTGCTACAGCGCCACGCAGCGACCTACGCCGCGCTGAATCGCTTCGAGGCGGCAATAGACCATGCTGACCTCCCGGGCGGCATGCGGGCGGATCTACGGGCCGAAGCCGACGTGGTCCGCGGAGTCGCCGCAATATTCGCCGACCGGGTGGACGCCGCCGAGGATTTGGCCAGTGTCGCCTTGTCCAGGCCGGACACCTTTCATCCGCGGGTCGCGGGGGTGGCTCACAATATTGCGGCGTTCGCGGCTACCTACCGCTTCGAGTTCGATACCGCGCACCGCCTGCTCGAGTCGGCGGCGCCCTACCACGAGCTGCTGGGACCGTTCGTCACCGTCTACGCACGCTGCTTCGGCGGCATCGTCTCCAGATATCGACTCGATGTTCCGGCCGCCCTCAAGCAGTTCCGAGAAGCGTATGAGATCGGTATCGGGTTGGGGGCGCACTCATACGCCGCGCGCCTGGCCGGTTCGCTTCTCGGCGAACTGCTCTACGAGACCGGCGAATTGGCCGAGGCGTCGCGTCTTCTGGATGAGAGCTATGAACTTGGATCTGAGGGCGGCGGCGTGGACTACCTGACCGCGCTGTACGTGGTTGGCGCGAGAATCAAGGCGGCGCAAGGGGATCGAGGCTCCGCGGTCGAGCGACTCGCCGACGGCGCGAAGGCGGCGGAGCTGTTTGGGCTGCCGCGCCTCGCGGCCGCAATCGACAACGAGCGGATCCGGCTGGGAATCGAAATCGAACCTCCGGTGGCCGCCCGGTTGCGCGCCGCCCGGACCATCCAGCACGACGACGGGATCGCCGTCATCACAGCCGAACTCGATGAGAACTCCGGGATCCGGCTGTTGTCGGCGAGCGATTCGGCCGACGACCGCGAGCAGGCCTGCCGACGCGCGGCCGACTTACTCGCCGGAATCGACGGGGAGCGAAGGCCATTGGCGGCGCTGACGGCGCAACTGCTACTGGTCGAAATACTCAGGGCGACAGGCCGAGTGGATGACGCCGGCGTCGCATTGCCGGACGTCGTTGCGCGGTGCGAGAAACTCGGCCTGCGGCGTTTGCTCGTCGATGCCGGACTCGGCTAGCGGCGAGCCGCGTCAGAGATGGCCCGCCACGAAAGTCGCGGCCTGACTGGGCATCCCGGACTGCGCATACGACAGGTGCTCCGCGGAAAACAGCTCGTCGTGCGAAGGCAGGGCCAAGGGGCCGCCCGGAGTGCAAACCGGATCGCCGGGCGCGCACAAGTCAATGGCCTTCGCTCCATACCACGGGCTGACCTCGCTAACCGGCCCCCCTAGATATCTGTCGGACGGATTCCCGAAGACGGCAACGGCCGCAACGTGATCGGCCTCGTCCGCCGTTAGCGTCGCGGGGATCAAGCCGACGACCGGTAGTCGGGCGATGGTGACCAGATCTATCACCATCGCGCCCAGGGAATATCCGCCGAGCACGATCCGGGTGTTGGGACAGCTCGCGATCACGGACTGAACGTGAGCGTGCGCATCGCTGGCGCCGGCGGATGCCGACGGGGCGAAATCGTCACCGGCGGGGTAGTTGACCGGATACACCTCGAGGGACCGGCCCCCTACCTGCGAGCGCAGTGCATCGACAAATGCCTGTCCGACCGCACCAACACCGGGTGGTTCGTCGGTGCCGCGGGCGAACGTCACCTCTACGTCGGGGCAGGACGCGGCGGACGCGGGAGCAATGAGGATCGGTGCGCTCAGCAGCGTCGCATAGGTCGTCACCACCGCGGCACCGAGCAGACGAGCGAATTGGCGTGCGTTCACGTCCCAATGCTGACATACCCCGATCGCGCCGAAATCGCGCCGCCGCGTGGCGTCAGGGAGCGGCTCCCGGCTGCGCGGATGATTCAGCGGTGCGACCGAGCCAGGTCGTCGGTGCGTTTGAGAATGCGTTCGGACAGATCAAGAAATCGGTTCTCGTATCCGGCGGGCATGGAATAGCCCAGCCTCCTTACCTCAACTGCGAACTCCCGCAGATCGCGGGTCATCTGCTCGAACGCGTCCATCGCGGCAACCAGCTTCCTCGGAGGGGATCCCTCAACCCGCCTTGCTTACCCGCGTTCACCTTGTTGTTAAACCCCGGCGATTCCGACACAACATTCCAGCGATTCGGCACGCAGTGGTCACTTTCTGTGAATTGACGGGCACGTAGGTGGTAGTACGGTTACACCAGCTCAGAAGGGGTGGCGATGTCAGTTCAAACTGGTATCCGCTCAGGGGAATCTCGTCTCGCGGATGCGCATCTAAAAGACGCGCCTGGTCGGCGGTCGCGGCAACGGCTGGCGGCGGGATGCGGCTCCGCTACATAAGCATCCCGGCGCTGATCGGCGAGGCCGGCGGTGATCCATGGGCGATCAATCAAAGCCTCCAAGTCGGTCGCCCGGCGCAGATTGCGGGTTTGGCGGAGGCGTTTCACGCTGCGGGCCGATGCACCGCCGAAGCCAACGCGTCGTTTGCGCAAGCTCGTCAGCGCTTCGATGCGGCCTGGAACCACCAAGATGGCGATCACCCGATCAACGATTCCGCCGTGGTGCAACGCACCATCCAGTCGCTGGGTGCGCAGTCATTGCAGTTACCCAAGATCGGGGCCGACCTGGAAAACATCGGGGCGGCCCTGGCCGAGGCGCAGAAGGGCGCGGCCGGGCAGATCGCGACGCTAGAGGGCCAGTTACAGCAGCTCGACAACCTAATCGGCCAAGCGGTGGAAATGGAGAAAGAACCCGGCCTCGACGCGGCGGACAGGAACGCACTGAATGCCTTCATCACCGAATGTGAAGAAGACGCCGTACGCGACACCAAGGCCGCGCTGGGCCAGCTGCAGTCAATACGCGACGCCTATGCGAAATCGCTACATCAAGCGCAGGCGGGGAGCCTCAGCGCGGAGAATGCCGAGTTAACCGCCCAGTTCAGGCCGGCTGACTTCGGGGACGGGCAAGGCCCTCCCCCCAGCGATCCCAGGATCACCGGACCCGCCGGCCAGCCCCAGCATGAACAGAACCAGTACGACTTGCAGGATCAGTTCCAAGACGGCCAAGGTCCCACCTTCGGCGGCGACCCGCGAGATGGCTCGCCGCGTAGCCCGGCTTCCCAGCTGGCGCAGGGCCCGCCGGGCACCCGGCCGCTGCCGACGGGGACCGCGCTTGGTCCCGACGGCCGCCGGTATGCGTTTTTCAGCAACCCAACTGGCAAACCGGCCCCCGGGGACAACCCGTATGCAACCAACGGGACGGTGTGGGATTTCACCGATCCCAATCATCCCGTGAAAGTCGGCGACCTGCCGGGCATTTCGCAGGCCAGCGGCGTCTACGACCCGACCACCAACCAGATGGTGATCGTCGGCAACGCCGGCAACAAGACGGGCGATCTCACTCGGGGCTTGTGGGTATCGGGACCTGTCGACCCGGCCAACCCCAACGGCTGGATGAGTTCCCTGCAGCGCGTCGGCGACGTCAGCCTGCCCGGTGATCGGGAAAGCCAACTGGTCTCGCTCAAAGGTGGCGGATACATGCTTGTCGGCGCGACCAACAACGACGCGGTGTCGGCCATCACCGCCGCGACGCCGCAGGGACTGACGAGCGCCCAGCCGGTTCCGCTGGTGACTCAGGGTGCCCTTCCGTCCGTGTACGGGCCCACTGTCTTCGGCACGTCGCTTGATCCGGCGACTGGACTTGAGACGGTTCAGCTGCGGGTAAGCACCTGGCCCCCGAACCCAGATCCGAATTTCTCGATCCCAATACCTGGACGACAACCTTCACCGTCCAACACTGAGCAGAGGCGAGGTAACGCATGTTGATCAGGATGGCCAGAGCCGTATCACGCGGGGCCTTCGCGGTTCTGGTGCTGGGTTCCTGCCTCACCTGCCCGGGTGTCGCGGCGGCCGCGCCTGCGGGATTTCCCGATCTCAACGCCTTTCAACCAGTGGATTCCGCGCCGTACACAATGCATTTCGGCCGCGGTGGCGGCGGAGTGTTTTTCGCTACCCCTGATCGACTGCAGTGCGGATGGGGTTCGCTGGCTAACGGGCCGGCAGATCACGTCAGTGCCGAGTGCGATGGGCCATTACCCGGTCTGCCGGATACGGCCCCCGTCGGAAGCGGGGGCTGTGAGCGGGTTGGAGTGACAAGCGCGATGCACTCGGATCTCGGTCCCTACGGCTTTTATCAAGGCACGTGCCCGGTAATTACTTCACCGGTGCTTAACGTCGGCCAAAAAATAACCGCCGCGAACACCACGTGCCTGGTGGGCGCTGACCGGCTGACCGCCTGTATCGACCCAATCCTCAACCGCGGCTTCGTGCTTCAATCCTCCGGCTCGTGGACCTTCTAGGCGAATATGGCCGTTTTCGCGCCAACCGCCGGGAGCGGCCAATTTCTGCGGGCAACCGGTCCACCGGAACGCTTACGATAGTTTTCGTGAGCTGGATTCACGGATCAAGGCTGGTGGCGTCGATTGGCGCCGCCATTGTTCTCTTCTGCCCTTCCGCTGCGGCCGATCCCGGATCGCCGTCCTACCAACAAGGCAAACAATCCATCGATGACGCGGTCCATCAGTACAACGTGCAATTGACTCCGAGCACCGACCTGCACCAGTACTGCGAGACCCTGCTCAGAAGCGACCTCAAAAGCGGGCAGATTGCCAGAGTGGACGTGCCGTCGGACTACGTCGCCGGCTGCCAAGACGAAGGCCGCGCTCTCCTAGGGTCGCACTGAAAACACCGTCACATATCGGCGCGCGCAACGATTCTCAACGATGCCTCAACCGGCGGTGTGGACGATCAGCACGTCGGTCTTGGACCTGCGGGAGACTTCGGAGGGGACCGATCCCAGCAGCCGCCCGGCGACGCTGCTGAGCCCGACGTTGCCGACGACCAGCAGGTCGGCATCCACGTCCTCGGCGAGCTGCACCAGCGCGGTGATGGGGGCACCGACGACCGGCTTCTCCTCCACGTCCTTGGCCCCGGCCAGGTGCGCCCGCTCCCTGGCGTCGTGCAGGATCGCGTAGTAGGGGGCCTCGCGCACCGTCCGGTAGTCCTGGCCGTGGTCGCTCCCCGGCGGGATGGCGTAGCGGCCCTTTTCCTCGGCGACGGGGAGATGCGCCGTCGCAACGATCAATTTCGCGCCGTGATCCGCAGCGATCGCGGCTGCGCGGTCCACCGCACGCATTGACGAGTCCGAGCCATCGGTGCCGACCACGACCGTCTGATAGGCGCTCATTTCCACAGTGTAAGGCCGACGTGGCCGGCGGTGGGCAACGAATTTCGTCCACACCCTTTGTCGGCATGCGAGCCGGGCCAGTGGTGGGAGAGCCGCATTCCCTTCAGACAATCCTTAGTAGCCACTAGCGTTCCTTCACCGAGCAGGGTATGCTTCTGCACATAGTGAACGCGACCGTTTACAATCCGAGAAGGACCGAACCCACCATGCACACCGCACCTTCGCCCTATGACGAGCGCACTACACGTCGGCTGGAAAGGCCGCTCGACGAGTTGGCCCCGGCGCCGGCGGTGGCGCGAATGCGACGAATGCGCTTGGCGCCGATGGCGGGCGGGGCGATCGGGCTGATCCCGTGGATCGTGTTCGTGGTGATCACCCCGCCGGCGATTTACGTCGCGCATAATTGGCCCGCAACCTGGGTGGGATTGGATGTCTTGTGTGCCGCATTCATCGTCACGACCGCGGCACTCGTTTTCCTCCGTCGGCAGTTGGTGCCGCTGACCGCGTTCACGACCGGTGTGTTGCTGATCTGCGATGCGTGGTTCGACGTGATGACGGCCGGCCCGCACGACCTGTGGACATCCGCGCTGACGGCGACGCTCGTCGAACTGCCACTGGCGTTCATCCTGATCACCACCGCGCTGCGCATCTTCGCGGCTGACCGTGACGCGGTTGTGGCCCACTAGGAACCGGATCGCCCTACGCCGTGTCTGAACGCGCCGTGTCTGAACGATCGGACCGATAGCTCCTGGCCTTCTCAGGGTCGATGCGCCAGATCCAGTTCCCGTAGAGGGGCCTGTCAAAGGCAAGAGCACCGACGGGCGCGATGACAAAGATCGAGAGCAACGTCCATATCGTCGTAGCCATTAGTTCACTCCTGTCCGCGCTGATCCGTCCGGCCGTGTAACCATCTTGGATAGTTACATCTTGTAGGAGACAGTGAAACCTGTCAAGATGGTTACATGAAGTTCCAATACGTGAGCGGGCGGCGGTGCTTAGACTTCGCGGGCACGCTGAAACATCGAGCTTCAGCTCGCGAGGAACTGTTGACCAACCCGCAACAGCTGTCGGACTGGGCAGTTCAGGCCGGGCTGGTGGATGCGGTGGGCGAGATCACCGACGACGAACTCGCGGCCGCGATCGCGCTGCGCGAAGCCATCTACCGGATCGTTTTCGCACGGCTCGAGGGCGGTCGGCCCGAGGTCGCCGACGTCGACCTGCTCAATGAGCACGCGTCCCAACCCCAGCTCACGCCGCTATTGCACCCGGACGGATCTGTGAGCCGCGACGGCACCGCGCCGCAGCTGCTCGCGAGGCTGGCCGCCGATCTGCTCGACCTTCTTGCCGGACCCGACATCGAGAAGGTCAAGGAATGTTCCGATCCGGGCTGCACGCGCCTCTACATCGACTCGTCGCGGGCCCAGAACCGGCATTGGTGCGGGATGCGCACATGTGGCAACCGCGCCAAGGTCCAGGCTTTCCGCGCCCGCCGGCGCGCCGCCGAAGCTCTGCTCTAGTCGCCGAAGATCACGTGCTCTTCGGTCATGAAGACGCACGAGCGCGCGAAGTCGATGAACTTCGACTCGTCCTCGATGAGGCGTTGCTGGGCCTCGAGGCTCTCCGACGCGCCCAATCCGGCCTGAAGCGCGTCGAGCGACTCCCACCACACCTCGGTGATGCCTTCGTACGGCTCGGCGCCGCCGCGGCTCTGCCTCAGCAACGCGTTCAGCTCCGGCGAGACAGCGTGGCTCTGGACGTAGCGGACCGCGCCGATCGCATCGGCGACGCTCCGCACGAGCGGCCCGTGCTCGTGGAGCCAGTAGCGGTGGAACTCGTCTTCCGCCACGTCCGCGCGGCGGCGGACGCAGTACACGAGCTTGACCATCCGGGCGACTCTACGCCGGTGGGCCGGGCTCCACGGCCTACAGACCATCGGCGGCGCTAAACCACGCGCGTCGGGACTGACGAGCTGCCTAGGCAATTACTAAGTGGAAATACTTAGCAACACCAGAAAGGGTGCCATTGCTCGAGGCAGCCTGGGTGCGCTGCCAATCTGTCCCGCTCGTCGCGCTGCGGATCGGTAGCGGGGCGTCGGCCAGCGCGTACGCTCCGACCATGGAGCTGCGCGGGAAGCGGGTGTTGATCACTGGGGCGTCGCGAGGCATCGGCGAGTCTTTCGCCCGTGCGTTCGCCGGGGCCGGGGCCACGGTCGCACTCGTTGCTCGGACCGAGGACGCTATTCGGGCGCTCGCGGCCGAGCTTGGTGGCACGGCCCATCCCGCCGACCTCTCGGACCCCAAGCAGGTCGCCACCCTCATCAGCCGCGTGGAGGACGAAGTCGGGCCAGTCGACATTCTGGTGAACAACGCCGGAGTCGGGACCCCTGCCGCCTTCACCAACGCGCCCGATGACGACCTGCGCCTAGTCACCGAGGTCAATTACCTGGCGCCGGCCGAGCTTTGTCGACAGGCCATCCCCCGGATGCTTCAGCGCGGCGGCGGCCACATCGTGAACATCTCCTCCAACGCGGGTAGCGGCGTCGTGCCCGGCCTGGTCGCCTACTCGGCATCGAAGGCAGCGCTGTCCCACTTCACCGCGGGACTGCGGGCTGACCTCCGCGGCTTGCCGATCGGCACCACCCTCGTAGAACTCGGGCCGGTCCCCACCGACATGCTGGCCGGAACCGAGGACTACGAGCCGACGGCAAAGTCCTTCAAGCGCGCCTACCGCACGCGGCTCATGGTCGACGTCCCCCGCGAGAAGGTCGCTGACGAGGTCGTTGAGGCCGTACAGAGGGGCCGCAGGCACGTGCGGCTCCCGAAGCGAGCCGCGCTGGCTCCGTTGTTGTCCGAAGCGCCGCGGCGCATGCTGGAACTGGCGCTCACCGGCGTGCCGCATCAAGCGAAGTAACTGCAGCGGAAGCGCTTTGGTGCGGTACCGGTCCGACCAGTCAGCCGCGCGGCCGAGGATGAGTCCCCAGCTGCTGGAGCTGCCTAGAGTAGGCGGGCCTGCTCGGGCCGCGGGTCAACCGGTTCGAGCAGCTCGGGGCCGTTGTTGCGGACGTTGTTGACCAGTGTCGACACTTCCCGCATGCGGATGTCACGCACGTCGGGCTGACGGGTCAGCAGATCTTCATCGATCGGGGCGTCCGGATCCAGCCAGCGATCCCAGTCGCGTTCGGGAACGACCAGTGGCATCCGATCGTGGATCTCGGCGAGCTCCCCCGGCGCGTCGGTGGTGATAATCGTGCAACTCAGTAGCGGCGAGCCGTCTTTGGCGGGCTTCCAAACCGACCAAAGCCCCGCCATGAACAGCGGCTCGCCATCTTCGCGGTGCATGAAGAACGGCGTCTTGCGGGCCTTCTTGTCGTCCCCTTCCGAGTTGACCCGCCATTCGTAGTAGCCGTCCATCGGCACCAGGCAACGCTTGGACTTGGCGCTCGAGCGAAAGGCGGGCGAGCTGGTGACCTTTTCGGCGCGGGCGTTGATCAGCAGGGGACCCTTGCCCTCGGGCGCCCCGTCGGGGCCGGCCTTGACCCACGGCGGGATCAAACCCCAGCGCATGAGCCGGACGCGCCGAGTGGGGTCGTCGTCGGGCTCGGTGTGCCGAGTGACCACGGTCGCGATGGTCTTGGTCGGCGCGACGTTGTAGTTGGGCGCTGCGGCATCGGGCGCTGCGCCGGTCGCCTCGTCGATCGCCTTGATTTTCTCGGCCAGCTTGGCCGGATCCGTGGTGACCGCAAACCGTCCGCACATCCCTCCATGGTGCCCGGTACCCACGACACCCGCCGACACGGCAGGATGAAGCCGTGAGCAGCACCGAGTCGTGGACGGCCCCAACCGCGACGACGCCGGTGCACGCAACCGTGACCGTTCCGGGCTCGAAGTCGCAGACCAATCGGGCGTTGGTGCTGGCGGGGCTGGCGGCCGCGCAGGGCCAAGGCACCTCGACCATCAGCGGAGCGCTGCGCAGCCGGGACACCGACCTGATGATCGGAGCGCTGGGCGCCCTCGGCCTGCGCATCGACGGGCCCGGATCCGACCTGAAGGTCAGCGGCAGGATCGCGCCCGGGCCCGGCGCCCGAGTGGATTGCGGTCTGGCGGGCACGGTTTTGCGTTTCGTTCCGCCGCTGGCGGCACTGGCCGACTCGGTGGTGGAGTTCGACGGCGACGAACAGGCCCGGGCCCGGCCGATCGCGCCGCTGCTCGATGCGCTGAGAGTTCTCGGCGTGCGGATCGACGGCACCGGTCTCCCGTTCCGGGTCCGGGGCGGCGGGTCGGTCGCCGGCGGCACCGTGGCCATCGACGCCTCGGCGTCGTCGCAATTCGTATCCGGCCTGCTGTTGTCGGCGCCGTCGTTCACCGAGGGCCTGACCGTCGAGCACACCGGCTCGGCGCTGCCCTCGGCGCCGCACATCGCGATGACGATCGTGATGCTGCGGCAGGCCGGGGTCGACGTCGACGACTCCGTCCCCGACCGTTGGCAGGTGCGCGCCGGCGCGGTCGCGGCCCGGCACTGGGAGGTCGAACCCGACCTGTCCAACGCCGTTCCGTTTTTGGCGGCGGCCGTGGTCAGCGGCGGGACCGTGCGCATCACCGGCTGGCCGGGAACCAGCGTGCAGCCCGCCGACGACATCCTGAGCGTGTTGGGCAAACTGAATGCCGTTGTCACCCAATCTGATTCGTTCCTCGAGGTGCGTGGGCCGGCCCAGTATCCCGGCTTCGACGTGGACCTGCGCGCCGTCGGTGAGCTGACACCGTCGGTGGCGGCGCTGGCCGCGCTGGCCACCCCCGGATCGGCGTCACGGCTGACCGGCATCGCCCATTTGCGGGGGCACGAGACGGATCGGCTCGCCGCGCTGAGCGCCGAGATCAACCGCCTTGGCGGCGACTGCCAAGAAACGCCCGACGGCCTGGTGATCACCGCGACACCGCTGCGGCCGGGCATTTGGCGCGCCTATGCGGATCATCGGATGGCGATGGCCGGTGCGATCGTCGGGCTGCGGGTGGCCGGAGTCCAGGTGGACGACATCGGCTCCACCGGCAAGACGTTGCCGGACTTTCCGCGGCTGTGGGCGCGCATGCTCAAGGGGCCCAACGGTTGAGGCCCGGCGACTACGACGAGTCCGACGTCAAGGTCCGCTCCGGCAGAAGCTCGCGACCGCGGACCAAGACCCGTCCCGAGCACGCCGACGCCGAGGCCGCCATGGTGGTCAGCGTCGACCGCGGCCGCTGGGGATGCGTGCTGGGCGGGCAGACCCGATCGGCGGGTCACGGCCATGCGGGCGCGCGAGCTGGGCCGCACCCCGATCGTGGTCGGCGATCACGTCGACCTGGTCGGCGATTTGTCCGGCCGGACGGACACCCTGGCCCGCATCGTGCGCCGGACCGAGCGGCGAACGGTGTTGCGGCGCACCGCCGATGACACCGATCCCACCGAGCGAGTGGTGGTCGCCAACGCCGACCAACTGCTGATCGTGGTGGCTCTCGCCGACCCGCCCGCGCGCACCGGCCTGGTGGACCGCGCCCTGATCGCCGCCTACGCCGGCGGCCTGGCCCCGATTCTGTGCCTGACAAAAACCGACCTCGCCCCCCCGGAACCGTTCGCCAAGCAGTTCGAGGACCTCGACTTGACAGTGGTCGCCGCGGGCGTCGACGACCCCCTGCTGGCGGTGGCCGACCTGCTCGCCGGCAAGATCACCGTGCTGCTCGGCCATTCCGGTGTCGGCAAGTCGACGTTGGTGAATCGGCTTGTGCCCGAAGCGGATCGGGCTGTCGGGGAGGTGACCGAGATCGGCAGGGGCCGGCACACGTCGACCCAGTCGGTCGCGCTGCCGCTCGAGGGTTCGGGTTGGGTGATCGACACCCCGGGCATCCGCTCCTTCGGGTTGGCCCACATCGAGCCCGACGACGTGCTGATGGCCTTCTCGGATCTGGCCGAGGCGATTCAGGACTGCCCGCGCGGCTGCGGACACATGGGGCCGCCGGCGGACCCCGAATGTGCGCTGGACACGCTCTCGGGGCCCGCCGCCCGCCGTGTCGCCGCGGCGCGGCGGCTGCTCGCGGCGCTCAGGGAGACTTAACGGCCCGCCGAGCGTGCGTGTCTGTACGCCGACACGCCGCTATCGCCGTACAACTGCGCACGTTCGCGCCAACTGGTCAGCCCTTGGGAGACTTGACGAGGCGCATGCCGAGTTCGTCGGGCGGCACCAGATGGCCCTCGGTGCAGCGGATTTCGACGCCCGCCTCGGCGCCGCAGCCCAGATGCGTGAGCCGGAGACGATTGCGGACCGGCAGGTGGCGTCGACCCCACTGGAACATCGCCCAGACCACCGGCATGAAATCGACGCCGGCCCCGGTCAGCACGTACTCCTCGCGGCCGCGCTGCCCGGGCTCACGGTAGGGCCGCCGCGTCAGGAGCCCGAGCTCGACCAGTTCGGCCAGCCGGGCGGAGGCCGCGGCTTTGGTGATGCCCACGCGGCGGGCGAAGTCGTCGAACCGGGTGGTGCCGTAGTACGCCTCGCGCATGATGAGCATCGCGGATTTGGTGCCGACCACCGCCATTGTCTTCTCGATCGCGCACTCTCCGACGGCCGACCATTTGTCGCGATCCGCCAACGCGCCCTGCAGAAATGTCACGTAAATCACCTCCCAGTCTGGGTTGATTTTACTATACCTAGGTGTTTACCTGGGTAAAGCGAGGCCATACTCAGCCTCAGGACTCAAGGAGGAGCCATGGTTCAAGGCCGCGACGCCGTCATCGTCGGTGCCGTCCGCACCCCGATCGGGAAAGGCAAGGCCAGCGGTGCGCTGCACGACGTGCTGCCCGCCGACCTGCTGGCGCACAGCCTGCGGGAACTGGTAGCCCGCACCGGCGTCGATCCGGTGCAGATCGACGATGTCATCGCCGGCGCCGTCACCCAGGTGGGCGACCAGGCGGTCAACATCGCGCGCAACGCGTTGTTGGGTGCCGGGTTCCCGGAGTCGGTTCCCGGCGTCACGATCGACCGGCAGTGCGGCAGCAGCCAGCAGGCGATCAGCTTCGCCGCCCAGGGCGTGCTCGCCGGTGCCTACGACCTGGTCGTCGCCGGTGGCGTGGAGTCGATGAGCCGCGTCGTGATGGGCAGTTCGGTGCTGCCCGGCAGCAACCCCTTCGGCAACGACATGGCCGCGCGCTACCCCGAAGGCCTGGTTCCGCAGGGCATCAGCGCCGAGCTGATCGCCGCCAAGTGGGGCTTCTCCCGCACCCAGCTCGACGAGTTCTCCGCCGGCAGCCATGACAAGGCCGCCCGCGCCACCAAGGACGGCCTGTTCGACAACGAATTGATCCCGATCGCCGGGCTCTCCGCCGACGAGATCGTCCGGCCCGGCACGACGGTGGAAACGCTGGCCGCGTTGCAGCCCGCGTTCTATAGCGATGCGATGAAAAACCGTTTCCCGCAAATCAATTGGTCGATCACGCCGGGTAACTCCTCGCCGCTCTCCGACGGCAGCGCCGCGGTCTTGATCACCACGAGCGAGGTGGCCAAGAAGCTGGGCCTGCGCCCGCTGGCGCGGATCCACACCACGAGCGTCGTGGGGTCCGACCCGCTGTACATGCTGACCGGGGTCATCCCGGCCACCCAAAAGGTGTTGCGTCGCGCCGGGCTCACGCTGGCCGACATCGATCTGTTTGAGGTGAACGAGGCGTTCGCGCCGGTCGTGCTGGCCTGGGCCGCCGATACCGGTGCTGACCTGGCCAAGACCAACGTCAACGGTGGGGCCATCGCGATCGGCCACCCGCTCGGCGCCAGCGGTGCGCGCATCATGACGACACTCGTGAATGCGCTCGAACAGCGCGGCAGTCGTTACGGGCTGCAGACGATGTGCGAGGGCGGCGGGATGGCCAACGCCACCATCATCGAGCGTTTGGGCTAGGCGGCTTCGCAGCCTGGGACCGTCTGTAGATCCCAGGTTCGTAAGTTGTCGAGCCGCCGCTGGCACGCGGTGTGGCCCAGGCGGTGTGTTCGTTGTAGGGGCTGTGGTGGCTGCAGACAGCTGTGCAGGATGCCCACGAGGCGATTGCCCAGGACGCCTGGCTGCACCATTGTTGCCTGTCTCAGCTCGTGGCGAACAACCTTGTCTCACGTTTGTCTCACGAACGCGGCGAATCTTCAGCCGCCCGCTTTGCGCGCGTTCATCGCCCCGCCACGTTCAGCAGGATCTTGCCGCCACGGAGGAGATGCTGCACCGCGTCCTGGATGTGCTCGAGGGGGTACACGCCCGCCACTGGGACGACGAGGGCGCCGTCGGCCACCAGCGGTGCCGCCTCACGAATGACAGGCACCACCTTGTCGCGGTAGTCGAAGTCGCCGACGAAGAATCCGCGGACGGTGAGGTGCTTGCCGACCAGTGTCGAGGTGTCGACCCACATGGGTTCGTCCCTGGCCCAGGAATAGCTGACCAACCATCCACCGTCGGACAGCAATTCGAGCAGCCGCGCCACCCCCGGACCACCGACGGCTTCCACTGCCAGCGCCACTCGCGCGTCGCCGATCACTGCTCGAACATCGCCGACCGCATCGGGGTCATCGACGTGGACCACGTCGGCCCCGGCTGCTGTGAGCTCGGCGAACGTTGCGTCGTCGCGGGCCAGGTTGATCGTCTTCAGTCCACGAAGTTTGGCTAGCGCGATCAATGACCGTCCCACACCGGAGTTCGCGGCGTTCTGAACCACCCAGTCACCGGGCTGCAGGGGGGTGCATTCACTGAGCATCAACCCTGCCGTCGGGGGGTTGCTGCCCAGCATCGAGTACTGCTCGATGTTGCCGCCGGCGGGGAGTGCGAACAGGCCGTCGGCGGGCACGACGAGCCGCTCACGCCACGCACCGGCATACAGGGGTAGCACGACCAGATCGCCGACCTGAAGTCCATCGACCTCGGGGCCAGTGGCAAGCACGCGCGCGACCCCCTCTGCGCCTGGTATGTGGGGCAGGGGTGGTCGCGCCAGCATGCCGGTGACAACCAGTAGGTCGTGTTTGTTCAACGGCGAGACCTCAACGCTCACCAGAACCTCATGCGGACCCGGTGGCGGCGGCTCCTCGATGTCGACGACGCGGATCACCTGCGCGGGGTCGCCGAACTGTTCAATCTGGATGGCGCGCATATCAACTCCTCTGCATCGAAGGTGAGGCCGCTGTGTGAGCCTGCCTAACGGACACGCTCTATTACCCCGCGAAGTGCGGCCCCGCTACGGCGGCTCCTTACCGAGTCTGCACGTTGGCATCATTTGATGATTCAAATTTGACAATTATTTTGGCGAAGACGCGGCCCGGCCCAGTGAACGACTGATGTGCGTCAACAGGTAAGCGAGGGCCGTAGTGCCGACGTGCAGAACCCACGCTGAGACCACGTCCGCGGTGTCCGGAACGTGCACACTGATGGGCGACGCATCCGTGAGCCATCCGCCCATAACAGGCTTACCTGACACCCAATTTGGCGGGAACATCTGAGAAACTGAGAACGTTGGCTCTGACGTACTGTCTGCGGACAATGTGTGAGGGCGGCGGAATGGCGAACGCCACCATCATCGAGCGGCTCGTTTAGGGAGGCGCCGTCATGGGTGTGCCACGGGAGATCCGCTTCGACGGCGTGCGCCTGCGCTACGACAGCGCGAAGGGCTACGACGAGCTGCTTGCCGCCCTGCTGGCCGACATCGGCGAGAAACCGGTGTCGCTCGACGAACTCGCAACGACCACCGACGGCTGGCAGTCCTATCAAGACAAGGTCGAGCCGCACGCCGGGCCAAGCGGATTCATGTTGTTCAACCTGATCGACCATGGCGCGTGGATCACGAAGGCCGGCATCGATCGCAAGGTCATGCGCGTCGTACTCGGCAATCCGCTGATCGCGATTACGATGTTGCGGCACGACGTGACCGCGGGTCTGTTCGCCCCGGTCGAATTGCTGATCGTCGACGAGGGCGAGGGCCGCAGCAGTCTGACCTACATCAAGCCGTCATCGCTGATGGTGGTCGAGAGTAATCCCGAACTGCTCAGTGCCGCAGAGGAACTCGACGCCAAGCTGGCGGCGCTGGCCGCCAAGGTGACCAGCGGCTCGAACGAATAAGGAGGCCACAAGCTATGGCATCGAACGAGAGCCTAAGTCAGCACAGATTCACCTTGAACAACGGCAGCGGCGAGATTCCGGCGCTCGGGTTCGGGACTTCGCTTTCCGACAACAAAAAGACGCGAGATGCCGTCAAGACAGCGGTCGAGGTGGGTTTCCGCCACCTCGACGCCGCCGAGCGATACCGCAACGAAGCGGAGGTCGGCGCGGCGCTCAAAGAGTTGTTCGCCGCCGGGACGGTCAGCCGCGAGGACCTGTTTGTGACGACGAAGCTGTGGAACAACAACCATCGTCCGGAGCGGGTCAAGCCCGCACTGCAGGCGAGCCTGAACAGACTCGGGCTCGACGCGGTCGATCTGTACCTCGTTCACACCCCGTTCGCGTTCAAGCCCGGCGACGACCAAGACCCCCGCGACATCCACGGCGCCGTCATCTACGACGATGGAGTCACGTTGGACCAGACGTGGGCCGCGATGGAAGCCCTTGTCGATGAGGGACTTACGCGAGCGATAGGCCTGTCCGACATCGACGTCGAACGCACCCGAAAGATCGTCGATACCGCCCGCATCAAGCCGGCGGTCGTGGAGGTCGAGGCGCACCCGTATCACCCGCAATGGGAACTCCATGGATTGCGCGAGACGGACGGGATCATCCTGTTGGCCTTCGCCTCGCTGGGACACGCGCTGGAGCCGCGACTGCTCGACGATCCTCTCGTCGTCTCGATCGCTCAGCGTGCTGGCAAGACCCCGGCGCAAGTGCTGCTGGCCTGGGGTATCCAGCGCGGCAGCGCGGTTCTCACAGGATCGGTCACGCCGTCACGCATCAGCGAGAACTTCGATGTCACCGCGCTTCCCGAGAGCGCGATCGAAGAGATCAGCGAGCGGCTCACGACTCGGATCCGGTTCAATTCCGTTGCTGACGGCGGAGAACCGGGCTTTGCCGAGGTACCCCAGGGCAGTTGATTGTGGGCTTCCACGGCGGCGAGTTGGCCGTCCAACGACAAGCCGGCGTCGAAGCGGACGCCGCCCGGCTCGCGCCGATGGTGGCCCGCGGCCAATTAAGCGCCGGAAGAGCCGCATTCATCTCCGAGGCGACATTCGCGGCGATCGCCGCACGCGACCGGACCGGGCGGCTTTGGACCTCACCGCTACTCGGGCCACCCGGTTTCCTACACGCCGCCTCGCCGACCACGCTCGAGATCAACGCGCCACCGGCGAGCGCGGACCCCCTCCACGACCTACCCAGCGGGCAGCCGGTGGGCGTCATCACGATCAACTTCATCACCCGGCGACGCGTTCGTATCAACGGTTCCCTCACCTCCACTGAGGCGGGGCGGATGACCGTCGGCGTCGACCAGGCCTACGGCAACTGCCCCCAATACATCCAGCAGCGTAGTGTGCACATCGACGGGCCGCCCAACGACAAGCGGACACCGTTGCATTCTGGAACTATCTTGCGGTCCAAAGACATTCGCCTCATCGAGGCCGCCGATACATTCTTCTTGGGCACCACGCACTCCACTTCGGGCAACGACGCTTCCCACCGCGGCGGCCCTCCCGGGTTCGTCCGCGTTGCAGAAGGACACCTGTGGTGGCCCGACTATCCCGGCAACAACATGTTCAACAGCTTCGGCAACCTCTCCGCCGACCCCACCGCGGCTCTGCTGTTCATCGACTTCCGGGCCGGCATCACACTTCAGCTCTCGGGTCGTGCGACCGTGTGCTGGGGCGAGGAGACCACCGCCGGCGACGACGCCCTGACCGGGCGCCGCGTCCAATTCGTTCCCCAGCAAGTGATCACCACTTCGATGCCCGCCCTGAGCGAGACCGACCATGCCCCTTACCCGGGAAACCCTCCGCTGATCCACCTGCCCAAAACGAACGATTAGCCCATTCGCTCGACCCACTGGGCCCGAGATGTCCCCGGCTCGAACGGATCGCTGAAGTACTGCGTCTCGCGGACCACCTCCCCACCCTCGAATTCCATGATGCTGACGACGTAATACGGTTGCCCGTCATAGGTCAGGACGAGTTCGCTGATCCAAAGATCGCCGCCGCCAAGCATGCGTCGCACGGTGAAGCGTTTCGTGTTGGGCTGGGCGGCGCGCGACGCCTGGATGCTGGCTCGACCTCGGATGCGCTCGCCCGATTGCGGATACTCGAGAACTGCATCGGCCCGGTAGATTTGGTGCTCCGTCGCAAAGTCATTGGCGTCGGAGGCCGCCCAGTGACGCTGCAGGGCGGCCCGCACGTCGTCATCACCCATGGCATCTCTCCTTCATGTCGATCCCGCACGATAACTCGCCCAGAACCGGTTCGCATGGCTAGTGAGTTGGTAGCGCAGCGCAGACATCTCTTGACCCCGGCCGGGCCGACACCACTGGGCGCCCGTCGGGCTGAGCGCTCTCCCAGGTGGACCAGATTCCGTCCGAGAAGGGCCCCCGCGCACCATTCTGCTCGTAGAAGCCTTGCGGGTCATAGACTTTGGCGCTATCTCGATGGTCACGATCCAGTGGCCATAACCGAACAGTGGATCCGACAGCGGGTGGGACCACGGTGTCGTTGGGGTTGCGAATCCGCGGTGATACTGCGCCATACCGGGTGTTGTGGATGATCAGCCCCAACAGCACCAATCCGGCGGCGATCGCCACCACCAACCATGGCGAGCGTCTCTTGGATACTTCGTCGCGCCTAGTGGGCGCTTCGGTTGTCACGGGTTCAAGCCCCTAGCCGGAGCTACCGTCTTGCTGCGATTCGAGCAGATGACCATATGGGTCACTGTCCGCGCCGATGTGTTCTGGCATCGGGTAGTACGTCTTGATCAGAATATTGCCGTCCCGATCCCACGCGAAAGTCTCAATACTGTAAGCCGATTTAACGTTTGGTGCGGTGCCGAAGAAGTTCTCACACACCCACGCCATTTCGTCGCCGTTACCTGAACAGTCAGCATCTTGATCTTCAAGATGGACTGGAACATATCGAAGGCATCGAGAGGTGGCGGCCCCGAAGCCGCGCTTCTCTTCTGTACCAACCGGATTGAATATCGCTGACCTCGCCGGGACAGATGGTCCGCCACGACTCGACCCACTCGTCTTTTTTGCCGGCGTTCCACAACTCTGCGTGCTTGGCCGCATGGGCCAAGCGCGCCTTACGGCTCGGAACCTTGCTCATTGACCGGTCTCCTTCCGCGCATAATCCGCGTGGTACAGCTAGAGCTTCGGCAGCAGCTGCTGGGCGAGAGCTTGTTCGGCTTCGTTCTGCCTGGCGTCGCCGTCCGGTCCCGTCCCTGCGCCAAACCGGGGTCGGGTGGTGGCGGGCGAGGTGCGACGCCGCGCGGGCCTCGCGGGGCTCGGATAGCCGGCGCTCAAGCTCCGCGATGCGCGTCTCCGGGTCGTCCTCGTCCATGGGCGAATGATTCCACACTCTTGCTGGGCACCGCGATTTCGCAGCACCGCAGCGACCTTCCGGCGTGGTTGCGACTGATCCCGAACGGCTAACTGCGGCAGCGAAACTCGCTGCAGAGCGGCCGACTCGACTAGCCCCCCGGCGGCGGCGGCTGCCACACGTCTGTCGGGCTCGACTCCTGGCCGTGACCGACGGGGTCACTATCGGAATCTGGGCCGCCGTTTGACGACCAATCGGTGGCCGGGTGCGCGTCGAGCATCTCGGTGGGCGCGTCGAGCATCTCCGAGGGCGCGTCGAACACGTCCGTGGGCGCGTCATCGCCCAAGGCGTGGTCGCCGTGCGGACGCCTCCACACCCATGCCCCGATCCCACCAAGCAGCGCGAGCACCGCGCCCACCCCACCGATGATCCACGGCAGATTGTTGTGGGATGGGCCCGTGGGAGTCTCGAGTGCGGTGTTGATGTACTGCTGTCCGTTGTCCCAGGGCCCCACACCTGGCAGCGGCTGCGTCTGCGCCAGCGTGATCTCCGGCGCGCCGCCATCGGGGGGAGGCGCCTGTATTTCACCGCGCGCGAGCGTGGAATCGTCCAGCATCACGGAGTCGCGTTGCCCGACCGGCAGGCTGTCGTCGTGCCCGACCACGGTGACCTGGTTGACCATTACCGTCCGATTGAGATTGGAGAAGTCCACCGGGACTTGGCTGTAGGACACCGGCTGGAAGGGCTGCCAGTCAACCGGCGGTGGTCCGACCCAATCCGGGGCGGCACAAAGCCGCCGCCGAGGAAGCTGGCGACCGAGACGATATCGCCGGCCAGCACGGTGATCGGGTACACCCCGGCCGCCACGGCATCGAGGAGCACGCGGCCACCGACCGGAACCAGCACCGTCCGGTAATCGCCGCCGTAGAAGTACCGGAAGGACATCTCGGTAGCCAGCGGGTTGTAGAACATGGGCCTGCGGTACTCGTCGTAGTCGATGTACTCCCAGCGCCGGGGCCGGTAGAAACCGCGGTCACGGTTGGTGTCGACCCTCACCACTTGCTGGACCTGTTCGGTGAAGTTGATCCGCACGGGTGGCGGCTTCGCTGCGCTGTATTGCGCAGGGGGTGCCACCTTTGCCTGTTCTATCGCCTGCCTGGACGCCGGGACGCCCTTGGGGGTGTTGGCCACCGGAACGGTGGTGGTCGTCGTGCCCTTGGTGATCACGGCGGTTTGCTGACCCGATTTTGTAGTGGGCGGGGCACTGGTGCCGCCATAACCCGGCCCGCCGACGGACCTGGTGGTGGTCATACCGGGAACGGGGCTGGTTTTCGCCGGCGTCGTCACCGGGGCTGAGCGGCTCGGCGTCGAAGAACCCCCGCTGGCCGGCACCTGGGTCGTCGGTGGCTGGGATGTGGGGACGGGCGTCGTCGCAACGTGCGTCGTCGGTGGCTGGGATGTGGGCACGGGCGTCGTCGCATTGGGCGTCGTCGCATTGGCGCTGGGATGTGGGCACGGGCGTCGTCGCATTGGGCGTCGTCGCTGGCTGGGATGTGGGCACGGGCGTCGTCGCATTGGGCGTCGTCGCATTGGGCGTCGTCGCTGGCTGGGATGTGGGCACGGGCGTCGTCGCGTTCGGCGTCGTCGCATTGGGCGTCGTCGCCTTGGGCGTGGTCGGTGCCTGGCTTGTCGGCGCAGGCGTCGTCGCCTTGGGCGTCGTCGGTGCCTGGGATGTCGGCGCAGGCGTCGTCGCCTTGGGCGCGGGCGCCTGCGTTGTCGGCGTCTTGACCGGAGCCGGAGTCTGTACCGGGGCCTGCGTGTAGGGCACCGTCGGAGTCTGTATGGGGGCCTGCGGGTGGGGTTGCACTGGCGGGACCTGTGCCGGGGCCTGGGTGCGGGGCGGCACCGGGGTCTGTATCGGGGCCTGCGTGCGGGGCACCGTCGGGGCAACCGTCGTCGTCGAGGGCGACGCAAAAGACTGCGCCGAGAGCAGTGGAGCCGGGAATATGGCCGCCGCGGCGGCTACCGCTCCGATCTTCCTAACCCCCCAGACGGCCGGCCTCTTGGTCATCTCCATCTCCCTTCACCGCATACGCCAGCGCACGGCAACGCGTGTAGACGCACCGCAGCGCGCGAGCGGGAGTGGGAAGGACGGAGATTTCGCCTCTCGCGACCGCAATTGTGTTGGCCGCGAGCGCGTCGGCGGCTCGTTGAACCTGCAGTCTCCGACCCTCATGAAGGGAGATTAATTCGTTGCTGAGCAAAGTTGAAGGAAACGAAACTATTTCATAACCCCGCCATAGATTCCTCAAACATACCCGCACGTCATGGCCACGTCGTCAGTCGTTTCTCCTGCGCAACGCCCTGAATGCCGGATTGGAGCGCGAGCCGGCCCCCTGCGGCGTGCCAACGACTTTCCTTACGGCCCAGCCTCGCCGTCGTAACGCCCGGTGATTAGCTGTCACACGGTCAACTCCAGCCACACCCGCCCCAGCTGAGTACGGCGATCCCACGGAGTTAACGGGTTTGCCGGAATCGGCTCGCGCGACACCCGTTCCGACAGCGAGGAGCTGTCAGGCAACCAAGCCGTCGGCCTCATTGACGGGGGCGGCCACGGCCCGCTTGCGGCGCCGCCAACCCCGGATGGTGGCGATAGCGGTCTTCAGCCCGCGCCGGCGTCCCGTTGCCGGATCGGTGCCCGCGAAACCCGGCTCGAGTTCGGCGAACATCCGCTCGCTGCGGGTCTCCGGCGCGTCGTCGGCGCCGTCGAGCAGGTACTTGTTCGGCAGCGACAACTTCGCCAGCGTGCGCCACGTCTTGGCGTACTGCAGCAGAAATGAGCCGGTGGTGTAAGGCAAGTCGTACTTGTCGCAGACCTGGCGCACCCGCACGGAGATTTCGTGCAGCCGGTTGCTCGGCAGGTCGGGATACAGGTGGTGTTCGATCTGGTGGCACAGGTTTCCGCTCATGAACCGCAGTAGCCATCCGCCTTCGAAGTTGGCGCTGCCCAGCATCTGGCGCAGGTACCACTGGCCCTTGGTCTCGCCGATCATGTCGGTCTTGGTGAATTTCTCTGCGCCATCGGGGAAATGGCCGCAGAAGATGACGGCGTTGGCCCACACGTTGCGGATCACGTTGGCCGTCGCGTTGGCCTTCAACGTCGACTTGTACGTCGCGCCCGGCGACAGCGAGGTCAGCGCCGGGAAGGCGACGTAGTCCTTGACCACCTGCCTGCCGGCCTTGGCCAAAAACTCGTCAACCCTTTGCCGAGCGTCCTCGTGACCCATCCGCTTCTTGGCGATCTTGCCGATCTCCACGTGCTGCAGGCCGACGCCCCATTCGAAGAGGAGTGCGAGCAGGGTGTTGTACAGCAGATTGAGGATGTTGAATTTCTTCCAGCGCTGGTCGCGGGTGACGCGCAACAGGCCATAGCCGACGTCGTCGTCCATCCCGAGGATGTTGGTGTACTTGTGGTGCACGAAGTTGTGGGTGTACCGCCAGTGCTTGGACGACCCGCTCATGTCCCACTCCCACGTCGAGGAGTGAATCTCCGGGTCGTTCATCCAGTCCCACTGGCCGTGCATGACGTTGTGGCCGATCTCCATGTTTTCGATGATCTTGGCCACGCCCAGGGTCAAAGTGCCCGCCCACCAGGCCGAACGCCGCGAACTCGCGGCCAGCGTCAGCCTGCCGGCTACCTCCAGTGCGCGCTGCGCGGCGATGGTGCGACGGATGTAGCGGGCGTCGCTCGCGCCGCGAGAATCTTCAAACTCCTGGCGGATGGCATCCAGCTCAACGCCCAGACCCTCGATGTCGGCGTCCGTCAGATGGGCGAATACGTCGACGTCGGTAATCGCCATCGATCTTCATCTCCCTGCGGTCGTTTGTCCGGTTGTGAAACTAATCCCAGACCTACGCTATCGTAACCTACGAATCCGTAGGTTACCTGTGAGTAGCTTTTAGATGTCGAGCGCACAATCACCCGACGCGGCCGAGATACAGGTCTGAACCCGGGTTCCCGGGTCGTGTTCGGCGCCGGTCCGCAAATCGCGAACGTGGCCTTCCACCAGGCTGACCACGCATGACTGGCAGATTCCCATCCGGCACCCGAAGGGCATCTGCACACCGGCACCTTCACCGGCGTCCATCAACGACGTCGCCGCGTCGGCGGCAACGGCGCGCCCGCTGCGGATGAACGTCACCTTGCCGCCGGCCCCGGCGGGCGCGGCCTTGGACACCGCGAATCGCTCCAAGTGCAACTGATCGACGATGCCCGCGGCCGACCACACCCTCTCGGCCTGGGCGAGCATGCCCTCCGGCCCGCACGCCCAGGTCTGGCGCTCGCGCCAATCGGGCACCTCTTGGCCGAGCGATGCGAGGTCGAGCCGACCCTGTTTGCGGGTCTCCCGCACCTGCAGCCGATAACCCGGCTGGTCGGTGGCCAACGCGGCCAGCTCGGCGCGAAACATCACGTCGGATTCGGTGGGCGCCGAATGCAGATGCGCGACGTCGCCAATTTGGTTGCGGCGCACCAAGGTTCGCAGCATCGACATCACCGGGGTTATCCCGGACCCGGCGGTCAGGAACAGGATCGACGGCGGCGCCGGGTTGGGCAATACGAAATTGCCCTGTGGCGCGGCCAGCCGAACGATGGTGCCGGGTTCGACGCCGGCCACGAGGTGGGTGGACAGAAACCCTTCGGGCATCGCCTTGACGGTGATGGTCACCGTGCGCGTCGCGCCTGACCCGGAGGTCTCAGCCGGGCTAGAGGTCAGTGAATACGACCGCCAGCGCCAGCGCCCGTCGACCAACAGACCGATCCCGATGTACTGGCCCGGCTGGTAGTCAAAGCTGAAGCCCCAGCCCGGTTTGATCACCAGGGTCGCGGAGTCTTCGGTCTCCCGGCGCACCTCGAGGATGCGGCCCCGCAATTCCCGCGCGGACCAGAGCGGATTGGCCAGATGCAGATAGTCGTCGGGCAACAGCGGCGTTGTGATGCGAGCGGCTATCTTGCGCAGCGCATGCCAGCCGGGATGCCTCTCGGCGCCGGCGATGACCGGACGCTTGGTGTCGACGACATTGGCGGTAATCGATGCGATCTTCTTGCTCAAAGGAAGCTCCTGCTCACGATGCGACGTTTAGCTTCCGCTCACGTTGGGGGCGATATCCACGCCCTCCACACAGGCTACGGTACCGTAACCTACGGTTGCGTATCCAGGCTCGCGGGCCCTGATTGCGTCACAATTCGGGTCAGAGCAGATCGAGCAGGAATGGCAGCTCCTGGTTCGCATACCAGGCCAGATCATGGTCCAGAGCGTCACCGACGATTAGGTCGGCGTCCTCGTCGCCCAGGTCGGCGGCGTCGATGGCCTCAATCGCCTTCACCACCGCCGGCTCGGCTGCGGCGTTGTCGACGTACGCGGCGACCACCTGGTCGATCGTGACGGGCGCTCCCAGCCGGACGACGGCGTCGTCGAGATCGGGACGGTACTTGGCCCCGGATTCGCCCAAGTCGACCTCGGCGGCCACCACCGCGCGCCGGGGCGGCAGGGCGGTCCCGCCGTCGCCCGCGGTCCCCTCGTCCACGGCGTCGGCCGCAAGCAGCCGCAGCGACGCCAGCGCCGCCTCGCGCAGCGCCACGTCCGCGAGCTCGTCGTCGTCGCCTTCGGCATAGGCCTCGCGCAACGTCGGCGTCAGCGCGAACGCGGTGCCGTTGAGCGGCCACAACGAGCCGTCGGCGACGAGCCGCTGCAACATCGCCAGAGTCGCCGGGATGTAGACCTGGGTCATCACTTCCCGATCAGGGTGGCCGCGTAGTCGTCGACGTACCTGGACAGCTCGCGCGGCGGGCGCTGGTAGTTCCCGCTGGCTACCACGTTTTTCGGCAGTTTGACCTTGGGTCGCTCCACGTCGTGGTAGTCGATCGTCGACAGCAGATGGGCCATCATGTTCAGCCGCGCGTGTTTCTTGATGTCCGATTCCACGACATACCACGGGCTGACCGGGGTATCGGTGTGCACCATCATCTCGTCTTTGGCGCGCGAATAATCCTCCCACTTATACAGTGATTCCAGATCCATCGGGCTGAGTTTCCATTGCCGGACAGGGTCATTCAGTCGCGCCCTGAACCGGTTCAGCTGTTCTGCCTCCGAGACGGAGAACCAATACTTGCGCAGCAGGATCCCGTCGTCGATCAGCATCTGCTCAAAGATCGGAGTCTGCCGCAGAAATAGCGCATGCTCCTGCGGCGTACAGAATCCCATGACTTTTTCCACGCCGGCGCGGTTGTACCACGAACGGTCGAACAGCACGATTTCCCCTTTAGCGGGAAGGTGTGCGATATAGCGCTGGTAATACCATTGGCCGCGTTCCCGTTCGCTCGGTGCGGGCAACGCCGCGATGCGGGCGACGCGCGGGTTCAGGTACTCGGTGATCCGTTTGATCGTCCCGCCCTTACCCGCGCTGTCGCGGCCCTCGAAAACGATCGCCAGACGCTCCCCCGAATGCCGCAACCACTCTTGCAGCTTCACGAGTTCCGTTTGCAGCCGGAATAATTCGGCTTTGTAGACGGCGTCGGGAATTTTGGCTTTGCCCGGCGGAATTGATTTCGCTTTCGTTGCCTTGGCGTCCTTTTCAGCGGTGCTCACAACAAGGAATGATAGATCCCGGCGCCGATTTTGACCCGACTTACCGGGAAGCCTCCAAAAGTTCTTCGAGCGATTGGCTCAACAGGCCCGGCAGCAAACCGACGTCACTCATTGCGTCGCGATCGGCATTGATTCCGAAATACAGCATGCCGTTATACGACGTCACGCTGATGGCCAACGCCTGGTTGTGCAGCAGGGGGGTAACGGCGTAGGTCTCCAGCAACTTGGTACCGGCGATGTACATCTGCGACTGCGCTCCAGGCGCGTTGGTGATCAACAGGTTGAACGTCCGCTTGGAGAAGCTCGGGAAGCCGGTGGCGACCCGAATACCCATGGCGTGCAAGGTCGGTGGCGCGAAACCGGACAGCGTGACGATGGTTTTGGCGTCGACCAGGCCGGCGGGCGTCGGGTTGGATTCGCTGGCGTGGGCGATCTGCGACAGCCGCACCACCGGATTCGGCTCCCCTACCGGAAGATCGACCAGGAACGGGGTGACCTGGCTGATCGTTTGGCCGGGGCCGGGCGAGTCGAGCTGGCCGTCGGCATAGACCGAGAGCGGCGCCATCGCACGGACGGTCGCGGTCGGGGACACCGCCACCCCGCGCGACATCAACCAGTTGCCCAGCGCGCCGGCCACCACCGCGAGCACCACGTCGTGGATGTCGCAGTCGTACCGCGCACGCACGGTGCGGTAGTCCTCGAGGCTGCCAGTAGCGACCGTGAACCGACGATGGCGCGAGACGGTTGCGTTGAGCGGGCTACTGGGTGCCGTGCCACGCGCCACCGCGCGGGCAATGTCGATAACGCGGCGACCCGCATCGAGCAGTTCGCCGCCCTGGTTGGTCACCAGCCCGGCCACCGCGGACCCGACGGTCTGCAGCTGCGTGCCCGGCCCCGCCAGCCAGTCGCCGATGGCACCCAGTACCAACCGGGCGTTACCGGGGTCGCGTTCCGGTATCCAGATGTCTTCGGAGAAAGGCGGCGGACGCTGCGTCCGGTCGACGATGACATGGCCGATCTCCAGCGCGGTCATGCCGTTGATCAGCGCCTGGTGCGACTTGGTGAACAGGGCGACGCGGTTTTTGGCCAGGCCTTCGACCAAGTGCATCTCCCACAACGGCCGCGACTTGTCCAACGGCCGCGCGGCCAGCCGCGCGACCAGCTCGTGCAGCTGCTCGTCACTGCCCGGCGAGGGTAGCGCCGACCGCCGCACGTGATAGGTGATGTCGAAGTCGGTGTCGTCGACCCATACGGGCCTGGCCATGCCGATTCCGACCTCCCGGACCTTCTGCCGGTAGTGCGGCATCTGGGGCAGCCGGCGTTCGACCGTGGCCAGCAGCGTCTCGTATCTCAATCCGGCGCGCGGACGGCGCATGATAGACAGCGATCCGACATACATCGGGGTGGCCGTGTTCTCCAGCCGGTAGAAGGAGGCGTCCGCCGGGGACAACCGGGTCACCATTGCGGCCCTGTCCGCCTTGTCAATTCGCCCTCGTTTCGTTCTGTGGACCGATACCCGCCCACGGTAATCGTCAGGCCACAGCGCGGCTCAGCGCGGGTACGCATCGGCTCGAGTTGTGCCATGATGACCACTGTCTGCCACTCTCCAGCAGGCTCAAAGAGTTCGACTCGAAACGAGTCGGTTCCATCGATCGACATGGAGAGTGCGCGTTGACCATCGGTCCTGTCATGAACCCATCCGCCCGCGACGCCTTCGCAGTGACGCCCGTCGTCGACTACGAGCCGCCCAGGCGAGACGTCCCCGGTTGCCGGAAATCATCCCACGCAACGATGCGCCGCCGCAGCGTGCGGGCGCCCCTTCGGCCCTACACCGGCCAACCCAGCAGGCAACCGAAGGCCCCGACGCCGGAGGCCGCCGACGTCACGTCGGCGCCGATGCGCCAGGCGGCAATTTTCGCCGACGCCGCACTGCGCCGGGTGCTCGAAGTGATCGACCGCCGCCGCCCCGCCGGCCAGCTGCGACCCATGCTGGCGACCAGCCTGGTGGACCCGGTGCTCGCGATTGGCCGTTCCGCGGCCGGTCGGGCACAAGGGCACGAGGGCGCGGCGGTGCTACGCCGGCTGCGGCTGCAACCGGCCGGGCATCGCGACCCGGAGACCGCGGCCGAGGTTTTCGGCTCCTATCGGCGCGGACAGCGCGTCCACGCCATCGCCTGCCGAGTCGAACAGGTGCGCACCGGCGTCGGAAGTGCGGCCGCCCGGTGGCAGGTGGTGGCCCTGCACATCGGTTGACGGCGCGTATCGCCGAGCTCCTCGAGGGTTAGTGCTGGGCAACCGTTTCGGTCGATTGCCGGGGCGGCCTGGGGAGCAACATGGGCACGTCGCGTTGGTAATCACGGTATTGGTCGCCGAGCGCCTCCACCAGGTTGCGCTCTTCTAGCTGCGTGGCGACCAGGATGTAGCCGGTCATGGCGATCGAGAACAGCAGGTGTCCGGCCGTCATGGTGGGCGCCGCCCAGAAGGCGATGAGGAAACCGAGCATGAGTGGGTGGCGCACCAATCGGTAAAAGAATCGAACTTGAAAAGCTAAGTGGGTATAGGGTTTTCCGCGCCACGCCAGATACACCTGCCGAAGGCCGAACAGGTCGAAGTGGCTGACCATGAAGGTCGAGGCCAGCGCGATCGCCCAGCCCAGCCAGAAAAGCGCCCACACCGCCACGCGCCCGGCCGGCTGCCGCACGTCCCAGATGACGGCCGGCATGTTTCGCCATTGCCAATAAAGCAGCACCAGCACAGCACTCGACAAATCACGTAGGTGCTGCGCTCAATCGAGGACGGGACCAATCGCGTCCACCAGTTTTTGAACGCCGGCCGCGCCATGACGCTGTGCTGGACGCCGAATGCGCCGACCAGCAAAACGTTGACCAGTACCGCCTGGCCGATCGGCGCGGGGAGACCGTGATCAACGGTTCGGGGCACCAAGAGGTTGCCCACGAAACCAACCAGATACAAGAACGCCGCAAGGAAGAGCACGTAGGCCGTGGCGCCGTAGCCAATCGTCAGGAAACGCTTCATCATCCAATGGTCTGCCGCGAACGCGCGCTCGCATATAGCTCGTTCGCGTCAATTTTGACCGGTGGGCCCTAGTTATTTTTGACTAGGCGGGCTGCATTCGGTGCCGCGAGCAGACGCAGAATCGCACTGAAACGGCCCGTTTTGTGCGATTCTGCGTCTGCTCGCCAAGCTACCGCCGGGCCGGCTAGCGCCGCTTCACCGATTTCGGCGGCTTGGCGCCGCGACCTTGTTGCCGCGCGGCCGCACGCCGCTCGCGCCGGCTGGCACCGTCGGGCACGCCCGCCGGGGTCTTCTCCGCGCCACCACCGTTGCGCTGCACCTGCGCCGAGCCGTCCTCGGACGGGCCGGAGTACGTCAGTGCGGGCGCTTCGTCGTCAATACCCTTGGCGCGCAATGTGCTTGGGGCCTCTTCGGCCACCACGGCGGGCGCTTCACCCGCGCCCTCTTCGGCTTCGCCGCCGGCGGCCGTCCCCAATTGCGCCAGCCCTTCCGGTGCTTCCATCGGGGCGACCTGCGGGGCGGGCACCCTCTCCACGGTGACATTGAACAAGAAGCCGACCGACTCCTCCTTCATGCCCTCGAGCATGGCCGTGAACATGTCGTAGCCCTCGCGCTGGTACTCCACCAAGGGATCGCGCTGCGCCATCGCGCGCAGGCCGATTCCTTCCTTGAGGTAGTCCATCTCGTAGAGGTGTTCGCGCCACTTGCGGTCGATGACGTTGAGCAACACGTTGCGCTCCAGCTGGCGCATCGCGCCCTCGCCGCCGATCTCCTCGAGCTCGGCTTCCCTTGCGGCATAGGCACGTTCGGCGTCTTCGAGCAGCTCCTTGAGCAGCTCGTCGCGGGTGAGCTCGTCGCGCTCGGAGTCCGCATCCCGACGCGTCAGGCCCTCGTGGTCGATCCCGACCGGGTAGAGCGTCTTGAGCGCCGTCCACAACGCGTCGAGATCCCAGTCCTCGGCGTAGCCCTCGCTGGTCGCGCCGTCGACATAGGCGGTGATGACGTCGGTGAGCATGTCTTTGGCCTGCTGCTGCAGGTTCTCGCCCTCCAGGATGCGGTGACGCTCGGCGTAGATCACCTTGCGCTGCTGGTTCATCACCTCGTCGTATTTGAGGACGTTCTTTCTGACCTCGAAGTTCTGCTGCTCGACCTGGGTCTGGGCGCTCTTGATCGCGCGGGTCACCATCTTGTTCTCGATCGGCACGTCGTCGGGCAGGGCCAGCCGGTTCAGCATCGCCTCGAGGGTGGCGCCGTTGAAACGGCGCATCAGCTCGTCGCTCAACGACAGGTAGAAGCGCGATTCGCCGGGATCGCCCTGTCGTCCGGAGCGGCCACGCAGCTGGTTGTCGATGCGCCGCGACTCGTGCCGTTCGGTGCCCAGCACGTACAGGCCGCCCGCCTCGATCACTTCGGCCGCCTCCGTGCCGGCCTCCTCTTTGACGATGGGCAGCTCCTCGTGCCAGGCCTGCTCGTACTCGTCGGGCGTTGCCACCGGGTCCAGCCCGCGGGCACGCAGCCGCAGGTCGGTGAGGAAGTCGACGTTGCCGCCCAGCACGACGTCGGTACCGCGGCCGGCCATGTTGGTCGCGACGGTGATGCCGCCCCGCCGGCCCGCCTCGGCGATGATGGCCGCCTCCTGCTCGTGGTACTTGGCGTTGAGCACGTTGTGCGGGATGCGCCGCTTGGTGAATTGCCGCGACAGGTACTCCGAGCGCTCGACGCTGGTGGTGCCGATCAGCACCGGCTGGCCCTTCTCGTACCGCTCGGAGACGTCGTCGACGACCGCGATGTACTTGGCCTCTTCGGTCTTGTAGATGAGGTCGGACTGGTCGGTGCGGATCATCGGCTTGTTGGTCGGGATGCTGACCACGCCGAGCTTGTAGATCTCGTGCAGCTCGGCCGCCTCGGTCTGCGCGGTGCCGGTCATCCCGGCGAGCTTCTCGTAGAGCCGGAAGTAGTTCTGCAGCGTGATCGTGGCCAGCGTCTGGTTCTCGGCCTTGATCTCGACGTGCTCCTTGGCCTCGATGGCCTGGTGCATGCCTTCGTTGTAGCGGCGCCCGATCAGTACCCGGCCGGTGAACTCGTCGACGATGAGCACCTCGCCGTCGCGGACGATGTAGTCCTTGTCGAGGTGGAACAGCTCCTTGGCCTTCAGGGCGTTGTTGAGGTAGCTGACCAGCGGCGAGTTGGCGGCCTCGTAAAGGTTGTCGATGCCGAGCTGGTCTTCGACGAACTCGACGCCCTTTTCGTGCACGCCGATGGTGCGTTTGCGCAGGTCGACCTCATAGTGCAGGTCCTTTTCCATCAGCGGCCCCAACCGGGCGAACTCGGAGTACCAGTTGGAGGCGGCGTCGGCGGGACCGGAGATGATCAGCGGGGTGCGGGCCTCGTCGATCAGGATGGAGTCGACCTCGTCGACGATGGCGTAGCTGTGCCCGCGCTGCACCAGGTCGTCGAGCGAGTGCGCCATGTTGTCGCGCAGATAGTCGAAGCCGAACTCGTTGTTGGTGCCGTAGGTGATGTCGGCGTTGTAGGCGACCCGGCGTTCGTCGGGCATCATCGGCGCCAGGATCACCCCGACCTGCAGGCCGAGGAACCGGTGCACGCGGCCCATCCACTCGCTATCGCGTTTGGCCAGGTAGTCGTTGACGGTCACGATGTGCACGCCCTTGCCGGCCAGCGCGTTGAGGTAGGCGGGCAGCACGCAGGTCAGGGTCTTGCCTTCACCAGTCTTCATCTCGGCGACGTTGCCCAGGTGCAGCGCGGCCGCGCCCATCACCTGAACGTCGAACGGTCGCTGGTCGAGCACCCGCCAGGCGGCCTCGCGGGCCACGGCGAACGCCTCGGGCAGCAGGTCGTCGAGGGTTTCCCCCTCTTCCAGACGCTTCTTGAACTCGTCGGTTTTGTCCCTGAGCTCGGCGTCGGTGAGTTTCTCAACGTCGTCGGCCAGGGTGTTGACATAGTCGGCCACCCTCTTCAGGCGCTTGACCATGCGACCTTCACCAAGGCGCAGCAACTTCGACAGCACGGCTATGTCCCCTGTTGGATGGCGGTCATCTTCGACCTTCGTCGGTTCGGCGTCATCCATCGTAGGTGACGTGCGCACGAAGCCGGCGAACGTCGGCGTTCGGCGGACCTTCAACGATGCGCGGCCCCGGTCAGGAGAGGCTGATCAGGCCGTAATCGTAGGCGTGGCGGCGGTAGACGACGGACGGCCGTTCGGTCTGTTTGTCGTAGAACAAAAAGAAGTCGTGTCCGACGAGCTCCATCTCGTAGAGCGCGTCGTCGACCGTCATCGGCTTGGCCTGGTGCTCCTTGGTTCGCACCACCCGCCCCGGTGCGTGATCCTTGCGCTCCTGACGGTCGGGTCCCGCGCCATCGTGTTGGTGCGGCTCCGGCTCGGCGTCGGCGTCGAAGGAGTTCTTCGGCGGCCGGGCCACCGCAGTGGCGGCCGCGAGCGAAACCGGGGTCTTGTCGCCGTAGTGGACCTTGCGGCGGTCCTTGACCCGGCGCAGCCGGCCCTCCAGTTTGTCGACCGCGGATTCGAAGGCGGCGTAGAAGCTGTTCGCGCAGGCCTCCGCCCGGCTTACCGGCCCGCGGCCCCGGGCGGTGATTTCCACGCGTTGACAGGACTTGCGCTGGCGCCGGTTGGGCGCGTGTTTCAGCTCGACGTCGAAAAGGTAGATGGAGCGATCGAACCGCTCGAGGCGGGCGAGCTTTTGCGACACGTAGATGCGGTAGTGATCGGGGACTTCGACGTTGCGGCCCTTGAACACGACTTCGGCGTTGGTTGTCTGTTCGACCGGTTCGTTGGTATCTGCCGGTGCCTGGTCCAGAATCTGACCGGAATCCGCGGTAAGCCTTGACATTTGTGACAACTGTTTCTCTCTTCCACGTTGCACGCACCGCGTGCCAGCTTTTAGAAAACGCAACGACGGGGTGGGAGCGGTTTCGGCCGCAGACTGCCCGCCGGTGCAAGGTGTCGAATACTCACCCCCTCCGCGAGTAGCGCCTCATCCTGGGAAATAGAGACCCAGACGGAAAGTCATTGAAGGTTGTCCTCGACGTTAGCTCGTGTTCGCCTCGGGATGCCACCGATTTCGGTGAGCTGATATGAGTTCTTCACAACCTCTTGGCTATCGCACAGCCTTATGCGGCCGCGATGGCCAGCACCGCTGCCACTCTGATCCCGGCGGCCCGCAGGGTGCGCACCGACTCGCGCGCCGTCGCCCCGGTGGTGACGATGTCGTCGACGATCACCACTTCCCCAAAATTCCCGCGCGGCCGTTGACCACGCAGCAGCACCCGGCCCGCGATATTGCGCTCGCGGGCGGAAGTGCCCAGGCCCACCGAGTCGCGGACCAGCGCCTTTAGTCGTAATGCTTGGACGACGGTGACGTCGGGGTGCCCGGCCACCGCGGCCCGCGCCAGCCGGGCGACGGGGTCACCGCCGCGCCGGCGCGCCGCCGAACGCCGGGTCGGCGCGGGCACGATCGTCAGCGGGGTCTCCACCATCCCCCACGTCAGCAGCCGGTGCACCCCGATGGCCAGTGCGCGGGCCAGCGGTGCGACCAGGTCGCCGCGACCGTGCTCTTTCATCGCGAGGATCGCCTGGCGACGGGCTCCGGCGTAGCGGCCCAGCGCGAACACCGGCACCTGCGGGTCGACGCGGGGGTTGACCACATGCGGGTGCCCGGCGGCCACCGCCAGCTCTATGGCGCACGCGTCACACCAGCGGGTCGACGGCGCCCCGCAGCCGCCGCATTCCATCGGCAGGATGAGGTCGAGCACCGTGCCAGTGTCGCGGCTTGGGGTGACATCAGCGGCTGGGCCAGATTTAGGGCAATACCAAGCTGAACACACCGCGACTCAGCTGGGTGATGATCTCTTCCAGATTGCGCAGCGGCAACTCCATTCGCCATTGCGGCAGCAGGCCAGACACCTCCAAGGCATCCGATTCGAGGCGGACGTCGGTGACCAGCAACCCATGGGGCAGGTCGGGCAACGGCACCGGGTAGGCGGGAATCCGCGTGGGCAGTGTCCATCGCCGTTGCCTGGTAACCAGTGCGGACGGTCGCAGCCATAACGTCGTCCCCACCACGTCAACGCCGACCTCGAGGCCGCCCAAACCGGGGCGGCGGCTCCAGTGCAGCAAGGCTGTGCCGTCTGCGCCCAGCACACTGCGCAGTTGGGGCGCCGCCCGACGCAGCGCATCGTCGACAACCTTTGCCGGCAGGGTCACGGTCAACTCCGCGGGGGCCGCCGTTACGGTCGGGCGCACGCCGGGACGGAAGTGCACGTTGTGCAGCACGGCAACCGCGTGCTGCAGGTGGTGTTGGTCCCAGCTGATGTCGCGCGCGCCGACCCGGACCTGGCCCAGCTGACCGACGGCTAATTCGCGTGGTTCGAGCGCAGAGTCGAACTCGGTGACGGTGAGCACCACATCGTGGTCTCCGGCATGCACTGTGACTTCCTTGCCGATGAGCAATTGTTGAAGCGCCGCGAACAGCGTCCGGTAGGGCATCGCGACCGCCTGGGCGGCTCCCGCGCTGACGGACGGCAACCCGGCCGACGACCACAACGAGGACAGCATCTCCAGGGCGCGAAAGGGATCATCCCAGCGCAGCCGGGGAACTTTGGGCGACATACACACCGCCTCCTCAGTGGGAGGGTAGCCGGAAAGGTGAGCTCGCAGAAGAACGCCGATCGACTCAGCCCGGCAACACCGGCGCCGCCCCGGGCACCGTCAACCCGGATACCTCCGACCAACTCTGTTGGGTTTCCGCGGCCGACGCCGAATACTGCAGCACCCCTTGTGGGGTGGCGACGTACACCGTTGACGGGTTGGCCGCGACCGTCGTCACGGGCATCTGCAAACCGCGGGCCGGCGCGTCGGAGTTCACCCCGTCCAGGTTCACGTAAGACACCGGGTGAGTGGCGTCGGTGCGGGTCACCACGATGTCATCGCCGGTTCGCCAGGACAACGAGACCACCGAATTGCCCAGGCCGAAACCCAACCGCCTCGGGTAGGTGAGGGCGAACTGCCCGGCCTGGGTCTGCTCGACGCTGGCGAGGATCACCTGGTTGTTGATCACCATCGCGGCACGCGTCGAATCCCGGGACAGCTGAAGGTCGGTGATCGGCCCGGGGAAGCTGCTGGCCACCGCGGCGGAATCCACCGGAATGCGCGCGGGCGGCGACGCCGGTTCCTGGATCGCCCGCAGCACGTTGTTGTTGTCGACCACCACCCAGACGGCGTCGTCGAGCGACCAGCTGGGCCGGGACAGGCTGTGTCCGTCGGCGGACTGGACCGCCTCGCCGCCAAGGTCGCCGATCCACAGCGACGCCGCCATGTCCGGGGCGCCGCGTCGCAGTGTCACCACCGACGCCACCTGGCGCCCGTTGCGGGACAGCGCCGCCCCGGTCTGGTCCCCCGTCTGCCCGAAGGCCCCGGGCACGTTGGTGACGCGCTGTCCGTCGAGCGCGACCAGCGACCCGTTGACCAGGGCGTGCAACCCCGCGCCCGCGCCGTCGGCCGCGCCCGGGTCGGTGGCGGCGACGTCGGAGGTGGTCCACCCCTCGGGGAACCTGTCGTCCAGCGGTGCGCCGTCGGCATTGATCACATAGGGCCCTCTGATGTCGGCCCGCGCCAGCGTCCAAATGATCTGTGCGGCAAGCAATTGCCTGCTGTGCGGATCGGTGGTGGACAGTTTCTCCAGATCGATGCGCGCGCCGCCGTACCCGCGCCCGATCCCGTTCTTGCCTCCGTCGGCCCGGGTCACCGGCCCGCGTAGCCGCAGCGGCGGGGCAAGCAGATTGCGGACCGTGTGCGCCATAGCGGGCCGCGGTCCGGCCAGCAGCTTGGAGACGAGTTCGGTGGCCAACTGGTCATGGTCGGCCACCGCGACATAGCGCGGATCGGGAACGACCGTCTTGCCGGTCGGATCGGCGAAGTACAGCGTGTTGCGTTTGTAGGTCGCCTGAAACTGCTGCCAGTCCAGGAAGACCCCGTTGGGCAGGCGGTCGATTCGCCAGCCGCCGGACGTCTTGACCAACTCGATCGGGCCCGGGTCGGGCAGCATGCCCTCGGCGGTTTCGAACACGCCCACATCGGACAGCGAGCCCAGGATCTCCGCCCGCATGTTCGCTGAAACCCGTTCCGCACCACGGGTTTCCACGAACACCACATGGTCGATCAGCAGCGAGCTGCCGGCGTCGTCCCAGGCGTTGGACGCCGACTGGGTCAGGAACTGGCGCGCGGCCAGATGCCGGTTCGCCGGATCGCCTGTGGCCTTGAGGAATTCGCGCAGCAACACGTCGGGATCCATACCCGGGGTCGGCTTGGGCAGGTTCGACGGTGCCGGTCGCTCGACGGTTCCGATGGCTTGCGGGGCCGAATAGCTGGGCACCCCCGCGCAGCCGGCGAGCAACACCGCCAGCGACAACAACGCCGAAAGCCGGCGCATCACCCGCTCCTCTCGGCGTGCTCAGGTTCCCGCTCATGCTCGTTGGGTTCGGGGGCGGTCGGTTGCGTCGGCTCCGTCGGTTGCGGAATTGGTTTTAAAGGCAGCGGACTGGTGGTGACCTTGTGACCACGAACCAGCGGCAGCGTCAGCCTGAAGCAGGCTCCCTCGCCCGGCTCGCCCCATGCCTCCAGCCGGCCCTGATGCAGTCGCGCGTCTTCGATGCTGATCGCCAGCCCCAGCCCGGTACCGCCGGACCGCCGCACCCGCGACGGGTCCGAACGCCAGAACCGGCTGAACACCAGCTTCTCCTCGCCGGGCCGCAGGCCCACGCCGTGGTCGCGCACGGTGACGGCGACGGTGTCCTCGTCGACGCCCATCCGGATCTGCACCGGTTGGTGCTCGGCGTGGTCGATGGCGTTGGCGATCAAATTGCGCAGGATCCGTTCCACCCGGCGCGCATCGACCTCGGCGATCACCTCTTCGGTGGGCAGGTCCACCAGCAGCTCGATGCCGGCCTCTTCGGCCAAGTGGCCCACGTCGACCAGCGCGCTCTGCACCGTGGTGCGCAGGTCGACCGCCTCGACGGACAGCTCTGCCACACCGGCGTCGTGGCGGGAGATCTCCAGCAGGTCGCTGAGCAGCGACTCGAACCGGTCCAGCTCACTGACCATCAGCTCGGTGGACCGGGCCAGCGTGGGGTCGAGGTCGGCGCTGTGGTCGTAGATCAAGTCGGCGGCCATCCGCACGGTGGTCAGCGGGGTGCGAAGTTCGTGGCTGACGTCGGAAGTGAAGCGGCGCTGCAGGTTTCCGAACTCCTCGAGCTGGGTGATCTGCCGGGACAGGCTCTCGGCCATGTCGTTGAACGACAACGCCAGCCGGGCCATGTCGTCTTCCCCGCGCACCGGCATCCGCTCGGACAGGTGGCCCTCGGCGAACCGCTCGGCGATCCGCGACGCCGACCGGACCGGCACCACCACCTGACGGGAGACCAGCAGCGCGATCCCGGCGAGCAGCACCAGCAGCACGGCCCCACCGGTGACCATCGTGCCGCGCACCAGCTGGATCGTGGCCTGCTCGTTCTTCAGCGGGAAGATCAGGTACAGCTCGACGTTGGCCACCTGCGAGGAGGTCGGGGTGCCGACTACCAGCGCCGGCCCGGAGAAGCCCTCGATGTGCACCGTGGCGTACTGGTAGGCCGCCTGGCCGGCCTTGACGAAGCCGCGCAGCGAGTTGGGTATCTGGTCGACGGGTCCGGCCGTGGTCGCGGCGCGTGGGCCGTCGCCCGGCACCATCAGCACCGCGTCGAAGGCGCCCGCCAGCCCGGCGCCCGAGGCGGTGTCGGTCTTGGACGTCAGGGTGTTGCGGGCCAGCTGAAGGCTGCTGTCCAGGGAGCGCGTCTCCTCGCCGTTGACGATCCCCCCGACGGTGGTGCGCGCCCGCTCGATCTGCTCGATGGCGGCCTTGACCTTCACGTCCAGCACGCGGTCGGTGACCTGGCTGGTCAGCACGAAGCCGAGCGCGAGGATCACTGCCAATGACAGCCCAAGGGTGAGCGCCACGACTCGCAACTGAAGCGATCGGCGCCAAACAATGCCTACGGCTCGACTCAACGCACCCACGCCGCGGGTCATGGGGCCAGAACGCCCCCAGCGGCTGCGAGTGCGTCGCCGCGAGCCCCGGATCACGTGCGCCGCTCTCCCCCGCAAGCGCGCGGTACCCCCACCTCATCGCGACAACGCTCTGCATCGTCGCAGGCGCGGATCACGGGGGTCCGGCCTTGTATCCCACTCCTCGAACGGTCAACACCACAGTCGGGTTCTCAGGGTCTTTCTCGACCTTGGCCCGCAGACGCTGGACGTGCACGTTCACCAGGCGGGTATCCGCCGGGTGACGATATCCCCACACCTGTTCGAGCAGCACATCCCGAGTAAACACCTGGCGCGGTTTGCGTGCCAGCGCGACCAACAGGTCGAACTCCAGAGGTGTCAAAAAGATCTGCTCGCCGTTGCGGGTGACCTTGTGCGCCGGCACATCGATCTCGACATCGGCGATGGACAGCATCTCGGCGGGCTCGTCGTCGTTGCGCCGCAGCCGCGCACGCACCCGGGCGATCAGCTCCTTGGGCTTGAACGGCTTCATGATGTAGTCGTCGGCGCCCGACTCGAGGCCCAGCACCACGTCGACGGTGTCGGTCTTGGCGGTGAGCATCACGATCGGCACGCCGGAGTCGGCCCGCAACACCCGGCATACGTCGATGCCGTTCATGCCGGGCAACATCAGGTCCAGCAGCACCAGGTCGGGGCGCAACTCGCGCACCGCGGTCAGGGCCTGGGTGCCGTCACCGATGACCGCGGTGTCGAAGCCCTCCCCGCGCAGCACGATGGTGAGCATCTCGGCCAGCGAAGCGTCGTCATCGACGACCAAAATCCTTTGCCTCATGGTGTCCATGGTGTCACCAGATCGGGATAAAACTCGGGCACCACACGGGCGTTTCTTGGTTGATACGTGCAAATACCCTCAAAATCGCCCCTTCGGAGCCGTCAGAGTGGCCGCGAGCACGCCCGGATCGACCTCCGCGTCGACGACCAGCCATCGTCCGCCCCAGCACGCGGCGGCCAGCTCGGCGTAGACGGCACCGGTGCGCTGCTGCAGTTCGTCGTCGCGCTCGTAGCTGTCGCGCGCCCGGCCGGCTCGGATTCGGCCCGGTGACGGGCCCGGTTTGCGGCCAGTTCGGCGGACACATTGAGCAGCACCTGCCAGTCGGGCGAAGGCAACCCCAGCCGCTCGTATTCGAGCCGGTGCACCCACGCCACCGCCGCCCCCGCGCGTCCTCGCGCAGGCGCGCGGCGCTGTAGGCCGCGTTGGAGGCGACGTAGCGATCCAGTATCACCACGTCGTGGTCGCGGCCCAACGCCTCGATCTCCCCGACCGCCGCCGCGCGGTCGAGCGCGAAGAGCATCGCCATCGCATACACCGATGCCGCGAGGTCACCGTGCTCGCCGTGCAGCGCCTCGGCCGCGACGTCGGCGGTCACCGATCGCCCGTAACGCGGGAAGGCCAGCGTGGCCACCGACATCCCGGCGGCCCGAAGGCCGCCGAGTCCCTCCGCGAGGGTGCGCTTGCCGGCGCCGTCGACCCCTTCGATCGCGATCAGCACGGCGCGAGCCTAACGCCGCTGCCGAGGCGATCCACGCGCCGCGACTCAGTAGCGGTAGTGGTCCGGCTTGTAGGGCCCCTCGACGTCGACGCCGATGTAATCGGCCTGCTCCTTGGTCAGCCTGGTCAGCTGGCCGCCGAGCGCCTCGACGTGGATGCGGGCCACCTTCTCGTCGAGGTGTTTGGGCAGCCGGTAGACCTCGTTGTCGTACTCGTCGTTCTTGGTCCACAGCTCGATCTGCGCGATCACCTGGTTGGAGAAGCTGTTGCTCATCACGAACGACGGGTGGCCGGTGGCGTTGCCCAGGTTCAGCAGCCGGCCCTCCGACAGCACGATGATCGACTTGCCGGTGTCGCCGAAGGTCCACTGGTCGACCTGCGGCTTGATGTTCAGCTTCGTCGCCCCCGACCGCTCCAGCGCGGCCATCTGGATCTCGTTGTCGAAGTGGCCGATGTTGCCCAGGATCGCCTGGTCCTTCATCGCCTTCATGTGCTCGAGCGTGATGATGTCCTTGTTGCCGGTTGCGGTGACGACGATGTCGGCGTCGGCGATGACGTCCTCGACGGTTACCACGTCGAAGCCCTCCATCAGCGCCTGCAGCGCATTGATCGGGTCGACCTCGGTGACGATAACGCGCGCGCCCTGACCCTTCACCGACTCCGCGCAGCCCTTGCCGACGTCCCCGTAACCGCAGATCAGCACCTTCTTGCCGCCGATCAGCGCGTCGGTGCCGCGGTTGATGCCGTCGATCAGCGAGTGCCGGCAGCCGTACTTGTTGTCGAACTTCGACTTGGTCACCGAGTCGTTGACGTTGATCGCCGGGAACGCCAGATCCCCGGCGGCGGCGAACTGGTACAGGCGCAGCACGCCCGTGGTGGTCTCCTCGGTGACGCCTTTGACCGACTCGGCGATCTTCGTCCACTTGCCCTTGTCGGTCTCGAACCGCCGACGCAGCAGGTCCAGGAAAACCTTCCATTCCTCCGCGTCGTCCTCTTCGGCGGGCGGCACGACGCCGGCCTTCTCGAACTCCGCGCCGCGCAGCACCAACATGGTGGCGTCGCCGCCGTCGTCGAGGATCATGTTGGCCGGCTTGTCGGGGTCCGGCCAGGTCAGCATCTGCTCGGCGGCCCACCAGTACTCCTCGAGCGACTCGCCCTTCCACGCGAACACCGGCACGCCCTTGGGCTCCTCGGGAGTGCCGTTCGGGCCGACGACGACCGCCGCGGCCGCATGGTCCTGGGTGGAGAAGATGTTGCACGACGCCCACCGGACCTCTGCGCCCAGCGCGATCAGGGTTTCGATCAACACCGCGGTCTGCACGGTCATGTGCAGGGAGCCCGAAATGCGCGCTCCCTTAAGGGGCTGCACTTCGGCGTATTCGCGGCGCAGCGACATCAGACCGGGCATCTCGTGCTCGGCCAGCCGAAGCTCCTTGCGGCCGAACTCCGCCAGCGACAGATCGGCGATCTTGAAGTCGATGCCGTTACGAACATCGGACGTCAGCGATTTTTCGGTCGTCGTCATTGCGTGTTTCATCCTTCTCGCGACTCAGGGGGTCCAAGCGGTACTTAGCTTAGGTATGTTCTTCCGCCACTCTAGTCGCCGGGGAGTCGGCCCCTAGGACCAGGGAACGTTCTCCCGAACGTTGACGACCCCGCGACGCTCCGCGAACGGCGTCATCAGCCGCGCCAGATCCGCCGCCACATCGTGATCAGCTTCCGGCGGCATCGACACGTAGCTCAATGCCAGCCGCACGATGGCACGCGCCAGCAGACCGGCGTCCTCGTCGCTGGTGGCCACCCACGTCTCGGTGAGCGCGGACGCCAGCCGGCCCGAGGCTCGGGTGATGATGGGCGCGCTGTCCGTGGTGATCAGCTGCAACAGATCGGGCTTGGCGACACCCGTGCGCAGCGAGGTCACCAGCGGGTCCGCCGCCGCCTCGGAGAAGAACCTCCGGAAAGCCTGCAGGAACGACTCGTAGATGTTGCCGACGTTGGCGTCCAGGGCCTCGTGGATGGTGTCGACCAGACGGTCGGCCAGGCGCAGGGCGTAACCGTGCGCCAGGCCCTGCCGCGAGCCGAACTCGTTGTAAATGGTCTGCCGGCTGATGCCCGCGGTGCGCGCCACGTCCGACAGCGTGATGGCGGACCAGTCCCGCGTGAGCAGCAGCTCCCGCATCGCGTCGAGCACCGAGTCACGCAGCAGGACGCGCGACGCCTCGGCGTAAGGCATCCGCTTCACAGGCGCGACATTAGTGGTTGGGGCGCTCACGATCGAGCGATCTCCACCATCTCGAAGTCGGATTTCGCCGCGCCGCAGTCCGGGCAGCTCCAGTCTTCGGGGATGTCGTCCCACCGGGTGCCGGGCGCGATGCCGTCTTCCGGCCAGCCCAGGGCCTCGTCGTATTCGAAGCCGCATTGCACGCACTGGAACAGTTTGTAGTCACTCATTGCTTTCTCCCTACGTTCTCGAAGTCGGCCTTTTCGCGCACCGCGCAGTCTGGGCAGCACCAGTCGTCGGGAATCTCCTCCCACCGCGTGCCCGCCGGAAAGCCTTCCCTGGCATCACCTTTGGCCTCGTCGTAGACGTAGTCGCAGACCGGGCACTGGTAGGTGGCCGTCATTGCAGCGCCTCCTGGGGAGCCCCGTAACGGGCGAGGACTTCTCGCGCAGGCGCGGCTGCAGGTTAACCCTGGTGATGTCGCCGTCGTAGTGGGCCAGCACCCGATGGTCCATCACCTTGCGCCACAGCGGCGGGAAGTAGGTGAGCGAGATCATCGACGCGTACCCGCTCGGCAGGTTGGGCGCGCCTTCCATGCTGCGCAGCGTCTGATACCGCCGGGTCGGGTTGGCGTGGTGATCGCTGTGCCGCTGCAGGTGGTACAGGAACAGGTTGGTGACCACGTGGTCGGAGTTCCAGCTGTGCACCGGCGTGCAGCGCTCGTAGCGGCCGTGCCGAGTTCTTCTGCCGCAGCAGCCCGTAGTGCTCGAGGTAGTTGACCGCCTCCAGCAGGCTGAAGCCGAAGACGGCCTGGATGACCACGAACGGGATCAGCGCCGGGCCGAAGACCGCGATCAGCACGCCGAACAACACGACCGACATCAGCCAGGCGTTGAGCACGTCGTTGGACAGATAGGTCTTGGGGTTCCACGGGCTGACACCCAGCCGGCGCAGCCGCGCCGCCTCCAGCCGCAGCGACGAGCGCAGGCTGCCAAAGACGCTGCGCGGCAGGAACTCCCAGAAGGTTTCCCCGAAGCGGGAAGACGCCGGGTCTTCCGGGGTGGCGACCCGCACGTGGTGGCCGCGGTTGTGCTCGATGTAGAAGTGGCCATACCAGGTCTGCGCGAGCGTGATCTTGGACAGCCACCGCTCCAGCGAGTCCTTCTTGTGCCCCATCTCGTGGGCGGTGTTGATGCCGACGCCACCGAGGACCCCGACGGACAGCGCCACGCCCAGCTTGCCCGCCCAGCCCAGGGAGCCGTCGAAACCCAGCCAGCTCAGGCTCGACGCGGTGAACAGATAGGCGCCCATGACCACGCTGAGGTACTGGAACGGGATGTACACGTAGGTGCAGTAGCGGTAGTACTTGTCGTTCTCCAGCTGTTCCATCACCTCGTCGGGCGGGTTCTGCCCGTCGGGGCCGAAGCGCAAGTCGAGGATCGGCAACAGGATGTAGAGGAGGATCGGCCCGATCCACAGCGGAACCTGCGCGGCGGCGTGCCAGCCGAGCCGGTTCAGCGCCCAGACGATCGGCAGCATCACGAACAGCGCCGTCGGGGCGATCAATCCCATCAGCCACAGACGGCGCTTCTTGTCCCGCCAGACCGGCGCCTCGGTTACTTCGGATACTTCGGATACTTGGCCCACCTGGGGCCCGACTGTGGTCATATGCCAACCTCCTTGTGAGTCATGCCACGTTGAGATTGGACAATACAGCGGTTTGCGTCTTCTGTCTAGACAATCGACAGCAATTTGTAAACGGACCCGCCCCTAGTTCATCGCGCCGTCCGGGTCGGCTTCCATCCGGGCGGCCGGGTGTCCGGCCTGCCGACTTCCCTGCACCGAGTGCCGGTAGCCGTACCCGACGTAGATCGCGGTTCCCACCACCAGCCAGACGCCGAACCGGACCCAGGTCAGCGCGGTGAGGTTCACCATGAGCCAGACGCACGCGGCTATCGAGGCGATCGGAAGCAGCGGCACCCAGGGGACCCGGAACCCCCGCGGCAGGTCCGGCCGGCTCCGGCGCAGCACCACGACGCCGGCGGACACCAACACGAACGCGAACAGCGTTCCGACGTTGACCATCTCCTCGAGCTTGCCGATCGGGAAGATCGCCGCCGTCACGGCCACCACCACCGCAACCAGCACGGTGATCCGGACGGGCGTCCCGCGGGAACCGGTCCGGGCCAACCGCCGCGGCAACAACCCGTCGCGCGCCATGGCGAACAGAACCCGGCACTGCCCGAGCAGCAGCACCATCACCACGGTGGTCAGCCCGGCCAGCGCCCCGACGGCGATGATTTTGCTGGCCCATTGGATCCCGTTTGCCGTGAAGGCCGTGGCCAGGTTCGCCGACTTGCCGCCGGGGACGGTCTTCAGTTGGGTGTAGGAGACCATGCCGGACAGCACCACCGAGACCGCGACGTACAGAACGGTCACGATCGCCAGCGAGGCCAGGATCCCCTTCGGGACGTTGCGCTGCGGTTCCTTGGTCTCCTCGGCCATGGTCGCCACGATGTCGAAACCGATGAACGCGAAGAACACGATCGATGCCCCCGCCAACACGCCGTACCAGCCGTAGTGGCTGCTGTGCGCCCCGGTCAGCAACGACAACACCGACTGGTTGACGCCCGTTGCGTCGCCCCCGACTTCCGGCTTCGGAATGAACGGCGAGTAGTTGGCCGCCTTGATGTAGAAGACGCCGACCACCACGACGAACACCACCACCGACACCTTGATGGCGGTGACCACCAAAGAAAACCTCGACGACAACTTGGTGCCCAGGGCGATCAACACCGCCAGCACCGCGACGATCAGCAGCGCACCCCAGTCGAGGTCTACTGATCCGAGTTTGACTGTGCCACCGGCAAATCCGAACACCGAGCCCAGGTAGCTCGACCAGCCCTTGGCGACGACGGCCGCGCCGATCGCCAACTCCAGCACCAGGTTCCAGCCGATGATCCAGGCCACAAACTCCCCGAAGGTGGCGTAGGAAAACGTGTACGCGCTGCCCGCGACCGGCAGCGTCGAGGCGAATTCGGCGTAGCACAACGCCGCCAGCGCGCAGGTGATCGCCGCGATCACGAACGAAATCCAGATGGCCGGCCCGGTGATGTCACCGGCGGTGGACGCGGTGACCGTGAAGATGCCGGCGCCGATCACCACCGCGACGCCGAACACCACCAGGTCCCACCAGTTCAGCTCCTTGCGCAGCCGGGTGCCCGGCTCGTCGGTGTCGGCGATCGATTGTTCGACCGACTTCATGCGCCACCGATTGGCCATCCGCCCGCCCCTTCCATCACCCGTTGGTCCGCACCCTAGTGGGTAGTCTGCGGGGATGGCGGGGAGTGCAAAAAACTCAAAGGACCACGCGGTGGTCATCGGGGGCAGCATCGCCGGTCTGTGCGCCGCGCGGGTTCTGTCCGATTGCTACGCCCGGGTGACCGTGTACGAGCGCGACGAGTTGCCGAGCGGACCGGAGAACCGCGCGACGGTCCCCCAGGACCGGCATCTCCACCTGCTGATGGCCCGGGGGGCGATGGAGTTCGACGAGCTGTTCCCCGGCCTGCTGGAGGACATGGTGGCCGCGGGCGTGCCCATGCTGCAGAACCGCCCGGACTGCATTCATCTAGGCGCCGCCGGCCATGTCCTCGGCACCGGCCACACGCTGCGCGACGAGTTCACCGCCTACGTCCCGAGCCGACCGCATCTGGAGTGGCAGCTGCGCAAGCGGGTCCAAGACATCGACAACGTGGAGATCGCGCGACGCTCCGTGGCCGAGCCGCGGTTCGACCGCGCGCGGCAGCGGGTGACCGGCGTGCTGTTGGACGCGGAAGCCCCTCAAGGCGGGGAGCCGGAATTCGTGCCCACCGACTTCGTCGTCGACGCGGCGGGCCGGGGCACCCGGCTGCCGGTGTGGTTGGAGCAGTGGGGATATGCGCGCCCGATCGAAGAAACCATCGACATCGGCATCAACTACGCCACGCACCGTTTCCGGATGCCGGAGGGCCTGATCGCGGAGAAGGTGGTGGTCGCCGGCGCCTCCCACGACCGGCCGCTCGGGCTGGGCATGTTGTGTTACGAGGACGGCACCTGGGTGCTGACCACCTTCGGGGTCGCCAACGCCAAACCGCCCAGGGTGTTCCCCGAGATGCTGGCGCTCGCCGACGAGCTACTTCCGAAACATTTCACCGACGCGCTGGCGCAGGCCGAACCCCTCGACGAGCCGGCGTTCCATGCGTTTCCGACCAGCAAGTGGCGCCGTTACGAGAAGCTCGACCGCTTCCCCGCCGGCATCGTCCCGTTCGGCGATGCCGTGGCCAGCTTCAACCCCACCTTCGGGCAGGGCATGACCATGACATCGCTGCAGGCCCGAAATCTGCGGCACGCCTTGCAATCCCCCGACGACGAACTGGCCGCGGTACTGACCAGGGCCACCGCCAAGACCACCTACCCGGTGTGGATGATGAACGGCGTCGCCGACGTCAACTTCCACCATGCGGTCACCAAGGAGCCCGCTCCGTGGTGGTGGCGACCATCGGCGTCGCTGTTCGACCAATTCCTGGGGGCCGCCGAAACGGATCCCGTTCTGGCGGAATGGTTTCTACGCCGGTTCTCGCTGCTCGACAGCCTTTATATGATCCCGCCGCCGCGGATAATCGGGCGGGCCATCGGGCACAACGTGCGGCTGTGGCTGGGCGAGCGCCGGCAGGCCGCGAGGGACCGGCGCAACGCCGTCACAACCCTACGGTCGCCCTGAACAGCTTGGTGGGCTCGCGCGCGACCAGCCGGATGGGGCCGTCGTCGGCCGCCACCCACGCGGCCATCCCGCGTTCCAGCGTGAGCGACCCGGACTTGGCGTGCACCGTCGTGGAACCCTCTGTGCACAACAGGATCTGGGGGCCCTCGTGGCGGCATGACGCATCGACCTCGTGGCCGAGATACTCGCCCTCGAGCGCCAGCAGTGCGACTGCGAACTCGTCGGTCGGCGTCTGATAATCCTGCTCGAATCCTTCGTGGTGAACGTGCGCCCGCAGTTGCGCCTCGGTGGTGGGGGCGAAATCCAGCACCCGCAACAGCTCGGGCACGTCGACGTGTTTGGGGGTGAGACCCCCGCGTAACACGTTGTCGGAGTTGGCCATTACCTCCACCCCCAAACCGCGCAGATAGGTGTGCAGGTTGCCGGCCGGAACGAAGATCGCTTCCCCGGGGGCCAGGGTGATGCGGTTGAGCAACAACGCGGCCAGCACGCCGGCGTCACCGGGATAGCGTTCGCCGAGCTCGAGCACCGTTTTGGCTTCGGCCGCGAATTCCGTTGCCCCCGAGCTGACATACTGGATGGCGCCCTCCAGCACTGCGGGCACCAGCACGTCGACGTCGGGCTGGGGCGCGGTGATCCAGGTGGTGAACAGCGCACGCAGACCGTCGGCGTCGGACTGGTCGTTCAGCAGTTCGATGAAGGGGTCGAGGTCGGAGACGGCGAACGCCCGCAGCAGCTCGATGGTCCGGGACGCCTGACGAAATCCGGCCAGCGCCTCGAACGACTCCAGCGCCACCAACAACTCCGGCTTGTGCGAAGTGTCGCGGTAGTTGCGGACCGGTGAGGACACCGGAATGCCCCGTCGCTCCTCACGCAGGTAGCCCTCGACCGCCTGCTCGGCACTGGGATGGGCTTGTAGCGACAGCGGCTCGTCGGCGGCCAGCACCTTGACCAGAAACGGCAACACGTCCCCGAACCGGGCGCGCGACCCCGGGCCGAGCTGCCCCTCCGGATCGGCGACCAACGCGTCCAGTAGCGAGATTTCGCCCTTGTCCGTTTCCAGCCGGGCCGGGTCGCCGGGGTGTGCGCCGAACCAGAGCTCGGCCTCCGGGTGAGCCGCCGGGACCGGACGCCCGGTGAATTCGGCTATGGCCGTGCGCGATCCCCATGCGTACGTCCGTAAGGCCCCGCGAAGCAGTTCCACTTCTCTAACTATCCCCGAACCAGTCGCAGATAAACCGCGGCCATCTCCAGCCGAACGGCCAATACTGCCAGTTGCTGCTCGGCGCGCCCGGCACCGGTCGGCGCGCGCAAACCATTGTCGGGTCCGACCGGGTCAGCGGGCGCATCCGGCAGCATCCGGCACGTCTTCGGCCACGACCAGATCGACGTCGTCCAACCCGGCGACCCGGGCGGCGACCACCGTCCGCTCGTCGGCCAACGCGAGCGCCAGCACTCGCAGCCGCTCGGGCAACGGGCCATCGATCTCTTCGTCGTGAAAGAGCGCATCCACCGGGTCGCTCACCCCATCGGACGTCTCGGCGCGCAGCGCCACGACCGCATCCGCCAGCCCGGTGGCCGCGACCACCTCGTGCGCGAGCCGCAGCAACACCGAACTGCCATGCCCGGCCAGCGCCACCGTCGCGGCGCAGTCACCGGCCAGTGCCACCCGGCGACCCGCCATCCGTGCGGCTATCGTCTTGGCCGGGTTGGTGAACAGCTCGCGGGCGGTGCTGTTGCGCAACGCCTCGGCGTCAAGCTCGTCGGCGAGCAACCCCAGATCGACGCTCGGCCTGGGGTCCACGGTTTGCAACGCGGCCAGGCCGGCCGCCAGATAGCGACACAGTCCGAACTCGTCGGGAACCCAGAGCCGCGGCGCCAGCACCGCGACACGGCCGGCGGTGGAATCGCGGAGCGGGCCTTCATACGGCGCCACCACGAGTACCCGCGCCCCGCGGCGCACCCCGGTCGCGGCGGCCGTCACCAGCGCGGGATCGCCGGGGTCGTCGCCCGCGACGATCAGCACGTCAAGCGGACCGACCCACGGCGGCACCTCGCCGGCGACCGTGATCGGCTCGGAGACCGTCCCACCCAACGTCGCGGCGAGGATGGCCCCGGCGGTCTGCGCGGTCCCGCGGCCGGCCACCCAGATCACGCTGCGCGCGCGGTCGTCGGCTCGCAGCGAGTCCAGTTCGCCTTCGTCGGCCGCGGCGGCAACCGTGCGCACCTGCGCGCCCGCCGACGACGCGGCCCGCAGCAGGCCCTCCCGGTCGGCGGCAAGCAGTCCCTCGGCGTCTTCCAGATCGATCGACCGCGTGGCGCTCAAGGCGAGCCCGCTTCGCGCGCCGTGTGGCCGGCGATCTCGGCGCTGACCTGCGCGACAACCGCGTCGACGTCCTCGGCACTGCGGCCCTCCACGTTGAGCCGCAGCAACGGCTCGGTGTTGGAGCTGCGCAGGTTGAACCAGCTGCCGTCGCCCAAATCGACGGTCACCCCGTCCAGGTGATCGATGGACTGAATCCGGCCCCCGAAAGACTTCAACACCGCGTCCACACAATACGACGCGTCGGCGACTTTGAAGTTGATCTCGCCGGAAGATTCGTAGCGCTGGTAGTCGGCGGTCAACTCCGACAGTGTTCTTTCGGTCCCTGCGGGCCCGTGCTGCTCACCGAGGGCGGCCAGCACATGCAACGCCGCCAGCATCCCGGAGTCGGCGCCCCAGAAGTCGCGGAAGTAGTAGTGCGCCGAATGTTCACCGCCAAAAATCGCGCCGGTGTCGGCCATCATCGCCTTGATGTAGGAGTGCCCGACCCGAGAGCGCAGCGGCGTGCCGCCACGCTCGGTGACCAGTTCCGGCACCGCGCGGGAGGTGATCACGTTGTGGATGACGGTGGCGCCGATCTCCCGGCCCAGCTCGCGGGCGGCCACCAGGCTGGTCACCGTCGACGGCAAAACCGGCCGGCCGCGTTCGTCGACCACGAAGCACCGGTCGGCGTCCCCGTCGAAGGCCAGCCCGATATCGGCGCCGGTGTCGCGTACGAAGGCCTGCAGGTCCACCAGGTTGGCCGGGTCGAGCGGGTTGGCCTCGTGATTGGGGAACGAGCCGTCGAGTTCGAAGTACAACGGCAAAACGGTGATCGAGTCGATCGGGCCGAGCACGGCGGGGGTGGTGTGACCGGCCATGCCGTTGCCGGCGTCGACCGCCACGCGCAAGGGACGCAGCCCGGAGGTGTCCACCAGCGAACGCAGGTAGGCGCCGTAGTCGGCGAGCACATCCCGATCGGCGACGGTCCCGGGCGGCCCGTCATACTTCGCGACACCGGCGATCACGTCGTCGCTGATGAGGCTCAGGCCGGTTTCGGCGCCGACCGGTTTCGCGCCGGCCCGGCACAGCTTGATGCCGTTGTAGGCCGCCGGGTTGTGGCTTGCGGTGAACATCGCGCCGGGGCAGTCCAGCAGCCCCGCGGCGAAATAGAGCTGATCGGTGGACGCCAAGCCGATTCGCACCACATCCAGGCCCTGGTCGGTGACCCCGGTGGCGAAAGCGGCGGCCAGCGCCGGCGAACTGTCCCGCATGTCGTGGCCGAGGACCACCTGCCGCGCGCCCTCGGCACGCATCAGCTTGGCGAAGGCCGCCCCCAAATCGGTGGCCAGCGACTCGTCGAGCTCTTCACCGACCAGCCCACGCACGTCGTACGCCTTGACGACACGGTGGACAGTCGCGGCGGGCCGAGACATGCGGGACTCCTGACGATGTGGACGCTTGGCGTCAGCCTATCGGCCCGCCGGAAACCCGAGCAGGGCTAGTCGGCAGGATCGGGCAAGACGCGAAGATGTCCGCGGCGCCGTCCGGAACGATGCTCGGGAGGCGCGAGCACACCGCTGCTCGGCGCGGTGGCATGGGCTCCGGCGTGCTGCATGTGCGGATCGGAGTAGCCGTTCAGCGGCGCGCCCGGGCCGGGGTAGGAAAGGCCCCGATCGCGCGGGGCGCCCTCGCGCACCGCGTCGGCCAGGGCGACCAGGTCGTCCTCGTCGGGATGGGTGGGCTCAGAAATCAGGGGCCCGGCGTGGCGCACGAGTTCCCATCCGCGGGGTGCGGTGATCCGGCCGGCATGGCTGACGCACAGATCCCACGAGTGCGGGTCACGCACGGTAGCGAGTGGCCCTACCACCGCCGTCGAGTCCGAGTAGACGAACGTCAAGGTCGCCACGGCGTAATGCGGGCACCCGGGCCGGCAACAGCGACGGGGAACGTTCACGATCGAAAGGCTATCGTGGACAAACGCCGCCGAAGCGCCGGACACGCGCAACCGCTCGACGCGCGATGTCCAACCGTTACCATCGGCGCGTGGGCGATTCGAGCGGCTCCCCGCAAAGCGATCGGTGGCGCCGATCGGCATCGGCCCGGGCGTTTCGCAGGGGCCACGACATGCGCGGCCCGCTGCTGCCGCCGACGGTGCCGGGATGGCGCACCCGCGCCGAGCGGTTCGACATGGCCGTGCTGGAGGCCTACGAACCCATCGAGCGGCGCTGGCAGGAACGGGTGGCACAGCTCGACGTGGCGGTCGACGAGATCCCCCGCATCGCCGCCAAGGACCCCGACAGTGTGCAGTGGCCGCCCGAGGTCATCGCCGACGGACCGATCGCGCTGGCCCGCCTGATCCCGGCCGGCGTCGACGTCCGTGGCAATGCGACACGGGCACGAATCGTCTTGTTCCGCAAGCCGATTGAGCGGCGAGCCAAGGACACCGTCGAACTCGGCGAGCTGCTGCATGAGATCCTGGTGGCCCAGGTGGCCATCTATTTAGACGTCGAGCCCTCGGTCATCGACCCGACGATCGACGACGAATAACCAAGTGCGGCGGCGGCGCGTCAGATGATGCCGCGCTTGAGGCGGCGGCGCTCGCGCTCGGAGAGGCCGCCCCAGATGCCGAAGCGTTCGTCATGTGCCAGCGCGTAATCCAGGCACTCATGACGCACCTCGCAACCGAGGCAGATCTTTTTGGCCTCGCGTGTGGAGCCGCCCTTTTCCGGAAAGAAGGCCTCCGGATCCGTTTGCGCACACAGCGCGCGATCCTGCCACTGGTCCGCGGTCGACGGCGGCAGGGGCTCGGGTTCGTATGCGACTGGCGCATCAGGAACCACAGTCAGGTGCGGACGGGCAATTGCCGCCGGCGCCGAGGCAATAGGGGTGTGCGGTGTGCTTGCCATGACGCCCCAAAGGTGCTCATAAGACATGCTTCGTCCGCCTCCTCAGGTTGATTTTGAGAAAGTTGAGTGATTCCCACTGTTCTGATGTACAGACCATTCGAACAAGTGATCGAATCTCGGTCTGCGACACCGGAACCGGCCGGCTAACCGGGAAATGACACTGTTGTGATTAGACACTCATTGACCTGCCGGGTCAAGCACTACGGCGGATTTCCATATCATCTCGTTACTAAATTTCGGCGTTTCTGTTGTAATCGGTCCTCGGCGTGTCGCTCACATACCGCACAACTCCCCGTTGCGGCCGTCGTGATGCACCCGCGAACTGCGTGGTCGCCGGGCAGTACTGTCAAGCGCTGTGAAGGTCACCGTTCTGGTCGGTGGGGTCGGCGGCGCCCGTTTCCTGCTGGGGGTCCAGCAGTTACTCGGGCTGGGTCAGTTCGGACAGCGGCGCCCAGACACTCCGACCAGCGGCCACGAGCTGACCGCCGTCGTCAACATCGGCGACGACGCCTGGATCCACGGGCTGCGGGTCTGTCCGGATTTGGACACCTGCATGTACACCTTAGGTGGAGGTGTCGACCCCGAGCGAGGGTGGGGTCACCGCGACGAAACCTGGCACGCCAAAGAGGAATTGGCGCGCTACGGAGTGCAGCCGGACTGGTTCCAACTGGGCGACCGCGACCTGGCCACCCATCTGGTGCGCACCCAGATGCTGCGCGCCGGCTACCCGCTGTCACAGATCACCACCGCGCTGTGTGACCGCTGGCAGCCGGGCGCACGGCTGCTGCCCGCCAGCGACGACCGCTGCGAAACGCACGCGGTGATCACCGATCCGTCCGACGACAGCCGTCGGGCAATCCACTTCCAGGAATGGTGGGTGCGCTACCGGGCCCAGGTGCCCACCCACAGCTTCGCGTTCGTCGGCGCCGAAAAGGCGAGCGCCACAACCGAAGCCGTGGCAGCGATCGGCGACACCGACGTCATCTTGCTGGCGCCGTCCAACCCGGTGGTGAGCGTCGGAGCCATCCTCGCCGTTCCCGGCATTCGCGGCGCATTGCGGGCGGCCAGCGCCCCCGTCGTCGGCTACTCGCCGATCATCGGCGGAAAGCCGTTGCGCGGCATGGCCGATGCGTGCCTTTCCGTGATCGGGGTCGAGTCCACCGCGCAGGCGGTCGGCCGGCATTACGGGGCGCGGGGGGCCACCGGGATCCTGGATTACTGGCTGATCCACGAGGGTGACGAGGCCGAAATCGAGGGGGTCGCGGTGCGTTCGATACCCCTGCTGATGAGCGACCCCAAGGCGACGGCCGAGATGGTCAGCGCCGGGCTGGAGCTTGCGGGCGTGGCGGCGTGACCGGCCCAGGTTCGACACGCGCCGGCGACGATGCAGTGGGGGCACCTCCCGCTTGCGGGGGACGAAGCGATGCTGAGGCGCGGCGCCGATGACCGAGCACGGCACGGCCTCGAAGATCGAGATCCTGCCCGTCGCAGGGCTCCCCGAGTTCCGGCCCGGTGACGATCTGCGCGTGGCCGTCGCCGCGGCCGCGCCCTGGCTGCGCGACGGGGACGTCGTGGTGGTGACCAGCAAGGTGGTGTCCAAATGCGAGGGCCGGCTGGTACCGGCACCGCGGGACGCCGAGGAGCGGGATCGGCTGCGCCGCAAGCTGGTCGACGAGGAGGCGGTGCGCGTGTTGGCGCGCAAGGGCCGAACCCTGATCACCGAGAACCGGCTGGGCCTGGTCCAGGCTGCCGCCGGCGTGGACGGATCCAACGTCGGCCGCGACGAGCTGGCGCTGCTGCCGGTCGACCCCGACGCCAGCGCCGCGGCGCTGCGCACCGGGTTGCGCGAGCGGCTCGGCGTCGACGTCGCCGTGGTCATCACCGACACGATGGGCCGCGCCTGGCGCAACGGCCAGACCGACGCGGCGGTCGGTGCGGCCGGTCTTGCTGTGCTGCACAGCTATTCGGGGGCCTTCGACAAGCACGGCAACGAGCTGGTGGTCACCGAGATCGCGATCGCCGACGAGGTCGCGGCGGCCGCCGATCTGGTCAAGGGCAAATTGACCGCCATGCCGGTGGCCGTGGTCCGCGGGCTTTCCGTGACCGACGACGGCACCACGGCCCGGCAACTGCTGCGACCGGGCCCCGACGACCTGTTCTGGCTCGGCACCGCCGAAGCCCTCGACATGGGCCGCCGGCAAGCCCAGCTGTTGCGCAGGTCGGTGCGCCGGTTCAGCGACGAGCCGGTGCCGCCGGAGCTGATCGAGGCCGCCGTCGCCGAGGCCCTTACCGCGCCGGCCCCCCACCACACCCGGCCGGTTCGGTTCGCGTGGCTGCAGACCCCGGCCACCCGGACCCGGCTGCTGGACCGCATGAAAGACAAGTGGCGCTCGGACCTTGCCGGCGACGGCCGCCCCGCCGACTCCGTGGCACGCCGGGTGGCGCGCGGCCAGATCCTCTACGACGCACCGGAGGTCGTCATCCCGTTCCTGGTCCCCGACGGCGCACACGCCTATCCCGACGCCGCCCGCAGCGATGCCGAGCACACCATGTTCACGGTCGCGGTCGGGGCGGCCGTGCAGGGGCTGCTGGTCGCACTGGCGGTGCGGGGGCTGGGCAGCTGCTGGATCGGTTCGACAATCTTCGCCGCCGACCTGGTCCGCGCCGAGCTCGAGCTGCCCGGCGACTGGGAGCCGTTGGGCACCATCGCGATCGGCTACGCCGCCGAACCGGCCGGGTTGCGCGACGCCGCGGATGCCGGGGATTTGTTAATCCGGAAGTGAGCCGCCCCACGGGGAGATACTTAGCCCTATGCAGACGTTCGCGGGCAAGTCGGTGGCGTCGGCCGACAAGGTCCGCGGCGGTTACTACACCCCGGCCCCGGTGGCCCAATTCCTGGCCCGCTGGGTCGGCGAAGCCGGTCCGCGGATCGTCGAGCCGTCCTGCGGCGACGGGGCGATCCTGCGCGAGCTGGCCAAGCTCAGTGGCCAGGTGCACGGCGTGGAGCTCATCGCGCACGAGGCGGCCAAGTCGCGAAAGTTCGCGCCCGTCGACGCCGAGAACCTGTTCACCTGGCTGGCCAAGAATGAGGCCGGCAGCTGGGACGGGGTCGCGGGCAACCCGCCCTATGTCCGCTTCGGCAACTGGGCGGCCGACCAGCGAGATCCGGCCCTGGAACTGATGCGGCGCGAGGGCCTGCGCCCCAGCCGGTTGACCAATGCGTGGGTCCCCTTCGTCGTCGCGAGCACCGTTTTGGTGCGCGACGGCGGACGCGTGGGCCTGGTGCTGCCCGCCGAGTTGCTTCAGGTCGGCTATGCCGCACAGTTGCGCGACCTGCTGCTGAGCCGATTCAGTCAGATCACGCTGCTGACGTTCGAACGATTGGTGTTCGACGGCATCCTGCAGGAGGTCGTGTTGTTCTGCGGTGTCGTCGGCGCGGGTCCTGCGAGGATGCGCACCGTCCATCTGAGCGGCGCCGGCGCGCTCGGTGACGCGGACCTCAACGTGGAGGCGGCGCCCGCGCTCCTGCACGAAAGGGAGAAGTGGACCAAGTACTTCCTGGACGCCGCCGCGATCCGGCTACTGCGAACGCTCAAGCAGTCGCCCGCCATGACCCGGCTCGGGTCCGTCGCCGACGTCGACGTGGGCATCGTGACGGGCCGCAACAGCTTCTTCACCTTCACCGACGCGCAGGCCCACGAACTGGGACTGACGCCACACTGCGTCCCGCTGGTTTCGCGCAGCGGCCAGCTGTCCGGCCTGGTCTACGACATCGACTCCCGGGCAAGCGATCTCGCCGCCCGGCACCGGACCTGGCTGCTCGACGCGCCGCTCGACCCGACCGATCCCGCTCTGGTCGCGCACATCCGCGCCGGGGAAGCCGCCGGCGTCCACCGGGGCTACAAGTGCTCGATCCGCAACCCGTGGTGGACCACCCCGTCGCTGTGGACTCCGGACCTGTTCATGCTGCGCCAGATCCACCTGGCGCCGCGGCTGACCGTCAACGCGGCCGCCGCAACGAGCACCGACACCGTGCATCGGGTCCGACTCACCTCCGGCCCCGACTCCCAGATAGATCCCGCCGCGCTTGCCACGGTGTTCCACAACAGCGCGACCTTCGCCTTCGCCGAGATCATGGGCCGCAGTTACGGTGGAGGCATCTTGGAGCTGGAACCCCGCGAGGCCGAAGAGCTACCGATTCCCGCACCGGCGCATGCCAGCGCCGAACTCGCCCGCGACGTCGATAACTTATTGAAGGCCAACGAGATCGAGAAGGCGCTCGACGTCGTCGACCGTCAGGTGCTGATCGAAGGTCTCGGGTTGTCGGGAGAGGTCGTGGCGCAGTGCCGAGCGGCGTGGCGTTCGCTTCGGGATCGCCGGACGCGGCGGGGGTCCCGGTGAGCGTTCGGGCGTCGGCGATCTCGATCCTCACCGACTGGCGCGCCCCCGATCCGGCCCAGGATGCGTTGCGGAACGCGGTCTTAGCTTTCGTGCACGGCCGCACCGACGCGTGCGTTCGTGAGTGCGTACCCGGCCACGTCACCGCTTCGGCGCTGGTGCTGGACGACACCGGCACCCAGGTGCTGCTGACCTTGCATCCGCGCCTGGGCCGATGGGTGCAGCTCGGCGGGCACTGCGACGATGACGACAGCGATATCGTCGCCGCGGCACTGCGCGAGGCCACCGAGGAATCCGGTGTGGCCGATTTGCGCATCGTGCCCGAGCTGGCCGCTATCCACGTCCACCCGGTCACCTGCTCGCTTGGCGTGCCGACCCGGCACCTGGATCTGCAATTCGTGGCGCACGCGCCGCCCGGCGCGCAGATCGCGATCAGCGACGAGTCGGATGACCTGGGGTGGTGGCCCGCCGACGCGTTGCCCGAAGGCACCGACCACGCGCTGGCGTACCTCGTCTCCCGGGCCCGCCGAGCGTGAAGCCAGCCGCACACCCGACCACCAGTGTGCGGCTGGCCGCACACTGGGCGGCAGAGGGCTCACACGTCAGACGAGTAGCGGATCCCGCCGTCGGGAATGGAGACGCCGGGCCACACACGGGCGCCGCGCAGCAATTCGCAGCGCGCACCGATATCGGCGCCGTCGCCGATCACCCCGTCGCGAATCAGCGCGCGGGGGCCGATGCGCACCCCGAAGCCGATGATCGAGCGCTCGATCACGCTGCCGGCCTCGACTTTGACGCCGTCGAAGATCACCGCGCCGTCCAGCCGGACACCGGGCCCGATCTCGGCGCCGCGCCCGACGACGCTGCCGCCGATCACCAGCGCGCCGGGGGCCACCGCCGCGCCGTCGTGCACCAATTGCTCGCCGCGGTGGCCGCGCAGTGCCGGTGACGGGGCGATCCCGCGGACCAGGTCCGATGATCCGCGCACGAAGTCTTCCGGTGTGCCCATGTCCCGCCAATACGTGGCATCGACGTAGCCGCAGACCTTGACTCCCGGGTCGGCGAGCAGTGCGGGAAACACCTCGCGTTCGACCGAGGCCTCGCGGCCCCGCGGGATCCGGTCGATGATGTTGCGCGCGAAAACGTAGCAGCCCGCGTTGATCTGGTCGGTCGGCGGATCCTCCGCCTTCTCGAGAAAGGCGACGACGCGGTTTTGCTCATCGGTGGGCACGCAGCCGAATGCCCGCGGGTCGCCCACCCGCACCAGGTGCAAGGTGACGTCGGCCTTGCTCTCCCCGTGGAATTCGACCAGCTGGCCCAGGTCGGCGCCGGAGAGCACATCGCCGTTGAAGACCATGACGGTGTCGTGCCGCAACCGGCCGGCGACGTTGGCGATGGCGCCGGCGGTGCCCAGGGGCCGCTCCTCGGTCACGTATTCGATCTGCAGGCCCAGCTTGGACCCGTCGCCGAACTCCGCCTCGAATACCGCGGCCTGATACGACGTGCCCAGGATCACGTGCTCGATGCCCGCCGCGGCGATCCGCGACAGCAAGTGGGTAAGAAACGGTAGCCCCGCGGTGGGCAGCATGGGCTTGGGCGCCGAAAGCGTCAGTGGCCGCAACCGGGTGCCCTTGCCACCGACCAGGACCACCGCATCGACCGGAGGGTTTGCCACCTCAGCGCCGCCCTTCTGCCGGTTTCCGTCTACGGCTGCGCAATGAGCTGCGCACCATCAGGTGGGAACGCACCGCCAACGAGGCCCGCAACGTCCAGCGCAGCGGGGCACGCCGCCAACCGGAATGGCGGTCGGCCAGGAAAATATAGGTGCTGTCGTGATGTGCGGCCAGGTGGCTTGCGGGGTCATGCCCGGTGGAGTGCCCCTTGTGGTGCAGAACCTCGGCCGACGGCACGTAGACGTTCAGCCAGCCCGCCTTGCCCAGCCGGTCGCCCAGGTCGACGTCCTCCATATACATGAAGTAGCGCTCGTCGAATCCACCGACCTGGCGCAACGCCGACCGGCGCACCAGCAGGCACGATCCCGACAGCCAGCCCACCGCCCGTTCGCTGGGCTCGAGGCGCTCCTGGCGGTAGGCCGCCGTCCACGGGTTGCGTTTCCAGAACGGCCCGATGACCGCGTGCATGCCGCCGCGGATCAGGCTGGGCACCTGCCGCGCCGACGGATACACCGACCCGTCCGGATCCCGGATCAGCGGGCCCAGGGCGCCGGCGCGCGGCCAGCGGGTCGCCGCGTCCAGCAGGGCGTCGATACTGCCCGGGCCCCACTGCACGTCGGGGTTGGCCACGATCACCCAGTCCCCATCGTCGCCGCGGTCCTCGTCCAGCTGCGTGACCGCGCGATTCACCGCCGTCCCGTACCCGAGGTTGGCGCCGGTGTCCAACAGCCGCACGTTCGGGTAGCGCTCGACCGCCGCCTGCGGCGTTCCGTCGGTCGAGCCGTTGTCGGCCAGGACCACGCTGACCTGGCGCTCGGTGGCCAGCGATAAGGTGCCCAGGAACCGCTCGAGGTGGTGGCCCGGCGAGTAGGTCACCGTTACCACCGGCAGGACGTCAGTCACGCGCAGAGGGTATCGGTCGGTCGGCGGCGGCAGGGCTGGGAGACGCCGCCAGCGCCGCGACAAGGGCGGGGCGCCAGGGTCTTAGCGGTGTCAGGCCCGCCGCGGCGGACTCACGGCTGCCCAGCGCGGAATAAGTCGGGCGTGGCGCGGGCCGCGGGTTGTGATCGGTGCTGACCGGTCGCACCCGGTCCGGGTCGGCGCCGCATTCCTCGAACACCGCGCGGGCCTGCCCGAAGCGGGAGACCTCGCCACCGTTGGCGGCGTGCAGGATCGGCCCGGGCACCCAATTGTCGGCGACCTGCAGCAGCGCGACGGCCAGGTCGGCGACGTAGGTCGGCGACCCGGTCTGGTCGTCGACCACCTCCACCGGGCCGTCCCCGGCGGCCAGGCGGCGCATGACGGCGACGAAGTCCTTGCCGGTCCCGCCGGTGTAGAGCCAGGCGGTTCGGACCACTATCCCTTGCGAAGCGTCCGGCAGCGCCGCCAGCACGGCCCGCTCGCCGGCCAGCTTGCTGAGCGCGTACACGCCCCGCGCGTCGGTTTCATCGCTGGGCTCGTAGGGGCGCGGCCCGCCCTCGGGGGGCGCGCCGGTGAACATGTAGTCGGTGGAGACGTGGATGAGCCGGGCGCCGGCGCGACCGCAGGCCCGCGCTAGGTGCTCCGGGCCGGTCGCGTTGACCGCGTAGGCCGCGGCCGCGTCGCTCTCGGCGCCGTCGACGTTGGTGTAAGCGGCGCAGTTGACGACCAGGTCGCCGCCGCGGATGTTCCGTTCGGCCGCGGCAGGGTCGGTGATGTCCCACTGCGACGACGTCAGCGCCAGCACTTCGCGCCCCCGATCGGTTGCCAGCGCGGACAAGCAGCTACCCAGCTGCCCCCCGGCACCGGTGATCACGAGCCTGCCCGACATGCTGTCGAGTCTGGCACGGCCCCGAAAGCTTGGGCCACGCCGCCGTTGGCTACCCACGAAGGAGCTGGGTCGCAAGTAACCTAGTGTGATGCTTGTGCAACGTGTGGTTCGTGTGGTTGCTACTGCGCTGACCCTCGCGATCGTTCTCGGCACCGGGATCGCGTGGAGCAACGTCCGGTCCTTCGAAGACGGCATCTTCCACATGTTCGCGCCCTCGCTGGGCAAGGGCGGCGACGACGGCGCGATCGACATCTTGCTGGTCGGCCTCGACAGCCGTACCGACGCTCACGGCAACCCGCTGTCGGCCGAGGAGCTGGAGGCGCTGCGGGCCGGCGACGAGGAAGCAACCAACACGGACACGATCATCCTGATCCGCATACCCAACAACGGGAGGTCGGCCACCGCGATCTCGATTCCCCGGGACTCCTACGCCGCGGCCCCCGGCCTGGGCAAGACGAAGATCAACGGTGTCTACGGCCAAACGCGAGAGGCCAAGCGGGCCAGCCTCGTCAACGCCGGCGACTCCGCCCAGGACGCGATGGCGCGCGGCACCGAGGCCGGCCGCGACGCCCTGATCAAGACGGTCGCCGACCTCACCGGCGTCACGGTCGACCACTACGCCGAGATCGGCCTGCTCGGCTTCGCGTTGATCGCCGACGCGCTCGGGGGCGTCGAAGTCTGTCTCAAAGAGCCTGTCTTCGAACCACTTTCGGGTGCGGACTTCCCGGCCGGCCGGCAACGGCTCACCGGCCCGCAGGCGCTCAGCTTCGTCCGACAGCGCCACGACCTGCCGCGCGGCGACCTCGACCGCGTCGTGCGCCAGCAGGCCGTGATGGCCTCGCTGGCCCACCGGGTCATTTCCGGCCAAACGCTGTCCAGCCCCACCACGCTGAGGCGGCTCGAGGCCGCCGTCCAGCGCTCGGTGGTGATCTCCGCCGGTTGGGACGTGATGGATTTCGTGCAGCAGATGCAGAAGCTGGCCGGCGGTAACGTCGCCTTCGCCACCATTCCGGTGCTCGACGAGGCCGGCTGGAGCGACGACGGCATGCAAAGCGTGGTCCGGGTGGACCCGCACCAGGTCCAGGACTGGGTCGCGGGTCTTTTGCAGGGCCAGGCCGAGGGCAAGACCGAGCAACTGGCCTACACGCACGCCAAGACCACCGCCGACGTGATCAACGCCACCGACATCAACGGGCTGGCGGCTTCGGTGTCAGATGTGTTGAGCTCCAAAGGATTTACCACCGGCAACGTCGGCAACAGCGAGGGCGGCCACGTGAAGGGCAGCCAGGTGCGGGCCGCCAAGACCGACGACCTGGGCGCCCAGGAGGTCGCCAAGGAACTGGGCGGGTTGCCGGTCGTCGCCGATACCTCGCTCGCGCCGGGATCGGTCAAGGTGGTGCTGGCGAACGACTACACGGGTCCGGGCTCGGGCCTGTCCGGCGGCCCGAACACTCAGGTCGTACCCGCCCTCGCGTCGAACCCGGGAGCGGCCGCCGATCCCAATGTTCCCGCGCCGTCGCCGATCCTGACCGCCGGCTCCGACAAGCCGGAGTGCATCAACTGAGCGCGCCGACCACGCTCAGCGGGGCGATCCTGGATCCGATGCTGCGCGCCGACCCGGTCGGCCCGCGCATCACCTACTACGACGATGCTTTTGGGCCCACCGGTTTACGCATCGAATTGTCGGCGGTGACACTGGCCAACTGGGCGGCCAAGACCGGCAACCTGCTGCGCGACGAGCTGGGCGCCGGGCCCGCCAGCCGGATCGCGATCTTGCTGCCGGCCCACTGGCAGACGGCGGCGGTTCTGTTCGGGGTGTGGTGGATCGGCGCCGAGGCGGTGCTCGGGGCGGACCCGGCCGATTTGGCGCTGTGCACCGCCGAACGGCTGGACGAGGCCGACTCCGCCCTGAGCGGCACAGCGCCCGGCGGCGAGGTGGCCGTGCTGTCGCTGGACCCGTTCGGCCGCCCGGTACCCGACCTGCCCATCGGCGTCACCGACTACGCCACCGCCGTGCGGGTGCACGGCGATCAGATCGTCCCCGAAGCCCGTCCGGGTCCGGTGCTCGCCGGAAAATCGGTCGACGAGATCCTGGCCGACTGTGAAAGCTCCGCGACAGCAAGGGAATTGACGGGCTCCGATCGAGTACTTTCCACCGCGCCATGGACCCGGCCCGACGAGCTGGTGGACGGTCTGCTGTCGATCATGGCGGTGGGCGCGTCACTGGTGCAGGTGGCCAATCCCGACCCGTCGGTGATGGAGCGCCGAATCGAGACCGAAAAGGTCACCCGGGTTCTGTGAGGCGGCGATTCGCTCCGCAAGCCGTTGCGCGACCGACCACCATGTGAGTTTCATGTGTGATAGCGCCGGCGAGGCCGTATTGACCGGCATCGCGGAACGGCTGCGGGCCCACGGCAAGACCGAACGATTCGGCGTGCGGCTGATCCGCAATCCACTCGGCCTTAACGAAAACGAAGTGCTCCTCGAAACCTGCGACATCGCCCACCGGACCCTGCGCTGCAGCGTCGACGAGCGTTACGGCGTCAGCGCCGACAACAATGTCGAAACCACTTGGCAATGGAAGCCAAGCCCCGGCGGGACCGGGCCCGACGTGACGCTGTACTGCATGATGATGTGTGGATCGGACCCGGATGGGGGTCACTACATCGAGGGCCACACCACAATTCCAGACTGACCGCTTCGGGCCGCCCCAGGGCTAGTAGTTATTCTGGCTAACCAGTAGACCGGAGAAGGGACGCCCGTGGCGCGCACCGAGAACGATAGCTGGGACCTGGCGACCAGTGTGGGGGCCACCGCGACCATGGTGGCAGCGGGAAGAGCCCGGGCCACCCGGGCCGATAACCCGCTGATCGAAGACCGGTTTGCCGAGCCACTGGTGCGCGCCGTCGGCGTCGACTTCTTCACCCGCTGGGCCAGCGGTGAACTCGACCCGGTTGACGTCGACATCCCCGGTGCCCCGTGGGGCATGCAACGCATGACCGACATGCTGGCCGCGCGCACCCGCTACATCGACGCGTTCTTCTCCCAGGCGGCGGACGCGGGCGTCCGACAGGTCGTCATCCTGGCCTCCGGCCTCGACGCACGCGCGTATCGGCTGCCCTGGGCGGCGGGCACGACGGTATACGAGATCGACCAGCCGCAGGTCATCGAATTCAAGACCGCCACAATCGCCGAACTCGGCTCCAAGCCCACGGCGGATGTGCGGGCCGTCCCGGTCGACTTGCGCCACGATTGGCCGGCGGCGCTGCGGGAGGCGGGATTCGACACCGGCCGGCCCGCCGCGTGGGCCGCCGAGGGCCTACTCGGATTCCTGCCGTCGGATGCCCAGGATCGGTTGCTGGACAACGTCACCGCGCTCAGCGCCGCCGGCAGTCAGCTGGTGGCCGAGGTCTTCCTGAACTCCGGGGCCAATCAGCAGGCCCTGAACGCCGCGACCGGCAGGTGGCGAGAGAACGGGCTCGACGTCGAGCTGGAAAATCTTGGGTTCCCCGGCGAACGCAACGACGTGGCAACCTACCTGGCCGACCGCGGCTGGCACCCGGTCCGCACGGCACTGAATCAGATGTTGGCCGACAACGGGTTACCGCTGCAGCCCACCGACGAAGACGCGCCGTTTTCCAGGAACTATTACTGCACCGCGGTGTTGCACGGGGCAGGTTAAAGGAAGGCCCCAGAATGCCAAACAGCAAGCCCGCCAAGCCACTTGACGGATTCCGGGTACTCGATTTCACGCAGAACGTGGCCGGCCCGCTGGCCGGGCAGGTGCTGGCCGACCTGGGTGCCGAGGTGATCAAGGTCGAGGCGCCCGGCGGCGAGGCGGCCCGGCAGATCACCGCGGTCCTGCCCGGACGGCCGCCGTTGGCGACGTATTTCCTACCGAACAACCGGGGCAAGAAGTCGGTGACGGTGGACCTCACCAGCGATGCGGGCAAGCAACAGATTCTGCGGCTCGCCGACGCCGCCGACGTTGTGCTGGAAGGGTTTCGGCCCGGGGTTATGGAACGCATGGGCCTGGGCCCCGACGACTTGCGGTCGCGCAACCCCAGGCTGATCTATGCGCGGCTAAGCGCTTTCGGTGGCAACGGACCGCACGGCACGCGGCCGGGCGTCGACCTGATGGTCGCCGCCGAGGCGGGCATGACCACCGGGATGCCCACGCCGGACGGCAAGCCGCAGATCATCCCGTTCCAGCTCGTCGACAACGCCAGCGGCCACGTGCTGGCCCAGGCCGTGCTGGCCGCGCTGCTCAACCGCGAGCGCCATGGCGTGGCCGACACGATCCAGGTCGCGATGTACGACGTCGCGGTGGGGCTGCAGGCCAACCAGCTCACCATCCACCTGAACAAGCCGGGCGAGCGGGCCAAGCCGAAATCCGGGCCTGCACCAAATGCCAAGAAGCGCAAGGGGGTTGGCTTTGCCACCCAGCCGTCGGACGCGTACCGGGCCGCCGACGGATATCTGGTCCTGAGCGCGTATGTTCCCAAGCACTGGGCCAAGCTGTGCCAGATCATCGGGAGGCCCGAGCTGCTGGACGACGAGCGGTTCATCGACCAGCGCGCGCGGGCCCTCAACTATCCCGAGCTGACCGAGGAACTCGAATCGGCACTGGCCGCCAAGACCGCCGCCGAATGGGTTGCGCTGCTTCAGGAAGGCGGCCTGATGGCCTGCCTCGCCTACAGCTGGAAGCAGGTCGTCGACACCCCGCTGTTCGCCGAGAACGACCTCGCCCTGCGAGTCGGCGATGGTGACGACGCCATCACGGTGATCCGCACCCCGGCGCGCTACTCAAGCTTCGACGCGGTGGCCACCGATCCCCCGCCGGCCGCGGGCGCGCACAACGACGAGTTTCTCACGCGTTGACGCGCGGCATATCAGGGCGTCAGCTTGACGGTCCGGTCGTTGCCCCGGTCGGCCACGTACACGTTGCCGTCCTTGTCCACCGTTACCCCCAACGGGGTGTTGAGACCGGTCAACGCCAGCGCGGTCGGGGTATTGGACCCGGCCGTCAACTTCAGCACCTGGTTGCTGTCGTGTTCGGTGACTAACACGTCGCCGGCGCTGTCCACCGCGATGCCCCAGGGCACGGCGACGCCGGTGAACGGCAGCACGGTCTGGGCGGTCGCCCCGGCCGCCAGCTCCAACACCCGGTTGTTGTCGGTGTCGGTGAGGTAGACGTTGCCGGCGGGGTCAACCGCCACACCGTCCGGGTTCTTCAGGTCGGTGAACGGCAGCACGGTCGCGGTGTTCGCCCCGGGCGCCAACTTCAACACCCGGTTGTTGCCCCGGTCGGCGACGTAGACGTTGCCCTGGCCATCCACCGCTACACCTTCGGGGTAATTGAGGCCGGTGAACGGCAGCACGGTCTGGCTGGTCGACCCGGCCGTCAGCTTCACCACCCGGTTGTTGAAGTCGGCGACGTAGACGGCGCCGGCGTTGTCGACCGCCACGCCCTGTGGCTGGTATAGGCCGCTGAACGGCAGCACCGTCGGGGTGCTCGACCCGGACGCCAACTCCACCACCCGCCCGTACATGCCCTCACTGGTCACGTACACGTCGCCGGCTTTGTCCAGCGCCACCCCACCCGGCGACAGCCGGAAGTCAATACCGTTGAATGGCAACTCCGTCTGCCCCGACACCTGCTGCTTGGCTGCCGCCGAAGGGCGCGTTGTCAGGTATCCGGTGGTAGCGATTGCGGAGACGACCAGCAGCGCCGCGGCACCCGCGATGCTCCACCGCCTGCGTTTCCGATCCGCGGGGGACCCACCGCGCGTGAAGCTCGGCGGGGGCGTGACGAACTGTTGACCCGACACCGGCGGTCCCGGCGGCCCGATGTGACGCCAGCCATCGCTGCCGGCGCCCCAGGACACCGGCCGAGCCATGGTCTCGTTGCTGCCGGAACCGTGGTAATTGGTCCAAACCCGGCCGGGGTAGGCGGCGTTGGCCATCATCGTCGCGTTCTCGCCCTGCCGCAGAATCGTGGCTTCTTGGTGCTGCTCGGGCGCGGTGAGCGCGCTGTGCGCGGCCACCGCCAGATCTCCCGCGGAGAAGTAGCGGTCCGCCGGATCTTTGGCCATGCCTTTGCCGATGACCGGGTCCAGGGCCGGCGGAACCCGCCCGGGCCGCAGCTGGCTGGGCCGCGGCACGGGCTCGAGCAGATGGGCCGCGATCAGCCGTTCGACGCTGTCGGCCCGATACGGTGGCGCCCCGGTCAAGCACTCGTCCAACACACAGGCGAGCGCGTAAATGTCGGAGCGGTAAGTGACCTCGTCGCCGGTGAATCGCTCGGGGGCCATGTAGTTGTAGGTGCCCATGGCGATTCCGCTCTGGGTCAGCCCGGGGTCGGTGGCGGCGCGGGCGATGCCGAAGTCCACCAGATAGGCGAAGTCGTCATTGGTGACCAGGATGTTTTCCGGCTTGACGTCGCGGTGTGTGACACCGCCGGCGTGCGCGGCGTCCAGCGCGGCGGCGATCTGAGTCACGATCGCTACGGTTCGGGCCGGACTCAGCGGACCGTAGTTCGCCAAGATCGACCGCAGCGAGACGCCGTCGATCATCCGCATCTCCACATAGAACTGGCCGTCGATGTCGCCATAGTCATGAATGGGGACGATGTGTGCTTCGGTCAGCCGCCCCGCGGTGTCCGCCTCGCGTTGCATCCGCGCACGAAACATCGAGTTGGTCGAGAATTGCTGCGAGATCAGCTTGAGCGCGACGATCCGGTGCTTCCGGGTGTCCTCGGCCTCGTAGACCTCGCCCATGCCGCCGCGGCCCAAAAGCCGCTTCAGCTGATAGGGCCCAAAGCGCAAACCAACCCGCGAAACGGTATCGTTCACCATTCCACGCTCCCTTCACCGATTCTCCGGTCGCCGTCTGATTACGCCGCGAATTACGAAATTGCGTTCACGGCGGCCGCGATTTTCGATTGGAACGCGCTCGGCAGCGGTACCGATCCATATTGGTCTAAACCGACCTGACCCGGACCAATTGCGGCCTGCATGAACGCCTTTACCGCCGCGCCGGTCGCCGAATCCGGATATTTCGAGCACACGATCTCATAGGTCGGCTCGACGATGGGGTAGGCACCCGGCTGCGACGGCTTGTAGAACGACGAGGTGTCCACCACCAGGTCATTGCCCTGCCCCTTGAACGTGGCCCCGCCGATGGTCTTGCTGACCGAGTCGGTGGTGATCGCCACCGGATCGGGACCGGCAGAGGTGATGATCTGGGCCATGCTCAACTGCTTGCCCACCCCGAACGACCACTCGTTGTAGGTGATCGATCCCTCGGTGCTCTGCACTTCCGCCGACGTCCCGTTATCGCTGACGCCGCCGTCGCCGACACCCCCGGTGAATGTTTGGCCGGCGCCCTTGCCCCAGGCCCCGTTGGATGCGGCGACGAGGTATTGCTCGAAGTTGGACGTGTCGCCGGATTGGTCGCTGCGGAAGAAGACGTGGACGGGCTCCGAGGGCAGCGCGGTGCCGGGATTGAGAGCCTTGATCGCGGGGTCATCCCAGCGGATGATGCCGCCGTTGAAAATCTTTGCGAGCGTGGGTGGGTCGAGTTTGAGCGCGCTCACGCCGTTGACGTTGTAGGTGATCGCAATCGGTTCGAACACCGTCGGCAGGTCCCACGCCGGCGAACCGCACCGCTGCGCCGCGCGATCGACCTGCCCCTTCGTCGGATCCAATGGATCGCCCGAACCCGCCAAATCGCTTACGTTGCTGACGAAGTCGGTCACCCCGGCGCCGGAACCGTTGGCGTTGTAGTCCAGCGTGTAGCCCGGGCAGGCATGAACATAGGCGAAGACGAATTGCTCCATCGCATTCTGTTGCGCCGCCGCGCCGCTGCCCTTGAGTTGCTTCTTGCCGCCGCACTGCACGGATGCGGGGCTGGATCCAGGCGACGAGGCGTGGGTAGTGCCACCGCATCCCGCTAATACCAGCGCTCCGGCGGTCAGCAGACTCAGCACGGCGCCGGTTCGGTTGAACTTCACCCGAAACTCCTCCGAACAATCAGGGAGACGGACGCACGCACTCCGCCACCGTGGAGCCCCCTTGGAACACGTCCTGCCGCACCGACAAACACGTGAACCTCTGGATATAAAAGCCTCGGAACATGGGTGCAGGATTAGCGACGACTTTGAAAACCAGCAGAGGACCGGCGGCGCGCTGAAGATAAGCGGAACGTAAGCACAGAATGAGCCCCACCTGTGCGGATGGGCGGGAGATTAGCGACGCCTTTGAAGATGTGTAGAGCATTGCCGCGCAGGGTTTCTAACGCCGCATCCCCACGTAGCTTGATGGAATGTTGGTCTGCCCCGCACAGCTCGACGCCGAGACCGGCGGCGTCGGTGCCGATGTCGCTGCTCCGGCCATGTCGGCGGTGAAACTCACGCTGAGTTTCGGCGCCAAAACCGTGCTCGACGAGGTGAGCCTGGACTTTCCCGCGCATGGGATCACATCATTGCTGGGCCCGACCGGCTCGGGTAAGACGACCTTCCTGCGCACATTAAATCGCATGAACGACAAGGTCTTTGGCTACCGGTACAGCGGCGACGTCCTGTTGGGCGGGCAGAGCATCTTCAACAACCATGACCTGATGGATTTTCGCCGCAGGGTCGGCATGCTGTTCCAGCGTCCCAATCCGTTCCCGATGTCGATCATCGACAACGTGCTTGCCGGCGTCCGCGCCCACAAGATGGTGCCGCGCAAGGAATTCAAGGCCGTCGCGCAGGCGCGACTCACCGAGGTCGGCCTCTGGGATGCGGTCAAGGATCGCCTCGGCGATTCGCCGTTCCGGCTCTCCGGTGGTCAGCAGCAGTTGCTTTGTCTGGCCCGTGCGCTGGCGGTGAACCCGGAGGTGCTGCTGCTCGACGAGCCCACCTCCTCCCTGGACCCGAACACGACCGAGCGGATCGAGGAGCTCATTCGATCGCTCGCCAAGCGGCTCACCGTGATCTTGGTGACTCACGATCTGGCCCAGGCCGCCCGCATCGGTGACCGGACGGCATTGTTCTTCGACGGCAGGCTGATCGAGGAAGGGCCCACCGAACAGTTGTTCCTTGCACCCAAGCATGAAGAAACCGTCCGCTACGTCTCCGGACTGTTCGGCGACCGCGGGCTGCTCGGCCTCCGGGCGGGCTGAGCCGGGGCCAAATCCGGCAAATGGGGGCCGCAAAATGGGGAACGAAAGGTCGGGTCACAATGAAAAATCGTTTGCGCGCAATGTTTGTCGCGGTGCCGGTGGTGCTACTCGCGGCCGCCTGCGGTTCGAACTCAACGGGCGGTTCGGCGAGCCCCGGAGCGGGTGGCCAGGCCAACCCTGCCACCTCGCCCGCGACGTCGAAGGTGGCGTTGTCGGAGACGGGTGCCACCGAGCTTTACCCCCTGATGAATGTGTGGGCGCCGGCCTACAACGCGAAATATCCGAACATCTCGATCACCACCGGTAGCACCGGGTCCGGTGCCGGGATCTCCCAGGCCGAGGCCGGGGCGGTCAACATCGGCGCCTCCGGCGCCTACCTGTCCAACGGTGACATCTCGGCGCACCAGGGGCTGATGAACGTCGCGCTGGCCCTCTCGGCCGAACAGGTCACCTACAACCTGCCCGGTGTCACCGAGCATCTCCGGCTGAATGGCAAAGTGCTGGCGGCCATGTACGAGGGCACGATCAAGGCCTGGAACGACCCGCAGATCGAGGCGCTGAACCCCGGGGTGAATCTGCCTGCCACACCGGTGGTTCCGCTGCACCGCTCCGACGGGGCGGGCGACACGTTCGTGTTCACGCAGTACCTCTCGAAGCAGGACCCGGACGGCTGGGGCAAGTCGCCGGGCTACAACACCACCGTCAACTTCCCCGCGGTGCCGGGCGCGCTGGGTGAGAACGGCGCGGGCGGCATGGTGACCGGCTGCGCACAGACCCCGGGCTGCGTCGCCTACATCGGCATGAGTTACCAAGACCAGGCCGCCCAAAAGGGGCTGGGCCAAGCCCAATTGGCCAATGCCTCCGCTAACTACCTGCTGCCCAACGCCGATAGTATTCAGGCGGAGGCGGCCGGCTTTGCCTCGCAGACCCCGGCGAACGAGGTGATCTCGCTCATCAACGGACCCGCCGCCTACGGCTATCCGATCGTCAACTACGAGTACGCGATCGTGTACAGCGGCCAGAAGGACGCCGCCATCGCGCGGACGATCCAGGCGTTCCTGCATTGGACGGTCACGGACGGCAGCAGCCCGTCGTTCCTGGACCAGTTCCACTTCCAGCCGCTGCCCGCCGCGGTGGCGAAATTGTCTGACTCCCAGATCGCCAAGATCAATACCTGAGTAGCCTCGGTGAGCACCACTGCGCTGTCCTCCGAACAGCGTGCGCCGGACCGCCCCCTTCGGCGCATACCGGGCCGCATCCGTGACGTGAGCCGTGCGGGCCGGGCCATCCGGTGGGCCGGCGGGGTGGGCGCGGTGATCCCCCTGCTCGCGCTCGTGTTCGTCTTGGTGACGCTGATCATCGAGGCGCAGGGCGCCATCAGGGTCAACGGGCTGCATTTTTTCACCGGCACCGAATGGAACCCGGGCAACACCTACGGCGAAACCGTTGTCACCCAAGGTGTCCCGCATCCGGACGGCGCCTCGTACGGCGCCCTGCCGCTGATCGTCGGCACCCTGGCCAGCTCGGCGATCGCCCTGATCGTCGCGGTGCCGGTGTCGCTGGGGGCGGCGTTCGCCATTGTGGAACGGTTGCCCAAGCGCCTCGCGTCGACCGTCGGCGCCGTGCTCGAATTGCTGGCCGGCATCCCCAGCGTCGTCGTCGGCCTCTGGGGCGCAATGACATTCGGGCCGTTCATCGCCCACCACATCGCTCCGGTGATCGCCCGCAACGCCCCCGATGTGCCGGTGCTGAACTACTTTCGCGGCAACACGGGCAACGGGGAAGGCATGTTGGTGTCCGGTCTGGTGCTGGCGGTGATGATCATTCCCATCATCGCCAGCACCTGCCGCGACCTGATCCGGCAGGTCCCGTCGCTGCCTCGCGAGGGCGCGACCGCGCTGGGGATGTCCGACTGGGAGTGCGCGCGCCGGGTCACCCTGCCGTGGGTGTCCAGCGGCATCGTCGGCGCGGTGGTTCTGGGACTGGGACGTGCGCTGGGCGAAACGATGGCCGTCGCCATGGTATCCGGCGCGGAATTGGGTGCGATGCCCGACAACATCTACTCGACCATGACCACCATCGCCGCTACCGTTGTCTCGCAGCTGGATTCGGCGCAGACCGACTCCACCAATTTCGCGGTGAAGACGCTCGCCGAGGTTTCCCTGGTGCTGATGGTGATCACCTTGCTGACGAACTTCGCCGCCCGGGCGTTGGTGCGCCGGACGGCGGATACGGCCCTGCCGGTGGGACGGGGTGTTTGAGATGAGCGACCTGCGATCGGTCGCCGTTCGGCGCAGGATCGTCAACGCGCTGTTCTGGGCGACGTGCTTGTCCTGCCTTGCGATGGTGGTCATCCCGACGCTGTGGATGGTGATCGGTGTGGTCGGCCGGGCCTTGCCGGTGTTCCGCTTCAGCGTGCTGACCCAGGACTCCCAGGGCAACGGCGGCGGCCTGCGCAACGCGATCGTCGGGACCGCGGTGCTGGGTCTGGGGGTCATGCTGGTGGGCGGCACGGTGAGCGTGTTGGCCGCGATCTATTTGTCCGAGTTCGCCAGAGGCAGAACGCAATCGATTCTCCGTGGCGCCTACGAGGTGCTGTCCGGCATCCCGGCCATCGTGCTCGGCTACGTCGGCTATCTCGCACTCGTGCTGTACTTCGACTGGGGGTTTTCCCTGGCGGCCGCCGTTTTGGTGCTGTCGGTGATGAGCATGCCGTACATCACGAAGGCCACCGAGTCCGCGCTGTCCCAGGTACCGACGTCCTACCGGGAAGGGGCGGAGGCACTGGGGCTACCGGTCGGTTGGACCCTGCGCAAGATCATCCTGAAACCCGCGATTCCCGGGATACTCACCGGCATGCTGGTGGCGCTCGCGCTCGCGGTCAGCGAGACGGCGCCGATGCTGTACACGGCGGGTTGGTCGGCTTCGCTGCCGACGGGAAAGCTCACCGGATCACCGGTCGGTTATCTGACGTATCCGATCTGGACGTTCTACAACATACCGTCGAAGTCGGCGCAGGACTTGTCCTATGACGCGGCCTTCTTGCTGATCGTGTTCCTGCTGCTGCTGATCATCGCCGGGCGGTTGATCACCCTATTCGCCCGGCGACATTCGGAATCGACTTAGCCGCATTGCCTTTCGCGCCGTCGCCCGAGTCGTTGGCCCCGTCCCGGTCGGCTACCGGGGTCGGGTCAGGCTGGGGATGATGACGTCATCGACGAGGGCTTGCACGGTGCGCTGGGTGGGCGGCCGGTTGGCCAGAATGGACCGGAATACGAGATAGCCGGGCAGCAGGTCCCAGAGTTCATTGCTGATCGCGGCCTGCTCGATCTCGCCTCGCTCGACGGCCTGCCGCAGGATGTGGTGGATCAAAGCCTTGCGCTGGTCGAGAAACTGATGCTGCATCACGTCGTTGAGCGCGGGATTGCGGGACATCTCGAAGAGCACCGCGCGCATGGTGCTGGCGTGCCGACCGGCCTGCTCGCACACCAGCTGCCCCACCCGCAGCAAATCGCCGCGCAGCGTGCCCGTATCGGGCGGGACCGCGACCTGGCGGATGCCCTCGATGAACGCGGCCAATACCAATTCGGCCTTCGACGGCCAACGCCGGTACACCGTCGCCTTGCTGGCCCTGGCGGTCATCGCCACGGCGTCCACCGTCAACCCGTCATAGCCGTGTTCCTGCAACAGCCGCAGCGTCACCTCGAGGAGCTCGGCCTCGCGCGGCGTCCACGGCGAGCACCGCGCGGCGGAATGGGCAATCTGCGTCACAGTGTCCACGATAGAGCCGTTGCGTTAGTACCGTCCAGTACCGTATCACTTCGGCGGAAGGTGCGGCGGCTCAGCGCAGCAGCGCCCGCGACATGACCACGCGCTGAATCTGGTTGGTGCCCTCGTAGATCTGGGTGATCTTGGCGTCGCGCATCATCCGCTCGACCGGGAAGTCGGTGGTGTAGCCGGCGCCGCCGAACAGTTGCACCGCGTCGGTGGTCACCTCCATCGCGACGTCGGAGGCGAAGCACTTCGATGCCGCGGAGATGAAGCCGAGGTCGGTTTCGCCGCGCTCCGCGCGAGCGGCCGCCTGGTACACCAGCATCCGCGCGGCTTCGACCTTCATCGCCATGTCGGCCAACATGAACTGCACGGCCTGGAAGCTGCTGATCGACTCGCCGAACTGCTTGCGGTCCTTGGTGTAGGTGATGGCGGCGTCCACCGCGCCCTGCGCGATGCCCACCGCCTGGGCGCCGATGGTGGGCCGGGTGTGGTCCAGCGTCGCGAGCGCGGTCTTGAAGCCGGTTCCCGGGTCGCCGATGATCCGGTCCCCCGGGATGCGGCAGTTCTCGAAGTACAGCTCGGTGGTCGGCGAGCCCTTGATGCCGAGTTTCTTTTCCTTGGGACCGACGGTGAACCCCTCGTCGTCCCTGTGCACCATGAACGACGAGATCCCGTTGGCGCCCTTGTCCGGGTCGGTCACCGCCATCACCGTGTACCAGCTCGACACGCCGCCGTTGGTGATCCAGCACTTGGCGCCGTTGAGGATCCAGTGGTCCCCGTCGGCCTTGGCCCTCGTGCGCATCGCCGCCGCGTCGCTGCCGGCTTCGCGCTCGCTCAGCGCGTAGGACGCCATCGCGGTGCCGTCGGCGAGCGACGGCAGCACCTGCTTCTTCAACTCCTCGGAGCCGCGCAGGATCAGGCCCATGGTGCCCAGCTTGTTCACCGCCGGGATCAGCGACGCCGACGCGTCCACGCGAGCGACCTCTTCGATGACGATGCATGCCGCCACCGAGTCCGCGCCCTGCCCGCCGTACTCCTCGGGGACGTGGACGGCGTTGAAGCCGGAGGCGTTCAGCGCGTCCAGCGCCTCCTGCGGGAAGCGGGGCTTCTCATCCACGTCGGCCGCGTGGGGGGCGATCTCCTTCTCCGCCAGCGCCCGGATCGCCGCCCGCAGCTCCCGGTGCTCCTCGGGCAGTTGGAACAGATCGAACGACGGGTTTCCGGCCCATCCAGCCATTTCGGCCTCCTTCTAGTCGCGGGTTAACTTACCCGCACGTTTCTGCAGTTCCGCATCCTTGGTCCGCACGCTGTCGGCCAGCTGCTCTTGGAACGCGACGATCCGCGCCCGCAGCGCCGCGTCGGACGATCCCAGAATGCGCACGGCCAGCAGACCGGCGTTGCGGGCGCCGCCGATGGAGACCGTGGCCACCGGAACACCGGCCGGCATCTGCACGATCGACAGCAGGGAGTCGAGGCCGTCCAGCCCCGCCAGCGGCACCGGCACCCCGATCACCGGCAGCGGCGTCGCGGCGGCGACCATTCCCGGCAGGTGGGCCGCGCCGCCGGCCCCGGCGATGATCACCTCGATGCCACGGTCGGCCGCGCCGCGGGCATAGTCGAGCATCACCTGCGGCGTGCGGTGCGCCGAGACCACCCGAACCTCGATCGGTATGTCGAACTCGGCCAGCGCCTCGGCGGCATCGGCCATCACCGACCAGTCGCTGTCGCTGCCCATGATCACGGCGACCCGAGCCCGTTCAGTCGCGCTCAATTACGCCGCTCCTTCTCATCGCTTCGCTCTGCATCGTCGCCGGCGTGCGGATCCCATCCGTCCGTCCACTGCCCGTGTGACAACCAGTGTGCCGCGAGCTCAGCGCGTTCACGCAGCTTCACCAGGTCCGCCATGTCCGAGCCGACGAAGTTTATGTGCCCGATCTTGCGACCCGGTCGTTCCGCCTTGCCGTAGAGGTGAGCCCGGGCGTCGGGCATCCGCGCAAACAGGTGGTGCAACCGCTCGTCGACACTCATCTCCGGCCGCTGCGCTGCGCCCAGCACGTTGGCCATCACGGTGACCGGCGCGATGACGTCGGTATCGCCGAGCGGGTAGTCCAGCACCGCGCGCAGATGCTGCTCGAACTGGCTGGTGCGCGCCCCGTCCATGGTCCAGTGTCCGGAGTTGTGCGGCCGCATCGCGAGCTCGTTGACGAGCAGCCCCCCGTCGGTGGTCTCGAACAGCTCGACCGCGAGGACACCGACGACACCGAGTTCGGCGGCCAGCCGCAACGCCAGCTGCTGGGCGGCGGAGGCGACGTCGCCGGGCAGGTCCGGCGCGGGCGCGACCACCTGCACGCAGATCCCGTCCCGTTGCACCGTCTCCACGACCGGCCACGCCGCGCCCTGGCCGAACGGCGAGCGGGCCACGAGCGCCGACAGTTCGCGGCGCAGGTTCACCTGTTCCTCGGCCATCACCGGCACCCCATCGGCCAGGAAGGTGGTCGCGATCTCGCGGGCATGCAAAGGGTCGCGGGCCATCCGCACCCCGCGCCCGTCGTAGCCGCCGCGGACCGCTTTCACGACGACGGGGCCGGCTATGCGCTGCGCGAAGGCATCGAGTTCGTTGACGCTCGGGATTTCCGCATAACGCGGCACCGGCGCTCCAAGGGCCTCCAGCCGGCGCCGCATTACGAGCTTGTCCTGAGCGTGCACCAGGGCCCGCGGCGGCGGTGCCACGTTGACGCCCTCGGCGACCAACTTCTCCAGCAGCTCGGTCGGGACGTGCTCGTGATCGAAGGTCAGCACGTCGGCTCCGGCGGCAACCCGGCGCAAGTCTTCAAGATCGGTGTGCGAACCGATCACCACCTGCGGGGTGACCTGCGCGGCCGGTTCGTCGGGGGCGGTGGCCAGCACCCGCAGCGTCTGCCCCAGGGAGATCGCGGCCTGATGGGTCATGCGGGCGAGCTGGCCGCCGCCGACCATCGCCACCAACGGGGTGGCGACCTGCGGCGGGCGTGTATTGGGCACGGCAATCATCGTGTCATGGCGCCCGACCGCGTGTTGATCGGCTGTGAAGCCGGAATCGTTATGTACCATTTTTTGCGCGGCTTTTGCGTCCGTCCGTACACTGACGTTTTGTGTCCCTAGCCGATGCCGCGATTGCGCGCCTGCCCATGGTCGTTCAGCCCTATTTGCTGCGCCATCACGAGCTGATCAAATTCGCCATCGTCGGCGGCACCACGTTCGTCATCGACTCGGCCATTTTCTACACCCTGAAGCTGACAATTCTCGAGCCCAAGCCGGTAACGGCCAAGGTCATCGCGGGCATCGTGGCGGTCATCGCGTCCTACGTGCTGAACCGGGAATGGAGCTTCCGCAACCGTGGCGGCCGCGAGCGCCACCACGAGGCGTTTCTGTTTTTCGCGTTCAGCGCCGTCGGGGTGGTGCTGAGCATGGCGCCGCTGTGGTTCTCCCACTACGTGCTGCACCTGCGGGTGCCCGAAGTCTCGCTGACCGTGGAGAACATCACCGACTTCATCTCGGCCTACCTCATCGGCAACCTGCTGCAGATGGCGTTCCGCTTCTGGGCGTTCCGGCGCTGGGTGTTTCCCGACGAGCTCGCCCGCGACCCCGAGAAGGCACTGGAATCCGCCCTTACGGCGGGCGGTATCGCCGAGGTCTTCGAGGATCAGATCGAGGGCGGCAACGTCACCTTGTTGCGCGCCTGGCGGAACAAGGCGAGCCGGCGCTCGGATTTGAATCGGGCGCCTCAGCTCGGCGACTCCTCGGAGCCCAGGGTGTCGAAGACCTCGTGATATAGCAGCGAGTGCACCTCGCGCAGTCGCGGAATATCGTAGAACTCCAACGGATCTTGTGACGCCGACTCGATAATCAGCGTCCCCGTGCGAAACATCCGTTCCGAAAGCTTGTCGCGGAATTCCACGCTGTTGATCCGCGCCAACGGGATGTCGATCCCGCTGCGGGTCAGCAGCCCGTGCCGAAACATCACCCGCCGGCTGGTGACGACGAAATGCGTCGTCAGCCAGCCCAGGAACGGCCACAGCGTGAGCCAGCCGACGATCACCAACCAGACCCCCCAGATGACGCCGTAGATGATGTTCTTGGTGACCTGCCCCCAGTGCGTCGAATTGAGGTAGCCGGATCCGAAGGCGGCCATGCCGGTCACCACGATCAGAACCACGGCGGGCCAGATCAAACGCTTCCAGTGCGGATGGCGATGCAAGACGACCTGTTCGCCGGCGGCCAGTAAATTATCGGGATAGCTCACCTTGGCAACCGTAGCCGTCTCGAATTTTCCGAGCGCGCGCTTTAGCGCAAATGCACAACGTCACCGGCCGAAACCACGACGGTCCCGGTCTGGGTTCCCCCTTCTGTTTCTAAGCACAATCTGCCCTGGTCGTCGACGCCGCTCGCGGTCCCTACGATTTCCCTGCCGCCGGGCAGGTGGGCGCGCACGCGGGTGCCGATGGTCAGGCTGCGCTCGCAGTAGTCGGCCGCCAGCGCCCAGTCGGCTCCGCGCGCGGCCCGCCAGGCGACGATCCGCCTGCCCAGCTCTCGCAACAGCGCGCAGACCAGCCGGTCGCGGTCGGGCGCGGGCACGCCGAGGTCGAGCAGCGAGGTTGCGCCCGGCCCGTCGACCTCGTCCGGCGACTGAGTCACGTTGAGCCCCAAGCCGATTACCACCACCGGCCGCGCCACCTCGGCAAGGATTCCGGCCAGCTTGCCGCCATTGGCCAGCACGTCGTTGGGCCACTTGAGACCCGCTTGGACGCCGGTCCCGTCGAGCAAGGGGGCGACCGCGTCGACCACCGCCACACCGGTGGCCAGCGACAGCCACCCCCACCCCTCGGTCGGGACGTCGACGACGCTCACGCCGACCGACATCGTGATCTGGGCTCGCGGGCTGGCCGACCACCCGCGGCCGTGACGTCCGCGACCGGCGGTCTGGTGCTCGGCGATCAGCACCGCCCCCGCGACGTCGGTCCCCGCCGCGGCCCGCGCCAACAGGTCGGCGTTCGTGGACTCGGTTTGTTCGACGACGTCGAGCCGGCGCCAGCCCAGCCCGGTCCCGATCAGCTCGTCGCGCAGCGCGCCCTCATCCAGGGGTTGCCTGAGCGGCTCCCGGTCCGTCACTCGTTTCTCCTTTGAAGCCCAGCCTAAACACCGGCGGGAGGGCTGCCGATAACATCGAGTCCCATGACAAGCGTTACCGACCACACCGCCGAGCCCGCCGCCGAGCACACCATCGACATCCACACCACCGCGGGCAAGCTGGCCGAGCTGCACAAGCGGCGGGCCGAGGCACTGCATCCGGTAGGCGAGGACGCCATCGAGAAGGTGCACGCCAAGGGCAAGCTGACCGCCCGCGAGCGCGTCTACGCCCTGCTGGACGAGGATTCGTTCGTCGAACTCGACGCGCTGGCCCGGCACCGAAGCACCAATTTCGGCCTGGAAAGCAACCGCCCCGTCGGCGACGGCGTGGTCACCGGCTACGGCACCATCGACGGCCGCGACGTGTGCATCTTCAGCCAGGACGCCACGGTGTTCGGCGGCAGCCTGGGCGAGGTGTACGGCGAGAAGATCGTCAAGGTCCAGGAACTGGCGATCAAGACCGGCCGTCCGCTCATCGGCATCAACGACGGCGCGGGCGCGCGCATCCAGGAGGGCGTCGTCTCGCTCGGCCTGTACAGCCGCATCTTCCGCAACAACATCCTGGCCTCCGGCGTCATCCCGCAGATCTCGCTCATCATGGGCGCCGCCGCCGGCGGACACGTCTACTCGCCCGCGTTGACCGACTTCGTGATCATGGTCGACCAGACCAGCCAGATGTTCATCACCGGGCCCGACGTCATCAAGACCGTCACCGGCGAGGACGTGACCATGGAGGAGCTCGGCGGCGCGCACACCCACATGGCCAAGTCGGGCACGTTGCACTACGTCGCGTCCGGCGAGCAGGACGCCTTCGACTGGGTCCGCGACCTGCTGAGCTACCTGCCGCCCAACAACTTCACCGACGCACCCCGCTACGCCGAACCGCATCCCGAGGGCGCCATCGAGGAAAACCTCACCGCCGAGGACCTCGAGTTGGACACGCTGATCCCGGACTCACCCAACCAGCCCTACGACATGCACGAGGTGATCACCCGCATCCTCGACGAGGACGAGTTCCTCGAGATCCAGGCCGGCTACGCGCAGAACATCGTCGTCGGGTTCGGTCGCATCGAGGGCCGGCCGGTCGGGATCGTGGCCAACCAGCCGACCCATTTCGCCGGCTGCCTGGACATCAACGCCTCGGAGAAGGCCGCGCGGTTCATCCGGACCTGCGACTGCTTCAACATCCCGATCGTGATGCTGGTGGACGTGCCGGGCTTCCTGCCGGGCACCGGCCAGGAATACAACGGCATCATCCGGCGCGGCGCCAAGCTGCTGTTCGCCTATGGCGAGGCCACCGTCCCCAAGATCACCGTCATCACCCGCAAGGCCTATGGCGGCGCCTACTGCGTCATGGGCTCCAAGGACATGGGCTGCGACGTCAACATCGCCTGGCCGAGCGCGCAGATCGCGGTGATGGGCGCCTCCGGCGCCGTGGGCTTCGTGTACCGCAAGCAGCTGAGCGAGGCGGCCAAGCAGGGCGAAGACGTCGATGCGCTGCGCCTGCAGTTGCAGCAGGAGTACGAGGACACGCTGGTCAACCCCTACGTTGCGGCCGAGCGCGGCTACGTGGACGCGGTGATCCCGCCGTCGTACACCCGCGGCTACATCGCCACCGCGCTGCGCCTGCTGGAACGCAAGGTCTCCCTGCCGCCCAAGAAGCACGGGAACATTCCGCTATGACGGAGAGCGCCATGACCGACGAGACGCAGCACCCGCACCAGCCGCACATCGAGATAGTCAAGGGGGAACCCACCGACGAGGAGCTGGCCGCACTGATGGCCGTACTGGGCGGTGTCGCCGGCAGTTCGCCCGAACCGGAGCAACCCGAGCGCACCCGGTGGGGGCTTCCGGTCGATCGGCTGCGTTACGCGATGTCCAACTTCCAGCGAGTCACCATGCAGCAACGGTTACACATGCAGCAATGACCCGCCTGGTGCTGGGGTCGGCTTCTCCCGGTCGCCTCAAGGTGCTGCGCCAGGCCGGCATCGATCCGGTGGTCATGGTTTCCGGGGTCGACGAGGATCTGCTCACCGCGGGTCTGGGGTCGGACGCTGCGCCGGACGCGGTGGTCGTCCGCGCTCGCCGCGGCCAAGGCCGAACAGGTGGCCGGCCAGCTGAATAGCGCCGTCGCGGCGGATTGCGTTGTCATCGGCTGTGATTCGATGCTCTATATCGACGGGCGGCTGTGCGGTAAGCCGCAGTCCGTCGCCGCCGCCGTGAGCCAATGGGGCCGGCTGGCCGGCCGGTCCGGCCGGCTCTATACCGGTCACTGCCTGCTGCGGCTGAGCGATGCCGCAATCACTCATCGCGAAGTCGAATCCGCCTGCACCACAGTGCATTTCGCTGTACCCACGAGCGCAGATCTGCAAGCTTACGTCGCCAGCGGCGAACCACTGCGGGTGGCAGGGGGATTCACCCTGGACGGCCTGGGCGGCTGGTTCATCGACGGTGTCGACGGGGACCCGTCGAACGTCATCGGCCTGAGCCTGCCGCTGCTGCGGTCACTTCTGCAGCGGGTTGGGCTGTCGGTGGCCGCGCTGTGGGCGGCAAACTGACGCCGAGCGTCTAGTCGTTGGGCTGAATCGGCCGTTTTCACCCAGCAAGTCGACGTTGGGCGGAGAGGGATGAGTAGGCTCGATGCTGTGGCATTACCCCCCGATCCAAGCCCCTCCCTCACGGCCTACGCCCATCCCGAACGCCTGGTCACGGCCGACTGGCTGTCCGCCAACATGGGCGCTCCCGGTCTGGCGATCGTCGAATCCGACGAGGATGTTCTGCTCTACGACATCGGCCATATCCCCGGCGCCGTGAAGATCGACTGGCACACCGACCTCAACGACCCGAGGGTGCGCGACTACATCGACGGCGAGCAGTTCGCCGACCTGATGAACCGCAAGGACATCGCCCGCGATGACACCGTGGTGATCTACGGGGACAAGAGCAATTGGTGGGCGGCCTACGCGCTGTGGGTCTTCACGTTGTTCGGCCACCCCGATGTGCGTCTGCTCAACGGCGGACGCGACCTATGGCTGGCCGACCGGCGGGAGACCACATTGGACGTCCCGACCAAGACGTCGACCGGCTATCCCGCCGTGCAGCGCAACGACGAGCCCATCCGCGCGTTCAAGGACGACGTGCTGGCCATCCTCGGGAGCCAGCCGCTGATCGACGTTCGCTCGCCGGAGGAGTACACCGGCGCGCGCACCCACATGCCCGACTACCCCGAGGAAGGCGCGTTGCGCGCCGGCCACATCCCCACCGCCCGGTCGATTCCCTGGGGGAAGGCGGCAGACGAGAGCGGCCGATTCCGCAGCCGCGAGGAGCTCGACGAGCTCTACGGCTTCCTGAATCCGGACGACAAGACCGTCGTCTATTGCCGCATCGGCGAGCGCTCCAGCCACACCTGGTTCGTGCTCACACATTTGCTGGGCAAGCCGGGAGTCCGTAACTACGACGGATCGTGGACAGAGTGGGGCAACACCGTGCGCGTGCCCATCGTTGCGGGCGAAAGCCCGGGAGCCGTAGCGGTTTGATGAGTATGCCCGCGCCGTTGGCCGAGGTGGTGTCGGAATTCGCCGAAGTGCAGGGCCAGGACAAGCTGAGGTTGCTGCTGGAGTTCGCCGACGACCTGCCGGCGCTGCCCGGCGACCTGGCAGAAGCCTCGATGGAGCCGGTGCCCGAGTGCCAGTCGCCGCTGTATTTGCACGTCGACGCGCGCGATCCCGACCGGGTGCGGCTGCACTTCAGCGCGCCCGCCGAAGCGCCGACCACCCGGGGGTTCGCGTCGATCCTGGCCGCCGGCCTCGACGAACAACCCGCCGCCGACATCCTGGCGGTTCCCGAGGATTTCTACACCGACCTGGGTCTGGCCGCTCTGATCAGCCCGCTGCGGCTGCGTGGCATGTCGGCGATGCTTGCCCGCATCAAGCGGCGGCTGCGCGAAGCCGCCTGAATCACCGAATTCATCGGGACCGCCTCGTCGGCCCGACGGCGCGGCGCTTAGACTTCCCCCGACATCGTTGTAAGAAATTCTCTTAG
>CAVPFT010000003.1:0-21821 GCA_963703795.1 uncultured Actinomycetota bacterium | reverse complement strand
GGTCGGGCCAGTCATGCGACGGCAGGCGCTGCGCAATCACCTTGCGCCGGACGGGCTCCGGAACCGTCTTGGTCGCCAGCGCCACGGCTCCGATCCGCCGCATCTGCTGCCGGGTCTTGTCCGTTGCCGCGTCGTACGGTTCGCTCAAGGCGGTCAGGAAAAGGCCGGCGATGTCGTCGACGTCGACACCGGAATCGAGTTCGGCCGACGACTCGGCGACTTGACGGTCGAATAGCACCTCGAGCGTGCCGCCGCTGCCGATCTGCGCGGCGACCGCCGAACCCGCCGAGGTCCCCACCAGCACATCGGAATCCAGCAGCAGCCGGGCCGCCGCCGGCGATTCGTCGGCGATACCGCGCAGCACACCTGTCTCCCAGGCGATTCCGGCGATTCCGCCGCCGCCCAGCACGAGCGCGCGTCTGGTCGCCACGTCCCGAACCGGAGCCGCTAACGAAGTGCGGTCGTCAACGCCGTTGACAGGTCCACCAGCACTTGCCGTGCGTAGCCCTTCCAGAGCCTGCCGAACACCGGGAGCGCCCACGAGGTCAGCGGCGACTTGCGATAGATGGTCCAGCGCCAGGTCAGTTCGGTTCCGCCGTCTTTGGGGGCGAAGACCCATTCGCCGAGAACGTGGTCGACCAAGAACGCCATCGGGCCGCTGACTTTGCTGAGCCGGTAACTGAAAGATCGCGGCGGGTCAACATTGGTCAATTCCTCGTGCATACTGCCGCCACCGGTCAGCAGCACGGTGCGACTCTGTCCGGCGGCGTCCCATCCCCCGGTCTGGTCGCGGACCGCCTTGATCGGCGGGATCGGTCCATACCAGCGCGTGAAGACGTCGGTCAGGGGCATCACCAGCATGGGGTGGAAGGCTTCCTCAGGCGGAATGGGTATGAGCCGCCATTCCGATACGACCAGTGGGTGTGCCATTGCCATAACGCCTTTCAGTTATTGCCGCGTAAGTTGGCAGCCGCCCGACCGGTGATCAGCGGCAGATCGAAGAAGCTTTGAATGCCCGCCGGTGCGGCACAGGTCGCGGGGATCGCATTGACGCAATGCGCGGCGGTCGCAACGATGCCGGGATTGCTCTGAAGTCCGGCCTGCACGCTTTCGGGCTGCCATCCCTTGACGGTAACAAAGGTGTCCGGGTTTCCGCGCACTTCGATCTCGTAACGTTCCCCTGCGGGCCCGAAAGACCAAGGCGGATCGAGGTTTTCCGATCCCATCAGCCAGTTCACGGTGATCTGCACGACCACCGCCTCGCCGACGAGAGCCTCCCAATGGAAGCGACGACCCGCGACCTGCCCCGGCTCGATCATTCCGATCGGCGAGTCGATTGGCGCGGTCGCGACGGCCACTTCTTGTGATGAGCGAATGTGGGGATCAGCGGCGAAGCCCAACCGGTCGATACACAGTCGCGCCGACTGGATGAAGCCGCTGTCGAGCATTTTTTGCATCGGCCCGGTCAACGCCGTATCGGGTGTCCCTCCGAAGCCCATCACATACCGCAACACATCCGGCGCGCCGTAGGTCCGCAGGTCCGAAAACTCTTCGCAGCGAACGAAAGTCACAGCGGTGGACATCACCGACAGCAAGAGCGGGAACAGTTCGCTGACAGCGCCCGGCGCGATGCCGACGCCGTGCAGCGTCGCATTGCCGGCCTGTGCAGCGACTTCCAGCGGGGCGGCCGCCCGTACACTGGGGTAGACCCAGCCAACCGGGGTGACGACGTTCTTGCCCGAGCGCAGCAACGCGGCGACCTCCTCCACGTTGGCCACCAACGGCGCATAGATCACCGCGTCGGCGTCCAGCGCAAGCACGTCGTCGATGCTGTTGGTCGCGGTCACGCCAAGCGGCGACGTGCCGATGATCTCACCGACATCTTTGCCGCTCTTGGCCTCCGAATGTACCCAGCAGCCAACGAGTTCGAGCTCGGGATGGTCCAGCACACCCTTGATCGCCGCCGTGCCGACCGACCCGGTCGCCCATTGAATGACCCGCAGGCTCATGCTCCTCACCTCACCCTTCCTCGCGAGCAGACGCAGAATCGCACGTTTCGGTGCGAAACTACGCGATTCTGCGTCTGCTCGCGCTGGGGGTACCCAGCGCAGACGCCGGCCCTTCAGTCGCGAGCCTCCACCACCCAATACCCATGCTCGGCGTATCGCGACCGCATGGCTTTCTTGTCGTACTTGCCCACACTGGTGCGCGGAATCTCCTCGACGAACGTCCACCGCTCCGGCAACCACCAGCGAGCGACCTTGTCCGCGAGGAACGTTCGCAGCTGCGGCGCGCTGACCGACGCGCCTTGCTTGGTCACGACGACCGCGAGCGGGCGTTCCTGCCACCGCTCGTCGGGAACCCCGACCACCGCGGCCTCGAGCACCTCGGGGTGTCCGACCAGGCAGTTCTCCAACTCGACCGAGGAGATCCATTCCCCACCGGACTTGATGACGTCTTTGGCGCGGTCGGTCAGGGTGATGAAGCCGCGCTCGTCGATACGGCCCACGTCGCCGGTGCGCAACCAGCCGGAGTCGAACTTCGAGTCGTCACGTCCCAGGTAGTACGAACCGGCGATCCACGGGCCGCGGACTTCCACCTCACCCACGGTCTTGCCGTCGTTGGGCAGCGCCTCGCCGTGGTCGTCGACGATCCGCATCTCCACCCCGCACAACGGTTGCCCCTGCGTCGCGCGATATGCCCAGTGCTGGTCCTCCGGGGTTCCCGGCGGCGGCCAGGCCATGGTGGCCGTCGGCGATGTTTCCGTCATGCCCCACAGCTGCCGGATCTGGACGCCGTGTTTTTCCTCGAACGTGCGCATCAGCGATACCGGAACGGCCGAGCCGCCGCAGACCACAAGACGCAGCGAGGAGATGTCGTGGTCGGGTTCCTCCTCGAGGCGGTGCATGACGTCGTTCCAGATGGTGGGCACCGCGCCCGCCACCGTGGGCCGCAGCTTTTCGATCATGTCGATCAGCGATCGGGCGTCGAGATGGCAGTCGGGCAACACCAAGTCGGCACCCGCCATCAGCGCCGCGTACGGCATCCCCCATGCGTTGGCGTGAAACATCGGCACGATCGGCAGCATGCAATCGCTGGCTCCCACGCCCATGCCATTGGCGGTAGAGGCCCCCATGGCGTGCAGGAAACTCGAACGGTGGCTGTACACCACGCCTTTGGGGTTGCCGGTGGTGCCGCTGGTGTAGCACATCGCGGCCGCGGAGTTCTCCTCGATCCGGGGCCATTCAAAGTCTGGGGATTCGGCGTCAATCAATTCCCCATACCTCAGCACCGTCTTGCCCGATGCTTGCAGCGGTCCCGTGTCGCCCTCGCCCACCACGATCACCGTATGCACGGTCTCGAGGTCGCCGAGTACCGGCGCCAGCACTTTTGTCAGTGACGCGTCGACCACCACGATCTGGTCTTGGGCCTCGTTGGCGACGTAGGCGATCTGCTCGGGGAACAGGCGGATGTTGAGCGTGTGCAGGACGGCGCCCATCGAGGGCACCGCGAGGTAGGCCGCGAGATGTTCGGCGTTGTTCCACATGAACGTGGCGACCCGCTGGTCTCCGGTGACTCCGAGGCGGCGCAAGGCGTTTGCCAGCCGGGCCGCCTGTTGACCCAATTCGCGGTAGCTCGTCTGCCGGTAACCGTCAGCCGTGGCGGTGGTCACCGTGCGTGCTCCGTGGAGACCGCAGCCGTGCCGCATGATCGCCGCGATCGTCAACGGAAAGTCCTGCATCGTGCTGTCCATCGAGGCACCGCCTTATGGTTCTTGGCGCAGCACCGCCTGGTGTGCGGTCGGGCGAATGCTATCGCCGCACACGGCTATGAGAAAACGGGTTCCCCCGACAAAGCGCGTTTTAGCCAGGCGTCGGGCTAAGCGAGGGCCGGCTCGCGGGGCTCCAGCTCGGCCATGACCCACTCGGTCGAGGGCAGGCTCTCGAGCGCCGGGGGCTCGGCGCCCAACGCGACGATCGAGGCGACCTGCGCCACCGTGACCTTGCCGGAATAGTCGGCGATGTACAGATATTCCGCATCCGGGCCTTCGACCACGCACGACGGCTGGCTCGCCACTGAAACGATGCCGATGACGTCGTGCGTGAGCGTGCACAGGACCGCGACGCGGTCATCGCTGACCAGGTAGGCGCGATCGCCATCGCCGCTGAGGGTCAACCCGGTCAGAATGCCACCGATCTCGCCGACCTTGCGCGTGCCGGTGATCTTGGCGGCGCGGGTGTCGATGACGTCGATCACCGCGCCCCAATCGGAAGAGCAACTGGCCACATAGGCGATGGCCCCATCGGGGCTGAGCGCGACGTCGCGGATGGGCAAACCGATCTCAACGGTGTCGACGACGTCCCGCCGATCCGTACCGATGACGACGAGTCGCCCGCCGGCCGGGCCGTTGGTGGCGACGTACAGCCGGTCCCCGTCGGGGCTGACGCGCACGCATTCCGCGGCGGTTCCCGGTCGGGTCGGGAGGTCGATCGCTTCCACCTCGCCCGTCGTCGTGTCCAAAACGGCGACATCCACGGCTCCCGCGCCGTTCCGGCAGGCGTACACGTACTTTCCGTCGGGGCTAACCACCAGGTCGCTCACGCTGAGCGCCAGCGGATGCGTCGCGATAACCGTGTTGGTCGCCGTGTCGATGACCTCGATCGAGTCATACGCCGGCGACACGGTGCTGACGTATGCGCGGTCGGTGTCGTGCGCGCCGATGGCAATCGCGAACGGCTCGCCCAGGCCGGCGAGCGTCTCCACGACCCGCCAGGTCTCCGTGTCGATGACCGAGACGCTGTCGGCTCCGTAGTTGGCCACCATCAGCCGGCTGCCGTCGGGGCTCGCGACGATACCGCTGATCGGGCCTTCGTGTCCGGCGATCACGGCCACGGTCGGGCATCCCGGGGTGGCACCCACCCCGATGACCTGGTCATCCCTGGGGGTTTCCCGTTGGTTCACATCGCTCACGCGACACCGCCTTTGTTGCCTTCGTGGTACGCCGACGGCCGCGACAGCGGTCGGAGCAACGCTGTCCGACCCTGGCGGCCCTGGATAAACCGGAGTTCAGCACCAATTACTGCTTTGAACAAAAACTTTACCGGCCGAATTTCGGGCAAAAAGAATTCGAGTCGAACGCGGTCGGACACGTCGCGTTGACTCCTTATGCTGCGCTTAGATTGGCGCTATCGGGTGCGCCGAGGGCGGATCCACGGCGAACGTCAAACGCTGGGCCGCCAGCGAGATCGGGCGATGCGGCTACCGTGAGCACCAGCGGTCCGCAACGTTCGGAAAAATAAGAATTCTTAGAGTTATCGGCCGGATTGAGGCAGACGTCACATTGACCAATTCGCGCACACCCGCGCCGCAGTCAATTTGTCGACCGCGGCGCGGAAGTGCCGCCGATGTCAGAGTGCGTCGTGGTCGCGTTCCCCGGTCCGAATCCGGATCACCTTCTCCACCGGTGAAACCCACACCTTGCCGTCGCCGATCTTCCCGGTGCGGGCCGCGCCGATGATGGCATCGACGACGCGGTCCGCAAACTCCTCGGCGACCAATACCTCGATCCTGACCTTCGGGACGAACTCGACCGCGTACTCGGCTCCGCGGTAGACCTCGGTGTGCCCCCGTTGCCGGCCGTATCCCTGGACTTCGGTGACGGTCAGACCCAGCACGCCCGCGGCCTCCACGGCGTGCCTGACGTCATCGAGTGTGAAGGGCTTGACGATCGCAGTGACCAGTTTCATGGCGCGGCCTCAATCGTCTACCGGCTCGGCGGCCCGTGCTGCCGCTACCGTGTCAATCCGCCGGCCCGTGACGAGCGTGTCATCGGGGTAAGCCTCTTCGTCGTGCACGCCGAGGTCGCCGGATTCCAAGACCTCGTCGGGCAACCGCAACTTCATAACGAGGCTAAGGGCCTTCAGGATGACAAACGTGACGAACGCATCCCAGAGGATGACCGTCCCCGCGGCGCCGGCCTGGATCAATATCTGTTTGGGATGGTGACCATACAGCCAACCGGCGGCGCTGAAGCCGCTCGAACCACCGCCAGGCAGGTACTCAATAATGTTCGGGTCTGCCAGTACCCCGACGAGCAACCCGCCCGCCAAACCCGCCACCCCGTGGGTGTGGAACACGCCCAGGGTGTCATCGACCTTTTGGAACAGCTTCGCCCTGCCGAGCCAATTCCAGGACATCCAGACCAGGGAGGAGGCGACGACGCCGATGATGATCGCGCCGAAGCTGTTCACGAAGCCGGCCGCCGGGGTGATGGCGACGAGGCCGGTGATCATGCCGTTGACGGCGCCGAGGAAGGTCGGCTTGCGCTGCTTGCTCGCGAAGATGTCCCAGATCACCCAGGTGAGCAGCGCGACGGCGGTGGTGAGGTTGGTGTTGAGGACCGCCAGCGACGCGTCGGCACCCGAGAAGTACGGGTCACCGCCGTTGAAGCCGTTCCAGCCCAGCCACAACACGCCGGCGCCGACCGCGGCCAGTGGAAGGTTGTTCGGCACGGCCCGTTCCCGGTCCCGCGCCAGTCTCGGACCGATCACGGCCGCGGCGACAAATCCGGTCGTACCGGCCGCGAGGTGGATCACGTACCCACCGCTGTAGTCCAGGGCACCCGCCTGTCCCCACCAGCCGCCGCCCCACAACAGGAACGCGTTGACCGCGTAGGCAAACGTCGACCACAGCGGCACGAAGATCAGCCACACCTTGAAGCTGATCCGGCCGATCACGCTGCCGAGGAACAGCAGCGGGGTGATTCCGGCGAACACGAACTGGAAGTAGGCCAGCGTGGTCTCCGAGAAGCGGAAGGACGGCATGGCGCCGTCCAACAGCGGGATGTAGGCGATCTGCTGGTTGTTGCTGCTCAGGATCGTGTGGGGAATTCCGACAAAGGCCCTCAGGACGGGGATGTCCTTGAAGAGCGTGACAGGCTGGCCGAAGCTCATCTTGAAGCCCCAGAGCACCCACACGACCAGCACCAGGGAGAACCCGGTGAAGGCCATCAGCATGGTGTTGACGGCCCACTTCTTCTGCACGAGGCCGCCGTACAGGACGGCGATGCCCGGAATGCTCATGAGGCCGACCAGAGTCGCCGCCACTAACTGCCAGGCGTTGTCTCCGGGATTAAGCCAATCGGGATAAGGCAACATGGTTCAGGCACACCCCAATTCGAGCCAGCGGGCTGAAAATCAGCCGCGGTGTTAGTGACGCCGTGGACGGGTGAAGCCTCGAATTCAAATGTTTCGTGTGTGTGTGCTCTGGTTTAAATATTGATTTCGGCTGAGCCCGAGTGCGGCCGCGAGTTAGCTGAACTGGGTCTTCGGCCGCGGCAACGCGGCACCGTCGACGATGATGTCGAGCTTTTCGTTGTAGAACGCCACCAGCCCGGCGATCTGGCCGACCGCCGGCAGCGGGTAGTGGTTCGTCCACGCCAGGTCCGGATGCACGGCTTGCTCGCCGGGGGGGCCCACCCGCACCGACCAGTAGCCAGACGTGACTCCCTTGTACGGGCACAGCGTCTGGGTCGGGCTGGGCTCCAGATGCTCGAAGGCGACATCGGTCGGATCGATGTAATACCTTGTGGGTAAACCTGTTTCGAACAACAACACGGGAGACATGGTGTCGGCCAAGGTGACCCCCTCGAGCTCTACCCGCACCTGCCGGTGTGAGCGCAGCGCGTCGACGCGCGAATACGGATTGCGCGGATGCCCGTAGATCGGCTCATCTTCCTCGTACCACCGCAACGGATCCCATTCGAATCGAACGGTGCCCGCCACGGGGCTGTCGGTGCCGACGTCGAACACCCGTGCCGCCGATTGGTGGGTCTGGCCGGCGGCGACCAGGGAGTACAGCCGCGACGGACCGAACTGCACCTGCTGCGGGTGGTTCTCGTCGGCCAGAAACTCCTGCCGGACATCTGCCAATGGCACGTAATACGCTGGGTAATAAGGTATTTCCCACACGTAGCGCGCGCCGGTGGTGTCGAAGACCAGCTCGTGGCCGAGATACCCACGGACCCGGCGCGGTGCGGGCTCGATCCGTCCGCGCGTGGCGGCCATTTGCGGGTAGTCACGATCCGAAACGTTGCTAGTCATGGGTCACCCACTGGTCCCTGGAGGCCAGCCCGGCCGGCGCGTGGGCGATCGCGTTGCGAATGGCCTCGGCCAGTGCCAGGGCGCTCTCTTCGGTCAGTTCGAGCGCGACCCGCGCCGACGGGCCGAGCCCCGGATTGATCACGTCGATGTTGACCGTGTGGCCGTAGGGCGCGTGGACGGGATGGTCGACGTACACCGTCGCGCGGTCGGCGCCGAACCACCCGGTTGCGCCCTTGCCGCTGCCGTCGATCTGCAGGTGTTCGGTGAGATATGTGCACATGGCTTGGGACACTTAGCCTTTCAGATGGGTCGCGAAGAACTCGTCGATGCGGCGCCAGCCGTCCACCGCCGCCTCCACCCGGTACACCGGCCGGTCGACGGAGAAGAAAGCGTGGCCCGCGCCGTCGTAGGAGTGGAACTCGTGCGGTTTGTTCTGCTTCGTCAGCTCGGCGTCCAGCGCGGCGACCCCGGCCGGCGCCGGGAACCTGTCGTCGACCCCGAACAGGCCCAGCAGCGGGCAGCTGAGGTTGGGCGCCAGGTGCAGGATCGGTTGCATGGCCTTGGGCATGCCCTCGGGCGGGTCCTCGACGATGAATGCGCCGTAGCAGTCGACCGCGGCGTCGAACCGCAGCGAGCACGCCGCCAGGTACGCGTGCCGCCCGCCCGAGCAATGCCCGATGACACCGAACTTCCCGTTCGCGCCCGGCAACGAACGCAGGTGCTCGACCGCGCCCGCGACGTCGCCGACGAGTCGGTCGTCGGGCACCCCGCCGGCGGCCCGCACCGCCGCGGCGGCGTCGTCGGGCGCGGCACCCGGGGCCTCGCGTGAATACAGGTTCGGGGCCACGGTGTGATAGCCGTTGACGGCGAGCCGCCGGACGAACTCCTTGGTTTCCCGGTCGTAACCGGGCATGTGGTGGATCCACACGACTGCGCCGCGCGATCCGTCGGCGAGCGGCATCGCCCGGTAGGCCTCGATCTCGTCGCCGCCGTGGCCGGTGATGGTGATGGTTTCGGCGCGGATGGCATCTGGGCTGGGCGCGTTCATCGCGATGCTCCTTGTTGTCCGGGTGCTTGTCGGGGCGCGCCCCGCTGGAACCAACGTAACCGACGACGGCCAGTCCCGGGATCGCCGATGGCCCGCCGGCGAAACCTCAAGCGGCGCGGGCTTTTAAGCTGCGGCACGCCCCCAGACCAATATCCTGTGGGCAGCGCCTTAGCCAGTCGGAAGCTCGATCGGCGCGCCCGGGAGCAACGGCCAGCACGAATAGCAACGGAGAGGCAAGGCGCGAATCGAGTACGGTCTACCCGTGGCGTTTCGGCGAGAAAGTCCCATTCGTGGGCGGCGGCTGCGGGTCGATGAAGCGCTGATGGAGCGCGTCCTGATGAGTCCGATCGGCTACCAGTACATACTCCGCGTGGCGCCGCGCATCGACAAGGTGCTGATCCCTCGGACAAATGGCCGCCTGAGCTCGGCCGGAACCAACGTGGTCGGGCTCGTCACGACGACCGGCGCCAAGACCGGGCAGCCGCGCACCCAGCCGCTGACATTGATCGACGATTCGGACGGGCTGCTGGCGATCGGATCCAATTATGGCCGGCCGAAGCATCCGGCCTGGAGCACCAACCTGCTGGCGCACCCCGAATGTACGGTCGAGTTCAGGGGCCCGCCGGCGAAGTACAGGGCTGAGCTGCTCGCCGGCGACGCCCGCGCCGCGGCATGGGCCACCGCCATCGACTTCTACGCCGGTTACGAGCGCTACCAGGCCAGCTGCGCGCCGCGCGAAATCAGGGTCTTCCGCCTTCGGGCCGCCGCTGCCTGAGGCCGGTTGCCGCACACACGAACGCGGTGCATGCGCGCGCCCCATTCTGCGTGCCGCACGGCATCGATGGAATCACGGCTTACCGCTGGACTTGCCCAGGTAGTCGGGGCAGTAGACGGCCGAGGCAATCGCGGTGAACCTGGTGGAGCCGGCGAGGCCGAATCCTGGATTGAGGCTCATCACCTGTTTGATGACGTCGAGTTCCTTCTGACCCGAGTCCATCATGTTGCACGCCGTTCTGGCGGCCGCGACAGCAGCGGGCCCGTTGCTGAAGGTGATGCCCGCTTGGCTGAGCTGGCTGAGAAAGCTCGCATCTTGACCCGGATCGGCGGGCGCCGGGTCGGCCTGCGCCGGCGCGGCCAGGCCGATGATGGCGGCGAGGCTGGCAAGCACTACGAACAGACGCATCGCTTCATCATCGCCCACATCGGCGCGTTTGTCCCGTCGGCTCCCATTAGCCGGACAGCACCCGATCGGCAGTCTTTTCGATTCCCTGTTAGGCGTGCCGCTGGCGCACTTTGTAGGTCGACGGCCACGACTTTCGAGACTCGTCCCCGGTCAGCGGGGTTCCCATCCCTCCGACCTTCACGTTGTAGGCCTCCTTGCCGGGGCCGACCTCGCGATTGGCGTGTTCCTGGGCGAGGTAATACAGCTCATCGATGGTGGCTTCGTCGTAGGCAACGAACGAGGTTTCCCGGGCGACGTCATCGATCCCCGCAAGCATCCGGTCGGGCAGGAACCGCGACGCCAGTGCCGCCGCGCCGAACAGCGCGAACGGAATGACCCAGTAACAGACGAACGACAGCGGGGTCGTCGTGTCGAGAATCGTGGCTTCGGTTCCCCCCAGGGCCTGCGCAATCGGCGGGATCGCCGACGACACCGTCATACCTGCGAACGTGGCGACCCACATCCATGCCAATAGCCTGATCATCCGGCCAAACAGCTCGGTCTTCACCACGTCGGCGGGACACTCCGCGACGGCGAACTCGCGCACGAACGGCTTGCCGATCAGCAGGCTGATAAACGCCACGAGGAAGATCCCGGCGTTGCTGAGCGCCAGTATCCACCGCTGGATGAACGACTCGCCGAGCGTAAGGGTCAGGGCTGTCAGCACCAAAAACGTTGCCAAGGAGCCGATTTCGAGCGTACGCCCCGGCTTCCCGGTGGGCTGCCCGATCGCAAACGCGGCGACGGCGATCGCCAGCGCGACCACCACGGCAGTGGCGAAAGGGACGTTACCGACAAGCACCCAATAGACGATCCACGGCGCAAAGCCAAACAGCATGCCCACGATGGGTCAGTGTATGGCCGGCGGGCTCACCGCGGCGTCAGCGGCAAGGTTCTAGACGGTGGCGCCGTCGGCCGCTGAGCTCACCTGCCGGGCGCGACGCTCATACACCGTCACCCGATCATGTAGACCCCACCATTGAACCGGCAAGTGGGAATCCACTTCGGTCCAGTCTGTTTCGAGTATCAGGTGCATCTGATCGTCGCCGGTCTCACCGCCGCGGCCGTCGCCGATGTAGATGACGCGTTTGCCCTCGTAGGCCAGCAACGTGCGCGCGCCGACATCCCGGCCAAGGGGCGGCCACGAAAGGAACAGCGTCCGGTCGGGGTGCAGGGCGGCCGCTTCAGCACAGTCCTTCGCGCAGACCTCGGCATAGAGGTCTTCGCCGTGCCAACCATTGGTGAGGAGCTCCGCACCCGGGTTCAGGTCGTAGCAGACGACATCCACACCCACCTGCGCAAGCAGGTAGGCCCAATAGCCGGTGCCCGCGATCGGATCGACCAGGCCGCCCCGAACGTGCGTGGCCACGAACGCCACGGTATCGGGGTCGGGAACGGCCCAGCAGTACTTCCTGACGAGCTTTACCCGGTTCGGCGAGTGGGCGATGTTCTCAACGACGGTTCGGTCCGGACTGAAATAACCGACCACCGGGTTCCCCCCGAGGCGCAGGTCGGTCTCAACGGAGTCCTTCACAGCCTCCCAATAGGGATTGTTGATGGTCACTCCCGGTACCCCCTCAAGCCGAGGCCCCCCCGGCACTTGGGGCAGATATATTCCAGGTCGTCGGCGTCGAAGATCTCTCGTTGCCCATTTTCCCGGTAGATGTGGCTCTGGGCACCAGGCTTCGCGCCAACAGTTAGGCATTTACCGACCGGCGTGACCCGCCTGGGCAGCCTAAAGCTGCGCTGGGCCGACTCTCACCAGCCCCAGTTCTGGCAAGCCGACAGGTGTGGACCGACCGTCAGCGAGTGCGTGGCTCGCCCGTAAAGGACTAGTGCGTCCCGCCTTGAGACATTGCATCCCAATTTAGGGTAGCAAGGTCGTCCGTCGGTACGTCGGGGCAGTACGCGTTGTCCGCGATCCTGGTGAAGTCGGCGGCTTTAGTCCAATTCAGTCCGGGGTTGGAGTTATGGATCGCAATGACGACATTCACCAATCTCATGTTGCTGCTGCCCGGGGGGGCTGCCAGCGGACCACCGGCACCGCCGTTCGCCATTGTGCACACCGACTTGCCGGCCGCGACTGCCTTGTCGTGGTCGTCAAAGTTGATACCGGCCGGTCCGAGTGCGGCGATGAATTGGTCATCGGTGCTATCGGCGTGTGCGGGTACGGCCAAGCCGATCGTGGCAGTAACGCCTGCCAGCATCAGGAGGAATCTCATAGCCAACGATGCTCCCAGAGTGGCGATTGGTTCGCATGTCGTCCGGGAAACCGAATTGTTAAAAGCGAATTACGCGCTGCGCGGGCCGGATACCGGCGGAGCAGCGTTAATCGCCGCCGGGCTGATCGGGTGGCGCACAGCACCCCACCACGCGAGCAGCTTCCCATCAGCTGGGCCGCGACCGTCGCGCCGAGGTTCCAGCACATGTCGATCTCGCCAAAAGTCTCGGCGATGCCGGGGTGTCACCGGCGCAGTATCGTTGTCCAATGGACCAGGCGTTCGCGGCGGCGGCATATGGCTGAGTCCCGCACCGCCGCATGGAACGCTGACGGCGGTTGTGGTGCCGACACCGAGACAGCCACCAAAGCCGCCGCGCCGGGGCTACCGGAGTTGGCGTGGTCGGGCGAACCAGACAGGGAAACGACTCCAGCGGAACCGCCACAGTCCGCCGACGGGGCCCACGAACGCCCGGCCACACCAGACGACCGGCGGCCCCACAGCTTCTCATGGCGAGACACCCGCGTGCGCGCGGCGCCGATCCTGTTGGGCGCGGCTGCTGTGGTGGGCGTGGTGGTGCTGGTGGGCGCGCTGGTCCCGCAGGATCGCGGTGCACGAACTAAGGAATCGACCGCCTCGCCTGTTGCTGTCCCGGCGGTGGCGGTGGGCGTCATAGCACCGACACCAACGCAGATCGTCATGGAAATGACGGAACCCGCGATTCAGCCCCCAGTGCCAGGACCGTCCGTCCCGACGATGCCGCCCCACGGGTACCGACCCATCCCGCCGCCCCACGGGCGCGTGCCGATCCTGACACCGGCACCGGGTGACCCTTGCCACCCCAACTGTTGACGGGACGGCGCACGCCAAATCCCTTGTGGGAGTGCACATCTCAGCGCGCCAAATCCCTTGCGGCATAACCCATCCCAGCATACCCAGTCCGATCGGGGCACAGGATTCGTGACGCCGCTCATGGCATGCCGACCTCATCGGCAGTAGTGCCATTCAACCGGGAGTCCGGACCAGTCAGGGCTGGACTGAATTTGAGGGCGTCGACGAGTTCTTCGATAACCGTTGCCCGCATTGAGCTGAAACCGCGCCAATGCCCACCGTCAGCCCCGCCGCACAGCAAGCCTCCGGTCATCAGCGCCTGGCAGGCGTGGTGCCCCCAGTCGGACTCGAACCGACACTGGACGGATTAAGTACGGCAGTGTGGCTGACCTGACCAGCGGAAACAGATAGCCGAAACTCCGCTATTATCGAACATCCGCATCAGCCCCGGAGCAAGACATCTCTCACCAAACATTGTCCATACCGGCCGACAGGCCATTGCCGCACGCAACGGTGTCGTGAAAGGTCGAGCCTGTCGCGGGTCCGCGATATTTGACCTTTGCCTCCCACGGGCCGGTTACGGTGAATTTAACGGAGTCGTTCCAGTTGATTGCTTTGGCTCTACCCGCCACCGCAACGGATCTGTACACGCAACCCACCGCAGGCTTGTCTGCGTTATTGGTAATCGACACAAAGGCCGCAGCCAGCGCGTGGTCCTGCCGTAGCTTCAGCTGGGAAGGCGAAGGAGGCGGCGGTACCGCCGCTCGGGGTGCCGCCTTGGGGTTCGCCGCCGGTGGAGGTGCCGCCACTGGGGGTGCCGCCGGAGGCGCCGTATCCGGTGTCCACCACCCGGTCGCAATGAGCGAGAATCCCGCCGACCAAGTGGTGCTCGTCCCGGTTGTGCGGCCAAGCGCGGTGCCCGGCTCCCCCTCCCGCGACACAATAATTCCGACAGCAGCGATTAACGCCGCAGCCGCAATGAGAATGCCGGGGCGCCGGTACCGCGGCGGGGGTACTGCTTCATCGTGGCGGGAGTAGCTGGTGAACACCCTCATCGCGCACGCCTTCCTCGGCCCAAAGCCCCAAGGCGGGGATGACCAATAGCATACGAGCTGCCTGCAGACGAGACGATGCATCGGTTAAACCGGGGGCGCAGGCAGTCCCGTGTCATGGCCGCTATCGGCGAGTCGCAGGAGTCCACCGCCGGGGCTGGGACTTTTTCCGAGTATCACGGCGTGATCGTGGTCGTCTGGTCGATCACACCGGTCACATCGTTCAACGCGTCGGCGTCGGCCTGCGGACCCTCGGCTTTGAGCTGCAGTACGTAGACTCCATTCTTGCTTTGGATGACAACCGTCTTCTGGGCAACCCTTCGCGTGACGCCGTTCTTGGTGTACGAGCCGGCAATTTGGTATGCGGGATAGCCACTCAGAGTGGTCTTTTGACCGTCGCCGCCTTCATAGCCTGGCAAGTTCTTGACCTCACCTGCTGCGACGGCCAGCAGCTTGTCCGTATCGACATGGCCCGTCAACTTCGCGACGATCGCGATGATCTTCGGCGGGTCCTTGGGATCGGTCGGCGTGTTAAAGACGATCCCGCCATACGGCGCGTCGGCACCTTCGGGAATCCCTGTCCAGCCCATGGGAACTGGGAGGTCGATCTTCGGCGCGGCCGGTGTTTGGTGGGTGATCGTCGTCTGCTCGATGTTGTTTTTCTTGATGTAGTCGCCGATTGTCTCGTTCGGACCCGACGCCGGAGCGAACGCCGGGGGGACCGAAGTGGTTGCCGTGGGCGTTGATGTCGAGGTCGACGTCGACGTGTCCGACAACTGGCGTAGCAATACGGACAAGATGATCAGGCAGCCAGTGAGGGCCACGGCGCAAAACACAAGGAAAACGGCGGCGACAAACCAGCTGCTGGTTTGCCAGCGTCTTTGAACGGCCACGAAATCCCATGGTGTAGCGGTTCCCGGGGGCGCTGCGGTCGTCGTCTCGGATATTGGCCATGCTGGTGGGGTAGCTCGTTGCGGAACTGCTGCTGTCTCGCGCAGTTTCAGTTGGGCTGTCCCGAGCAGCGCGGCGGCGTCACGGTAGCCCGGTTGCTCCTGCTCGATCCCAGCTAGCAGGCCGGCCGCTTGCTGCCACTGTCCTTCGTCTAGGTGGTCGATTGCCTGCGCATACCGGTAGGCGAGTTCGGCTTCGCAAATCTTGGCCTGCGCGTCGGAGACGATGCCACCCGGGTCGGAGTTGTCCGGGTCGATTCGAGCGAGCTCCCGCGCGGCGGCCACGACGGCATTCCATCGCCCGGCCCGATGCAGGGCCGTCATTTCATCCGCCAGTGCTTTACGTCGCTGGGGGGTGGTCAGATTTTCCAACGCGGGCAGCGCGATGTCCCGCTCATGAACGTCGGTGGCCACCCCCTGTGCACTGCGCGGTCCTGTGTCGTGGTCGGCCGGGACCATATGAGCCACCGCGGCGCCGCCGCTATCTTGCGCATCACCTACTGGCGCTTCGGGGGCTTGGTCAGTAGGGGGCGAAACGCTGAGGAGGTCGGTGGCATCCGCGTGCGGCTCGGGCACGCCCGCGGCAGGCGGCGGGACCCCGACGCGCTTGGTCGGGTGGGCTGGGGCTCTGGGAGCACCCGATGTGGACGGCACGCTCATCGGCCAGGTGGTAGCGGCCGTAGGTGTGGCCACGGCCGATCGCGCACCCGAACCCGTCGGCAGAAGGTTGCGGGCCTCGGCCGCGTCGGCCTGGGCGACGGGCGGAGCCGGGGCCGACGGCGCGCTCATGGGCCGGGTGGCGTCGGCGGGGCCGGTGCTCCCACGCGTGTAAGGCCGGAGGCTGGCTCGGCTCAACGCCTCGGCGAAGTCGAGGCAGTGCGGGTAGCGCTGATTGGGGTCTCTGGCCAGCGCCACTGACAGCACGCTGTCTAGGTTCGCAAGATCAGGGCGGCGGTCGGAGAGCACCGGAGCCGGCGTGGTGAGTTGCTTGCTGATCACGACAGCCGGGTTGGAGTCCCGAAATGGCATCGTGCCCGTAAAAAGGCGAAAAGCCGTGACCGCCAAGCCGTATTGATCACTTCGCCCATCGATCGTTTCGCCCATCAGCTGTTCGGGCGCCGCGTAGCCGACGGAGCCGACCGTCATGTTCGTGCCGGTGAAACCGCTCACCTCATCGGCTTGACGGGCGATACCGAAGTCGGCCAACAGTATCCGCCGGCGGGTCCCCTGCGCTTTTGCCAGCATGACGTTGGCCGGTTTTACATCGCGGTGCAGCAGGCCGCGCTGATGGGCGACGTCTAGTGCGTCGGCGACAGCGGTGACGATTTCGAGCACCTCGAGCATCGGCATGCCCGTCGGATAAGTCTCCTCGACCAGCCGGTCGGCGTCGGTGCCATCGACATAATCCATCGAAATCCACAGTTGGCCGTTGTATTCACCGCGATCATGAATGCCGACGATGTTCGAATGCCACAAGGTCGACGCCAACTCGGCTTCGCGATTGAATCGGTAGCGGTACTCCGCGTTGGCTGTCAGGGCGAGCGGTAAGACCTTCAACGCGTCGAGGCGCGGCAGACGGGGATGCTGAACTAGGTAAACCTCGCCCATCCCACCAGCGCCGAGGAATCGCTCAATAACAAAACCGGCGAAAATCTCACCGTTTTTCAACGGCATGCGCGAAGCCTACTGCCGACCAGGGCTTGGTGGTCTTTTTTCGCGCAACCGAGAGCGGCATGGACGTGGCTGGTTCGCGAAAACCGCCAGGGGCTGGTGCTTCGAACTGCCGACGCTCCAAGCAATGGAGACAATGCCTGGCGTGGGGCCGTGGATGACAGGCGCGCCAGCAGGTCTCCACGATGGAACCACGCCGCGGCTGGCCCGGGTCACCGCCCGGGCACATTGCTGTGCGCCGCGAGGTGCCAAGCCGAGCAGATTAGCTACCACCCCTATTAATGAAGCCTGCTTCACTCCGGCCGCCGGGGTGTCGCCGGGGGGAGCGGCTCCATCGTGTGCGGCGACTTGACCGACACGCCCACCTACCAGTGCAAATGCGGTGCCCCCAGTCGGACTCGAACCGACACTGGACGGATTTTAAGTCCGCTGCCTCTGCCAATTGGGCTATGGGGGCCCGGCGGCGAATGTAGCGCGCGGAAGCCGGATCCGGGGCGCATCGCATCCCACTCAAGATTGGCCAGATTCCGAACGTGCGTCCCGGCCAGGCTTCGAGTACCATCCGCGCGCCGCGCGTCTTCCCCCCTGTTGCCGCCCCGGGAACAGGTGACACCGGCATGTCGCTCGACACGAGCTTGTTAAAACTGCTTGCGTCAGCGTTAAGAAGCCGTAAACGGCTGTCACCCGAGCCCTTTCGGTCACGACTCTGGACGGCGGGATCACTAGCCTTACCGCCAGTACACAGCAACCCTTACGCCAACCCCCAAGTCCGTGCCCGGCGTATTGGGTCGGAATGGTTCACACACAAGGAGCGATGGATGTCACTTCTGACAGCAGTGCCTGAAGAGTTGGCCGCCGCAGCGGCCCAGTTGACAGCGATCGTCAGTTCACTGACCGCACAGAACGCCGGCGCCGCGGCCGCGACCACGGGCGTTGCTCCCGCAGCCGCCGACTCGGTATCGCTCCAGCAGGCGGGAATCTTCTCGGCGTACGGCACGCTGTACCAGCAGCTCGCCTCGGAAGCTCAGGCTATCCAAGAGCAGTTTGCGAGCACCTTGGGACTCAGCTCCGGTACCTATTCATCCACCGAGGCCAGCAACGCGAGCGCGGCTGGCAGCGGGAACATCATCAACACCCTCTACGGCTTCCTCAGTGGCACCGGGTTGATTAACCCGTCAGGCGGCCCAACCACTATAGGGCTCGTCGAGGGGGGGAACTTTGCGTCCGCTCAGTCGGACGACCTCGGGTTGATAACCGGCACTCTTAGCGCGGTATCAGCTCCGTCTGACGCCGCCGGCGACCTCACCGGGCTTTCCGGCGCAGCTGACCTCGCGGGCACGACGGGGCCGGCCGTCCCTATGGGCGGCATGGCCGGCATGGGCGGCATGGCCGGTATGGGTGCGATGCCAATGACCGGGGGCATGGGCGGGGCGACCATGGTCGGCAAGTTGTCGGTGCCGCCGAGTTGGGCCGGAACGGTCACCACGGTGTCGAGTGTCAGCCCGATGGGGCTACCGACCGGGGGCTGGACCGCCGCCGCACCGCAGGCCGGGCCGGGGGCGATCATCCCCGGGATGCCCGGGGTGGGCGCGGCCGCACGCAACAGCGCCGGCTTCGGTGCCCCGCGCTACGGCGTCAAGCCCCTCGTCATGCCCAAACCGACGGCCGTCTAGCGATCGGGCGCCATCGCGGTCGCAGCTAGTCAACAAGAAACGACATTCGGTCAATAAGAGACGGGATACAGAAAAATGGTCTTAGAATTTGCAGCTATACCTCCGGAGATCACCTCCGCGCTCCTGTACACCGGTGCGGGCTCTGGACCGCTCATGGCCGCCGCGGCGGGTTGGAGCAACCTGGCCGCCGAGCTGAGCACCACAGCGACCTCCTGGGAATCGATCGTCGGCACGCTGACCGGCGGGCAGTGGACCGGCCTGGGATCGGCGGCCGCGGCGGCCTCGGCGCAGCCGATCGTGTCCTGGCTGACCACCGCGGCGGGGGCGGCCGAGCAGGCCGCCACCCTGGCGACGTCGTCGGCGGCCGCTTATGAGGCGGCGTTTTCGGGAATCATCCCCCCGCCGGCGATCGCTGCGAATCGGGCGCAGCTGGCCGCGCTCGTGGCGACGAATTTCCTGGGCATCAACACGCCGGCGATCATGGCGACCGAGGCCGAGTACGCCGAGTTTTGGGTCCAGGACGCCGTCACCATGTACGTCTACCAGGCCGCCTCGCTGGCCGCCGCGGCCCTTCAGCCGATAGCGCCGGCGACGCCGAGCACCAACCCGGCCGCGGGAGGCCTTCAAGGCGCCGCGACCGCCCAGGCCGCGGCGTCCACGCCCGCGGCGGGCTTAAACAATATTCTCTCTGGCCTGACGAGTAGCCCCTTCGGGGGACTGTCGACGCTTGGCGGCAACGTCCCGTCACTCGGACAGTTTCTCTCGCTCCCGATAACCGAAAATAGCATTGCCCAAGTCGGTGTCACTGCGGCGTGGTTCCAGGGGAATATGACTTCAGTCTTTCCAAGCCTTGGACACCTCGTTGCCACCTCTCCGACAGGCCTCACCCCGTTCGTCAGCGACGTCACCCCCCTCGGCGCCGGCTTGGGCTTCGGCACAACGCTTGCGGGGTCAACAACAGGCCTCGGCGGGGGGGCGACGGCGGCAATGGGCGAGGCGTCCGCGGTCGGCGGGTTGTCGGTTCCGACCGGCTGGTCCGCGGCCGCCCCGGCGACGTTGGCTTCGTCTACCTCTCCACTGGAGGGCTCGGGTTGGACCGCCGCCACCGAGGAAGCCGCGCCGGTCGCGGCGATGCCCGGGATGCCTGGAGCGGCCGCGGCGGCCAAGGGTGCCGCCGGCTACGGCGCCGCACCGCGGTACGGGTTCAAGCCGACCGTCATGCCCAAGGTCATCGTCTGAGGTGGGAAAAAGGCAAGGACATGTCACCCATTTGAGGCAACCAATTGGCCGCCAGGCCGTAATCTATCCGCTATGCGGCCACCGCCGCATCGATCACAACCGAAAAGACTTCGAGCACTGAAGGCTCGAGACAAACAAACAAACAAAAAGGAGAAAGGCAACATGGCAACACGTTTTATGACTGACCCGCACTCGATGCGGGCAATGGCGGGGCGTTTCGAGATGCACGCGCAGACGGTTGAGGACGAGTCCCGCAAGATGTGGGCGTCGTCGATGAACATCGCCGGCGCGGGCTGGAGCGGGCAGGCTCAGGCGACCTCGTACGACACCATGGGTCAAATGAACCAGGCTTTCCGCAACATTGTGAACATGCTGCACGGTGTGCGCGACGGTCTGATCCGCGACGCGAACAACTACGAGACGCAAGAGCAGGCCTCGCAGCAAATCCTCAGCAGCTAGCCCTCGACACTTACAACTTAGGAGGACGTAAACATGAGCATCAATTACCAGTTCGGCGACGTGGACGCCCACGGTGCGACGATTCGCGCCCAGGCCGCGTCGCTTGAGGCCGAGCACCAGTCCATCGTGCGCGATGTGCTGGCCGCCGGTGACTTCTGGGGTGGCGCCGGTTCGGTGGCGTGCCAGGAGTTCATCACCCAGTTGGGTCGTAACTTCCAGGTGATCTACGAGCAGGCCAACTCCCACGGGTCAAAGGTGCAGAGCGCCGGCAGCAACATGTTCAACACCGACAGCTCCGTCGGCGGCAGCTGGGCGTAGTACCCACCTTCGGACCGGGGCCGCACACCAATCGGTGTGCGGCCCCGGTTTTTGTGTGCCCCGCTCTTGCGCACCTACCCGGCCACGGGTGAACGCGGGATCACCGAGGCGCGGAACCCGATTCGCTGAACTGAACCGTCCGCCTCACGCCCGACCATGCCGCCCAAAGGCAACTTGGAAACCGTGGTGCCGGCGGCCGGCGACGGCGTCGCACCCGCTCCCGGCGTGACGTTGGCGTCGAAAGCCGGCAGCGGCGTGACCGCCGAAACCGCCTGGGCCCAACCCGGCGGCACCGACAACGTCCCAAGCGATCCGGCGTGGCCCACGCTCGCCGACGCGGCCTCGCCCAGACCGGGCAACGGCGCCGCGCTTCCCAACCCACTCGCGGCTCCCACCCCCGGGATCCCATCGGCTCCCGAAATCGAACCCAAGCCCGCGAAATCCAGGCTCAGGCCATACCCGTCGAAACCAAGCCCGGCGCCGTCGCCGCCCAACCCGGCACCGTCGGCACCCAGGCCGGACACGTCGGAACCAATGCCGACCACGTCAAACAGGCCGGTCGCCCCATTCCCGCCCAAGACCGATGTGAGGTTCGAGGTCAGTCCGGATAGGGCCCCCGCCCCGGCGCTCGCGCCCTTGGTGGCCGTCTTGCCGGATGCGCCGGTGATGTTCGACAGGGCACTCAGCGGGGCGGAAAGCCCAGAGGATCCCAGCGACACGACGCTGCCCGCCGCCGACGACGATCCCGGGGTCGCCAGACCCTGCAGGGCTTGGGGCATAGCGGAAATCAACTGCGCCGTCATCGCCTGGGCCTTGCCGCCGACCTGGGTGCCCGCCGCCTGGGCGGCCGCGGCGGCGTGGCCGGCCAGCCCGGCCGGATTCGTCGTCTGCGGCGGTGGCGCGAAAATGCTAAAGGCGGAGGCGGAAGCCGAATTCGCGGCGTAGTTGTACATCGCGGTGGCGTCTTGGGCCCACATCTCTATGTATTGGGCCTCGGTGGCCATGATCGCCGGGGTGTTCTGCCCGAGGAGGTTGGC
>CAVPFT010000002.1:0-178015 GCA_963703795.1 uncultured Actinomycetota bacterium | reverse complement strand
TGGCCTGGCTGCCCTGCCGCAGTGTCGCCAGCGTCGACGGCGTCGCGTTCACCCGGTAGCCGATGCCGGCCGCGTCGATCACCACGTGATCGAGCGCCACCTCGAGCACTTCACCGCGCACCGAGGCGATCATCGGGCGGCCTTCAGCTTGGCCAGGTACTTATGACGCTGCTGCGCGGCCTGCGCCTCGGCCGCCGCCATCCGGGCGATCATCGGCGCCCGCCAGCAATGGCAGATCGCCAAAGCCAGCGCGTCGGCGGCATCGGCCGGTGTCGGTTTGGCTTGCAGCGCAAGGATTCTGGTGACCATCGCGGTGACCTGCGCCTTGTCGGCGGCGCCGTTGCCGGTGACCGCGGCCTTGACCTCGGTGGGGGTATGGAAATGCACGTCGATGCCGCGTTTGGCCGCCGCCAGCGCGATCACACCACCTGCCTGCGCGGTGCCCATCACCGTCGTGACGTTCAGGCGGGAGAACACCCGCTCGATGGCCATGACGTCGGGGCAATGGGTGTCCAGCCAGTGCTCGACGACGTCACTGATGGCCAGCAGCCGCTTGGATACCGGTGTGTCCGAAGGTGTTCGCACGACGTCGACATCCAGCGCGACGACCTGCCGACCACCCAGGCTTTCGACGACCGACAGCCCGCATCGCGTCAGTCCGGGATCGACGCCCATCACGCGCATCATCCGCTCCCACTTCTTCATCTAGGGTCCGTGTCGGGGTTACCGAACAGCTGTTCGATAGCCTAGCTGGTGGCACCGACCGAATCCGGCACGACACGCGGCGTGGCAAAAGCTGTTAACTTAAAGCCCACATTCGCTAGGCTTCCGCGGCAACAGAAGGATTCGCGTGGGAAAACTGCTGGTCGTGCTCGCGGCGGCGCTGTTCATCGCGTCCATCGTGGTGCTCGTCATTGCTTTGCGGCGCCCGCGGCGCCCGAAGCAGCCGGCCGGGCAGGGCGGGCGCCAGGATCCGCTCGCGTTCAACGAGATGCCGGAGTTCGGACCCCAGCAACTCGGCCCCGGTGCGGTCGTCAGCCACGGCGGCGTCGACTACGTGGTCCGCGGGTCGGTGACCTACCACGAGGGCCCGTACGTGTGGTGGGAGCACCTGACTGGAGGGCGGCGACCAGCCGATCTGGTTCAGCGTCGAATCCGACGACGGGCGCCTGGAGCTGGCGATGTGGGTCGACCGCAAAGACCTCACGTTGCAGCCCGGCGACCAGTACCTCGTCGACGGTGTGACGTTTCGCGAATCGGAACGCGGTCGCGCCTCGTACACCAGCGAAGGCATGACCGGCCTGCCGGCGGGCGGCGAGATGGAATACCTCGACTGCACCAACTCCGACAAGAGCGCGCTGCTCTCGTTCGAGCGCTGGGGCCCGGGCATGTCGTGGGAGATATCGACGGGCAGGTCGGTGGTTCCCGGCGAGTTGTCCGTCTACCCAGCGCCCCCGTCGTGGACCCCATAGGGAGGCTCCGGTGCCACTACATCAACTCGCCGTGACGCCGGCGGACGTATCCGGGGAAAGGCTCCAACTGGCGCTCAACGCGCCGGCACCGCAGGCGTTGGCGACCTGCTCACTGGTGCACCCCGACGGTGGTGCCCTAGTTCTGGGAGTCCTCGGCGCATCGCACGTAGTCGCGGTCGAGCACGCAGCGGGCCGCTTTTCCGAGCAGGTTTCCTGTACCGCCCGCAGCCTCGGGGTGGATCTGCCGGAACGTACCGACGCGCCCGGCTACCGCCTGCAATCCCGTACCGAAACGCACGACGAGCCGGCCTTCCGCCGTCTCGCGGGCGAGCTTCGCGAACGTTGTGCCCGGGAAACGGGCTGGCTCGGTGGCTCCTTCCCCGGCGATGACGCCGCGCTGACCGCGCTGGCCGCCGAACCCGACGGCGCCGGTTGGCGGTGGCAGACCTGGCACCTGTACCCGGCGCCGCGCGGCGGGACCGTGGTCCACACGACGAGCCGGTGGCGACCATGAGCCGCGGCCCTCTGTTTCTGGTGTCCGGTGGTCTGGCCGCCGCCGCGGCAGGGTCGCTGTATTTCGGAACCACGTTGCCGAACAAGAACATCGCGTCCTACATAGCGGGCCACTATCACGAGTACTCCCGTGATGCGAACGCAACGCGCTACGGGTGCACCGGATCACCCGGCCAGGTGGCCAACACGCTGGCCAACGATCAGGGCCCGGAGACGCGCGCCGCCAGCGGCGCCACCCAGTACCTGCGCTACAGCAACAACATCGTGGTCGTCGGCCCCGAAGGCAATCAGCCGTGCAGCGTCCGCGTGGAGCCCCTGAGCTCCGGATACAGCCACGGGGCATACCGGTCGCTGGGCCCCGGGTTCAGCCCCGGATCCCCCTCGCGCAGCACCGGAGGCTTCTCAGGAGGCCCGCGCTCAGGCAAGTGACGCCGAACCGGATGCATAGCAACGAAGCACAGCAAAGGAGACAACCATGTACCTCGCCGTCGAGATCGGAAACGTCGACCTCAATCCCGTCTTCCGGGGCGCGGTGGCGACGATTCTGTACTTCCTGGTCGGGATGGGGGTTCTGATCGTCGGGTTCTACATGGTCGACCTGCTGACCCCGGGAAAGCTGCGCCAACTGGTGTTCATCGATCGCCGCCCCAACGCAGTTGTCGTCGCGGGCGCGATGTATATCGCGCTCACCATCGTCATCATCACCGCCATCACCACCAGCTACAGCCAGCTGGGCCAGGGACTGGTCGGCGTGGCGGTGTACGGGTTGATGGGCGTGGCCCTGTTGGGGCTGGCGCTGTTGACGATGCACCTGCTGATACCGGGTAACTTCCACGAGCACGTCGACGAGCCCACGCTGCATCCCGGGTCTTTCGCGGTGGCCCTGATACTGCTCGCGGTGGGAGGCGTGACCGCCGCCGCGCTGTCATGACCTCGGTTGAGCTGCCGGTTCCCCCTCGGGAAAACCGAGTTGTTCGGTCCACGGAGGCTTCGGCCCGCTGGCGCGCCGTGCTGCTGGCCGCGGTGGCGGCGTGTGCGGCGTGCGGCATCATTTACGAGCTGGCGCTGCTGACGCTGTCGGCGAGCCTCAACGGGGGCGGCATCGTCGCCACCTCGCTGATCGTCGCGGGCTACATCGCCGCGCTGGGCTTGGGAGCCCTGCTGGTCAAGCCGCTGCTGGCGCACGCGGCGATCACGTTCATCGCCGTCGAGGCGCTGCTGGGCATCATCGGCGGGCTGTCCGCGGCGGCGCTGTACGTCGTGTTCGCGTTCCTGGATGCTTCCTTCGGCTCGACGTGGGTGCTGGCGGTGAGCACGGCCCTGATCGGCGGCCTGGTCGGCGCCGAGGTGCCGCTGCTGATGACGCTGCTGCACCAGGGGCGGGTACGCCCCGAAACAAACCCAGCGGCCGATGCGGGCCGGACGCTGGCCAACCTCAACGCCGCCGATTACCTCGGCGCGTTGCTGGGCGGGCTCGTCTGGCCGTTCCTGCTGTTGCCGTCGCTGGGGATGATCCGCGGCGCGGCGGCCACCGGCATCATCAACCTCGTCGCGGCGGCCGTCGTGTCGGTTTTCTTGCTGCGGAAGGTCGTTTCGACGCGGCAGTTGGTGACCGCGCTGTGCGCGCTCGCCGCAGCGCTCGGGCTGCTCGCCACGCTGCTGGTGCGGTCGGCCGACATCGAGACGACGAGCAGGCAGCGGCTCTACGCCGATCCGATCATCGCCTACCGGCACACGCCCTACCAGGAGATCGTGGTCACCCGCCGCGGCACCGACATGCGCCTGTACCTCGACGGGGGCCTGCAGTTTTCCACCCGGGACGAATACCGCTACACCGAAAGCCTCGTCTACCCGGCGCTGGGCGGTGGCGCACGCTCGGTGCTCGTGCTCGGCGGCGGGGACGGCTTGGCGGCCCGCGAGCTGCTGCGCCAGCCCGGCATCGCAAGGATCGTGCAGGTCGAGCTCGACCCCGCGGTGATCGAATTAGCGCGCACCACCATGCGCGACGCCAACGGCGGTTCGCTGGACGACCCGCGCGTCAAGGTCGTGATCGACGACGCGATGACCTGGCTGCGCGGCCCCGGCATCGACCGCGTCGGGGGCCGATTCGATGCGGTCATCGTCGATCTTCCCGACCCCAACACACCGGTGCTGGGCCGGCTGTACTCGACCGAGTTCTATGCGCTGGTCACCCGTGCGCTGACCCCCGACGGGCTCATGGTGGTGCAGGCGGGCAGCCCCTTCTCCACTTCGACCGCGTTCTGGCGCACGGTCTCCACGATTCGGGCCGCCGGCTATGCGGTCACGCCCTATCACGTGCACGTGCCCACGTTCGGCGACTGGGGCTTCGCATTGGCGCGGCCCGCGGACGCCGCGCCCACACCAAGGGTGCCAGCCGACGCGCCCCCGCTGCGTTTCCTCAACCAGCGCGTGCTCGACGCCGCCACCGTGTTCTCCGGCGACATCGGGCCACGTTCGCTCGAGCCGTCGACGCTGGACAATCCCCGCATCGTCGGCGACATGCGGCACGGGTACGACTAGGCGGCGTTTTCCCCGTGCACGACCCACACCGTGCCCCGACCGTGTCGCTGCTCGCCGACACGCACGCCGACGAAGCCCACCGCGCGACACTGCGCCGCGAAGGACTCGGCCTGCTGCTCGGTCCAGCCGTGGCTCGCCAGGCCCGTGGCCCCGGGTTTCACCCGACGCTCCATCACCACAAACCGTCCCGAAGGCGCGAGCACACGTCGCAGCTCGGCGAGTCCGGCCGTGACGTCCTTCCAATGGTGGACCGTGCGTAGCGACCACGCGACGGTTGCCCAACCGTCGGCGACGGGCAGAGCTTCGGCACCGCCGGGCGACCAGGTGATGTTCAGTTGACCGCGCGTCGCGGCGCGCGCGAGGCGCAACATCACCGGGGACGGATCCACCCCGATCACCCGGGCACCCCGCCCGGCGGCGGCTCTCACCGCATTGCCTGGGCCACAACCGATGTCGACGACGCGGTCGGCGTCCGACACCGACGCGAGATCGACGGCCAGGCGCGCGTTGCGGCGCCCCATGATCAGGATTGCGAGGGCGGTCACCAGACCTAGCACGCCGCCAAAACCCTCGTGGTCGGCGTGATGATTGACGACGGGTAGCGGCGAATCGGTCATCGGTGCAACGGCCATCACTCGTCTTCGTCGAGAGCGGCCAGCACCTCGTCCGAGAGGTCGACGTTGGTGTAAACGTTCTGCACGTCGTCGCTGTCCTCCAGCGCGTCGACGAGCTTAAACACCTTGCGGGCGCCGTCGAGGTCGACGGGAACGCTGACCGACGGCTGAAAACTCGCCTCGGCCGAGTCGTAATCTATGCCGGCATCCAGCAGTGCGGTGCGCACCGCCACGAGATCGCCTGGCTCGGAGACGATTTCGAAGCTGTCGCCCAGGTCGTTCACGTCCTCGGCACCGGCATCCAGCACCGCGATCAGCAGGTCGTCTTCGGTCAGGCCGTTCTTCTCGCACGTGACCACGCCCTTGCGCGAGAACAGATAAGCCACCGAACCCGGATCGGCCATGGTGCCCCCGTTGCGCGTCATCGCAAGCCGCACCTCGCTGGCGGCGCGGTTGCGGTTGTCGGTCAGGCACTCGACGAGCACCGCGACACCGTTGGGCGCATAACCCTCGTAGGTGACGGTTTGCCAGTCGGCGCCGCCGGCCTCCTCGCCGGCGCCGCGCTTGCGCGCCTTCTCGATGTTGTCGTTGGGCACCGAGCTCTTCTTCGCCTTCTGAATGGCGTCGTAGAGCGTGGGATTGCCCGCGGGATCACCGCCACCGGTACGGGCGGCGACCTCGATGTTCTTGATCAGCCGGGCGAACTCCTTGCCACGGCGCGCGTCTTTGACGGCCTTCTGGTGCTTGGTGGTGGCCCACTTGGAATGGCCGCTCATCGGTGTTTCTTACCTCTTCTGTTGCTTGAATGTCGCCATACGAGTCTACGGGGCCGCCGAGTGCCGATTGCCCGACCGCTCCGCTCGACGGATCAAGCCCGTCCGTTGACGATGTCGACGAACAAATGGTGGATGCGGCGGTCGCCGGTCATCTCCGGGTGAAATGCCGTCGCCAGCATCGAGCCTTGCCGCACCGCGACGATGTGCCCCGCCGCCCGGGCCAGCACCCGCACGCCGTCACCCGTCCGCTCGACCCAGGGCGCGCGGATGAACACCGCACGCACCGGATCGTCAAGACCCGTGAACGGAATGTCGCCTTCGAACGAGTCGACCTGTCGCCCAAAAGCATTGCGCCGCACCGTCATATCGATGGCACGCAGCGGCAGCGCCTGCCGCCCCCGCGCGCCCGCGTCGAGGATCTCGCTGGCCAGCAGGATCATGCCGGCACACGCGCCGTAGGCCGGAAGCCCGTCGGCCAGCCGCCGCCGCAACGGCTCGAGCAGCTCGAGGTCGACGAGCAGGTGGCTCATGGTGGTGGATTCGCCGCCGGGAATGACCAGCCCGTCCACCGCATCCAGCTCGCCGCGGCGCCGCACCGACATCGCCTCGGCTCCGGCTTCGCGCAGCGCCGCCAGGTGCTCACGGGTGTCGCCCTGCAGCGCCAACACCCCGATCTTCGGTGCGCTCACTCTCGAGTGGGCTGCAATCCGCGTTTGAAACGGGTGAGCCCCTCCTGCATGACCGCCGCAACCATCTCGCCCGACTGGGTGAAAATCTTGCCCTGGCATAGCGCGCGACCGCCGCTGGCCGACGGCGAGGACTGGTCGTACAGCAGCCACTCGTCGGCCCGGAACGCCCGCATGAACCACATCGCGTGGTCCAGCGACGCCACCTGCAGATGCTGGCGCACGTCGAGGTGAGTGACCTGTGCCGAACCGAGCAGCGTCAGGTCGCTCATGTAGGCCAGCGCGCAGATGTGCAGCACCGGGTCGTCCGGCAGCGGGTCGCGGTGGCGAAACCACACTTGCTGCTGGGAGGCCTTGCCCGGCAAGAGTTCCAGGCGCTCGCGCGGCACGATGCAGACGTCCCACTCCTCGAACTGCTTGAACCCGGCGTCGTCGAACACCTTCATCGAGCTCAACCCGGGCAGGCCGTCGGGTGGTGGCGCCGCCGGCATGGCGTCCTGGTGGTGGATGCCTTCCTGGTCGGTCTGGAATGACGCCGACATGGAAAAGATGGTTTCGCCGTGCTGGATGGCGTTGACGCGCCTGGTCGCAAACGACCCGCCGTCGCGGGTGCGTTCGACGATGAAAACCGTGCGTTCCTTGGCATCCCCCGACCGCAGGAAGTAGCCGTGCAGCGAGTGCACTTGGTAGCGCGGGTCGACAGTGCGCACCGCCGACACCAGCGACTGGCCCGCGACGTGCCCGCCGAACGTTCGCTGGAAGAAACCCGAATCCGGGCTGAACACGCTGCCGCGGTAGATGTTGACCTCGAGCTGCTCGAGATCGAGGATCTGCTCGATCGCCACGAAATGTTCTTACCAGCCGCGCTGGGCCAGGCGATGCGGCTGCGCGATCTCCTCCACGTTGATGCCCACCATCGCCTCGCCGAGCCCACGGGACACCTTGGCCAGCACATCGGGATCGTCGAAGAACGTGACGGCCTTGACGATCGCGGCGGCGCGGTGCTCCGGGGCGCCGGACTTGAAGATGCCCGAACCCACGAAGACACCCTCGGCGCCGAGCTGCATCATCATCGCCGCGTCGGCGGGAGTGGCGATACCGCCCGCGGTGAACAACGTGACCGGCAGCTTGCCCGCCCGGGCGATCTCGAGGACCAGCTCGTAGGGCGCCTGCAATTCCTTTGCCGCCACATACAACTCGTCTTCCGACAACGACGCCAGCCGGCGCATCTCGGCGCTGATGGCCCGCATGTGCGTGGTGGCGTTGGAGACGTCACCGGTACCGGCCTCGCCCTTGGAGCGGATCATGGCCGCGCCCTCGCCGATGCGCCGCAACGCCTCGCCGAGATTGGTCGCACCACACACGAACGGCACGGTGAACTTCCACTTGTCGATGTGGTGGGTGTAGTCGGCGGGGGTCAGCACTTCCGACTCGTCGACGTAGTCCACGCCCAGGCTCTGCAGGATCTGCGCCTCGACGAAATGCCCGATGCGCGCCTTGGCCATCACCGGGACCGTCACCGCGGCGATGATGGCCTCGATCATGTCGGGGTCGCTCATCCGCGACACACCGCCCTGGGCGCGGATGTCGGCCGGCACCCGTTCCAGCGCCATCACCGCGACGGCGCCGGCGCCCTCGGCGATCCGGGCCTGCTCCGGGGTGACGACATCCATGATGACGCCGCCCTTGAGCATCTCGGCCATGCCGCGCTTTACCCGCGCGGTTCCCGTCTGATTGGCCCGGCCCGACTGTGGGGCGCTGTCGGCGCTTTCCATTGGCCTGTCCACTGGCTCCGTCTCTTCCTCAACCATTGCGTCCACTCTAATGGTGCGCTACAAGCGAGTTTTGCCCTGATCAGCGGATCGACTCAGGCACGCCGGGATTGCGAGCGCCATCAGCCAGCCCATTCGCCACGGGCAACAACTCACCGAGTTGCAGCGGGTACACCTGCTCGCCGGCGGCGACCAACTCCGCGATGTCATTCGCGTCACACCAGCGGGCCCCGTGGATGTAGCTGCGTTCCAACTCCGTGCGTCCCGCAATGGACGGCTCGAACCGCCGCGTGCGGTAGACCAGGTAGAACTCCTCACTGTCGATCACCGAGCCGTTGAACTCGAAAACCTCGTCGCGCCGCCAGATGGGTCCGATCATGTCGGCCGGCTCGACCGGTAGGCCGGTTTCCTCGGCCAGCTCCCGCGCGGCGGCCTCGGCCAACCGCTCGCCGGGCCGCACCTCACCGCCCACGGTGAACCACCACCTCGGGACGTCACCGCCCGTGATCGCCGGATCCGATCCGCACAGCAACAGCACCGCGCCGGTGTCGTCGAGCAGCACCACCCGCGCCGACGTGCGGTGGTTGAGCACACCCGGCACGCTCAAGCCGCCGTGTGCCAACGCGTGGGGACGCTCGACGATCTCGAAATAGCTTGGCAGCGCTGCGGTTCCGCCGAGCCGAAAGGCACGCACCAAAGGTCGCTCGGCCAGCGCGAGGGTGTCCCTGACGGCATCGTTGTGGAATCGGCGGGCCAACATCACGCGGGCCTCGGCGTCGGCCAGCTCCCCGATCAGACCCGCCGGCAGCGACGCCGGATCGACCATCGCCAACGCGGCCGAGAGCTCGTTTTCGCACGACTCGCGCGCGTGCCGGAGCGCGCCCTCCGCGGCATCGGCCAGCGCCGCCAGCCGCCGGCCTTCCACCGCCGCGCCGCCGTAGGCATCGATCGCGACGGCACGCGCCACCACCGCGCGCCGCGCCAGTGCACCGTCCAGCGCCTGCCACGACAGGTCGTAGCGGACGTGGAGCCGGTCCAGCCGATTGGCCGTCCGATATGCCCAGCCGCCGACCAAGGCCACCAGCGCCACCGATACGAAGACGGCGATAATCACCCAGGTCATTAGCTGGCCACCTGAACTTTGGCGCCCGACCCCGCGACCGTCTCGTATACCCGCATGATCTGACCGGCCACCAGCGACCAGTCGTAGCGGCGGACCGCGGCCGAGCCCGCCGCCGCATAGCGTTCGCGCAGCAAGTCATTCTCCAGCACGTCGATGAGCGCATCGGCCAGCGCGGCGGCCTGCAACTCTGGGGGGCCGACCGGCACCAGCCGACCACACTCGCCGTCGAGCAACACGCGCCGGAAGGCATCCAAGTCGCTGGCCACCACCGGGGTCCCGGCGGCCATGGCCTCGACCAGGACGATGCCGAAACTCTCCCCTCCGGTGTTGGGCGCGCAGTAGACGTCGGCGCTGCGCATCGCCGACGCCTTTCCAGCGTCGTCCACCTGGCCCAGAAAGCGCACGTGTGTCACCAATTCGCCTGCTTGGTCACGCAATTCGTCCTCATCGCCGCGGCCGACGATGAGCAGTTGCACATCGGCGAAGCGCTCGACCACCCGTGGCAGCGCGTCGAGCAGCACCGACATGCCCTTGCGGGGCTCGTCGTAGCGGCCCAGGAACAGCACCGTCTTGCCCGGCCGCGGGTAGCCGTCCAGCCGCGGCGCCGAGACGAACGAGCCGACGTCGACTCCGTTCGGGATCTCCACCGCGTCGGTTCCCAGCGCCTCCATCTGCCAGCGCCGGGCCAGGTCGGACACCGCGATCCGGCCGACGATCTTCTCGAGCATCGGCCGCAGGATGCCCTGGACGATCGTCAGGCTCAGCGATTTGGTGGTCGACGTGTGAAACGTCGCCACGATCGGCCCCGCGGCGATGTTCAGGGCCAGCAGCGACACGCTCGGCGCGTTGGGCTCGTGCAGGTGCAGCACATCGAAATCGCCTTCGACAAGCCACTTTTTGACCTTGCGATGGGTGGCCGGGCCGAACCGCAGCCGGGCCACCGACCCGTTGTAGGGAATCGGGACGGCCTTGCCGGCGGAGACGACATAGTCGGGCAACGAGGCGTGCGGCGAAGCCGGCGCGAGCACGCTCACCTCGTGCCCGCGCGCACGCATCACCTCGGCCAGTTGCAGCACGTGCGACTGCACCCCACCCGCCACGTCGAACGAGTAGGGACAGACCATCCCGATCCGCATCAGGTGTCCTCGAGCCGGGCCAGTTTGACCCGTCTTTCCTTGGACAGGTCGGCCAGCCACTGCGGCTGCAGCATGTGCCAGTCCTCGGGATGGGCGGCGATGTTCTTGGCCATCTGGTCGGCCAGCGCCTGGGTGATGGCGCCGACGTCGCCGCTGGTGCAGTCCAGCGCGGGGTGCATCGATTGGCCCCAGCCTTCGCCTTCGAACCAAGAGTGCGCCGGCAGCAGCGCGGCTCCGGTCTCGATCGCGAGCCTCGCCGGCCCCGCCGGCATCCGGGTGGGCTCTCCGAAGAAATCAACTTCAACGCCGGTGCGGGTCAGGTCGCGCTCGGCCATCAGGCACACCGCCCGGTTTTCCCGCAGCCGCTCGCACAACACCTCGAACGGCGGTCGTTCGCCGCCGGACAGCGGTAGCACTTCGAAGCCGAGGCTTTCGCGGTAAGCGATGAAACGCCGGTACAGCGACTCGGGTTTGAGACGCTCCGCGACAGTGGCGAAGGTGCCGTACGTCTGGGCCAGCCACGCCCCGGCTATATCCCAGTTGCCGCTGTGCGGCAAGGCCATCACCACCCCGCGACCCGCCGCCAGCGCCGCATCCACATGATCTTGCCCGACGACCCCTTCGTTGAACCGGCGGGCCAGCGCGGGTAGGTCCATCGTCGGCAGCCGAAAGGCCTCGCGCCAGTAGCGACCGTAGGAGGCCAGCGAGGCGCGCATCAGCTCGTCGGGCACGTCGTTCGGCGCCACACCGATGACGCGGGCCAGGTTTTTGCGCAGCTGTTCGGGCCCGCCATGGCGGGCCGCATAGCGCGCGCCGGTGTCGAACGCGGTGCGAGCGGCGAATTCCGGCATCGCGCGTATGGCCATCCAACCGGAGGCGTACGCCCAGTCGGTCGCGGTACCGGTTACCAGGCGACGCACTAAACGGCGTTGGGCGCCTATCGCTTTCAGGCCCGGCGGGGTGGGGATCACGGCTCGCTCGTTCCCATCAAGCGGTCCGTCGCTCCGGGCGACGTCCGCACCGTGTGCAACCGCTGCGCGCAGGTGACCAGGCTGGCCACCGCAAGCAGCCACATCGCCACCGGCAACGCCGGCGGCCAGGCAACGAATGGGAAGTCCGACACACCGGTACCGGTCAGCACGATGATGAGCCGCTCCGGGCGTTCGATGAGTCCGCCGTCGCCGCGCAGCCCGCTGGCTTCGGCCCGCGCCTTGATGTAGGAGATCACCTGCGAGGTGACCAGGCAGATGAGCGTCGCCGCCACCAGCAGTCGGTCGTGCATCCCGAAGGCGATCCACCACAGCAGCCCGCAGAACACCGCGCCGTCACTGATGCGGTCGCAGGTGGCGTCCAGCACCGCGCCGAGGCGGGTGCCGCCACCTCTTTCCCGGGCCATCGCGCCGTCGAGCATGTCGAATGCAGCGAAGAACCAGACCACACACGCGCCGGCGAACAGCTTGCCCATCGGGAAGAGCGTCAACGCCCCCGCCACCGAAGCAATGGTGCCCAGGATGGTGACAGCATCCGGTGTCAGACCGATCCGCAGCGCCGCCCTGGCGGTCGGCGACGTCAGCCGCACGAACGCCTCCCGGGATAGGAACGGCACCTTGCTCATGCGCGCCGCTCCTCCTCATCGCGTCGCTCTGCATCGTCGCCGGCGCGACTCATGCGCCCCCGCTCCTCCTCATCGCGTCGCTCTGCATCGACGCCGGCGCGACTCATGCGCGCCCGCCTTCGGGGCTCATGGCTGCTTTGTCCACTCCGTGGCCAGCAGTTGGCGAGTATCGCGCAGCAACTGCGGGATCACCTTGGACCCGCCGATGATCGTGATGAAGTTCGCGTCGCCGCCCCAGCGCGGCACGACATGCACGTGCAGATGCTCGGCCAGCGATCCCCCCGCCGATGTTCCCAGGTTCAGGCCGACGTTGAAGCCGTGCGGTCGCGACACGTTCTTGATGACGCGAATTGCCTTCTGGGTGAAGGTCATCAGCTCCGCGCTCTCGGCATCGGTCAGGTCCTCGAGCTCGGATACCCGCCGGTATGGCACCACCATGAGGTGCCCGGGGTTGTATGGGTAGAGGTTGAGCACCGCGTAGACGAGCGCGCCGCGGGCGACCACCAGCCCCTCCTCGTCCGGCAGCTGCGGAATTTCGGTGAACGGCTGCTCGGATTTGCCGTTGTCGCGCTTCATCGGCGCTTCGGCCAGGTAGTCCATCCGGTACGGCGTCCATAACCGCTGCAGGTGGTCCTGTTCGCCGACACCCCTGTCGAGGATGGTTTCTTCGGTGTATCCGGCGCGGTCGTCGTCACTCACGGCTGGCCACTTTCACCAGTTCTGCTGTCGGAGCAGCGTTTTCGTGATCCGCGATCCACTTTACTATGGCATCGACCGCGTTGTCGCGGGCCACGCCGTTGATCTGGGTGCGGTCACCGAATCGGAAGCTCACCGCTTCGGCCTGCACATCGCGGTCGCCGGCCAGCAACATGAACGGTACCCGCTGGCCGGTGTGGTGGACGATCTTCTTGGCCATCCGATCATCGCTCGCATCCACTTCGACCCGCACACCGCGCGACTTCAGCTGCGCGGCAACGGCTTCCAGGTAGGCTACGTGCTCGTCGGCGACCGGGATGCCGACCACCTGAACCGGCGCAAGCCAGGCCGGGAACGCCCCCGCGTAGTGCTCGGTGAGGATGCCGAAGAACCGCTCGATCGACCCGAAGAGCGCTCGGTGGATCATCACCGGCCGCCGACGGGTCCCGTCCGGGGCGGTGTACTCCAGCTCGAAACGCTCCGGGAAGTTGAAGTCCACCTGGATGGTGGACATCTGCCAGCTGCGGCCCAGCGCGTCGCGGGCCTGAACCGAGATCTTCGGGCCGTAGAACGCCGCCCCGCCGGGATCGGGAACCAGCTCGAGGCCGGATTCCCCGGCGACATTGGCCAGGGCCTCGGTCGCCTCCTCCCACACCTCTTCGGAGCCGACGAACTTCTCCGGGTCCTTGGTGGACAGCTCCAGGTAGAAGTCCTCCAGCCCATAGTCGCTCAGCAACTCGAGCACGAAGCGCAGCAGCGACGCCAGCTCGTCGTGCAGTTGCTCGCGGGTGCAGTAGATGTGCGAGTCGTCCATGGTGAACCCGCGGGCCCGGGTCAGCCCGTGCACCACCCCGGACTTCTCGTAGCGGTACACGGTGCCGAATTCGAAGAGCCGCAACGGAAGCTCGCGATACGACCGCCCGCGCGACGCGAAGATCAGGGTGTGCATCGGGCAGTTCATCGGCTTGAGGTAGTAGTCCTGGCCCGGCTTGCGCAACGTTCCGTCGTCGTTGTACTCGGCGTCGAGGTGCATCGGCGGGAACATGCCGTCGGCGTACCAGTCCAGGTGGCCCGAGGTGTGGAACAGCTGCGCCTTGGTGATGTGCGGAGTGTTGACGAATTCGTACCCGGCTTCGATGTGCTTGCGCCGCGAGTACTCCTCCAGCTCCCGGCGCACGATGCCGCCCTTGGGGTGGAAAACGGCCAGGCCCGAACCGATTTCGTCGGGGAAGCTGAACAGGTCCAGCTCGACGCCGAGCTTGCGGTGGTCGCGACGCTGCGCTTCTTCGATGAGCTCCAGGTGCTTGTCAAGCGCCTCCTGTGACTCCCACGCGGTGCCGTAGATGCGTTGCAGGCTGGCGTTGTTCTGATCGCCGCGCCAATAGGCGGCGGAGCTTCTGGTCAGCCTGAAGGCGGGGATGTGCTTGGTGGTCGGGATGTGCGGCCCACGGCACAGATCGCCCCAGACCCGTTCCCGGGTCCGGGGATTGAGGTTGTCGTACGCGGTGAGCTCGTCGCCACCGACCTCCATTATTTCGGCCATGTTCTCGGTCCCGACGGACTTGTCGTCGACGAGCTCGAGCTTGTAGGGCTCGTTGGCCAGCTCCCGGCGTGCCTGGTCTTTGGAGTCGTAGACGCGCCGGTCGAACAGCTGCCCGTCCTTGACGATCTGGCGCATCCGCTTTTCCAGGGCCGCCAGGTCCTCCGGCGTGAACGGCTCGGCCACGTCGAAGTCGTAGTAGAAGCCGTCGGTGATGGGCGGCCCGATGCCCAATTTGGCCTGCGGGAAGAGCTCTTGGACGGCCTGGGCCAGCACGTGCGCGGTCGAGTGCCGGATGACGCTGCGACCCTCGTCGGTGTTGGCGGCCACCGGGACCACCTCGGCGTCGACGGCGGGCGCCCAACTCAAGTCGCGCAGCTTGCCTTCGGCGTCGCGCACCACCACGATCGCGTCGGGGGCGCCCCGGCGCGGCAACCCCGCCTCTCCGACCGCGGCCGCGGCGGTGGTCCCGGCAGGCACCCGGATCGGGGCTGCTGGGGCGGCGCTGACGGGGGCGCTCATGGGCTTGCTTCTCCAAGTTTCAGGTGTGGTGGTTAATCGTTGCAATGCTATCGGTGCCGAGCACCGAGGCCGCGGCTACCGCGACACTCTCACGGCTGGCCAGGCTTGAGCCGCACGAACAACGCTTCGGCTTCGGCGAGCAGGGTGTCGCCGTCGCGCAATCGACCGGACACGAAGATCTTGCGCCCGTCCACCCGGTCGACTCCCGCATCGAACTGGAGTTCCTTCTCGATCGGCACGACGTTGCGGTAATCGATCTTGAGGTACGCGGTCCGTTGGCGACGGCTGCCGGTCAGCACTACCGTCGTCAAGCCGAGGACGCTGTCGAACAGCATCCCCAGGGCGCCGCCGTGCACGGCGCCGTTGCGGCCCAAATGAAAACGCGCGAACCGTGCCCAGCCGCGGATCCGGCCGTCAGTGCCCTTTAGCGGTCCGTTCCGGACCTTCATCGGCACCGACAGGATGTTGCCGCGCATCGGCAGGTCCATCCGGCGCCCGGACGGCGACTCCCACTCGTCGGCGTCGAAGGGGCTCAGCAACAGCGACACCTTCTCCAGCAGGTCCGCGGCCTCGGTGATCACTTCGTCGGGCGCGTCGACGGCACGGGCGTGATCCTGCAGCTTGCGCACGGCGTCGACGAACCTGCCGTAATCGGGGCCGCCCTTGGTCGTCGGCTCGGGCGGATTGAACCCGCCGCCGGGGTGTCGCTGATGTTCGCCGGCCACCAGAACACCGTATTGCCCCGCCGCGCGCCTTTCGCGCGGTGGTCAGACCGTCCGTTGCGCCCCGGCGGCCGCCAGGGTCTCGAACTCCTGGTCGGTGAGCTTGATCTCGGCGGCGGCGACGTTCTCCTCCAGGTGCGCGACGCTGGACGTGCCCGGGATCGGCAGCAGCACCGGCGAGCGTTTCAGCAACCAGGCCAGCGCCAGCTGCGACGGCGTCGCGTCATGGTCGGCGGCGATGCGCTGCAGCGGGCCGTCCGGGGCGGCCAGCGGCCCGGCGGCCAGCGGGAACCACGGAATGAAGCCGATGCCCCGGCTGCTCACGAAGTCCAGCAGCGGTTCGGACCCGCGGGACGCCACGTTGTACATGTTCTGCACCGACACGATTTCCGTGATCTGCTGGGCCTCCTTGAGCTGATCGATGCCGACCTCGGACAGCCCGATGTGGCGGATCTTGCCCTCGTTCTTCAAGGTGAGCAGCTCGCCCACCTGGTCGGCCAGCGGGAACTTGTTATCGATGCGGTGCAGCTGGAACAGATCGATGGTGTCGACGCCGAGCCGGCGCAGGCTCATCTCGCACTCCTGGCGCAGGTAACTCGGATAACCGAGCGGGACCCAGACGTCCGGGCCGGTGCGCAGCAGCCCCGCCTTGGTCGCGATCACCAACCCCTGATGAGAGGAGTAGGGGTGCAGCGCCTCGCGGATGATGTCCTCCGATACGTCGGGACCGTAGGAGTCCGCGGTGTCGATGAAGTTCACCCCGAGTTCGACGGCGCGCTGCAGCACCCGCACGCACTCGTCGCGGTCCGCGGGCGAGCCCCAGACGCCCTTGCCGGTCAGGCGCATGGCGCCGAACCCGAGTCGGTTGACGGTCAGGTCGCCGCCCAAGGTGAACGTTCCGGATGCTTGGGCAACAGTTTTTTGCGCGGTCACCCCTACGACCGTACGCCGGGAACGCGGCCACGCATCTTGTCGTGGCAAGCTGACAACGTGGACCTAGCAGCGCTCAAGGAGCTTCCGCTCACTTACCCGGAGGTGGGCGCGACGGCGGCGGGTCAGCTGCCCGCGGGCTACGACCATCAACACGTCGAGCGTCAGATCGGTTCGGGCCGGCAACGTTTCGACCAAGCCGCCGAGGCGGTCATGCACTGGGGCATGCAGACCGGATCGGGCCTGCGCGTGCAGGCCAGCTCCGAGGTCGCCGTCGTCGACGCGGTGTTGGTGGTGCGGATGGGTTTTCTGCCTGCGCCCTGCCGGGTGGTGTACGTGGTCGACGAACCCGACGTCCGCGGGTTCGCCTACGGCACCTTGCCGGGCCATCCGGAGTCCGGCGAGGAACGCTTTGTCGTGCGCCGCGACCCGACGACCTCCGCGGTATACGCGGAGGTGTCGGCGTTCTCCCGGCCCGCGGCCTGGTGGAGCAAGGCGGGCGGCCCGCTGGTGCGGGTGGCCCAGCGCGTCATCGCCAGGCGCTACCTGGGCGCGGTGTGATGCCGGGCCGTCCGGGCCGGGCTGTCGGAGCCCAGTTGCAGACCGAGTTTCACAGGGGTGACCATTCGGGTCGTCGGTGCTCGGCGAAGGCCTGGAAGGCGGTTGCCGCTTCGCCGCTGGTGGTGCACATGATCTGCGTGCGGTTTTCAATGTCGAGGGCCAGGCGCAGACTGGGTGCGTCGACGGTCTGCCACATGGTTTCCTTGGTCATCCACACCGCCAGGGGGCTGTTCTCGGTGATTTCGCGTGCGGTGCTCAGTGCCGTCTCCATGAGGTCCGCCTCGTCGACCACGTCTGTCACCAGCCCCATCTCGCGTGCTTCCGCAGCGTCGAAAACCCGTCCGGTGAGTAGTAACTCGGCCGACCGGGCCGCTCCGACGAGGCGTGGCAGAAAGTAACTGGTCCCCATGTCACACGCCGAGATGCCGCGCTTGATGAAGACGGCGCCGAAGCTCGCGGAGCGGCTGGCGATCCTGATGTCGCAGGCCAGTGCGAGGGCGAAGCCGCCGCCGTGCGCGTGCCCATTGATGCCGGCAATGACGGGTTGGCGCAGTCGGTGAATCTTTTCGAAAAGGCTGGCCATGAGTTCCTGGGCGGCAAACGAGCGCACCAAGTCACTGCGGGCCGAGCCGAACAGCGACCCGATGGCGGTGCCCTCGGTGGCGTCAGAATCAGCAGGGCCGGCCTTGATGTCTGCGCCGGCGCAGAACGACGGACCCTCTCCAGTGAGAATCACCACCCGGATGGCGGGATCGCCGCCGATGCGGTCGATTTCGCGATGCAACTCAGCAAGTGCATTGCTGCTCAAGGCATTACGCCGGTGCGGGCGGGTCAGCGCCAGCTCGACGATGCCTGGTTCCAGCTCGGTGGTGCAGTGACCGTCCAATGCGTGTTCCCTTTCCGCGTTTAGTTCTATCGCCGCGCCGGGCTCGGCGTCATGTACAGCGTGATCGCCTCGCGAAGGCCTTCGAGGGCGTCATCGACATTGAGGTACGACCCGAACGTGAACTCGGCGTACAGCCCCCGAAGCGCTGCGGGCAGCAACGCACTGACTTGGCGCGCGTGGCGCGGGTCGACGGTGATGCCATCGAAGAACTCGCGAAACTGCGCGACCCAGTTGTCTTCCAGCGCATCGAGTGCTTGGGCGGTGCGGGGATAGTTCCTTTCGAGTTCGATGCGATCTTTGGCCAGCGCGGAACGCAGATTGGTCACCACGGCGTTGTACGGCGAGTCGAACGCGTTCCAAAGCAGATCGATGACTTCAGCGACCCGCGTTTCGACCGACCCGGCGGATGGGCGGCGCCAGATGTCCGGGCCCGCGGTATCGAGGATATGCAGGATCGTGGCGGCCCAGAATCCGTCGGCGTCGCCGAACTGATATTGGACCGTGCCCCACGTGACGTCCGCTTCCTTGGCGATCAACTTGACGCTGACCGTCTCGGGCCCACCGCTGGCCAGCAGGCGCAGCGCGACGTCGAGGACATGCCTGCGCGAGGCCTCGCCGCGCCGGTTGGGGCGGCGACCAGCCTTGAGCTTTCCTTCGGGTGCCGTCATCGGCTCATCGTAGGTAGGGGTTGTAGTTCTCATTAATATCATTATGATACATCTACAGCCGGTCTGCGGTGTCAAACGACCTGCATTGTCCGACAGCCGGAACTGCTGTATAGGTCCCCAGGAAGTTCAGCGGTCGAATCGAGGAGACCTCAATGATTAGCACCGCTCGGCGGCGGCCGATCGATTGGTCGACTCGGATCCCCACAACACCCAGGAGGCCCGATGCCCGTCGCACTCAATGAAGACCAGAGCGCCCTTGCGCAGACCGTCGCCGGCTTCGCCGCGCGCCACGGTGCGCGCGAGTCCACACGCAAGGAGACGGACAATCACAAGGCCGGCGAGCGTCCGGACCACTGGCTGGAGCTGATCAGCCTGGGGTTGCACGCCGTGCATCTTCCCGAGGAGGTGGGCGGTCAGGGTGGCTCCATCGAGGACATCGCGGTGGTCATCGGTGAAGCCGGCCGCGCCCTGCTTCCGGGGCCGCTATTACCGACGGTGTGTGCCAGCGCGGTCGTGTCGACCGCAGAGCTCGACGATGCCGCCACCGGCATCCTCAAGCGTTTCGCCGCAGGAACCACCGCCACTGTGCTTGGGGCTCAAACGCCGCTGAGCCTCAGCGACCATGACGACACGACGCGACTTGATGGTGAATGCGCTGTGGCGCTGGGCGCGGCATCGGCCGAGCTGTTCGTTGTCGCCGCTGCTCATGCCTCCGATGACGCGCCGCTATGGCTTGTGGTCGACCGGCCAACCGCTGGCATCGACGTCGCTGTCGAGGATGGTGTCGATCTGGGACGCGACATGGCGGTCGTTCGATTCTCCGATGTCGACGTCACCGAGGCGGTGCGGCTGAGCGGTATCGACGCCGACCAAGCCGCCAACATCGTCGTGGCGATGATGGCTGTGGAGGCCGCAGGGATCATCGCCTGGTGCTCCGATGCAGCGACCGAATTCGCCAAGTCACGCACTCAGTTCGGAAAACCGATCGGGGCGTTTCAAGCGGTGCAGCACCGCGCCGCGCAACTGCGCATCACGAGCGAACTTGCCACAGCCTCGGCGTGGGACGGCGTGCGCGGGCTCACCGGTACCGCGGGGCAACGCAGTCACGCCGTGGCGGGGGCGGCCATCATGGCTCTCGGTCGAGCCGTGCACGCAGCGGTGGAATGCCTTGCGCTACACGGCGCCATCGGCTTCACCTGGGAGCACAATGTCCACCTTTACTGGCGGCGAGCCATCGCGCTGGCCGGGCTGGCGGGACCGGTGGAGTCATGGGAGGCGCGACTCGGCGAGGCTGCAGTCGACGAGCCGCGGGATTTCACCGTGACCCTGCCAGACAACGAAGAAGATTTCCGGCGTCAGGTTGCCGAGGTGCTGGATCAGGCTGCCGCACTGGCTAACCCGCACCAGTCACCAATGGGGACCAACGACGCGGTAGCCACCGGTCCACGCCGCACTCTGCTCGCCGAGCATGGACTGGTCGCCCCGTCCTGGCCGCGCCCGTGGGGGCTCGATGCGAACCCGCTGCAGCAGCTGATCGTGCAGGAGGAGTTCGACCGGCGCGGCCTCGATCAGCCGTCCATGGCCATCGGACAATGGGTCCTGCCCGTGGTGCTCAAGCACGGTACCCCCGAACAGATCGAGGCACTGGCCGCGGCTTCACTGCGCGGGGAGCTGATCTGGTGTCAGCTTTTCAGTGAACCCGATGCCGGTTCTGACATGGCGTCACTGACCTTGCGCGCCACCAAAACCGACGGCGGATGGCTGCTGAGCGGTCAGAAGATCTGGACCACCCAAGCTCACCTCGCCGACTGGGGTTTGTGCCTGGCGCGCACCGGAGCCGAGGATTCCAAGCACCGCGGCTTGAGCATGTTCCTGATCGACATGACCAATCCGAAGCTGGACGTGCGACCCATCAAACAAGCCAACGGCGAGGCAGAGTTCAACGAAGTCTTCTTCAACGACGCGTTCGTCCACGACACGATGCTGCTCGGACAACCGGGCGAGGGCTGGGCGCTCACACTGGACACGCTCGCGCAGGAACGCCTGTTCATCGGCACCTACCGCGACACCGGCAACGAAGCCCGCATCCGCCGCATCATCAGCGACGGTCAATACGCCGGAACACGCGAGGACGCACTGCGCACATTGGGCCGCATCAGCGCACGCGGGGCGGCGATCGCGGCGATGAACCTGCGCGAGACGTTACGCCGACTGCAGGGGCACGGCCCGGGCCCGGCCACCAGCATCGGCAAGGCCGCAGCCTCGATGCTGCATGTCGACGCCGCCGCGGCGGCGATGAACCTGATCGGACCGCTCGGCGCCCTCAGCGAAAATAGTTGTGAGCCCGTGTTTCACGAGCTCGACATCCCTACCTGGGTGATCGGCGGAGGCACACTGGAGATTCAGTTGAACACCATCGCCACCTTCGTCCTCGGCCTGCCCCGACGCTGATGAACCAACACAACTCCACCATCGACGTCGTCGCCGACGGTCTGCACATGCCCGAATGCCCCCGCTGGCACGACGAGCATCTGTGGTTCTCCGACGTCCGCGGCGATGCCGTTCACCGCATCGACGAGGGCAACGTCTCGCTGGTCCACCGCTTCCCCGCCGGGGAGGAACCCGCGGGCCTTGGCTGGTTGCCCAACGGGGACCTGCTCGTCGCCGGCATGGCCAAACGCCTCATCTACCGGATCTCCGACGGGCGCGCCACCGTACACGCCGACCTGAAACCACTTGCACCCCACCAGATCAACGACATGATCGTGACCTCTGATGGCACAGCGTTCGTCACCCAGCTGGGCTTCGACCTCGACGCGCCACAGCCCGAGCCTCGGCCCACCGTCGTGATCCGCGTCAACCCCGACGGCACCGTGGACATAGCGGCCGATGACTTGATGGTGCCCAACGGCATCGCCGTCGACGACACCGAAAGCACGGTCGTGGTCGCTGAATCCGGCGCGGGCCGGCTCACCAGCTACACCCATCGCGACGGTGTGCTGTTCGATCGCACCACCGAACCACTGCCCGCCAGCGACGCCGTGCCGTTCTGCGCTCCCGACGGGTTATGCCTCGACGACCAGGGCGGCCGTTGGGTATCCGACTCGATCAATAAGCGAGTGTTTCGGGTTCACGACGGGGTCATCACCGACCAACACCACCTCGACCAGTTCGTGCTGGCCTGTGCCCTCGGCGACCACGATCGCCGCGGCCTGTACATCTGTGTCACCGACGCATGGCACAAGTCCGACACCACTGAGCAGCCGACTGGGCGCATCCTGCGGCTACGCGTCGCGATTCCCGGCGTCGGACGGCCGTAAAGTCCTTGCCCCCAACCAATGCCAGGAAAAATGATGAACGGCCCGCTCCTCTTCGACTTGTCCTCGGTCTTCTCAGCTGTGGCCGACGCTGTCCCCGATCAAGACATGATGGTGTGGCGGGAACGCCGCTTGACATATGGCGAGGTTGATCGCCGCATCGATGCCCTGGCCGAATATCTTCGCACGGTGGGGCTCGGCTGTCATACCGAGCGAAAGCATCTGGCGCGGCACGAATCCGGGCAGGACCACCTGGGCATCTATCTGCGCAACGGCACCGAGTACCTCGAGGCGATGATCGCCGGCTGTCGCGCACGCGTGGCGCCGTTCAACGTCAGTTTCCGCTACGTCGAAGACGAACTCACCTTCCTGCTCGCCGACGCCGATGCCCGCGCGGTGGTCTATCACGCAGAGTTCGCACCGCGCATCGCTGCCATCCGGGCAGACTTACCTCGTCTGCAGGTACTCATCCAGATCGCTGACGACTCGGCCAACGACCTACTGCCTGGGGCCGTTGATTATGAAACCATCATCGCTGCAACACAACCCAGGGCGGGATCGTTCGAGCACCTCGTCGCCGCTGCTCGGCCAAGAGCAACTAGGCCTTATGACCGCTGGCCCCAAGCCGCCAGCAACCTTTCCGCGCCCGCGCACATCTGCTCGATGACCTCGCCCACCGACGCGTCGTCGCGGATCATCCCCACGCCCTCGCCGGCATCGACGGGGGCGATGCGGCGGTCGTCGGCGGCGATCGCGGCCGCCAGCTCGTCGCAGGCCGGCGGGTCGAGCGCATCCTCGTGGCCCGTCCAGCGCGCGACAAAGTCGTTGCCCAACACGCGCGACGGGAACCGCGCCGGCCAGGGCCGGCCCCTGGCGACGTCGAAGGCCCGGGTGATGACGGTGTCGGTGGCCCGGGCCGCGATCAGCGCCCGGCGGCTGGCGTCGCCGGTCAGCGCCTCCGGACAGGCAGCCAGTCGGGTGCCCACCCAAGCGCCGCTCGCACCGGCGGCCAGCACGGCGGCCAGGCTCCGCGGCGAGGCGATGCCGCCGCCCGCGAGAACGGGCACCGCAGTGCCGTCCAAGGCATCCAAAACGGCGTCGAGCAACGGCAGCGTCCCGAGCTTTACCTCGCCATGCCCACCACCCTCGGACCCGCGCGCCACCAGGATGTCTACCCCGGCGTCGACCGCCTGACGGGCCCCGGGGCTGTCGTATACCTGTGTGACGGTGGCGATTCCGGCGTCGTGCGCCTTCGCGACCCACGACCAGTCGGTGCCGAAACTGACCGACAACAGGGCGGGCCGTGCGGCCAGCGCGTCCTCCAGCAGCCCCGCCTCGCTGCGCATCACCCAGTCCACCAGGCCGATGCCGAACCTTCCGCGCACGTGCCGCAACTGGGTTTCCAGCGACTCCCTGCTGCCGTCGCTGCCCATCCCGACCATGCCCAGACCACCGGCGGCGGTGACCGCGGCGGCCAGCCGACCACCGGCGACCCCGCCCATCGGCGCGTTGACGATCGGGACCCGCAGCCCTAAACCCCGTGACCAGGAGGTGGATAGCATCCGGCTACTGAGCCGAGGGAAGGCTTTTCAGCACGGTCAGCATGATCACCGAATCCTCGATCGCGTGTAGGCCGTGCCGTTCCAACGGAATCGCGACGTAGTCGCCGGCCTTGCCGTCCCAGGCGTCGCCACCCGTCGTCAGGCGGACGTGACCCTGCAGCACCTGCAGCGTCGCCTCGCCGGGGTTGTCGTGGTCGGAGAGGTCACGGCCGGCGCGCAGTGCCAGCAGGGTCTGGCGAAGCTCGTGGGTGTGACCACCGTGGATGGTGTGGGCGGCCCGTCCGCTGTGCGACTGTTGGGCCTCGGCCAGCTTTTCGGAGGCGAGACTGGTCAGCGAGATGGATTCCATGTTCGACCCCTTCGGTCTTGAAAGCCCGCAATCAGGCGGTCAATAGCAGTATCCCCGCCGCCAACAACGCCGCCGCCTTGACCACCTCCAGGCCGAGATAGGCGTAGTGGCCGCGGGAGCGGGGGGCATCCAATCCGGCCAGCACCTGATCGGAGCGGCGGGTCAGCCGCGGGCGCACCGCGAGCAACTGAATGGCCAGCGCGGCGATGGCGACCGAGAACGCCGCGGCGATCCGCGCCGGTGTCGGCCCGACCACCACGATCGTCAGGATGACAAGGGCGAAACCGGCCTCGACGGTGCTGAGCGCACGGAAAACCAAACGGCCGATGCCGAGCCCGATCGGCAACGTCACGTTGGGTGCGCGGAACTTGAGCGGGGCTTCCAAAAACGAGATGGCCAGCACCATGCCGAGCCAGACGAAGGTGACCGCGACGGTGATCGCCGGTCCGGTGTTCATCCGTCGGCCGCAACGGGGGTGATGTGGGCCAGGCACAGATCGGGTTCGACGAACGCGTCCAGCCGATCGACGGAAACCGGCGCCGCCCAGGTCGCCAGCGCCCCCTGCATCAACCCGAGGTGGATGGGGCACACCACCGAGGCGCGGGTTTCGGCGAGTTCCAGGAACGGGCAGTGGCGCAGGCCGACCTGGTGCTCCCCGTTGGAGGTCCGGCGCTCGGGGGCGAACCCGAGTTCGTCGAGCGCCGCGACCAGTTTGTCGATGGCCCTTTCGGCGCCGGCGGCCTCCGCCGGCAGCGACTCCAGCCTCGAATCCAGCTCTCGCGCCCACGCCCGCCCCGCGGCCATCGCCTTGGCGCGCGGATCCCGTTCGGCGCCCAGCGCCGTGATCAGGATTTCGGCGAGCAGTCGGTAGTGGCGCGTTCCGCCGCGATCCATCTGCCGGACCGCCCGAAACATCAGCGGTGGGCGCCCCGGCCCGTTACTGCCGGACTCGACGTGCTCCACCTGGTCGTCGGAGACCAGGCCGTCGAGGTGGAAGCGCACGGTGTTGGGATGCACGCCGAGCCGGTCGGCGATCGCGGCGATGCTCATGGGAGCGGGCGACGACCGCACTAACCGCAGCACCTCACGGCGGCGGCGGCCGGTCGCGTAGGTCATCGGGCGAGTTTACACAAATTCGAATTGTGAAAACCAAGGGCGCGGCGCCGCCGCCGGCGGGCCCGAAAAACCCTGTGCGGCAGGCGGTCTGACACCGGGCGGCATCATCATCGCCGCTCCCCGGGCCGTCCCGACGCTTTGATTCGCCACCGCGATGCGGCGCCGTTGATGACTTTGGACCCTATCCGAAATCTGCGCGTTACTGAATAATGACGTCGTCTGACGTAACTTGGCTGCGGCGGTTGCGGCTGAACAAAGGAGCATGACGGTTATGGGTGCCAACCCACCGTTGTTATTGAGCGATACCGACGTAGACGCCCTCGCGCGGGATTTCCTGCGCTCGAGTTACCTCGGCCCCACTTACGCCGGTTGGTCACCCGATCGACGCCTCGACGCCTTCCTGCGACGGCGCGGCCTTTCCCGCGTTGCCGACGACGGCGACCTTTCCAACTTCGTCCTGGACCGCATCATGGCCCAGGTGCGCCTGGTGCCCCGCAACTAGCAGCACATCCCAGCGAAGGTGCCCGGACAAGTTGTCGAGAAAACGAATTTCGACGGACTGTCGACATCTCAGCAAATTGGTCTCTAAACAAACCGTCGATATTAATCAACAATATTGTTGGTTTTAATCAACATTTCGTTGACATATATCGACGCGCCCATAAAGTAAGCCGCGTGTCCGACCGCTCGAGGCAGGCCGAGTATATGCACGCCTCCCGCGGTCGCCGTTCATCGCACCACTCGGGCGACGACCGCGAACAAGCGATCCTGGCCACCGCCGAACGGCTCCTGCAGGAGCGTCCGCTGGCCGACTTCTCCGTCGACGACCTAGCAAAAGGCGCGGGCATCTCGCGCCCCACCTTCTACTTCTACTTCCAGTCGAAGAACGCGGTGTTGTTGTCGTTGCTTGACCGGATGAACGGCAAGGCACTGACGGCGCTCACTGCGCTCGGCGCCAAATTGTCCGGTGACCCCGCGACGCTCTGGCGGGCGCGCATCGAGGCGTTCTTCGAAGTGTCGGGGTCGCACCGGGCGGTCGCCGTGGCCGGTGCGGCGGCCAAGGCCACCAACCCCGAGGTCCGGCAGCTGTGGTCGACGCTCATGCAGAGATGGATCTCCCATACCACGACGGCGATCAAGGCGGAGCGCAAGCGGGGCGTCGCCCCCAGCACCTTCCCGGCCGAGGACCTGTCTGTCGCGTTGAACATGCTGAGCGAGCGGGTGATGGCCGCGACGTTCACGGCCGAGGACCCGGCAATCCCCGAAGAGCGGGTGATCGACACGCTGGTGCACATCTGGCTGGCCAGCATCTACGAAGCCGGCGGTACGGCCCTGGCCGCTCATTGACGGCGTTTGAGGATCCGCTCAGCGCGGTCGACGCTCTCGTCGATCAAACGATCGACGGCACCGAAGTAGGTTGGCGACGGGGGCTTTTCCGCCAGGGCGGCGACCGCCTGTTGTTCATCCAAAACATCTGCCGCATTGAGGTTCTCGGCCATCCGCGCGGCGTGCACCTGCAACCCCGCCAGTAGCTCGCCGCATTGGGAACCCGCGACCAGGGTCCGCCGCGCCAAGGTGCGCAGGGTGTCCCATTCGGCGTGCCATGCGCCGTCGGGTCGTTCGTCGTTGGCCAGCGCGGCGGCGGAGTGCAGGGTCGCGGCCAATTGCGGTGCCGAGATGGCGGCCCGCCGGATCAAGATGGACAACACCGGATTGCGCTTGTGCGGCATCGATGACGATCCGCCGCGGGTTCCAGTGGCCGGCTCGCTGAGTTCGCCGATCTCTGGGCGAACCAGGGTGACGACGTCCGAGGCGATGCGGCCCCACGAATCGGTGCACCCGACGAACGCGTCCCCGGCCGCGGTGACCGGCATCCGTGCCGTGTGCCATGGCAACCGGATTTGCAAGCCCAAAGCGGTTGCGGTGCTTCGTACCAGGCGATCCGAGACCTCCGCCGGGTCGGTCGCTTCGGTGAGCAGCGTCGCCAATTCGGTGGTGGCGGACCATGTCCCGGTCGCACCGCCTAGCTGGATCGGGGTTACCAGCGCATCGAGCCGCTCGAAGGCGTCGACGACCCCGTTCAACCAGCCGGCGGCCTTGACACCGAACGTGGTGGGCGCCGCCTGCTGGGTGAGGGTACGGGCCACCATGGGCGTGGCCCGATGGGTCGCGGCAAGTGCGGACAGCGTTGAAACCTGTGCTGCGAGCCCAGTTATGAGGCGATCGACGATGGCGCGCACCCCGAGCATCAGGCCGGTGTCCAGGACGTCCTGGCTGGTGAGTCCCCGGTGGATCCACGGTGCGACAGCCGGGTCGGCCCGCCTGCGCAGCAAGCCGACCAGGCCGATGACCGGGTTGCCGCCGTCTTCGGCGCTGACGGCGAGAGCCTCGCAGTCGTCGTGCTCCAGCAGGTTCGACAGGTCGGCGCCGGCACACTGGCTCGGCGCCAGGCCCGCGGCGGCCAAAGCGCCCAGCCAGGCCGATTCCACCGCGACCATCGACTGCAGCTGCGCCTGATCCGTCATGTGCTCGCCGGCCCGATGGTCCCCGGGCCACAACAGATTCATTGCCCATCACCCCGATACGCGAGAAACACGGTTTCGTTCGGGCCCTGGAGGTGGATGTCGAAACGATATGCCGCACCGCCGCTTTCGGCGACGCATAGCAGGGTGTCCCGCCGTCGGAGGTCGACGGCGGCCAGCAGCGGATCGGCGTTCAGGTCGCGGTGGGGCAGGTAGGCGCGGGTGAACAACCGATTCAACAGCCCCCGCGCGAAGACGGCGATGGCGAAGAACGGTGGTCGCCCGGCGCTCGCCGAGCCGGGCGTCACCGTCGTGAAGCCGTAGCCTCCGGCGGCGTCGGTCGCGGACCTGCCCCATCCGGTGAAGACCGTGGAGTCGCGCCGCAGCGAGCCGGCCCGTCGCGGTAGGTGGCCGGCACTGTCCGGCTGCCATAGTTCGACCAGCGCGTCCGGGACCCCGTCACAGGCGCCGTCGTAAACGGTGCCGTGCAACCGCACCGCAAGCGGGTGCGCGTCGGGAACCAAGTCGCCGTCACCGCGGTAAGGCAACGCCAACCCGAAGAACGGCCCCACCGTTTGACCTGGCGTGCAAGCGAATTCGGCCATCGTCATCCGTCTTCGGCCCAGGTTCGGCGGCCCCCGCAGATCACGATGTCCCAGCGGTAGCCGGTCGCGTGCTCCGGTTCGGTCAGGTCGTGGTCGTAGCGGGCGATCAGCCGCTGGCGGGCGGCGGGATCGGGGATCGACTGGAAAATTGGATCCAGATCGAACAGCGGATCACCCGGAAAGTACATCTGGGTGACCAGGCGCTGCGTGAAGGCCGTGCCAAAGACCGAGAAGTGAATGTGCGCCGGGCGCCACGCATTTCGATGATTACGCCACGGATAGGGGCCCGGCTTGATGGTCAAGAAGCGATATGACCCGTCCGGCCCGGTCAGGCAGCGGCCGGCGCCGACGAAGTTCGGGTCCAGCGGCGCCGGGTGCTGGTCGAGCCGGTGGCGGTAGCGACCGCCGGCGTTGGCCTGCCAGACCTCGATCAGCTGGCCCGCCACCGGGCGCCCCGAGTCGTCGAGCAGCCGCCCGGCCACGATGATGCGCTCCCCGATCGGCTGGCCCGGATGGCCGGCCGTCAGGTCCGCATCAACGGAATCGACGTCCTGGGTGCCGAAGCAGGGTCCCGTGCGTTCGAGCTCCTCCGGGTCGGCAACCAGCAGGGGCTGTTTCGGATGGCGCAGGGCGCTGCTCCGGTACGGCGGGTAGTCGAGCCGCGGCTGCGCATCTGTTCGGACACCTTCATCCGCGCGCCGGAAGCCAGCCGCGATGCCGGCGATCTCGGCCGAGATGTCGTCCTGCGACGCGACACCTTCGGCTTTCATGAGCCGTGAGGGTACTCCCTACAGCGCGCGCACCAGCGCCGCGCGGCCCTTGGTGCGGAGCTTGTGCAGCGCGGAGCCGCGATACTGCTCCATCCTGGTGGCCATCTTGTCGCCCAGCTCCTCCAGCTCGGCGTCGGTGATCTCCACCGCGGGAGGAGCGGGAATCATGTCACGCTCCTCCTCGTCGGCGTGCGCCTCCAGCACGGTCTTGAACGAGTTCCACTCGTCCTCGTAGCCGGGCGCGGTCTGCGGGGTCTTGAGCAGCACCGAGAGCTGGTCGACAACCTGGCGATGCTCGGCATGGGCGACCGCGATCAGCTTGCTCGCCGCGCCCAGGGCCGGGTAGTACAGGTCGTCCTCGATGCGAAAGTGGATGTCGAGTTCGATGAGCATCTCGTCGAAAAGGGCATGCCGCTCTTCGCTATTCACCGGCGCCTCGCTGACCTTGCGGCCGAGCCCCTTGAGCACAACGTGGTGCTCTTTCAAAACTTCGTAGGCGTTCACTTCGCTCCCTCCTCGGCGCGCACCTCAACCATCCCGTCGACCAACCTGGCCTCGTAGCACGGCAGCGGAGCCGCCGACGGGCCACGCAGGACCTCGCCCGATCCCTCGGCGAACCACGAACCGTGCCACGGGCACACGATTCGGCCACGATCGACCCAGCCGTCGGCCATCGGAGCCGCCAGGTGCGGGCAGAACTCACCGAACGCCGACACCTGGCCGGGCTCGGTCTTGCACACCACCAGTCCCACCCCGTCGACCTCAACTCGCACCGGCTTTCCGTTCAGCGAGCCCGCGGGCAGCACCGGCGTCCACTCCTTGGTCCGCAGCCGCTCGCCCGACTGATCGATTCCGATACCGGACTCGAACACCAGCGCCCCGCCGAGGTAACTGCCGCCGAGGGTGATCGCGTAGCCCAGCGCGGTGAGGACGATTCCCCGGCGATGCCTGCCTTGGCGGCGGTCCCACCAGGACTGCGCGTACAACGCGGTCGCGGCCAGGTTCACCAGCCCGTGCACCAGGCCCACCCGGCGGGCCTCCTCGTGGGTGTGCTGCCAATCGGTGGTGCCGGTGATGGCGGAGCCGATGCTCGCCAGGATCCCCACCCCGAGAGCGCGGGAGGCAAACCGCGAGGCGTCGAGGACCTCGGTTGCGGGCTGGCCCGGCACCAGGCTGAGCGCATCCAGCGCCACCGTCGTACCCAGTGCCCCGCTCGTCAAGGACGCCAGCGGTGGGTGAACCGGGTGCCCGAGCCAGACTCCATGCAGCGCGTTGGTGACGGTGTTGCGCGCGCCGCCCAACGCGTTGTAGCCGAAGCTGAGCAGGTGCTCCACGCGATAGCTCGGCCGATCCAGCCACTCCTGACGCCCGACTGCTGACAGCAGTCGCGGTCCGAGTTCCCGCAATCGACTTCCGGCCCTCCGTGACCGATCAACCATGGCACCAGCCCTTCCTCAAATGCGCAGCCACACGGCGGTTATGCGCGCAAAATCGCCCATTTACCGTTGGATTACGCCGCGCTGACATGCGCAGCACGCCTGACGCGACCACGGTAGCCGCGCTCCCTGGGCATCCAGTTGTGCGCCGCCTGTGAATTTGCACAAAGCATTCTTGTAGAAACCTGGCAGTGCCGGCTTGCCGGTGATTGACCAGCGGAACCGTGTGCGGGATTCTAATTAGCAGAAAGTATCTCTGTAGAGCAGATGGTGAGGTCCGCGTGCATCACGATGTCGTCGACGCTCTTATTTCCAATGTCCGCAGGGGGATGATCCCGGCCCACATCTACAACGACGAGGAGTTGTTCGCGCTGGAGAGGGAGCGCTTGTTCAGCCGGGCGTGGACGTTCGTGGCCCACGAGTCGGAGATCCCGCAGGACGGCGACTATGTGGTGCGCCGGGTTCTCGACGATTCGTTCATCATCACCCGCGATGCGGAAGGCCATGTGCGGGCCCTTTTCAATATGTGCCTGCACCGGGGAATGCAAGTGTGCCGCGCGGAGATGGGGAACGCCTCCAACTTTCGCTGCCCGTACCACGGCTGGTCTTACCGCAACGACGGCCAGCTTACCGGGCTGCCGTTTCATCGGGATGCCTACGGGGGCGAAGACGGGTTCGCCAAGGATGGCCAAACCCTATTGCCCGCACCGAATTTCGCGAGCTACAACGGCCTGCTGTTCATCAGCATGGACCCAGGCGCCGAACCGCTCGACGACTTCCTCGGCGACTTCAAGTTTTACCTGGACTTCTACACCAAGCAGAGCGTCGGCGGTCTGGAACTGCGGGGACCGCAGCGCTGGCGGGTCAAGGCGAACTGGAAGATCGGCGCCGAAAACTTCGCCGGCGACATGTACCACACCCCCCATACGCACGCGTCGATCGTCGACATCGGCCTGTTCCGCGAGCCGAAAGCCCAGAAGCGCAAGGACGGCGCCACCTACTGGGCGCACCGCGGGGGCGGAACCACCTACAAGCTTCCGCCCGGCAACTTCGACGAGCGGATGCGCTATGTCGGCTACCCCGACGAGATGATCGGCCGGATCAAAAACGTCTGGACCCCCGAACAGCAGCGGGTGGTCGGCGAGGACGGGTTCATGATCTCGGCGGCCACCTGCTTTCCGAACCTCAGTTTCGTGCACAACTGGCCCAAGTTGCCCGGTGGCGATCGGGTGCTGCCGTTCATCTCGATCCGGTTATGGCAGCCCATCAGCGAGAACGAAACGGAGGTCTGCTCGTGGTTTGCGGTGGACTCCGCCGCTCCCCCGCAGTACAAAAGGGATTCGTACAAGGCCTATTTGATGTGCTTCGGGTCGAGCGGCATGTTCGAGCAGGACGACGTGGAGAACTGGGTGTCGCTGACCACCACCGCCGGCGGCTCGATGGCACGGCGGCTGCTGCTCAACAGCCGGATGGGTTTGTTCTCCGACGACCGCCCGGTCGTCGATGCGCTGCCCGCCGAGTTGTTCCATGGGCCCGGACGCGCGCAGGTGGGCTACAACGAGTACAACCAGCGCGCATTGCTGAGGTTGTGGGCCGATTATTTGGAGGCAACCGCATGAGAAAACCCTTGCGGTTCAACGACCCTCGGCACCTTGTGGCTCAGCAGTTCCTGGTCGACGAGGCCTACCTGCTGGATGCCCAGCAGTATGAGGCCTGGCTGGACACGCTGACCGATGACGTTCGCTACGTGATGCCGGTACGGGTCACCACCGCGCGGGGCGCGGGGTTCGACACGTCAGCGGGAAGGGGGCCGGGAATGGCGCACTTCGACGAGGACAAGCACTCACTGCGTCAGCGGGTGGCGCGATTCGCCACCGAGCATGCCTGGGCCGAAGATCCGCCGTCGCGGCTGCGCCACTTCATCACCAACGTGCGCACCTTCGAATGCGACGACCCGGGCGAAGGAGCGCACTTGATCGTCGAATCGGCCGAACTGCTGTTCCGCAGCCGGGGAGACGTCAACGAGAGCGCGTTGGTGTCCTGCGGCCGCGAGGACCTGTTGCGCTGGAGCGATGGTTCGCAACAAACACTGAAGTTGGCCCGCCGCACGATCTTTGTCGACGAGTCGGTGCTGCGCATGCAAAACCTGGCGGTGTTCCTATGAGTGATGAGCTCGAGAGGTTAGTGCGCGGCGCGGTCGGTGAGCCCCTCACGGTCGCAAACGAATTCACCGAGGTCGTGGTGCGCCGGGTGGATACCCGCAACGGGTCGCGGCTGCTGATCAGCGCACCCAAGACCGGGCGCTGGATCACCCTGGACGCGCTCGAGATCGAGGCGCTGACGTGGCAGAACCCCCGTACGCTTGCGGCCATGGTCGGCAATTCCCACGCGCCGCTGCTGCCCGATGCATCGGAGGAGGACCATGACGGGCTGGCTTGAGGGCAAGCGCGCATTGGTCGTCGGCGCCGGCTCGGGGATTGGCCGCGCGGTCGCGACCGCGTTTCGCGCCGAGGGTGCCAAAGTCGCCGTGCTGGAACGTGATAACGGCAAGTGCGAGGTGCTTCGTCAGGAGTCGCCCGCCGTTCCGGTGATCGAAGGCGACGCCGTCACCCGCGATGCCAACGACCGCGCCGTCGCCGCCGCCGTGGCCGCCTTCGGGGGGCTGGACACTTTGGTGAACTGCGTCGGAATCTTTGACTTCTACCAAGGCATCGGCGACATCGACGCCGACGACGTTCCCTCCGCGTTCGACGAGATGTTCCGCACCAACGTGTTGAGCCACCTGCAGTCGGTCAAAGCGGCCGTTCCCGCGTTGCGGGCCGCAACCGGATCCTCGATCGTGTTGACCGCGTCCGCGTCGTCGTTCTACCCCGGACGCGGCGGCGCGCTGTACGTGTCGTCGAAATTCGCCGTGCGCGGCCTGGTGGCCTCGCTGGCACACGAACTGGCGCCCCAGATCCGGGTCAACGGGGTGGCACCGGGCGGCACCGTCAACACCGACCTGCGTGGCCTGGCCACCCTGGGACAGGACGGCACTCGCCTCGACGACACGCCCGACAGGGCGCGCGACGTGGCCGCCCGCACCCCGCTCAACGTCGCACTCACCGGCGAAGACCACGCCTGGAGTTTCGTGTTCCTGGCGTCGGAGCGATCGCGCGGCATCACCGGTGAAATCGTCCGTCCCGACGGCGGATTCGGGCTGGGCGCACCACGGTGAATTCGAACTCCCTGGACGAGCAACGCGAGCTGGTGGCGCAGGGCTGCCGGGTTGCCGCAACCCGCGGCCTGGTCGACGGCGTCCTCGGTCACCTGAGCCTGCGCGTCGACGACGAGCACCTGCTCGTCCGCTGCCGCAGCGACAGCGACACCGGAGTCGCGTTCACCCGGGCAGGCGACATCCGGCTCATCCGATTCGACGGAAGCGTGGGCGCCGACGGCGAACTCGACGGATACCGCGTCCCCAGCGAATTGCCCATCCACGTCGAAACCATGCTGGCCGATTCGCGGCACCGGGCCGTCGCGCATCTGCACCCGCCGGCGGTGGTCGCCGCCGATCTCGCCGGGATCCAGATCCGGCCGATCTATGGCGCCCACGACATTCCCGGCGCGTGGCTCGCACGCGGTGGCGTGCCCGTCTACGAACGCGCCGTGCTGATCCGAAACTCGGCGCTGGGCAAGGAAATGGTGGCGGCGATGCGCGGCCGGCCGGTGGTGATCTGCCGCGGGCACGGGATCACAAGCGCCGCCACCACGGTGCAGCAGGCGGTGCTGCAGGCGATCAGCCTCGACGCGCTGGCGCGGATGTCGCTGGGGGTGCGCGCCGCCGGCGGAACGCTGCGCGACATCGACGACGCCGACTGGGAGCACCTGCCGGACCTGGGGCCGGGCTTCAACACCGACGCGGCCTGGCGACACGAGGTCGCACGCTTGGACGCCCAGCCGGGCTAATCGCGATGTCACAGATTCATATAGTTCGCGCGCCACTCGACGGATGTGTCCGGATTGCGCTGGCAGTCCGCTTACCCTGACCAGGCTTGCACCAATTTCGGTAGGTTCGTTAGGAGTGGCCAGGTGACCGAACTCGACCGGCGGCGGTTCCTGATCGCGGTAGCCGCAACCGTGGCGGTCACCGGGATCTCGTGGTCGTCGGACGGCGGGTCCAGCGGCACCGTGGCACGCGGCGATGTTCCCGCACCCGCGCCGCGCCCGGTCGCTCGGGTCCTGCCGCCGTTATTGCCGCCCCCTGGCCCGGGATCGCGGGTCATGCTGCCCGGCGGCGCGGTGCTGGAAAAGCTTCCCGGCGACGGTGACCTCCTGGCGTGGACGGTCGATGACGGTGTCGACACCGATGTGGTGCGGCTATACACGCAATTCGCCAAGGACACCGGCGTGCGGCTCACGTATTTCGTCACCGGCGTCTTCCGCTCGTGGACCGAAAATGCCGACTTGCTGCGGCCGCTGGTCGAATCCGGGCAGATTCAGCTGGCCAATCACACCTGGACGCATCCGGACTTGACGAAGCTGTCACCGAGCGAGGTCGCCGACCAACTGAGTGGCACCGACGCGTTCATCCGCGATACCTATGGTGTGGATGCGGCCCCGTACTTCCGGCCGCCCTACGGCCATCACAACGACGTCGTCGACGGTGTGGCCGCCGATCTGGGCTATCACGTTCCCACCCTGTGGTGCGGCGACTTGCGGGATTCCGCAGTGCTTTCCGAAGACCAAATCGTCAAGAATGCCGACCAGTACTTCGCACCGCAGAACATCGTGATCGGCCACCTCAACCACGCACCGATCACCCATGTCTACGGGCAGCTGGTCGACATCATCCGGTCGCGAAGGCTGCGCACCGTGACTCTCAATGACGTTTTCCTGCGACCGGAGATACCGCACCGGACATCCGGATTCGTCGGCCAAGGCGCCCCTCAGCCGAGTTGATCGCCAATCTCCTTGGCCGCCTTGATAAGTGCGGCGGCCACGGAGGCGTACTGGGTGCTGCCCAACCGGTTCTGCGGCGCGGCGGCGTTGAGCGCGAGCCGCAGACCCGGCGCCCGGGTCGGGATCGCGACCGCGACCGAGGCGACGCCCTCTTCGCTCTCCTCGCGATTGATGGCGTAGCCACGTTCGCGGACGCGCGACAGCTCGGCCTCCAATTCGCTGCGGCTGCCGATCGAGCGAGACGTGATGCGCTGCAGCTTCTCGTCCGGAAGTAGTTGCCGAAGTTCGGGTTCGGAAAGTTCAGCCAGAAGGGCCTTGCCCGTCGAGGTGCAATGGGCCGGCATCGTTCGTCCCAGCCGCGACGCCACCCGGACCGCGGCCGGACCCTCGACCGCGGCGACGAAATGGACGTTGGCGCCGTCGAGCATCCCGACATGAATCGATTCCCGAAGACGCTCGCTCAGGGCACGCATAGTCGGCGTCGCGGATCGCTGGATGTCGATGCGGCCGAAGATCGCAAACGCCACACCGGTCAGCGAGGGGCCGGGCAGGTATGCCTTGGACACCGGGTCTTGCCGCACGAATCCCCGGTAGGTCAGCATCGCTAGCAGCCGGTGCGCGGTCGACGACGCCACACCGAGATACCGGGTCGCCTCGCTCAGCCGGATCTGGGGCTGCTCCCCGAGCAACAGCAGCAGCTTGAGCGCGTTGTCGACCGACTCGATCGGGTACTGGGGCGCAAGCGAATCGGCGGCCGGCTCCGCTGCCTTCGGCTGCCTTTTCATGGCAATGACGGTACCCCCGCCATCGTGCGGGTCTGCCCGACTCACAGCAGGCTCAGGACCATCGCGCCGAGTAACCCGGCAACGATCACCGCGACCGTTGTGGCCGCGATGGCCTTCCAGCCGAAGCTGCGGGCGACCATCGCGGCACCCGGGGCGCTGACGGCCGGAAGGGTGATCAAGAGCGCGCCGAGCGTCCCCGATGAGGCGCCGAGGAGCGCCAGGCCCTGCAGGATCGGAATCTCCCCCGCCGTCGGAATGACGACGAGCGTGCCGACTATCGCCACCAGGACGACGATCAGCAGGCCATAGAGCAGGCCATGGTGCGGGAGTCGAGTCAAGGTGAGTATCCAGCCCCGGAACGCGCCGAGGGCGAGCACCATCACCGCGTACTCCGGCAACAGGATCAGGCTCAAACACAGCAATGCGCGCACGAACCTGCGGGCGGGCGCCGTGGGCTCCCGGTCGGCCGCGGCGATCGCCTCGGGCGGCGGCGGCCCAGATTCCCGCGTCCGGGTGACCAGTCCCACCGACACCGCAACGCCGACCACCGCGACGATGCCGACCGCCATCCGGGTCAGCGTCCACTGCCAGGGAGCGACAAAGAACAGGAAAACCAACACCGCGGGATTGAGCAAGGGATTTCCGAGCCAGTAGGCGATGGCCGCGACGCGAGTGACGCCGGTGCGCCGCAACGTGACCACCACCGGGGCCGCGCAGCAGGTGCACATCATCGACGGCATGCCGGCGACTCCGCCGGCCAGCGCGCTCGAAATCAGCCGGCGCCGGTTCAACACGCGCGGCAACCACGACCGCGGCACCAACGCCTGAACCGACGCGCTGATCAGCAGCGCCGCCACCAGCGCCTGCCAAATCGACAAGAAGTACGCGTGGCCGAACGTCGTGGCGGCGTGCCAGGTCGGACCGTCCCCGGCGCGTACCCCACCAACGCTGAGGATGCTCGACCCGGACCAGTGATGGGACCGCTGTGCCCTCAGGGCTTTGCCGACGTAGGGCACCCACTTGGCCCACAGCAGCCCCGCCAAGAACACCGCCGACGTGACGACAACACCTATCGCGACGCCCACGCGGCCCTGCATGCCAATCGCATTGACCCGCGGCGGCGCAGCCATGGTCAAGGACGCTAACTCAGAACTCCGCCGCGCCGTAACCGCCCCAAACCGGAATTGCGATTATTCTCGGCTCCGTGTACGCGGCTATCGAGACCGGATACAGCCGATACGTCGCGATCGGCGACAGTCAGACCGAGGGCTTATGGGACGGCAACGACGCCGTCGGCTTCCTCGGATTTGCTGACCGGCTCGCGGCGCTGATCGATTCGTTCTACCCGGGTCTGCAATACGCCAACCTGGCGATCCGCGGCAAGCTGGTGGCCGACGTGCTCACCGAGCAACTTCCGCGAGCGCTGGCGATGCGGCCGGATCTGATCACCGTGTGTGTCGGGATGAACGACGTCATCCAGCCGGGACGATCGTTCGACCGCGCGCTCACCAACCTCGAATACATTTACGCCACGCTCGCCGACTCGGGGGCGACGGTGGTGACCACCACCTTCCCGAACGTCGCGCAATTCCTCCCGCTCGGCCGGCTTGTCTCCGGGCGGCTTGCCCGCATCAACGGCGCGATCAGAACGGCAGCCCAGCGATACGACTTCCGGCTCGTGGACCTCTACAACGCGCCCTCGATGCGCGATCTGGACACGTGGGACGTCGACCGCGTACACGCGTCCACCAAAGGGCATATGCTGTTCGCCGCCGCGGCCGCCGAAGCTCTCAATTTGCCTGGCAGCAACCATGATTGGGCCGAATCGGGCGGCGGTCCCACGAAGCTGGCGTTCGGGTCCCGCAGCTATGGAAAGCTGCGCTGGATGCAGGAGAAGTTCACGCCATGGGTGTGGCGACGGCTGCGCGGCAAATCGTCGGCCGACGGGCGAGTCCCCAAACGTCCGAATCTGGGACCCGTTAGCGCGCCAAGCGCGCAGTTAACGCCGCGCGTCGGCGCGGGGTCAGGCATCCTTGACCCATGAACGTCGAGGCTTTGCTGCAATCGATCCCGCCGCTCGCGGTCTACCTTTTGGTCGGCGGTGTGGTCGGAATCGAGAGCCTGGGCGTTCCCCTTCCCGGCGAGATCGTGCTAGTCAGCGCGGCGCTGATGTCGTCGCACCACGATCTGGCCGTCAATCCGGTCGGTGTCGGCATTGCCGCCGTGATCGGCGCCGTGGTCGGCGACTCGATCGGGTACACGATCGGGCGCCGGTTCGGGATGCCGCTTTTCGACCGGCTCGGCCGGCGGTTCCCCAAACATTTCGGTCCCGGGCACGTCGCCCTCGCCGAAAAGTTGTTCAACCGCTGGGGGGTTCGGGCGGTGTTCTTCGGCCGCTTCATCGCGCTGCTGCGGATATTCGCCGGGCCGCTGGCCGGGGCCCTGAAGATGCCCTACCCCCGCTTCCTGGCGGCCAACGTTTCCGGTGGCATCTGCTGGGCGGGCGGCACCACCGCGCTGGTCTACTTCGCCGGGATGGCGGCCGAACGGTGGATGGAGCGGTTCTCGTGGATCGCGCTCGTCATCGCCGTCGTTTGCGGCATCACCGCCGCAATCTTGCTGCGCGAACGCACATCCCGGGCGATCGCCGAACTCGAGGCCGAGCATTACCGCAAAGGCGATACCACCGCGGCCGACGCCGCTTGAAATCACCGGTCCGGCTGGCTAACCCACTGCCTCGCCGGCGCCCGACGACGCCGCTGGCCGGTGCTGTTCGATCAGAACGCAGGCCATCCTGCGGGCACGCAGGGCGGCGTCCAGGTCACCCACCGCCGCCAGGATGATGGCGCCCTTGATCAGGATGTGGCAGGACCAGGCGAAGTCCTCGACATCGGTCAGCCCCGCCGCGAAAGCGCGGCGACGGACGATATCGCGGACGTGGTCGATATGGGTGATGCTGGCCCGTCCGGCCGGATGATCGGGCCCCAGCTCGAGCAACACGTTGATGAACGAGCAGCCCTCGTAGCCGTCGCGGAGCTGAAACCAGTCGTGCAGGACGTCGAAAATCGCGAGCAACTGTTCCTCGGGAGTATCGCCCCGCCGCCGTGACTGGTCCTCGATGAGACCATGCGTCCACAGTTCCTCGCGCCGCTGCAGCACCGCCAGTACGAGGTCGTTCTTGGTCGCGAAGTGACGGTAGAGGGTTGCCCTGGCGACACCGGCCCGCTCGATCACCTCGTCGGTGCCGACAGCGCGGATTCCGCGCCGGCTGAACAGCTCGTAAGCCGCGGTCAGGAGTCGTTCACGAGCCGACTTTGCTGGCGTCGTGACATCGTGGCTTGTCATTGCCGCCTTACCATACTCTTAACGGCGGGATGTAGACAGACCGCCCTGTCTTGTTATACAAATGAGATTCGCGGTTCGCGACGAACAGATCCGCGTTTCGCGAAGCGTCTGTCTTCAGAGTCCAGGACGGGCATCCATCCCGGCGCCAACAGGCACCGGTAGATAAGGAGTCCATCATGAGCGCGGTTGCCGTTGAACAGATGTCCAGCCCCCCCTTGGCGCTTAGCACGCGGCTGGTCGCCGAACTGGGCGATCCTCACAGCACGCTGCGGGCGACCACCGATCGCAGCGGCGCGGCGGTGATCATCAGTGCGGGCGGCGAGATCGACGCCTGCAATGAGCGCACCTGGCGCCGGCTGATCAGCGAGGCCGCCGGCGTCGTCACTCCGCCCGGCCCCTTCGTGGTCGACGTCACGGGGCTTGATTTCATGGGTTGCTGCGCATTCGCGGTGCTGGCCGACGAGGCGCGACGCTGCAAAGAGCGCGGCATCGAGTTGCGTCTGGTGAGCCGCGAGGCGCACGTCATCCGAATTGTCGACGTGTGCGGGCTCAACCGCCTGCTGCCCATTTACCCGAGCGCGGACGCGGCACTCGCCTGATCATTGGGCCTCGAACGTCGAGTTGTTGTGGCATTTCGCCGGGGGTTTGAGCACAACAAGTCGACGCTGGGCGACCATCCGGGGGCCCACTACACCGTGACCAGCAGGCGGTACAGCCCGATCAGGCCGACCACCACGATGGCGCCGCGCAACGCATTGGGCGACAACCGACGCCCATAACGCGCCCCGACCCATCCGCCGACCAGCGAGCCCGCCGCGATAAGCCCGGCAACCGGCCAGCTGATCCGGTGGAATGCCACCAGCGAATAGCTAATCGCCGCAACGATATTCACCACCAGCGTCATGACGTTCTTGGCGGCGTTCATGCGCTGCACCGACTCCGGCAGCAACGCACCCATCATGCCGACCAGCAGGATGCCCTGCGCGGCGGTGAAGTAGCCGCCGTAGACGCCGACGGCGAACGTGCCAAGCACGAGCACGGTCATCCGTGCCGGTGTGATGTGTTCGGGTGAGCGTCCCGCCTCCTCGGCGCGCCGGCGCGCCCAGGACTGAATCCGCGGCCCGATCAGCACCAGCCCCAAGGCCAGCACCAACAGCACCGGCACGATCTCGGCGAACACCTTCTCGGGCAGATGCAGGAGCAGGTAAGCGCCCAGCACGCCGCCCGCCAACGATGCCGGGATCTGCCACCGCAACCGATTCCACTGGCCGGTCAGCTCGGCGCGATACCCCCAGGTGCCGGAGACACTGCCGGCTACCAGACCGACCGCGTTCGACATGGTGGAGGTGACCGGCGGATAGCCGAGGGCGACGAGCGTCGGGAAGGTGATCAGGGTGCCCGACCCGACGAGCGCGTTGATAGCGCCGGCGGCGAACCCGGAAAGGCCGATCAAAAGCATGTGGGAGAGCAGCACTTGGGACAAGTTTAGTCGGCCGCCGCGACGCGCCGACAACCTCGCGGCCAGCGACTTTCGTCACACGGGAGGCGCTTCGCGACCCCGGTCTACGCCTGTGCGCAGCTTGATCGACGCCGAATAGGCGAGGGTGCGGAACCGAAGCACGGGGTCATCGGAGGGCTCGATCCCGGCGGTCACGCGCATCGGGTCGAATACGACGATGTCGTCGCCATGCTCACGCTCGGTGTCGAGGCCGGTGATCTCGAGGGTGCCGACGGTGGCGAACTGTGTGCTCTGCCACGGCGCCGACGGGTCGACCGTCGAGTCGTTCGGCGCGGCGATCTGGACCCGAAAGTCAAACCGCACCGGGCCGTTCGCGAGGCGAGCATCCAGCTCGCCCGCGAGAAAGTCGGGGCCCTTGCCACGGGCGGCCGGTTCCGGCGGCTGCTCACCCACGGCGGGGACCAGGTGGTAGCGAACGAATCTGGCGCTGCCGTCGGCGCCGATCCAGCGGAAGGCGTGCAGGCCGTGGTACTCGATGGTGGCGTAGCTCGCCGGGACCTTGCTGGCCTCCCGCAGTACGGGCAGCGCGCCCAGCAGTCGAGGATGGGTCAGGAAGTATTTGGCCATGCGCAGCGGCGTGGTCAGGCCGGGCCGCATCGCCCTGAGCAGATCGACGAATCCGTCCGGCGTGCCGGAGACGAACAGCCGGGCGGTCTGCGTCGACACGTCGGTGGTGGACTTGTCGGGCAGCGTGAACTTCACCGCCATCCCCCGCACCCCGGGCAGGCCGTCACTCTGGGTCGGGTTTCCCGATCCGTTGGAGAATCGGACCAGCGCCGGGACCGTCGAGCCATCGAGATGCTTTGCGCGCGAAAGCCCGGCCGCATCGGGGGTCGCGGTAAACGTCCCGCGGTACAGCGTGCCTTTGGCGTGCAACGCCCGACAGCCCGGCTGCGCACCGCCGGTGCCTCGGATCGCGTCGATCGCCTCGTCAGGAGTGACCATGGGCGAATCTTAAGGCGCTACTCGGGAAAGCCGAAGAGTTTGACGACGCCGTGATCGCGGCCCGCGGTGTAACCGCCGTCGACGGCGATGGCCTGACCGCTGACGAACGAGGCGTCGGTGGACAGCAGGAACGCCGCCATGGCCGCGACCTCCTCCGGCCGGCCGAAACGCCGCAGGGCGTGCTCCTTGGTGATGGACGCCTGCGGACCTTCCATTCCCGGCAGGCCGAAGACGCCGTCGGTCATCGGCGTTTCGATGAAGCCCGGGCAGATGGCGTTCGCCCGGATGCCGCTCGGTCCGTAGTCGAGCGCAATGTTCTTGGTGAGCAGAACGACGCCGCCCTTGGCCGCGTTGTACGAGCTGCCGCCCGCCGTGCCTTCCAGGCCCTCGATGCTGGCGACGGTCACTATCGAGCCGCGCTCACCGTCGACCCGGGGTTGTTCGATCATCCTGGCCAGGGCCGCCTTGGCCACCAGGAACGTGCCGGTCAGGTTGATCCCGATCACCCGGTCCCACTCGGCCCGATCGAGCAGATGGACAGGGCCACCACCGGCGACGCCGGCCGCGTGGAAGACGCCGTCGAGGCGGTCGGGCACGGCGGCCAGGACCGCGGTGACGGCGGCCTCGTCGGTCACGTCGGCGGTCAAGAACCGGAACTCGGGGCCCAAGTCGGGTGGGGCGGCCACGTCGGCGCCGACGACGGTGCCACCTTCAGCCAGCAGGCGCCGCGCGGTGGCCAGGCCGATGCCCGACGCCACGCCCGTCACGACGAATGTGCGCGAACGGGCACGATCAGCGGTGGCCATGTCGGCCATGTTGACACACGGGCGTCGCATCCTGTGTGCGCTCACGGCGTCGGGTGTGCCCTCACGGCGGAAAATCGGCCGAATTTCCACCAGCAGTGCACACTCAAAGCCGCTGGCGCACAACGCGATTCGGCGTTGGGCTAGCTCGTAGGCGACACACGTCTGGACTAACGTCCAGTCATATGTCTAACAATGCGGTCCGCCGTGCTGTAGCGTCTAGACACATGTCCGAAAACGTGGCCGTGGAGTCCACCCGTCGTCGCCTCAGCGGCAAGCGGGCGGACACGGTGCGGCGATTGAGCCGTGCCACGGTCGAGGTTCTGCGCGAGGTCGGCTATCACGACCTGACCTTGCAGGCAGTCGCGGCACAGGCCGGTGTCGCCCGGGCGACGGCATACACCTACTTCTCGTCCAAGGATCACCTGATCGCGGAAGTCTATTGGCGACGACTCGCGACGGAGCGGCCGCCGGAGAGCAGCTCGGCCGATGTGAAGACCCGGGTGATCGCCGTATTGCGACGCCTGGCCTTCCTCGTTGCCGACGAACCCGCCCTGGCCTATGCGATTCGGGTCGTGATCAACAGCTCGGACCCGGACGTGGAAATACTCCGGGCCGAAATCATCAAGCACACACACGAACTCATCTCCGCGGCGGTCGCCGGCGATGCCGACGAGGAAACGGTGTCGCTGCTCGAGCTGGTCTACTCCGGCGCCATGGTGCGCGCCGGCGCCGGGCGTGCTTCCTACGCCGACGTCGCCGATCAGCTCGAATCGGCGGTTCGACGGCTACTGCAACCGAGCGCTTGACGCCGCCTCGACCTGCGCGGTCGTGTGACACATTCCACACATGAGTCTGGTCATACGTCTAGACACTCGTCTATTTTTTGCCGTAGCGTGATCCTCGCTCGCTGACGTGCCGGGCATCAATCAATGGCGCGATCGAAATTTTCTGCGAAGGGTCATATAGCCGGTGAAACGACTCAACGGTATGGACGCGATGATGCTGTACACCGAGGCCGAGAACGTGCCCATGCACACCGTCAAGGTCGCGATCGTCGATGCGCCGGACTTCTCGGTGGAGGCGGTCCGCACCGTTGTGCGGCAGCGGCTGCACCGATTCGAGCCGATGCGGCGCGTGCTCGTCGACACCCCCTACGGATTCCACCGCCCGATGTGGCGGGAGAACTGCCCGGTCGACCTCGGATACCACGTGCGACCGTTGCACCTGCCAACGCCGGGCGGGCGGCGCGAACTCGACGACGCGATCGCCGGACTGATCGAAACGCGGCTGGACCGGGCGCGGCCGCTGTGGGAGATCTATGTGGTCGACGGCCTGGCGGACGGGCGGTTCGCGATTGTCACCAAGATTCACCACGCGCTTGCCGACGGTGTCGCGTCGGCGAATCTCCTCGCGGGCGCGCTCGACAGGCCGGAAAGCGTCAGCTCCCGAGCCGCCGACGTCGACCCGCTTCCGACAAAGGCCCAGCTTCTGTGGGCGGCCACTCGCGATCACCTAGGCCAAATTGCGGAGTTGCCAAGCCTTTTGCGCTATACCTCGGCCAGCGTGCGTCGGGTCACGCGCAGCAGGCGAGACGGGTCGCGCAACGGCGCTTCCACCCAAGCCCCGCGATCCTTCATGAACCATCGGCTTACCACCGGGCGCCGGTTTGCGACGGCCAGCATCCCGTTCGCCGATGCCAAGCATGTCACTCGTCAATTAGGTTGCACGATCAATGATTTGATCCTCGCGGTGTCCGCCGGCGCGGTCCGGGAACTGCGGCTGCGTTACGACGGCCACTCGAACGCGCCGCTCGTGGCAATGATGCCGGTGTGCCTCGATTCAACGCCGGGGAGATCGGCCGGAAACAATTTCACCCAGATCCCGGTCGCCTTGCCCGCCGACCTCGACGATCCGTTGCACCGGCTCAGAAAAAGCCACGACGCCGCGATTAGTGCCAAGGAACTGCACACCCTCAAAGGGCCTGAGCTCCTGACGCGGTGGTTCGCTTACATGCCGCCCGTCCTGTCCCGGAAACTCAGCGGCTGGCTGGCCCGGTCGGATGCCCACAACAAGATGCAGAACCTGGTCGTCTCCAATGTGCGCGGCCCGCGCGAACACGTGCGGGTGGCCGGCGCGACGATCACCGAGTTCTATTCGGTGGGCCCACTCGTCGCGGGGAGCGGCCTCAATATCACGGTGTGGAGCTATGCGGATCAGCTGAACATCTCCGTTTTGGCCGACGCCGCGACGCTTACCGACGCCCATGAGATCACCGAGGCGTTGGTCCACGAATTCTCTGAGATCGGTTCTGCAGCGGGGATTTTTATCGCTACCACCGGCTCCGATCGGGACGCACGTCAGGCCATCGTGGCCTAGGAGGCCACTCACAGGAGGACATCATGACAACCACCGCCGACATCACCGAAATCGCCAAATGGGACCCGGTTCTGACTGAACGCGTCATGGGAATCATCCGGCCGATCCTCAAGCGGTACTTCCGATCCGAGGTGCACGGGCTCGACAACGTTCCCAACGGCGGTGCCCTGGTCGTCTCCAACCACTCCGGCGGACAGATGGCACCCGATGTGCCGATCTTTGCCGTCGATTGGTACGCGGAACGCGGATACGACCGCCCGATCTACACGCTGAGCCACGACATGATCATGGTGGGACCCATCGGGGACTTCCTGAGGCGGATCGGCTTCATCCGCGCGAACCACGAGAATGCGGCAAGCGCATTGCGCAGCAACGGCATTGTGGTGGTGTTCCCCGGTGGTGACTACGACGCCTACCGACCCACGTCCACCCAGAACGTCATCGACTTCGGCGGCCGCACCGGCTATGTCCGGGCGGCGATCGAGGCGGGCGTGCCGATCGTCCCGATGGTGTCCATCGGCGGCCAGGAAACCCAGATGTTCCTTACCCGCGGCACCTCGTTGGCCAAGCTGCTGGGCCCGATCGCGCGTTTGGCGCGCGCCAAGATCCTGCCGATCACGGTGGGCTTCCCGTTCGGCGTAAGCCTTATCGTTTTGCCGCCGAACCTCCCGCTGCCGTCCAAGATCGTGACCCGTGTCCTCGAGCCGATCAACATTCGCAAGAAGTTCGGCAAGCACCCGGACATCGCCGAAGTCGACGCCCACGTGCGCGAGGTCATGCAGGCCGGTCTCGACGAGCTCGCCGCCGCACGTCGATTCCCGGTGCTGGGCTAGGAGTGGCGGCCCGCCTCGAGGTCAGAGGCGGCCCTCGACGCGCAGTTCCGGGTGCACCCAGTCGGGTGAGCGCCGCTCCTTGAAGGCGCGGACGCCTTCCCTGGCCTCGGCATCGCCGAGACTGCCGGTCATGCCGATGCGGTCATACAAGCCGAGGTAGTTGTCGATGCTGGACTTGACGACACCGCGGGCACGCGGTGCGGTTCGACACGCCTGCGCCAGCAGGTCTTTGGCCGCGGGAAGCAGGTCCTCGTGCGGCACGACCCTGGTCACCATGGCCCCAGTCGAGGGCTTCCGCGGCGCTGAGCACCCGGCCGGTGAACATGAGGTCGCGGGTGCGCACCGGCCCGATGAGGCGGGCGAGCATCTGGCTGTAATAGGTGTCGGCGTAGCCACGGAACAGCTCGGGCACGCGGAACGTGGCCCGCTCACTGACCACGGACAGGTCGCTGCACAACGCGATCTGCAGGCCGCCGCCCTGGCACAGCCCGTTGACCGCGGAGACGACGGGCTTGGCCGAGGTCCGCACCGCATCGAACGGCGTGACGTCCATGCCGAGCGCGCCGCCGAAGGTCATCCAATCGTCCGTGCCTCCCCCGCCGCCCATATCGCCGCCGGGCGCGAAGACATCTCCGGTTCCGGTGAGCAGGAGCCCCGCCAGTTCCGGCATTCTCGTTGAGACGGCCTACAGCACAACGGATCCCGAAGTACATCGCGGGGGTAAAGGCGTTACGTGCTTCCGGGCGATCGATGGTGCAGATCGCGATCGGACCCTGACGCTCGAAGGTCAGGTACGGGGTGCCCAGCCAGTCGCCCTCGGGCGGACGCGGGGTGCTGGGCGATGTCGGGGGGATCTGCGCCACGGGACTCCTCTCGCGCGGACGCAACGTCGCGCCGCCAAGCTCGCTACTGTAACGCGCGCCCTTTACAGATAGGGCAGCGTCGCGGTTTCCGTGCTCGCGGCGGAGTCGTCGAGCAAATTGGCCAGCTTGGTCTGCAGCGCGGAGGTCGATTCCCCCACCGTTTTCTCGCAGAAGCGACAGTGCGCTTTGAATTGTGGCTGATCGGCTTCGTCCGGCCAGAATCGGCGATCCCCAACGGAGGCCCCTGGGTCGAACGCGACCATTTGATGCGGGTGTTCCTTCAGGATCCTGCCGACGGGATGGGTTTGCGGGCATTCCAGTTTCAGCGTGCCGATCCCCTCTTGGTTGCCTGCCATCGTCCACCGTCCTTACCGGGGGGTTGATGCGTTCGCTGCACAGCCATTGTCGCCCACATGGCTAGATAGCCACGCGTGTTGAACGGTAATCGCGTGCGATTCGTGTTCTTGATGTCGGGGAGTATTGGAACACGAACGTGGTAGCAGCATGAGCATTACTGATCGGGCTGTCCTGTCCAGGCGTGGCCGTGTCCGCGCCACGCTGTCCGACTATCTGGCCCTGACAAAGCCGCGGACCATCCACGTCGTGGTCGGCGCGATCCCCGCGATGCTGCTCGCCGAGCGTGGCGTCGTAGCCCCGTCGCCGATCCTCAACACGCTGACCGGCGCAATCCTCATGACGGCGGGCGCCAACACGCTGAATTGCGTTGCGGACGCCGACATCGACAAGCTCATGGAACGCACCGCGGGCCGGCCGTTGGCCCGCGCCGCGGTCTCGACCCGCGGGGCACTGGTGTTCGGGTTGGCCCTGTGTGTCGGGGCGTTCGTGTGGTTGTGGGTGACCACGAACCCGCTCGCCGGCCTGCTGGCGGTGGGGACGCTCGCTTTCTACGTGTTGGTCTACACGCTGCTGATCAAGCGGCGTACCTCGCAGAACGTGGTCTGGGGCGGTGCCGCCAACGGGATGCCGGTGATGATCGGCTGGGCCGCCGTCACCGGCAGCATCGGCTGGCAAGCCCTGGTGATGTTCGCGATCATCTTTTGCTGGACGCCGCCGCACACCTGGGCCTTGGCGATGCGCCGCAAGGAGGACTACCGCGCCGCGGGCGTGCCGATGCTCCCGGCCGTGGCGCCCGAACAGCACGTCACCAAGCAGATTCTCCGTTACGCCTGGCTGACGGTGCTCGCTACGTTGTTGCTCGCGCTGGCCACCGGCTGGCTGTACGGCGCGGTGGCGCTGCTCGCCGCATCGTGGCTCCTGGTGACGGCCCACCAGCTCGACGCCCGGGTGCGTCGCGGTGAGCCGGCCGAGCCGCTGCGGCTGTTCCAGCGATCCAACAACTACCTTTCCGCGGTGTTCTGCGCGCTCGCGGTGGATTCGGCGCTGGCCCTGCCGACGCTACTGGGCCACTGACCCGCTAACGGCTGGCGCAACCTTGAGCGACGATGAGCAGCTGATCCTGGTGGACAGCGATGACCGCGAAATCGGCCACCTCGCGAAGGCCGATGCGCACCACGGCAGCGGAGTGCTGCACCGCGCGTTCTCGCTGTTCGTCTTCAATCCCGAAGGCGAGCTGCTTGTGCAGCAGCGCGCACCGGGCAAACGCCTGTGGCCGGGCTACTGGTCCAACACCTGCTGCTCGCATCCCCGCCGCGGCGAGCAGATGGGCGACGCCATCGCCCGTCGCCTGGAGGAGGAACTGGGCATGACGGCGGAGTTGGAGTTCCTGTTCAAGTTCGAGTACCAGAAGCAGTACGACACGCGTAGCGCCGAGCACGAGCTGTGCTGGGTCTACGCGGGCCGCAGCGCCGGGCGGCCGCGCGCGAACGTCGATGAGATCGCGGCCTGGCGTTACGTGACTCCGCAGGCGTTGGAAGCCGCAATCATTTGCGCGCCTGAGAGATTCACGCCATGGTTCAAGATTGAATGGGCGCGTATCTTGCGTGCCCATTCATGGGTGCTGGGCAGCCGGCGGACGAGTTCACTGCGAACGCTCCCGGACGACTCTGGCCACATCGATGCGTCTGATCAGGCGGGCGGCGGGTAGCTGCGAGACGGCGGCGGCCGCTGCGACGGCAACGGCGGCGAGGGCCAGCACCCAGGCGCCGACGGACAGGTGCAGGCTGAACAGGTCGTTGTTGAACGAGCGCAGGAACAGCCATCCGGCACCGACGCCGGCGGCAAGGCCGATCGGCACGGCAAGCAGCGTCGCGGCGATGTTCTCGATGGCCACGGTGGCGGTGAGCCGGCGGATCGGCGCGCCGGTCGCCCGCAGGGTGGCGAGTTCGGTGGTCCGCTCGGCCAGGTTGATGGTCATCGTGACGTAGATGACCGTGAACGCCAGCAGTGCGCCCAGCAGCAGCGTGGCACCGGCGAACACCCAGAATATGACGAGGTAGCTCCTGAGCTGATTTTCGACCGCGTGGGTGTCGGTGTAGGCGACCGCGCCGACGAGGCCGGTGGCGGCGGCCCGAATTCGATCCCGGTCGGCGCCGTCGCCGAAGCGCACCAGGTACGCATTGGGTCCGCCATTCCCGACGGATCGGGCGGTGGCGTTTGTGGCATACAGCGCGCTGCCCAACGGTTCGTCGACCAACCCGGCCAGGCGAATCGTGCGGGCGGGCCCGACCGATCCGACGACGGTCAGGTCGTCACCGACGCGCACGCCAAGCTTGTCCGCGAGCGCCGCGCCGGCGAGCACGCCGTCGCCCGGCAGCGTCCGCGAGGTGCCGCCCGGGCTGCGGAATCCGTGCATGACCGTCGCGGGTTCCAGCCCCGTCAACGAGGTCGGGTAGGTGCGCCCGTTCGCGACGAGGGTAACCCGCGCGATGGTCGCCGGTTCGACGACCGAGACGCCCGGAAGCGATTGCAACTGGCCGCCAACGTCATTCGCGCCCGCCGCGACCAGGACCGTGGCATCCTGACGCTGCACCTGGCCGAACTCCACGTCGACCATCGCGCGGACGCTCGTCAGCATGCCGCCCGAGGCGAGGATCAGCACCAGCGCGAGCACGCCGCCGACCATGGTGGCGACGGTGCGGCGTCGGCTTCGGGTCAGGGAACGTAACGCCATTCGGAACGCGACGGGTATCAGCGTCCAGCGCGCCGACACCCGGGTCAGCGGACCGACGCGAATCGGGCGGACGTCATCGCCCCGCATCGCCTCGGCAGGTGCTGTCCGGGCGACTGCGATCGCGGGCATCAGCGCGGCGACGACCCCGGTGGCCAGCCCGAGCGCGAAACCGATTACAGCGGTGGGGATTCGGTGCTCGACTACGGTGTCGGGCAGCCTCAGCAGAGACGCGTAGACCTCGGTGTAGACCGAAGTCGCGATGCCCCCGACGAGAACCCCGGCCAGCGCGGCAACCGTCGCAACGGCTCCGCCGTACCACACGTAGTGCCCGACTACTTTGCGTCGGCGCGCGCCCAGGGCAAGAAGGGTGCCGATGATCGGTCGTTCGGTATAGATCAGGCGGGTGATCAATAGGTACTCCGCGATCGCCGCCGCGCTCAAGAACAACGCGGGAAACCCGATCGCCATGACGCGGAAGCCGTTGAAGTTTTGCCGGAGCGCGGCATTTGACGGCTGATCGCCGCGGTCCTCGATATCCATGGCGCCGGCCGAACGCAGCAGGCGGGTGACCCGGTCGCGGTCGGATTGGCCAGCCCCGCCAGTCATCTCGACGAGAACCTGATTGGGCGCCATTTGCGCCGACAGTGCCCGGGCCAACGGTTCGGGTGCGAACACTACGGCGAATGCGTGGGGGTCGCCGAGGACATCCTGGCGGTTTCGCGCGGGCCAGAGATATTCCGGAGATTGCACGACGCCCGAGACGGTCAGGTCACGCCACGCCGTGTCGTCGAACACCCGCACGCTTTTGCCTGCAGTGAGGCCGAAGGTGTCGGCGGTATGACGCTCGACCACCACCTGGTCGAGGCGTATGGGATCGGGCTGCCGTCCCGAGATCAGCTCGATCTCGTTGATTCCGGGACCGTTTACCGCAGGCATTCCGACGACTCGGCCGACGAGTTTGGTAGCGCCGATGGTCATCGGTCGATCGGCCTGAGTGCGGGTCACGACGCGGTCGACGCCCGGGGCGTCACGGCCCGCGGCGGCGATCCTGTCCGAGTCACCGCCCGTCACGGTCAGGTCGGCGAAATGCGTTCTGGTGTAGGTCCGGTCGTACGACGCCTGCACATTGCGAAACGAATCGTAACTGGCGACGAACAGCAGCACCCCCAGCATCACCGTCGCGCCGATCGCGGAGACCTGGGGCAGCCGCCGCCGTAGGTCGCGCAGGGCCTTCATGTGCAGGGCAGTTCTGAGCACGGCGCGTCACCATCGAATGGTCGCGGCGTCAGCCGGCGAGGCGTTACGGTCCGCGGACACGATGGCGCCGTCGCGCATCCGCACGACGTGATCGGCGATCTCGGCCGTGGCCTCGTTGTGAGTCACCATGATCACGCCGCATCCGGTAGCGCGGCTGGTCTGCTGCAGCAACTCCAGGACACGACACCCCGTCGCGACGTCCAACGCACCCGCCGGTTCGTCGGCCAGCAGTAGGTCGGGGTCGGTCGCCAGCGCGCGGGCGATCGAAACCCGCTGCTGTTCACCACCCGACAATTGGGCCGGGAAATGCGCGGCGCGATCCGACAAGCCCACCGCCGCAAGCAAATCGGGCACCCGGCTGCTGTTCCCTCGGCCGGTGAGCTCCATCACCACCTGAACGTTCTCGTGCGCCGTGAGAGTGGAAATCAGGTTGAAGAACTGGAACACAAAGCCGACATGTTCGCGGCGGAACGCGCCCAGGTCGCGCGGTCGGTGTCTCGAAATATCCTGTTCGGCAACGACTATCGTCCCGCGGTCGGCCGATTCGATGCCACCGATGAGGTTGAGCAGCGTCGTCTTGCCCGATCCGCTCGGACCGAGTATCGCCACGAACTCGCCGGCACTGATATCGAGATCGACGTCACGCAGGGCAGCTACCGCCGCCGCGCCCTCGCCGTAGGTTTTGCTGACCCCACGCAGCCGGACTCCGCCGCGCGCACGTTTCGTCATCTGCCTTGTGCCCGCCACCGGGAGTATCGGGTGCGCCAGATGTCGCTGTCCTGCTCGGGCCGGCGCGCCATCACGAATTGCGAGATTCCGCGCAGCTGCTGGTCGATGTCGGTCAGTCCGGCGGCCGCGAAGAAGGCCGGGATGGTGGTGCGGTCGAAGACTCGCACCCCGCACATTTCGGCGCCGAGCTCAAGCCCTTTGCGTACCAGCAAGGACTCGCGGCCGTAGGTCGTCATCACCGCGATCCGCCCGCCGGGCGCAAGCACCCGGATCATCTCGTGGAGCACGCCGATCGGCTCCGGCACGAGATGCAGCGCGGCAAAGCAGCACACGACGTCGAACGCGCCGTTGTTGAACGGAAGGCTGAGCGCGTCGGCACGCATGTAGACCGCACGCGCGCGGCTGTTGTCGTGCACGGCGCGCTCCATCATCGCCACCGAACTGTCCAACCCGATGACAAACCCATCCCCACCGAGCTGGCCGGCGAAGAAACCGGTGAAACTGCCCGGGCCGCAGGCCACGTCGAGCACGCGTCGGTCGCCGCCCAGATGTAGTGCGTCGGAGGCCCTTTGACGCTCGGCGTCGATCGAAATCCCGTGTAGCCGCATGATGGCGACCATGACCGGGCGCCAGAAGCGCTCGTACAACGCCGCCACCTTGGGGCTGTGCATGGCGCGCTGGGCGAGACTGCGCCGGGCTGGGAGAGTCGGGCCCAAGAGGTCGGTGTACCCATCGCAATAGCGCATCGTGCGCATGACGTCGTCGCGGATCAGCCCGCGCGCCAGCGCCGGCGACCACATCGCATCGGGGACGGCCTCCGCCCCGGGCTGTTGGGCGGTCATAACCTAGTTACGCTCTCGGGCGGTCGATGGTTCACCGACCCTCCTCTACCTGGTGCGGGCCCTGCGCCACGCCCGATGCGCAAAGTCAATCGGCGCGAGGGCGGCCTGCCAAGCCTTCCCCCGCCACGGCGCCCCCACACCGATAAAGGTGACCACGGCGCCGTCCGCGCCCCGGCTCTTTCCGGGTATCAGGTCGATGGTTGCGTGGGCAACGAAGATCCGCCCGTCCTTATGCAGGGCCGGGACCTTGAAAAGCTCGCGGTGCAGTCGACCGGTCTTCATTGCCTGATCGAATCCCCACCAGTGCACGGGCCGGAGGGCGCGCGGGATGATGACGTCGAGACTTCGCCCGAGTATGTCGTCGGCCGAATGACCGACGACGTCGGTCACCGCATCACCCCATTGACGGATGATGCCCTCGCGGTCGACGGTGACGGTGGCGTGGCGGTCGTGGGCCGCCTGAGAAGCGTCCATACCGTGATCACGACGGGGATTGTCAACGGGTTCACCGATGCGCCGCGCGACCGCACGCTTCACCGCGTTACATGTAACATTGCTGTATGGCATCCACCCGCGACCGGGTACAGCAGTATCGTCAACGACTGCGGCAACAGGGCTTGCGGCCGATTCAGATCTGGGTTCCTGACGTGAACGCCCCCGAATTCGTCCGCGAGGCACACCGCCAGTCGACCCTCGTCGCTGCGAGCGATCAGGATCGAGACGATCAAGCATTTGTCGATGCGGTGTCCTCCGACTGGGACGACGACACTTAACGTGCGGCGGGGTGATATCTACACCGTCGCAGCCCGCGGCGCGTACATCGGCAAACCTCGGCCCGTCGTCATCATTCAAGATGACCGGTTCGACGCAACAGCCTCGGTCACCGTTATCCCGTTCACCACAAGCCAGGTCGAAGCACCGCTGTTGCGGCTTCCAGTGCAACCCTCCGACACAACCGGCTTGACGCAAGTTAGCCAGCTGATGGTCGACAAGGTGACGACGGTTCCGCGCACCAGCCTCACCCACCGCATCGGCCGTTTGTCAGACTCCGCCGTCGTCGCGCTTGACCGTGCACTCGTGGTTTTCCTGGGACTCGCGGTCTAGCCGCCGACGAACCGTCGGCTTTGGATGCAACGCTGCCTCGAATCCGAGCAATGACACCGTGGGCGAGCCGGTGACGATCAAGCTCGTTACGGGCATCGGTTACCCGTTCACCGGGCCACCGGCCTCCGTTGCGGGCAACAACGGTGTGGTCCTTCAGGTGACTATGGGCATGATGCGGGACTGGAATTATTGCAACGACACCACCCACAACTACTGCGGCGGCTAGATATCGGCAAAGCCCTCCACTACCTCCACAACAACCGCCCTCGGCGAGGCGAGCTAGTACGGCCTCGGGCCTAGAGCCGACGCCTACGTGGCGGTCTTGCTTGGCCCGCAATCAGGCCGCCGTTAGATGCCGAGTTCCTGGTCGATCTGCGGCCAGTATTGGGGACCGTCCACAGTCAGGATTATCCAGTCGTGAATTTCGCCCTTGGCCAGTGCGAAGCTGATCGGTGCCCCGGTCAGTGCGGCATTGTGCTGCAGGACAAGCACATCGGGTGCGAGTATGTCCGAGGAGCCCTCGTAGACGTACGTCGGCGGGAGCCCGTTAAGCGACCCATACAGCGGACTCACCATGTAGTTGTTCTCGGGAAGATTGCCAGCCCACTCCTTGCCTATCGCTTGCCCGGGCACAACGGGGAGCAGGGGATCGTGGACCAACGCGATGTTGGGATTGGTCGTGAACGGGTCAAGCCACGGAGACAGCAGGACCATTGACGACGGCACGGGCTCACCCTGGGCCACCAGGTATTCGACGGACGCCAGTGCGAGGTTGCCGCCCGCGGAGTCACCGATCACGCTGACGTTGGAGGTCCCGTGTTGCATGTCTTCCATGTTGATGAGGTCGGCTATCTTGGGCACAACCGTGCCGGCGGTGCCCCCTTGCTGCAGCAACGGGTAGATGGGCACCTCGATGGTCGCGCCGGTCTGGTAGGCCATCACCGTGTAATCGATCCAATGGAAGATCGAGGGCGGAAAGATGAAGGCCCCACCGTGAATGGCCACCACGTATTTGCCGTCTGGGTGAGCCGGCGTGATCTGCACGACGCTCATCCCCTCAAATGTGGTGTGCTGGACCGTTTCTCCCGTCAGCAACGTCAAGAACCTCGGCGGGGCGTTGCCGATAGCCAGATGTACCAACGGGGCGTTGCTGGCAACCAGCGCTAAAAACGGGGAATTTGGATTTGCAAGTATCTGTGGAGATTCGATTCCGGCGGTGCCCAGGAGATCTTTGACCCCCCACAGCCCGGCCTTTTCAAATTTGGTGATCAGCGACGGTTGGCCGGTGAAGGTTCCTCCCAGCGTTGCGGGGATGGGCAGACCGGCCGACGCCCCGAAGATATCGGAGAAGATCTCGTTGGCCACCCCGGTGATCCCCGCGGCCGGTGTCAAGGGGGCCTGCGGAACTCCCTGCTGAACAGAGGCGAAACCGTTCCCGATGGCTTTGCCGAATTCGCCCGGCAGTCCAGGAAGATTTTCCAGCGCTTGCTCCCACGACCCCAACTGCGCGACCGCTGCCGACGCAGTGCTGTGATACCCGAACATCGCGGCGACGTCCCGCGCCCACATCTGCTCGTATTCGGCCTCGGCGGCCGCGATCGCCGTGGCGTTTTGACCGAACAGATTCGAGCGCACCAGCGACACCAGCTGGCCGCGATTGGCCGTGACCAGTCCGGGGTCCACGATTGTCGCCAACGCCGCCTCGACCGCGGTGGCCGCCGCCCGGGCCTGGGTGGCCGACTGTTCGGCTTGAGCGGCCGCCCCTCCCAGCCAGTCCACATACCGGCCGGCCGCATTCGTCATGGAGGCCGACGCGGGACCTTGCCAGGCCTGGCCCGTCAGGTCTGCGGTTACCGAGCTGAATGCGTTCGCCGCCGAGCCCAGCTCACTGCCGATCCCGTCCCAGGCCGCCGCGGCCTCCAACATCGGCCCCGGACCCGGGCCATCTAGCATCAGCACCGAATTGACCTCAGGCGGCCACACCGAAAAGTTCATTACTGCTCCCCCTCGATCAGCCCTTCAGCAGCCCCACTTTCAGCAACGTACCTACCTCCACGCCTGAGCGGAAGTGTTTCCTGAGCAGTCGCTCGGCATGCTCCGGCGGTTGAGCACCAGCCAAACTTCTTTGCTCTAGGCGATCTCTTGCCCACCCCCTACGATCGACCCGTGACCGGCTCATACACCAGGGCTTCGGACGGCGACCGCAACGACATCGGCCAGATGCTGGACGCGGCGCTCCGCGAGGGTCAGCTGTCGAACGAGGAGCACCGGCAGCGAGTGATCGCCGCAACCAACGCCGCCACCCTCGGTGAGCTCCAGTCGTTGGTGTCGGACTTGCAGATCCATCGCGCACCGGGCCAGACGTCGAAGGCGTCGGCCAGGAGATTGCCCATCGCGGTGGTCGCGTCCGCTGTCGTAGCCGTGGTGGTGCTGTTGGGGGGCCTGCTCGCCTGGGGACTGTGGCCCAACAACTCTTCGCCGTCGAAAGGCGCCTCAGCGACTGCCAGCAAGCCGACTGCTAGCGCCGCGACGGGCAGCAAGCCGGGCACGCCGACTACGACAGTGGCCCAGGCACCGACGAATCTGCTGACCCTCGGCGGGTTGACCGGAGTATTCGCGCAAATACGGACAAAGTTCGGCGACACGATGGGCTACCAGCTGGTGGTCTATTCCGATCAGGCGGTTCTCTACCGCCCGGATGCCGCAAACGCTCGCAAAATAGTGATGTTTCACTACAACGACCGCGGTTGGAGCAGCGACGGAGGCAGCAGCTCCCCTCCACCCGACTGGAATAACCACGGCGACACCGCAGTAGGCGACCTCAGCAAGTTCGATATGCAGGCGATCGTGGGCGCAGCACGTAAGGCGCCGCAAACGGTCCGCGTGAACAACCCCAAAGACACCACCATCTTCATTGATTCTGCCAAGAACGGCAGTCTGGGCATCGATATCTCGGTCTCCGCAGACGCCGGGGACAGCGGCGACGTGTACCTCGCTGCGGACGGCACAGTCACAAAGATCAACCCCGCGGAGTACTGATCCAGCCGAGCCGCCCCTTCTTCTTGCCCACCGCCTAGGATCGTGCACGTGGCCGGCTCATACACCAGGGCAACGGACGGCGACCGCAACGAAACGTGCCAGGCGCTGGACGCGGCGCTCGGCGATGGTGAGCTGTCGATGGAGGAGCACCGTCAGCGGGTGGCCTCGGCAACCATCGCCGCCACCCTCGGTGAGCTGCAGTCGCTGGTGTCGGACCTGCAGATCCACAGCACACCGGTCCAGACGTTGAAGCCGCCGGCCCGAAGACGGGGCGTGTGGCTCGCGGTAGCCGCGGCGGTTGTGCTCGTCGGTGCTCTTATCGCCTGGGGAGCATGGCCCAGCAACCCCTCGCGATCGCCTCTGCCTTCGCAAAAGGCCCCCACCGCGAGCGTGGCGCCCAACGTGAATAGCCCCGCGCCCGCACCGCCACAACTGCTGACCGTCGGCGGGCTGACAGGCTTCCTAGCGCAGACGCGGAAACAGTTCGGTGATGTGACCGGTTACGAGCTGACGGTATGGCCCGATCGGGCGATACTCGCCCGTCCCGACTCCGTAAACGCGCACAAACCGGTGAACTGGTCCTACAGCAATGGCGCTTGGACGAACCAGGGCGCCAGTTCCATTCCCCCTGACTCAAGGCCCGCCGACCTGAGCAAGTTCAACGTGCAAGAAGTCGTCGGCGTACTGAACGGGGCGCCTCAAAGCCTGCACATAAGCAACCCCAAAAGCACCTCCCTGGTCATCGATTCCGCCAAGGACGGCAGCCTGGCCCTGGAGATCCACATCTCCGACAACAGCAGCAAAAACGGCTACATCGCCGTCGCCGCGGACGGCAGCGTCGAGCAGATCCACGCCCCGGCCGCGTGACCCGACCGAGCCCCGGGAGACCCGTCCCCGGGTCGTTGAGATCACCGCGTTCGCCGCCGACTGCGCACATTCGGTAGAGGCGCTGCGCACGGCGTTGGCCTGCAAAGGGTTTCGGTGCTGATGTCGGATCCTATTGCGCGGGGTGGCCTGTTGTCCGAAATGACAGATCATCTATGGGGCGCTTGGCGAAATCTCCTTAACGCCGTTGCTGTGGTCTGGGTGGGTGGTCCGGCTGGCAGCCGTAGGGCGGCCTGCACCCGCCGGCGCCAGAACGCAACCGTCGAGGGAGACAACGAATTCGCGTCACACCAAGCCATCCTCGGCGTAGCCTCATGAGCACTCACCGACATCGAAGGGAGTCGCTGTGCCGAGGTTTAAGGAAACCAGGCCGGTCGCGGCCCTACTGCTGACACCGCTGATCGCGCTATCGCCGGCCTGCGCGCTCGGCGCGGGGACAGTTCCTGGTCCTGCTCGTGGTTCCGTTAAGTCGTTGTTAAACGAAGAGTGCGCCCAGCTGGAAAGAGACCTCCACGCGGCCGAGGATCGATTCAACAGAAATGCTAACCAGGGCGACAACACCGCCCTCCAACAGCAGTTTGCCCATTTCCAAATACATTGCCTAGGAAGTGCTCGGCCCGGTCACTGAGCGGTTGAGCGGTACCGCTCAACCGTCCAGGGGTGCGGCATTCCCTGCAGCGACCACCGAACAGTTGCACCGTCACGCGTTATTGACACCGAAAATTGTGAAAATTCGACGAAGTTGCTGACAGCCGCCAGCCCCAGCCGTACGAGCTCTGGGGCTTCCAACACGGCGGGGTCATCGGGGTCATAACCCTCGGTACGGATCGCTTCGCGTTCGATGTCATCCAGCCGGTTTGGAGCACCAAGCGGCACAACGGTTCCCAGCAACGCAGCAAAACAACGCGGAGTTGCGCTGATAGCCCACGGATAGCCCACGGCGGTTGGCTTTGCGGCAAAATCGGCTTTGGCCTGCACTGATTCTTGTGGTCCCGGCTGGGATCGAACCAGCGACCTTCCGCGTGTGAAGCGGACGCTCTTCCACTGAGCCACGGGACCGGCGCCGAGAGGCGAACGAGGTCGAAGACTAGCACGAGACGGACTTCGCGGAAGGCGCCACATGCGTCGCCGGGCACCGCTAGCCTAGAGCCGCAACTCGCCGAGAGATTTGTGTGCGCCCGTTCAGGTCGACTATCGTCGTCCTTCGCACCGGGCGACGATCTCGTTCGTTGCGCGCGGACGTAGCGCAGTTGGTAGCGCATCACCTTGCCAAGGTGAGGGTCGCGGGTTCGAATCCCGTCGTCCGCTCGAAGGTGCAAGTGGCATCAATCCCAGCGGTGGAGTGGCCGAGTGGTGAGGCAACGGCCTGCAAAGCCGTGCACACGGGTTCGATTCCCGTCTCCACCTCCAGTTTCGAATCCCCAGCGCGATTAGCTCAGCGGGAGAGCGCTTCCCTGACACGGAAGAGGTCACTGGTTCAATCCCAGTATCGCGCACCAGCGTTTACCCAGGTCAGAGATAGTTTCTTGGACCTGAAACTGGACGCGTGACCTAGATATGACCTGAGCGATTCGGCATGGCAACCTACTAGAGATTTAGCTAGCCATGACCACCGCAACCAACGAGCGCGCCCGTCAACCGCCACCGCCCATACCGAGGTCACGCGGGTGATGAGGCGGTGGCGTGCGTGACGATGTCGCTCGTTGTGAGGGCAACTCAAACGTGTGGATGACCGGGTCCTTGAGGCGTCCCCCCATTTGCGCCGCCTCCACCTCCGTAGACGATGCGCAGCTCCGCGGCTGTGAGGTTGCGGATCCAGTGGGCGCGCTGGGCCAGCGTGGGCTTGCTGGTGGTGTTCTTCATCGTGTCCTGCCTTACGTGTTGCGGCCCCAGGCGGGCCGCTCTAATAGATAGGAGCGTTAACCGCGCCGAACGTGACACTTTTTGACGAGAAGCATCGAGCACCCACAGCGAAACGCAGCTTCACCTTTCCATTTGCTCACCAAGCAGGGTTTAAGACTTGCCGCTCCTCGTGAAAGCATGGGTGCGGTGATCCTCGCCGTCGACCTCGGCAAGACGTCCTGCCGGGCCGCCGCGGGCGGCCGAAGGGCCGAGGGGGCAGGCGCGCCCGGGCTCGCGACGCCCGGCGGCGTGCGGGCCGCGGAGGCCGCGATCCTGACCGTCGCGCGCGAACTCGGCCCGGCCGACGAGGTGATCGTCGGCGCCGCAGGGGCATTGGCGGCACCGGACGCGGCGCGCGCGCTGGGCGATGCGCTGCTGGTCTCGCTGCGGGCGGAGCGCGCCGCGGTGACCAGCGACGCCGTGATCGCGCACGCGGGCGCGCTGGACGGACAGCCGGGCGTCGTGATGATCGCGGGCACCGGCGTCGTGGCGCTCGCGATCGGCGCGGACGGCGCGCTGCGGACCGCCGACGGCTGGGGACCGTGGCTGGGCGATGAGGGCGGCGGCGCGTGGATAGGCGCCGCGGGACTGCGCGCGGCGCTGCGCGCCCACGACGGCCGCGGCCCGTCCACCGCGCTGCTTGACGCCGCTCGCGCCCGCTTCGGCGCGCCGAAGACCTGGCCCGCACAGCTCACCGCCGCGGCCGCGCTCGCGTCCTTCGCGCCCGATGTCCACGCTGCCCAAAGCGACGCCGTGGCACTGGCGATCGTCAGCGCCGCCGCCGAGGCGCTCGCCGCGACGGCCCGCGCGGTCGGGGACGGCCCGGTGGCGATGGTCGGCGGACTGGCGGGCGTCGAAGCGCTGCGCGAGCGGCTCGACCTCGTCCCGGCCGCCGGCGACGCGCTCGACGGCGCGCTGCGGCTGGGGGCGATCCACGAGCCGCACGTGATCCGCGTGCGGGCGGCCACCAAAGCCCTTGCGCCGCACGGCTTGGACGCGCTCGCCACCGAGGCCTCCCGGCCAGGCTTGGACGACCTCGACGTACGGCCCATCGGCGAGGTCGTCGCGCTGCTCGTCGCCGCCGAGGGTGACGCACACGGCGCGGTGGCGGCCGCGGTCCCGCGGATCGCGGCGGCGGCTGAGGCGATCGCCGCGCGGCTCGAGCGCGGCGGCCGCCTGATCTACGCCGGCGCCGGGACGCCCGGGCGGCTCGGCGTGCTCGACGCGGCCGAATGCGGGCCCACGTTCGGCACCGACCTCGTGCGCGGCGTGATCGCCGGCGGGCCCGCGGCGCTGACCGAGGCGATCGAGGGCGCCGAGGACGCGTTCGACCCCGCCGATCTCGCCGACCTGACCGCCGCTGACGCGCTGATCGGGATCACGGCGTCGGGTCGCACGCCGTACGTGCTCGGCGCGCTCGAGCACGCGCGTGCGGCGGGCGCACTGACCGTCGCGATCGTCAACAACCTGGGCAGCGAGGCGTCGGCCGAGGTGGTGATCGAGCTGCCGACCGGGCCCGAGGTGCTCGCCGGCTCCACGCGGCTGACCGCGGGAACGGCCCAGAAGGTCGTGCTCAACGCGCTCTCGACGAGCGTGATGATCGCGCTCGGCAAGGCCTACGGACCGCGCATGGTCGACGTGCGCGCGACCAGCGCGAAGCTGCGCCGCCGCGCGGTGCGGATCGTCCGCGACGCGGCCGGCGTCGACGAGCAGGCCGCGACCGCCGCGCTCGCCACCGCGGGCGGTCACGCCAAGACCGCGATCGTCGCGCTGCTTGCGGGCGTCGACACTGCCGAGGCCGTCGCCCGGCTCGACCGGACGCGCGGACGCGTGCGCGACGCGCTGCAGGGGAAATGAGAGCGGCTGGGATTGTGGTGGCGCTCGGGGTTACGCGGCGCGCGGGCCATGCAACGGTGCGGGTGCCGAAGTTTGCGGGTCGCGTTGACCAGTCAACGCCGGGCGAAGGTGAGCGACGGGAGCCATCGCCTCGTCACTCCTGTCCAGGCGGCGCTCAACCTTGCTGTAGATCCAGGCGATCACGGTCGCGATCGCGATCGTGACGCCCAATACGGCCAAGGCGTCCCCGAAGGCGATCACCACGATGATGCCGGCAAAAATCCAGAACGCGGCGGCCTCCAGGTCATGGCCTGCGTGTCCGCTGATCGTGCTCGTGATGTTCCGCATGTCTGCCTCCCTCCGATTGGGATCGCCGTCTGATGCGCGAGTTAACCGCTACAACGCCATAGCGATCGAAGGGCTGCCCAAACTGGAGCGATAGTGACCGAACTCACCGGGCGGCAGAGCGGTTGGTTAGGTCCGCCGGCGGGATCGTGGGCGTCGCTCAGAACCCGGCGTTTCCACCGCCGGAGTCAAACCCACCTCCGCCAAAGTCCGACCCGCCGAAGTCGAAGTCGCCGCCCCCGCTGTCGGACCCACCGGATCCGCTGAAGTCAAATCCGCCACCGCTCGAGTCATAACCGCCGCGAAAGTCGTTGCCGCCGAACCCAACATCGCCCTGCTGGTTGTCGTAGCCGGCGCTTTGGCCGCTGTCAAAGCTCGCGTCTGCATATGCCGAGTCTCGGCCGGCCTCAAAGCCGCGGTCGTAACCGCCGCCCCAATAACTGCCGCCCCAATGGTCGTCCAGCAGCGCATCCATCAGCAGGACGTCCGTGAGGGCCCACCCCCAGCCCGGACCCCAGAATGCGTACGGGTAGTAGCCGGGGTAAAAGAACATCCCGTTGTAATAGCCACCCGGGTAGTAGTTCGGGTAACCGGGTTGTTGCGTCGTGCTGTAGTTGTTGTTGTTGATCGTCACGTGCTCACCGGTGTTCGGGTCCTTGGTTTGCACCGTCGCCTGCTTGCGGTCCCCATCGGGCACCGACGTCACGGCATCAAAGTCCGGCAGGGGCTGTCCCGGGTTGAGCTTCCGGTTGGCCTTGTCCACGGTGGACCGCACGTTGCGCAGGTGCGCCCGTGCCGCGGTGTAGTCGCCCGCCTGGTAGGCCTTTCGGGCGTCGCCCAGGCTGGAGTTGGCCTTCAACGACTCGGCGCTCACGTCCGTTTCGGCATTGGTCATCACCGCGTTATCGAGGTCGGCGACGTCAGACTCGGCGGCGATCATCTCCTGCTTGATCTGCTCTCGCGCCTCTGTGTCCCTGCGGCGCTTGCGATTTCGGCTTACGCCGAACAAGATCAGCCCGGGTATACCGATGACGATGAGCAGCACCCAAAGCCAGGTCCAGCTGGTGTGCTTCGCGTTCGCAGCGGGTGAGGTCGTCACCGGCCCATGGGAAGCCACGTCCACACCGGCCAACTTGCTGACGAACTCACTGGTCGCGCCGTCGGGGTCGTTGCGGTGATCCTTGGCCGACTGACCGAGTAAGGGGTCGACGCTGTCGGCGATCACCCTCGGCACGTTGTAGGCGCGTACGTGGTAGCCCCTGGAGTCGATCACCAGGATGACTCCGCGGAACGCGGGGTCGCGGCCCAGGATGACGTTGTGGACGGCGTCCGGCGTGGTCACGCCGGTCTGGCCAGGCGCCACCGCCGCCACCCAGACCGGCGGTGCGGGGCTCCACGTCCAGCGGCTGGTAAGTATCTGCTGGTTAAGTGCGTCGGGGTTTTGCAACGGCGGTCGCGCCGCCGAGTCGGCCACCACGTGCGTCCGGGCGTCGAACCTGCCCACCACCTGGTCGGTGTAGGTGTCGGCCCACGCAGCGGGCCCGAGCAACGTCGCAAGCGCCAAGATGACCGGGACCACGAGGATCCCGCCGAATCGTACTGTCACTTTTCTCCTGCTCTTGTCTTCGTTGTTCGGGCGGCGTGCAGCCCTGAATCCACTATGCCCGCGACGCTGCGAACCCTACTAGGCGAGCAACGCCACAACTCTTGGGAGAATGGGCAACGAAAGACCTGGCTCGAGGGAGCACCGCTGTCGTCGCCAACGGAATCCTTTGTGACGGTGTACGCGCGTGCAGCGGGCGATTGACCCTGCCGCTCATCGGCGTCTACGAAGGCAGCCCGCTCTTGATGGCCGCGTCCTGCTTGCGGCCGAGATCGGTGACGAAGTCCGGTTGCAGCGGATCGTTCGGCGGGCTCTCGAACTCAAGGACCGTGAACACCTTGCCTTCGGTGAATATCACGATCCCCTTCGCCTTGGAGCCGTCCGGCGAAGGCCCCACGGCCATCTGGCCGCCGGTGCCCACGTCGACCGGTGTCGGCGGGGCCTTCACGCTCAACTCCTGAATGGCCTTGGCGCTCTGGTCGAGCGCCTGCGACGCCGCGCCGGCGTCGGGATAGACATAGATGGTGTCGTCGAGTTTGCGGGAACCGCCCTGATTCGTGAACACGCCTTCAGCTCCCGCCGGGTTCGGAACGGGCAGCGTTTGCGTCAAGGTGAAGGTGTCACCCGGAACGACGATGTCACTGGGCTTGATCAGCAGATTGCTGTAGTCGGAAGGCTGTGCCGCACCGCCGCTCGATGTCGGTGCCGGCGTCGCGGACGACGACGCGGCGGAAGTCGACGTCGACGATGGCGTTGACGACGGGCTTGAGGACTTGTTGCTTCCGCACCCCGTAACCGCCACACCGACCACCAGGGTGCTCGCCGCCAGGCCAGCGGCAGTGACCGATACCTTCATTACCACTGGCTCCTTTGGGGTGTGGTCGCCGTTGCCGACGTCTCGCGCAACATAGCGGATCGCTTGAGCCGCCGGGCGGAATTCAGGTGAATTTCAAAATCTTCCGGCCGCGGTGAACCTAAAGACCGTTGAGAATTCGGCGCTTCTCGGCTTCGTACTCCTCATCGGTGAGCGCTCCCGATTTATGCAGTGACGCAATGTCTTCCAGCTGCCGCAGGGGCGTCTTCGGCTTGGGCCGGTCGACTGGCCGGCTGCGCGGCCCTACGAATGGCGACGCCAGCAGGCCCAACAGGCCGACCGCCAAGAGGCCCATGAACACCCAATCCAGGAACCCGTAGCTATTGACGTGACCGAATGACAGACGGGGACTGAGGTAGGCGTTCGCCTTCCCGTTCGCGGTGATGGTGTAGTCGCCGGCCGCGGGAATGCGCACCGCCCCCACGAGCACGTGCACGTCCTGGTTGTCCGCGGTGGTCTCCCCCACGCTCTGGATGAACTTCGGCGTCGCCACTCCGCTCGGTGGGGTGATCGTCACGTCGAGGCCCTGCGGGATCGGCAGCCCGCCGCCCTCCATCGTGCCGGCGATTTCCGTGTGGAAGCTGACCTGCACGTCGCCCTCGGGTAAGTGCAGGGTGCGGGTGCCGGGGATGGGCACCTCCCCGTACGCGGCGTACTTGTCGAACACGGACTCGTCCACGTAGGGCCAGAAAAAGACCCCGACGGTTGACACAACAATCAGCACCACCGACGCGATGGCAAGCCTCTTGCCCATGGCCAATTATGACGAGCCGAATAACGGTGGCGCCCGAGCATCAGCGTCGACGGAATCGCTCGCGCAGTTCTGGGTCGTTCTCCCACCACAATCCGGACGGTGCCGGGGTTTCAGTCTCGGCCGCTTCCGCCGCGTCGAGCTCGGCGTCGACCGCAACCGCATGCGCCTTCTCGTCGCGGGACAGCGCACGCATCAGCAACAGCACAAACGGCCATCCGACCAGGTCGCCCAGGATCCATAACACGCCGGCGCCGATGGTCTGATCGAGCCGCTGGTCGGGGCCCCACGATCGGTGTAGCTCCGAGTAATACGCCGCCCCGATCAATGAGCCCTGCCAGATGACCAACCCGAGCACGCCGTCGCCGAGGGCCTCGCCGACGGTGATCAGCAGCGAGATCAGCTGGGGGTACCTGTGCGGAACGGGATCCGCTTGCAGTCGGGCATAGAAATATCCAAACCCCACCCCTACCAACAGGATTCGAGTGGCCGCGCCAATCCATTCGCTTTCCAGCGACGCGGTGTACCAGGGCGTCAGGTAGAGCAGCCACGGCGTGCCGAGCATCGCCAGCGACGTCGTCAACGGGTGTGCGAGCACCCGCGCGAACCGGGTCGCCAAGAATCGATCGATGCGGTCGCGCCCCGCCGGGCCGAGCGCACCGCGCACGACCGTGACCGGTTTGCTCAGCGCGATGAACAACGGCACGACGTACAACAGCATCAGCACCTGCAACGCGCGCATCCAGAACAGGGTGTGGGCGTACGCGCCGATCGCGCCGATCGTGGCGAGCGCCCACAGCGCGATGCCCACCGCAAAGCACCGGGCCTGCGCGGGTCGGAGTTGCCCGGCGTTTCGGGCCCGCAGGTAGCACCACACATATGCGGCGGCCACCACCACGATCACCGTGGCCGAGGTCAGGTCCAGATGCCAGGTCCGCGCTACGGCGGCCCACGTCAGCGGCCCGGAATCGACGCGCATAACCACCGAGCGTATTGCCCGGCGCTACCGACCTGGCGTCGACAGCGTTTCGGGGCAGTACACGTTGGCCGCGATCGCCGTGAACCTGGCCGCGTTGTCCCCGCGGAGCCCGGAGTTCTCGGCTTGGATCGACTTGACGACATCCACCATCTGCCTGCCCTGACCGACCGCCTGGCACACCCATCTGCCCGCCGCGATCGCCCGGGTGGGATCGGGGTAGGTGATGCCGGCGGCCTGGAGCGAGGTGAGGAACGCGAGGTCTTTGTCGTCGGCGTGCGCGGGCACGGCCATGCCGATCGCGGCGGCAAGGCTCGTCAGCGTCAGGAGGAGGCGTTTCACGGTTCCCTGATCGTCCCAGAGTGGAGACTGACCCGCATCACATTCGGGCCCGTGCTGTCGTCAACCTCCGATTGACGCTAGACATGTCGTCAACCTAATGTTGACGCTATGTCCCAGCCGGCACCGATCGCCTATCCCGTCCGTCTCGATGAGCTGATCAATGCCATCAAGCAGGTACACCCCGACGCCCTCGATCAACTCGCCGATGCCGTCCTGGCCGCCGAGCACCTGGGTGAGGTCGCCGACCACCTGATCGGCCACTTCGTCGATCAGGCTCGCCGCTCCGGAGCCTCCTGGACCGACATCGGCAAGAGCATGGGCGTCACAAAACAGGCCGCCCAGAAGCGGTTCGTCCCGCGCGCCGAGCCGAGCACCCTGGACCCCGAACAGGGGTTCGGACGCTTCACACCGCGGGCCCGCAATGCCGTCGTCGCGGCACAGAACGCCGCGCACGAAGCCGCCAATTGTGAGATCACCCCCGACCATCTGCTGCTGGGGGTGCTCAGCGATCCGGCTGCGTTGGCCTCGGTGTTGCTCGGCCGACAGCAGGTCGACGCCGAGGCCGTCCGTGCCGACGTGACGCTACCGCCGGCATGCGCCGAAACCCCGGCACTCATCCCGTTCAGCGGCCCGGCGCGCAAGGCGCTGGAACTGACCTTCCGCGAAGCACTTCGGCTCGGCCACAACTACATTGGCACCGAACACCTATTGCTGGCGCTGCTCGAACTCGAAGACGGTGCCGGACCGCTGCACCGATCCGGCGTCGACAAGGACCGCGTCGAGGCCGATCTCACCGCCGCCCTTGACTCACTGAGCAGTGGAAAGGGTTAGGGTCCAACCCCTCCCCCTTGCATTAGCCCGTGTGCGATCATGCGAAGGTCCCCAGAACGGAGGCCGAAATGCGCCGCTGGCTGATCGTCCTGTCCGCCTTCCTCGTCGCCGCCGCGAGCGTCACCGCCATCGGCGTTGCCGCGGTGTCCGCTCCGCGGGCTTTGGCGGGCGATGCGCCGATCGGTCACATCGGCGACACGCTGCGGGTGGATACCGGCACCTACGTCGCCGACGTCACCGTCAGCAGCGTGGCCCCCTGCGACCCGCCGCCGGGATTCGGCTACACGCGTGAGGGTGTTCCGATCAAAAGCTTTCCGGGCAGCACGGTTGACCGGGCCGACGTGACGATCCGCGCGATCCGGGTGCCCAATCCGTACATCATGGCGACCAACTTCAGCTTCGACGGGGTGACGCCGTTCGCCGACGCCTACAAGCCGCGGGCCTCCGATGCGCCCGACGCGCTGGACAACGTGCTCGTGAACGCGCCGAACGGGGCGATCGTGCGCGGCGGAGTCTATTGGGACGCTTACCGCGATCCGGTCTCCACCGTCGTGCTGCTCGATAAGAAGACGGGCTACCACCTCGCGCAGTGGAACCTCTGACGCTGGCCGTACGCGTCGTCACGACGGGTTCGGTCGACACCGAAGAGCTCGCGACCGTCGCCGCGCGCACCTTCCCGCTGGCCTGTCCGCCGGCTACGGCGCCGGAGAACATCGCGTCGTTCATCGACGCCAACCTGTCGGCCGAGCGCTTCGCGGAGTATCTGGCCGATCCGCAACGCGCCATCATCACGGCCGCACGGAATGGCCTAATCATCGGTTATGCCATGCTCATTCGCGACGACGGCGCCGACGAAACCGCCGAGCTGTCGAAGATGTACGTTGTCGCCGACCACCATGGCGCCGGCGTGTCGACGGCGTTGATGGAACGCACGCTGGCCACCGCGAAAGAGTGGGGTACGCGCCGCATGTGGCTAGGCGTCAACCAGGGAAACCAACGCGCACAACGCTTTTACGCCAAGAACGGGTTCAAGGTCAACGGCACCAGGACTTTTCAAGTGGGCGCTCGCCGCGAGAACGACTACGTCATGGTTCGCGAGCTTGCTTGATCCCGGCCTACCCAAAAGAGGTCAGCGCCACCAGCCGTGAAGTCGCCCGCAGGTACTTCTTTCGATACCCGCCGGCCAGCATCTCCTCGCCGAAGATGGTGTCGAGCTTCGCGCCGGAGGCCACCACCGGAATGCCCGCGTCATAGAGCCGGTCGGTCAGCGACACCAGCCGCAGCGCGACGTTCTGGTCGTCGATGCCGTGCACTCCGGTCAGGAACACCGTGGTGACGCCCTCTATCAGCGTCAGATACCGCGACGGGTGCATGGTGGCCAGGTGCGCACAGAGCGCATCGAAATCGTCAAGCGTCGCACCGTCGACCCGCGCGGCGCGCGCGATCACCTCCGCATCCGACAACGACGGCGGCGCCGGTGGCAGGCCGCGGTGGCGATAGTCGGGGCCCTCGATTCGCACCGTGGTGAAAATGCTTGCCAGCGTGTTGATCTCGCGCAGAAAGTCCTGAGCGGCGAAGCGGCCCTCGCCCAGCTGCCCGGGCAGGGTGTTGGAGGTCGCGGCGACCGACACCCCCCGCTCGACCAACGACGAGAGCATCCGCGAGATCAGGGTGGTGTTGCCCGGATCGTCGAGCTCGAACTCGTCGATGCACACCGCCGTGTAACTGGCCAGCATCTCGATGCATTCGACGTAACCGAACACCCCGGCGAGCTGGGTGAGCTCACCAAAGGTGGCGAACGCCTTGGGCATTGGGCCCTGCGGCCCGTCACCGGGCAACTGGTAATAGGCCGAGGCGAGCAGGTGGGTCTTGCCCACGCCGAAGCCGCCGTCGAGATAGAGCCCCACACCGGGCAGTGCCGCCCGCTTGCCGAGCAGTCTCCGGCGCCCGGCCCGGCGCTCCACGGCCTGCCGGCAGAAGTCCGCACAGGCCACGACGGCGGCCGATTGGGTCGGTTCCGCCGGATCCGGGTGATACGTCGCGAAGCTCACCTCGGCGAACGTTGGCGGCGGCCGTAATTGAGCGATCAGCCGCTGCGGCGACACGGTCGGATGCCGATCCACCAGCCGGGCCACGGGGCCTGGCGCATCGGCGGAGGCGGACCCGTGCATGCAGGCACTGTAGCGGCGTGCTGCAATCAAGCTCATGCCGCTCTCTGACACCGGGGCCACCGGGCCCTCAGAGGCGTCGCTGAGGTTGCTCGGGTCGACACGCGAACTCGACGACGGCGAACTCCCCCCGCTCTACGACTACCCGGACGGGTACGGGACGTGGGTGCGGGCGAATTTCATTGCCAGTGTGGACGGCGGCGCCACCGCGGACGGCAAGACGGGCACCCTGGCGGGACCCGGCGACCGACTCATTTTTCACCTGCTGCGGGAACTCGCGGACGTCATCGTGGTCGGCGCGGGCACCGTGCGGATCGAGGGTTATTCGGGCGCGCAACTCGGGGTCGCCCAGCGGCAGCGGCGGCAGGCCCGCGGGCAAAGCGAGGTCCCGCAACTGGCGATCGTCACCAAGTCGGGTCGCCTGGACCGCGACATGGCGGTGTTCACCCGGACGGAGGTGCCGCCGCTGGTGCTCACCTGCACGGCGGCGGCCGAAGAGACGAGCCGTCTGCTCACCGGTCTGTGCGACGTCCTCGACTGCTCGGGCGGCGATCCCGACAGGGTCGACGAGTCCGTCTTGCTGGATGCCCTCGGTGCTCGCGGAATGCGCCGCGTCCTGACCGAAGGCGGGCCGATGCTGCTCGGCGCGTTCATCCAGCATGACATGCTCGACGAGCTGTGCCTGACGATCGCGCCGTATCTGGCCGGGGGGCTGGCCCGACGGATCGCGACGGGCCCGGGCCAGGTGCTGACCCGCATGCGCTGTGCCCACATCCTGACCGACGATGCCGGCTACCTCTACACCCGCTACGTGAAGGACGAGCCGAGCCGGTGAAGCCGGGACGGATGGCTACTGTGGTCGGCATGAGTCGGCAGATCACCTCCGCCACCGTCCGGGGAGCGGTGGCCTGCACGGTGATCACGGTGCTGGCCGGCTGCGTCCCGGGCCTGGCCGCAGACCCGCGCTTCGCCACCAATTCCGGCGCCCGCCCCCAGGGCGTGCCGACAACGAAGCCTCCGCCCAGCGGTCCGCCGCCGATCGCCGCACCCAAGAACGACCTGTCCTGGCACGACTGCACGTCGCGGGTCTTCACCGACGCCGCCGTCCCTGCCGCGCCCGGCGTCCAGCTGGATTGCGCGAACTACGACGCCGACCTGGACCCGGTCAACGGCGGGTCCGGGACCCTGAGCATCGGCGTGGTCCGCGCGCGCTCGAGCCAGACCCCGCACGATGCGGGCCCGCTCGTCTTCACCACCGGCTCCGACCTGCCGTCGTCGACGCAGTTGCCGGTCTGGCTGTCCCTGGCGGGTTCCGACGTGCTCCAAACCCACCCCGTCGTCGCCGTCGACCGCCGCGGCATCGGCATGTCGAGCCCGATCGACTGCCGGGATCAAACCGACCGTCAGACGATGCGCGACCAGGCGCAGTTCCGCACCGGCGACGACCCGGTTGCCAACCTGTCCGACGTCTCGAACAACGCGACCACAAACTGCACCGACGCCCTCTCCCCGGGCGCCTCCGCCTACGACAATTCGCACGCCGCCTCAGACATCGAGCGACTGCGCAACCTCTGGGACGTGCCCGCGGTCGCACTGCTCGGGATCGGCAACGGCGCCCAGGTGGCGCTGACTTACGCCGCGTCGCGGCCTGACCGGGTCGCCCGCCTGATCCTCGACTCCCCGGTTGCCTTGGGCGTCAACGCCGAAGCGGCCGCCGAGCAGCGGGTCAAGGGCCAGCAGACCGCGCTCGACGCGTTCGCCGCCCAGTGCGTCGCGGTGAACTGCGCGCTGGGTCCCGATCCGAAGGGGGCCGTCAGCGCGCTGCTGGCCGACGCCCGCGCCGGCAAGGGGCCCGGCGGCCTACCGGTGGCCGCGGTGGCCAACGCCATCACGGTCGCCCTCGGCTTCCCCTCCGGGGGCCGCGTCGGCGCCACCACGAACCTGGCCAACGCGCTGGCGGCCGCCCGGTCGGGCGACGCCAACCCGCTGAACAACTTGATCAAGCACGCCGACGCCACCGCCGACTCGGACGGCCAGTTCGTCAACTCCTGCAGCGACGCGGTCAACCGCCCAACGCCGGACCGGGTGCGCGAACTCGTGGTCGCGTGGGGCAAGCTCTATCCCCAATTCGGCACGGTCGCCGCCCTCAACTTGGTCAAATGCGTGCACTGGCCCACCGGTTCACCGCCGGCGCCGCCCAAAGACCTCAAAATCGACGTCCTGCTTGCGGGCGTGCAGAGCGACCCGATCGTGGGCACCGAGGGGATCGCCGCGACGGCGGCCACCATCATCAACGCCAACGCGGCCAGCAAGCGGGTGATGTGGCAGGGCATCGGCCATGGCGCCAGCATCTATTCGCCCTGCGCGGTCCCGCCGCTGATCGGCTACGCCAATAGCGGCAAGCTGCCGGCGACCGACACCTACTGTCCCGCCTGAGACTTGGCTTCCGCCTGATTGCCCGGCTTTCCCCGGACCGCGGCGCGGCCGCATCGTCGTCGGGCTGAGCATCCGGTGTACGGTGCGCTGGTGACGGAAGCTGACCCGGTCCGAACCGGCTTGCGCGACTGGATACTGGCCGCATTTCGTCCCCGCACCGGCGCACCGAGCGTGGCGACGGTACTGCGGTCCGTGTTGTGGCCGGTGGCCATTATGTCGGTGCTGCACCGCAGCATCGTGGTCACCACCAACGGCAACATCACCGACGATTTCAAGCCGGTCTACCGGGCCGTGCTGAACTTCCGGCGCGGCTGGGACATCTACAACGAGCACTTCGACTACGTCGACCCGCACTACCTGTACCCACCCGGCGGCACGCTGCTGATGGCGCCGTTCGGATACCTGCCCTTCGCGCCGTCGCGATATTTGTTCATCCTGATCAACACCGTGGCCATCCTGATTGCCTGGTACTTGATGCTGCGGTTGTTCAAGTTCACGCTGTCCTCCGTGGCCGCCCCCGCCCTGCTGCTGGCCATGTTCTGCACCGAGACCGTGACCAACACGCTGGTGTTCACCAACATCAACGGCTGCATCCTGCTGCTGGAAGTGCTGTTCTTGCGCTGGCTGCTGGACGGCAGAGTCGGCCATCAGTGGTGGGCCGGACTCGCCATCGGGCTGACCCTGGTGCTCAAACCGTTGCTCGGGCCGCTGCTGTTGCTGCCGCTGTTGAACCGTCAGTGGCGCGCGCTGGTGCCCGCGTTCGTGGTTCCGATTGTCGTCAATGTGGCGGCGTGGCCGTTGGTCAGCGATCCGAAGGATTTCGTCACGAGAACGGTGCCCTACATCCTGGGCACCCGCGACTACTTCAACAGCTCGATCGAGGGCAACGGCGTGTACTTCGGCCTGCCCACCTGGCTGATCGTGTTCCTGCGAATTCTGTTCACGCTGCTTGCGATCGGCGCTCTGTGGCTGTTGTACCGCTACTACCGCACCAGCGACCCGCTTTTCTGGTTCACCAACTCGACGGGCGTGCTGCTGTTGTGGTCGTGGCTGGTGCTGTCGCTGGCCCAGGGCTACTACTCGATGATGCTGTTGCCCTTCCTGATGACGGTCGTGCTGCCCAACTCGCTGATCCGCAACTGGCCGGCGTGGCTGGGAATCTACGGCTTCATGACGCTGGACCGCTGGCTGCTGTTCAACTGGATGCGATACGGCCGCGCGCTGGAATACCTGAAGATCACCTACGGCTGGTCACTCTTGTTGATCGTGGTGTTCACCGTGCTCTACTTCCGCTACTCCGACGCCAAGGACGAGAACCGGCTGGACGGCGGCATCGACCCGGCGTGGCTGACGGCCAAGCGCGAGCGCGCTAGCGTGAACGCATGACCCGTCCCAAACTCGAGCTGACCGACGACGCGTGGCGTAAGAAACTCACTCCGCGGAGGAATTTCAGGTCTTGCGTCGGGCCGGCACAGAGCGGCCATTCATCGGTGAGTACACCGACACCAAGACCGAAGGCGTCTACCAATGCCGGGCCTGTGGTGCCGAATTGTTCCGCAGCACAGAGAAATTCGAGTCGCACTGCGGCTGGCCGTCGTTCTTCGACCCGGCGAATTCCGACGCGGTGATCCTGCGCCCCGACCATTCGCTGGGCGCGACGCGCACCGAGGTGCTGTGCGCGAACTGCCACAGCCACCTGGGCCACGTGTTCGCCGGTGAGGGTTATCCGACCCCGACCGATCAGCGCTACTGCATCAACTCGATCTCGCTGCGCCTGGTCCCGACGGGGGCGTAGCGCGGGGGGGGGGGGTGGGGGGGGGGGGGGGGGCGGGAGCCCGGCGGGCGGGATGAGGGGAGCCGGCGGGGTTCGCTGGGGCGCCTGTGAGGCCGGGCCCGAGTCGGCGGGGGGCCCGCGGGGGTAGGGGCCGGGGCGCCGCGGGTCTGAGGGCGAGGAAACGGGCGGCCGGGGGGGCCGGCGTCTCCGTTTCGGGGTGGCGGCGCCGGGCGGGTGTGGCCGGGGGCGCAGAGCAGAGCGCCAGGTGCGCGGTCTGGTGTCCGGCGGTGGTGGGGGGGTGCCCTGGGGCGCCAGGGGGCCGCGCCGGAGACCCGGCCGCGGTGCCGTTACCGCGGGGGCACCGGGGTTGGTTGGTGTCCGCGGGTGCGGGGGGGGGCGGGGCAGGCGGTAACCGGTGTTCCGGGCCCGGGGGGTGGGGGGGGGGGGCGGGGGGGGAGGGGGGGGCGAGGCAGGGGTAGGTGGGGGGGGGGGGGGGGGGGGGGGGGGGGGGGGCGGGGGGGGCGGGGGGTGGGAGCGGAGGCTTTGGGGGGGGAGAGCCGGGGAGGGCGCTCGGGGGCGGGCCGGGTCGGGGGCGCCCCGCCGCCGCGTCGGGGATGGTGATTCGAGCTGTAGTTGGCGCGGTCACCACTCGGGCACGATATCCCGCGTTAACGACAGGCTCGCCTCGAGTAGTCCGTCCGGGTGGCGTGGGCCTCCCAGAACGGGGCGTGCAGCCTCCCGTTGACCAGCCAGGGCTCCATCACCCGAAACCGCTCGATCAGCGGCTCGACCCGGTCGGCCATGTCGGGATTGCGCTTGGCCATCTCCTCAAGGGTCTCGAGGCTCATGTTGACCTGGTAGGTGGTCGTTCCCAGGTAGGTGAGCTCCCACCCGCCGAGCGGAAGCACCTGGCGGAAGTCGTCTTCGGACAACGACCGCGGCATGCGGAAGCCGTTCACGTTGTGCTCGCCGAACTCGAACATGTACAGGCGCGCGCCGGGCTTGGTGGCCCGCCGCAACGCCTGCACGTAGGACTTCTGCAGCTCTGGCTCGGTGCTGAAGGTGTGGTAGAAGGCGCAGTCGACGACGGTGTCGAAGCGGCCGTCCAGTCCTCCAGCTTGGTGGCGTCGGCCAGCTGGAAGTCCACCGACACCCCGGCCCTGCGCGCGTTCTCCCGGGCGCGCTCGAGGGCGCCGGCCGACCCCGTCGACGCCGGTGGCCCGGTAGCCCTTGGAGACGTAGTAGATCGCGTGGTGACCGGGGCCGGTGCCGGGTCGAGCACCTCGCCCTTGATCGCGCCCAGCGCGACCAGCTGCTGGACCACCGGCTGCGGACCGCCGATGTCCCACGGCGTGGCGGCGGGCAAGCCGTGCTGCACCGCTCGTCGCGATACATCTCCTCGAAACGGGTCGGATCGGTCGGATCGAACTCAGTCGTCATGTGTCCCCCTATCGGATCAAGGCAGAGAGTTGACCAATTGCTCGACCGGCACCCGCGGCCCGGTGAAAAACGGCGTCTCCGCACGGGTATGCCGACGGGCGTCGGTGGCGCGCAGTTCCCGCATCAGATCGACGATGCGGTCCAATTCGGGGGCCTCGAAGGCCAGGATCCATTCGTAGTCGCCCAGCGCGAAGGCCGGCACCGTGTTGGCGCGGACGTCCTTGTACCCGCGGGCGGCCATGCCGTGCTCGGCAAGCATGCGGCGGCGTTCCTCGTCGGGCAGCAGGTACCACTCGTAGGACCGCACGAACGGATACACGCAGACGTAATTGCCGGGCTCCTCACCCGCCAGAAAGGCCGGGATATGGCTCTTGTTGAACTCGGCCGGCCGATGCAGCGCCACGCTGCTCCACACCGGCGAGCACGCCCGGCCCAGCGCGGTCGTGCGCCGGAAATCGGCGTAGGTCGCCTGCAGCGCTTCGACGCGTTCGGCGTGGGTCCAGATCATGAAATCGGCGTCGGCCCGCAGGCCCGCCACGTCGTAGAGGCCACGCACCACCACCCCGCGCTCCTCCTGCAGCTTGAAAAAGGTGGACGCGTCGTCGATTACGGCCTCACGCTGCTCACCGAGCGCGCCGGGCCGCACCGAGAACACCGAAAACATCAGGTACCGAAGCGCCGAGTTCAGGGCTTCATAGTCGAGTTTGGCCATGAAACCTATCGTGCCACTTCCGCGTCCGAGCCCGCCAAGCCCTCCAAGGCCCTGATGGCGCGCTCGACCGCCCGGCCGGCCGCACCGATACACGCGGGCACACCGATGCCGTCGAGGTAGCTGCCGGCCACCGCGATCGTCGGCGGCAAGCCGGCGCGCACCTCGGCGACCACGTCGGCGTGGCCGGGGCCGTACTGCGGCATCGCGTCGATCCAGCGTTGGACGCGGGCATCGACGGGTTCAACGGTCAGACCGAACACGGCGGCCAGATCGCTCACCGACCAGGCCAGCAGCTCGTCGTCGGAGGCGCGGGAGGCCAGGTCATCGCCGAACCGCCCGAACGACAGCCGCAGCAATTGCGTGTCCGCGCGCGAGCCCCATTTTCGGGAGGACAGCGTGATCGCCTTGGCGCGCAGCGGCTCGCCGCTGGCCGCCAGCACCCCGGAACACTGCGGAAACGGGGTATCGAGCGGCACCGCGAGCGCCACCACCACCGACGACGCGCTCCGGATCCGGCTCGCGGCCGCGCAGGTCCGCGGGGCGATCTCCCGCAGCAGCGCCGCCGCCTGCGGCGCGGGAACCGCGAGGATCACCGCGTCGGCGTGCCAATGCGCGCCGGTGTCGTCGAGCAGCGCCCAGCCACGCTCGTCACGGTCGAGCTTTTCCACCGCGGCCCGCACCCAGTGCGGTCGGCCGCGGTCGACGAGTTCGTCGGTCAGCACCCGGTAGCCGCCGTCGATCGCGCCGAAGATCGGCGCCCCGGTCGCCGGCGGCAACCCCTGCCGGACCGCGTCGGTCAGACTCGGCGCGCCGCGGTCCAAGGCCGCCGCCACGCCGGGGGCGGCCGCGCGCAGACCGATAGTCGACGCGGAGCCCGCATACACCCCGCTCAGCAGCGGGTCCACCGAGCGAGCCACGACCTGCTCGCCGAATCGGTCGCCCACCAATTCCGCCACCGCGGGATCGCCGCCCGGTTGCCAGCTCAGCGAACGGTCCGGTTCGGCGTCGATGCGCGCGACGGTGGCGTCATCGACGAGCCCGGCCACCGAAGTTCCCGACGACGGAATTCCCACGACCGTGCCCGCGGGTAGCGGGTGCAACTCTTGCCCGCTGTAGATCAGCGGCCGGGCGCCGGTGGTGCCCAGTTGGCGCCCCGACAGGTCCAGCTCGGCCAGCAACGCCGGCATCTCGGGCCGGCGCAGCACGAACGCCTCGGCTCCTAAGTCCATCGGCCGTCCGCCGACCAGTTCGGTGCGCAACACGCCGCCCAGCCGGTCGGCGGGATCGAACAGCCTGACGGTCGCGTCGTCGCCGGCGGCCGCGCGCAGCCGGTATGCCGCCGTCAGTCCCGAGATCCCGCCCCCCACAACACAATACGAACGAGCGGTCATAAGGAGTGGACCAGCGATACCAGCGCGGTCAGCACACCGGGATCGGTCTCGGGCAGCACCCCGTGGCCGAGATTGAAGACGTGGCCGGCCGCGCCGGCGTCGACGGCCCGGCGCCCGTCGTCGACCACGGCCCGCGCGGCACCGTCCACCGCCGGCCAACCCGCCAGCAGCACGACCGGATCGAGGTTGCCCTGCAGCGCCGTGCCGGGCTCGACACGGGTCGCGGCATCCGTCAGGGAGGTTCGCCAGTCCACGCCGACGACCGTCGCCGGGGCCGGTTTCAAGGCCGCCGACATCGCGCCCAGCAATTCGGCGGTCCCGACCCCGAAGTGCGTCATGGGCACGCCGTATTCGGCCAGTGCGGCGAAAACCCGCGAGCTGTGTGGCAGCACGTAGTGGCGATAATCGGCCAGCGACAGCGTTCCCGCCCACGAATCGAACACCTGGATGGCGTCGACCCCGGCCTCGATCTGCCCGCGCAGGAACGCGACCGTGAGATCGGTCAGCTTCGACATCAGCGCATGCCAGCTCGTCGGTTCGGCCAGCATCATCGCCTTGGTGCGGGGGTGGTTACGGCTGGGGCCGCCTTCGACGAGGTAGGACGCCAGCGTGAACGGCGCCCCGGCGAAACCGATCAGCGGCACCTCACCCAGCTCGGCAACCAGCAGCGAAACCGCCTCGCACACCGGCTGAATCGCTTGCGGATCAAGGGGTTTCATCGCGTCGATATCGGCGTCGGTGCGCACCGGGTGCTCGATCACCGGTCCGACGTCGGCGACGATGTCCAAATCGATGCCCGCGGCGCGCAGCGGCACCACGATGTCGGAGAACACGATCGCCGCATCGACGCCGTGGCGGCGTACCGGCTGCAGCGTGATCTCACAGGCGACCTCGGGCTCCAAGCACGCCGCCAGCATGCTGTGCCGTTCGCGCAGCGCCCGGTATTCCGGCAGCGAACGACCGGCCTGCCGCATGAACCACACTGGCACCCGGCTGGGTTTGCGCCCGGTGACGGCGGCAAGATACGGCGACTCGGTAAGGTCGCGACGAGTACTCATCGAGCTCAATGCTGCCATGACCTTCAGGAGTGCCCAGAAAATGCCGAAGTCGATCGATTACGACGAGTTCCCCAGCCTGCGCTGCGAACCCAACGAAAATGGCGTGCTGACGCTGGTTCTCGACGCCCCGGGGCTGAATTCGGTCGGGCCGCAAATGCACCGCGACCTTGCCGACATCTGGCCGGTGATCGATCGCGATCCCGCCGTGCGTGTCGTGTTGGTCCGCGGTGAGGGCAAAGCCTTTTCCTCCGGCGGCAGCTTCGACCTGATCGAGGAAACCATAGGCGACTACGAAGGCCGGGTCCGCATCATGCGCGAGGCCCGCGATCTGGTGCTCAACATGGTCAGTTTCGACAAGCCCGTGGTCTCGGCGATCCGGGGACCCGCCGTCGGGGCGGGCCTGGTGGTGGCGCTACTCGCCGACATCTCGGTGGCGGGCCGGACCGCGAAACTCATCGACGGGCACACCAAACTCGGCGTGGCGGCGGGCGATCACGCCGCGATCTGCTGGCCGCTGCTGGTCGGCATGGCCAAGGCCAAGTACTACCTGCTCACCTGCGAGACGTTGCTCGGCGAGGAAGCCGAGCGCATTGGCCTGGTCTCCACCTGCGTCGACGACGACGACGTGCTGCCCACCGCGACGCCGGCTCGCCGAAAATCTGGCGCAGGGCGCGCAAGACGCGATCCGCTGGACCAAGCACAGCCTGAACTACTGGTATCGCATGTTCGGCCCCACCTTCGAAACGTCGCTTGGCCTGGAATTTCTCAGTTTCGGCGGCCCCGACGTCCGCGAAGGGCTGGCCGCGCATCGCGAGAAGCGCCCGGCCCGATTTACCGGCGGAACGGCCCGGTAACGGCTTGGTCGCGACGGGTTCTCGGCTCGGCGCGCCTGTGGCGGCGTGTCGGCCGATGGGTCTACCGTCGAACGCTGTGACCTCGACTGAACCGGCCCCATTCCGCGAGGCGGTGGCGGCGATGAACGCCGTCACCGTGCGGCCGGAGATCGAGCTGGGACCGATCCGGCCCCCGCAGCGGCTGGCGCCCTACAGCTATGCGCTGGGAGCCGAGGTCAAGCATCCCGACCTCGAGATCGTGCCGGAGCGATCCGAGGGTGACGCGTTCGGCCGGCTGATCCTGTTGTACGACCCCGACGGCGCCGACGCGTGGGATGGCACCATTCGCCTGGTGACCTACATCCAGGCCGACCTCGACCCCAGTGAGGCCATCGATCCCCTGCTGCCCGAGGTGGCCTGGAGCTGGCTGGCCGACGCGCTGCAGTCGCGCATGGAGCAGGTCACCGCACTGGGCGGCACCGTCACCGCCACCACGTCGGTGCGCTACGGCGACATCTCCGGACCACCACGCGCCCACCAGCTGGAACTACGGGCATCGTGGACGGCGACCAACCCCGAAGTCGGGGTGCACGTCGAGGCGTTCTGTGAGGTGCTGGAGCACGCCGCTGGCCTACCGCCGACCGGGGTCACCGACCTGGGCTCGCGGTCACGCGCCTGAAATGGGCGAACCGGGGCCCACGGGCCCGAAGGCACCGCGCCCGACAGCACCGAACCCGAAGCCACACCGCTGCTCCATCCGGCCGACGGCGTTCCCGATATCTCCGTGACCGTGCGCGAGATCGAGGCGGCCGCGCAACGCCTGGAGCGTGGCCGCGGGCCGTTTGCGGTGGACGCCGAGCGAGCGTCGGGATTCCGCTACTCCAACCGGGCCTATCTGATCCAGATCCGGCGGGACGGCGCCGGCACGGTGCTCATCGACCCGGTCAGCCACGGCGCCGACCAGCTGACCGCGCTGCGGCCCGTCGCCGAGGTGCTGACCACCGACGAATGGATCCTGCACGCCGCCGATCAGGACCTGCCCTGCCTGGCCGAGGTCGGCATGCGGCCGCCGGCGCTGTACGACACCGAGCTCGCCGGGCGGCTGGCCGGGTTCGACCGGGTGAACCTGGCGACCATGGCCGAGCGGCTGTTGGGTTTCGGGTTGGCCAAGGGCCATGGCGCGGCCGACTGGTCCAAGCGCCCGCTGCCCGCCGAATGGCTCAACTACGCGGCCCTGGACGTGGAGTTGCTGATCCAGCTGCGCGCGGCGATTTCGGATGTGCTGGCGACGCAAGGCAAAACGGATTGGGCCGCACAGGAATTCGACTATCTGCGGAGCGTGGGCGCCAGGGAGATTGCGCCGGTTGCACGACGGGACCGCTGGCGACGAACGTCGGGAATCCATCGGGTGCGTGACCGGCGAGGCCTGGCCGCGGTTCGCGAATTGTGGGTGACGCGTGACCGTATCGCGCAGCGCCGCGACGTCGCGCCCCGCCGCGTGCTGCCGGATTCGGCCATCATCGATGCCGCGGTCGCCGATCCGAAGACGGTGGCCGACCTCGTCCAGTTGCCGGTGTTCGGCGGGCGCAACCAGCGTCGCAGCGCCGAGATCTGGTTGGCGGCGCTGGAAACGGCCCGGCAGGTACAGGATTCGCCGAACGACGCCGAGCCGCCTGACGGGCCGCCGGCGCCGGCGCGCTGGAGCAAACGCAAACCGGAGGCCGCCGCACGGCTGGAGGCCGCCCGGGCGGCGCTGGCGGAAGTGTCGCAGCGGGTGGGCGTTCCCACCGAGAACCTGATCTCACCCGACCTGGTGCGACGGCTGTGCTGGGATTGGGCGGACGCGCCCGATCCCGTCGGGGCCGTCCAAGAGTTTTTGCGCGCGGGCCAGGCGCGGGCATGGCAGCAAGAGCTCGTCGTCCCCGGCCTGGCGCGCGCACTGCAGCCGCCGGCGGATTAGGTGCCGCCCGCGTTTCGGCGGCACGGCAACGCCAACGTGTGCTCAGTGCGAAGAATTTGCGGGTTTCTCGCGCTGATTGCACGTTCGGCGGCGGCTGCGCCACCACGCGTATTCGAAGGTTCAGCCGCCGGACGACGCTGACGGGGCCGACCGTTAGTCCAGATGCTCGCGGATCTCCGCTTCGGAAACGCTGCTGCCCAGCGCCGCAACCCAACCGGTGATCCGGCGGGCGATGTCCTGGTCGGTCAGCCCCAGGTCGGCCAGCACCTCACCCCGCGACGCGTGCTCGTAGAACTGCTGCGGCAGGCCGACGTCGCGGCAGGGCATGTCGATCTCCGCACGACGCAGCGCGGCCGACACGGCCGAACCGACTCCGCCGTTGACGCCGTTGTCCTCGCACGTGACGACCAGCTTGTGCTGCCCCGCCAATTCGAGGACACCGTCGGACACCGGCAGCACCCAACGGGGGTCGATCACCGTCACGCCGATGCCCTGGTTGTGTAGCCGCTTGGCCACCGCCAACGCCATCGGCGCGAACGCGCCCACCCCAACCAGCAGCACGTCGTGGTTCAGCCCGGTGGCCGGCACCGCGAGCACATCGACACCCGATCGGCCGCTCGACGGCCGGAATGTCTTCGCCCACATCACCTTTGGGGAACCGAATCGCCGTCGGACCGTCGTCGACATCAAGCGCCTCGCCGAGTTCCTCACGCAACCGGGTGGCATCGCGGGGTGCGGCCACCCGGATGCCGGGCACGATGTCCAGCATCGACAAGTCCCACATGCCGTTGTGGCTGGCGCCGTCCGAACCGGTGATCCCCGCCCGGTCGAGCACCATGGTGACGGGCAGCTTGTGCAGCGCGACGTCCATCATGATCTGGTCGAAGGCCCGGTTAAGGAACGTCGAGTAGATGGCGACCACCGGATGCATGCCGCCCATCGCCAGCCCGGCCGCCGATGTCATCGCGTGTTGCTCGGCGATGCCGACGTCGAACAGGCGGTCCGGGAACCGTTGCCCGAACGCCGTCAGCCCGGTGGGGCCGGGCATCGCGGCGGTGATGGCCACGATGTCGCGCCGCTTTCCGGCGTAGCCGATGAGCGCGTCGGAGAAGGTGGCCGTCCAGCCCGGGCCGGCGATGTTCGTGGCCCGCCCGGTGACCGGGTCGATCACGCCGCACGAATGCATCTGTTCGGCCTCGTCGTCCTCCGCCGGCGCATAACCCATGCCCTTGCGGGTGACGACGTGCACGATCACCGGGCGCCCGAAGCCGCGGGCGTGGCGCAGCGCGGCCTCCACGGCGCGTTCGTCGTGACCGTCGACCGGGCCCACGTACTTCAGGCCGAGGTCGGTGAACAGCAGCTGCGGCGACAGCGAGTCCTTGATTCCGGCTTTGACGCTGTGCATGAAGCGGTAGGCGATGTCGCCGACCAGGGGCAGCGAGCGCACCGCGTCGCGGCCCTTTTCCAGCACGTGTTCGTAAGCCGGCTGCAGCCGCAGGGTGGCCAGGTGGTCGGCGACACCGCCGATCGTGGGCGCGTAGCTGCGGCCGTTGTCGTTGACGACGATGATCACCGGGCGGCCGGAGGCGGCGATGTTGTTGAGCGCCTCCCAGCACATGCCGCCGGTCAGCGCGCCGTCGCCGACCACGGCGACCACGTGCCGGTTGCGGTGCCCGGTCAGCTCGAATGCTTTGGCCAGGCCGTCGGCGTAGGACAACGCGGCGCTGGCGTGGCTGGACTCCACCCAGTCGTGTTCGCTCTCGGCGCGCGACGGATACCCCGACAACCCGCCCTTCTTGCGCAGGCCCTCGAATTCGTGGCTGCGTCCCGTCAGCATCTTGTGGACGTAGGCCTGGTGACCGGTGTCGAAGATGATGGGGTCGTGCGGCGAATAGAACACCCGATGCAGCGCCAGCGTCAGCTCGACGACGCCGAGGTTGGGCCCCAGGTGCCCCCCGGTGGCAGCAACCTTGTGGATCAGAAACTCGCGAATCTCGGCGGCCAGATCGCGTAGCTGCTGTTGGGAAAGGTGCTGCAGATCAGCGGGCCCGCGGATCTGTTCCAGCATCCCGCCAGTCTACAAACCGACCGCCGGATCTCTAGTTTCGTGGGACGGAGCACACGCGGACGTATTGTCTTTGGTATGCGTGCCGCGGAACTCGCCGAGGAATTCCCGGTAGTACGCGTCGATTCGGACGCCCTGGACGCTGCCCGCCTGCTTGCCGAGCACCGGCTGCCCGGAATAGTCGTCACCGACCGGTCCGGAAAACCCTTCGCGGTGCTGCCGGCCTCCCAGGTCGTCCGGTTCATCGTGCCCAAATACGTGCAAGACGACCCCTCGCTGGCCGGTGTGCTCAATGAATCCATGGCCGACCGCGCGGCCGACAAGTTGGGCGGCAAAACGGTCGGGGACGTGCTCCCGGATCACCTGACCAATGTGCCATTTGCGCACGCGGACGACACGATCATCGAGGTGGCCGCCATGATGGCGCGGCTGCGCAGCCCGCTGATCGCGGTGGTCAAAGACAAGACGTTGGTTGGCGTCATTACCGCATCGCGTCTACTGGCCGCGGCACTCAAACACTGATACCGCCAAAGCCTTGAGCCCACAGGACAATCGATGAGCGTCGTAGCGGTCGTCGTATTCGTCGTCGCCTACGCGCTGATCGCCAGCGACCGCGTGCACAAGACATTGGTGGCGCTGGCGGGCGCGGCGATCATGGTCGCAATGCCGGTGATCGATTCCGACGACGTGTTCTACTCACACGCCACCGGAATCGATTGGAACGTACTGTTTTTGCTGTTCGGCATGATGATCATCGTCAGTGTGCTCCGGCAGACCGGTGTGTTCGAATACACCGCGATCTGGGCCGCCAAGCGTGCCCGCGGCTCCCCGCTGCGCATCATGATCCTGCTGGTGTTGGTCACCGCGTTCGCGTCGGCCTTGTTGGACAACGTGACGACGGTGTTGCTGATCGCCCCGGTCACGCTGCTGGTGTGCGACCGGCTGGCGATCGGTCCCGCGCCGTTTTTGATGGCCGAGGCGTTCGCGTCGAACATCGGTGGCACCGCGACGCTGATCGGTGACCCGCCCAGCATCATCATCGCCAGCCGGGCGGGCCTGAGCTTCAACGACTTTCTGATTCATCTGACCCCGATAGTGCTCATCATCGTCGGCGTGTTCGTCGTGTTGTTGCCGCGCCTGTTCCCGGGCGCGTTCGCCGTCGATCCCGAGCGGGTCGCCGACGTCATGTCGCTGGAAGAGCGGGAGGCCATCCGTGATCCGCGGCTGCTCATCAAGTGCGGCATCGTCCTGATCGCGGTCCTGACGGCGTTCGTCGCCCACGCCCCGTTGCACATGCAACCGTCCATCGCGGCGCTGCTGGGCGCGGGCATCCTCATCGTGATTTCCGGGCTGGAACACTCCGACTATCTGGCCAGCGTCGAGTGGGAAACGCTGTTGTTCTTCACCGGACTGTTCGTCATGGTCGGCGCCCTGGTCAAGACCGGCGTCGTCAACGACCTGGCCAAGCTGGCCACCGCGGCGACCGGCGGGCACGCCTTGTTGACGACGATGTTGATCCTGGCGGTGTCGTTCGTGTTCAGCGGCTTCATCAACAACGTCCCGTACGCCGCGACGATGGCGCCGATCGTCGCGCAGCTGGTTCCGTCGGTCGCGGGCCACGTCAACCCGCAGGCACTGTGGTGGGCCCTTGTCCTGGGTACCGACCTCGGCGGCAACCTCACCGCCGTGGGCGCCAGCGCCAACGTCGTCATCCTCGGAATCGCCCGCCGCGCCGACAGCCCGATCTCCTTCTGGGAGTTCACCCGCAAGGGTGCGATCGTCGCGACGATTTCGGTAGCGCTGTCCGCGCTCTACGTGTGGTTGCGATATTTCGTATTTGGCTGACTCAGTCTGCAATAGTGGCGCCGAACCTGCGTCTACCGTGCCGGAAAGGGCTTGGGGCACACCACGGGCGCAGTCTCGATGCGGAGCCGGCTTTAACGTGTCAGCAGCGCAACGCATTCGGTGTGATGGGTCAACGGGAACGCATCGAACACCTTGATCCGCTCGACGACGTAGCCGTGGCCGCGGTAGAGGCCGACATCGCGCGCGAAAGACGCCGCCTCACAACCGATGTGCACCACGCGGGGGATCCCGGCGGCGGCCAGCAGGTCGATGACGTCGCGCCCGGCACCCGCCCGCGGCGGATCCAGCACCGCGACGTCTGCTCTCGAGGTGCTCGCGCCTCGCGACGTCAGCGCCCTGCGGACGGAGTCGGTGACGACTTCTATCTGTGGCAGATCGACCAGTGCGGCACGCGCGGCCCGCGTCGCCGCGCGCGATGTGTCGACGCTCAACACCCGCCCCGACTCCCCCACCGCGTCGCCGAGCGCGGCCGCGAAAACGCCCGCCCCACCGTAGAGATCCCAAACGGTCATGCCGGCACCGGGTTGCGCCCAGTCGGCGACCAGGCTGCTGTAGGTCACCGCGGCATCCCGGTGAGCCTGCCAAAACGCCGTCACCGGAACCCGCCAGCCGCGCGCGCCAACCCGCTGCACCGCCTCGTAGCTGCCTTCCACCACGTTGGTGGCGGTCCTCTTGCCCTGTCGCTGGGTGCGCACCACGTGTCGCTCGCCATCGTCGTCGACGGCCACGTGCAGCTGGGCGGCCGGCGATAAGTCGGGCTCCGACAAATTCTCGGCCAGTCCGTCCAGCATTCCGTCCGGCAACTGCGCGCAGCGCAGGTCGGTCACGAGCTCGTCGCTGTGGTAGCGGTGAAAGCCGGGCCGACGGTCCGCGCCCACTTCGAGCCGGACCCGGGTGCGCCAACCGGTGGGGCCGGAATCGGAGAGCGGTTCGGCCCCGGTGTCCGGGCCGCGCCAGTCGAACCCGCCCAGCCGTTGCAGCTGATTGGCCACGACGTGCGCCTTGAGCACCCGGGCCGCCTCCGGTGCCGCGAAGGCCAGATCGCAACACCCGGCACCGTCCACCCCGGCGATCGGGCACAGTGACGCGACCCGGTCGTCGGACGGTTCGATCATCTCGACAACCTCTGCGTGCCAATAGGAGCCGCGGTCCGCGGTGACGCGCACCCGCACCCGCTCGCCGGGCAGCGCGTAGCGGACGAACACCACCCGGCCCTCGTGGTGTGCGACGCAGCTGCCACCGTTGGCGGGGGCGCCGGTCACCACCGTCAGTTCCTCGCCGGCCGGTGCAGCCACCGCCGTCGGCTCGGTGCTCAATCGAAGACTCCGCGACGCGCGTCGCCGGGCGCCGCGTGGGGCTGGAACCTCTTGAGTCGCTCGGACGAATTCAATTGCCAGGGAACAGAAGTCACCATCACGTTGGGCATGAACAGCAACCGGCCCTTGAGCCGCAGTGCGCTTTGGTTGTGCAGCACTTGCTCCCACCAATGGCCCACCACATACTCGGGGATGAACACCGTCACCACGGTGCGCGGCGACTCTTTGCTGACCCGTTTGACGTAATCGAGTATCGGACGGGTGATTTCACGGTACGGCGAGGAGATGACCTTGAGCGGCACGCTGATATCGCTGTCCGCCCACCTGTGCACGAGCTCGCGGGTTTCGGCGTCGTCGACGCCGACCGTGAGGGCCTCCAGCGCATCGGGGCGGGTCGCGCGCGCGTAGGCCAGGGCGCGCAGGGTCGGCAGGTGCAACTTCGACACCAGCACCAGCGCGTGGTTGCGGCTGGGCAACACCACCTCGTGTTGGGTTGCGGCTTGCTCCTCCAATTCCCGGCTGACGGTGCCGTAGTGCAGGTGGATCAGCTTCATGATGATGAACAGCGCGCTCATCGCCACGATCGCGATCCACGCCCCAGCGAGAAACTTGGTGATCAGCACGATGAACAGCACCGCGCCGGTGGAAAGCAATCCGACCGTGTTGACCACCCGCGAGCGCATCATCTTGCGCCGCATCCGCGGATCGGTTTCGGTGCGCAACAGGCGAGTCCAGTGCCGGACCATGCCGATCTGGCTCAGCGTGAACGATATGAACACGCCGACGATGTAGAGCTGGATCAGCGCGGTCACTTCACCACGGAATGCGATGACGAACGCGAGAGCCGCCGCCGACAGGAACAGGATCCCGTTGGAGAACGCCAATCGGTCTCCGCGGGTATGCAGCTGGCGCGGCAGGTAGCTGTGCTGCGCCAGCACCGAACCGAGCACCGGGAACCCGTTGAACGCGGTATTGGCCGCCAGCACCAAGATCAGGGCGGTCACCGTGGCGATCAGCAGAAACCCAACGTGGAAGCTGCCGAACACCGTCTCCGCCAGCTGCGTGACCAGTGTCTTCTGCATGTAGCCGGCCGGGATGCCGCCCAGCTGCGTGGCGGGATCCTCGACCAGCTGCACGTGTATCTGCTGGGCCAGCACGATGATGCCCATCAGCAGGGTCACCGCGATAGCGCCCAGCATCAGCAGAGTCGTTGCGGCGTTGCGTGACTTGGGTTTCTGAAACGCCGGCACCCCGTTGCTGATCGCCTCGACACCCGTCAGCGCTGCGCAGCCCGACGAGAACGAGCGGGCCAGCAGGAACGCGAACGCGAACCCGACGATCTGCCCGTGCTCGGCATGCATCTGGAAGCCGGCGGATTCGGCCCGCAGCGGATTGCCCAGCACGTAAATCCGGATCAGACCCCACCCGATCATCACGACAACCCCGACGATGAACGCGTAGGTCGGAATCGCGAAGGCCACCCCGGACTCGCGGATCCCACGCAGGTTCAACGCCATCACCACCACAATGGCGACCACACAGAAAAACACCTTGTTCTGGGCCACGACCGGAACCGCCGAACCGATGTTCGCCATCGCCGAGGCCGTCGAAACAGCAACGGTGAGAACGTAATCCACCATCAGGGCGCTGGCGACGACTAGGCCGGCGGTGTCGCCGAGATTGGTGGTGACCACCTCGTAGTCGCCACCGCCCGACGGGTAGGCGTGCACGTTCTGCCGGTAGCTGGCCACCACAACCAACATCACGGCGGCCACGGCCAGCCCGATCCACGGCGTCAGCGCGTAGGCGGTCACCCCGGCCACCGAGAGCATCAGGAAGATCTCCTCGGGTGCGTAGGCCACCGACGACAGCGCATCGGAGGCGAACACCGGCAAGGCGATCCGCTTGGGTAGCAGGGTGTGGGCCAGCCGGTCGCTACGTTGCGGCCGACCGATAAGCAACCGGCGCGCGGCGGTTGAAAGTTTGGACACGAGAGCCAAGGGTAAGCCCACCCGCGCTTGGTAGCGTTTCGTACGCGAGAATGTTCGCGACGGAGCGAAATCGGCTGGCCAACCCGGGTGCCGATGGACGAACGCAGGACGCGGCCGAGAGGACCTCAAGTGCGCGTGGTTGTGATGGGTTGCGGCCGGGTGGGCTCGTCACTGGCCGACGGGCTGTCCCGAATCGGCCACGATGTGGCGGTCATCGACCGTGACAGCACCGCGTTCAACCGGCTCAGCCCGGAATTCGAGGGCGAGCGGGTGCTGGGCCAGGGATTCGACCGAGACGTCCTGATGAGGGCGCGCATCGAGGAAGCCGACGCGTTCGCCGCGGTGTCATCGGGAGACAACTCCAACATCATCTCGGCCCGATTGGCCCGGGAGACATTCGGCGTCGGGCGCGTCGTCGCCCGGATTTACGACGCCAAGCGCGCCGAGGTATATGAACGCCTCGGCATCCCGACGATCGCCACGGTGCCCTGGACCACCGATCGTCTGCTCAACGCGCTGACCCGGGAAAGCGAGACGGCCAAGTGGCGCGATCCGACGGGCACCGTCGCCGTGGCCGAGGTCAACCTGCACGAGGACTGGGTGGGGCACCGGGCCACCGATCTCGAGCAGGCCACCGGCGCCCGGGTGGCGTTCTTGATTCGGTTCGGAACCGGCGTGTTGCCCGAGCCGAAGACCGTCATCCAGGCCGGCGACCAGGTCTACATCGCCGCGATTTCCGGCCGCGTCGCCGAAGCGGTGGCCATTGCGGCGCTGCCGCCCAGCGAGGATCTCGAGACAGGACCGGTCAAATGAAGGTAGCTGTAGCCGGCGCCGGCGCGGTCGGCCGCTCGGTCACCCGAGAGCTCATCGGCAACGGCCACGACGTGACCCTGGTCGAGCGCAACCCCGAACACGTCGACGTCGACGCCATCCCGGCCGCGCACTGGCGTCTGGGCGATGCCTGTGAGCTGAGCCTGCTGCAGTCGGTGCACCTCGAGGATTTCGACGTGGTCGTCGCCGCGACCGGCGATGACAAGGCCAACGTGGTGCTCAGCCTGCTGGCCAAGACCGAGTTCGCCGTGCCGCGGGTGGTGGCCCGGGTCAACGATCCCCGCAACGAATGGCTGTTCACCGACGCCTGGGGCGTGGACACGGCGGTGTCCACGCCGCGCATGCTGGCCTCGCTGATCGAGGAGGCCGTCGCCGTGGGTGATCTGGTGCGGCTCATGGAATTCCGCACCGGGCAGGCCAATCTGGTCGAGCTCACCCTGCCCGACGACACGCCGTGGGGCGGCAAGCCGGTGCGCCGACTGCAGCTGCCACGGGATGCCGCGCTGGTGACGATCCTGCGCGGCCCCCGGGTCATCGTGCCCGAGGCCGACGAGCCGCTGGAGGGTGGCGACGAGCTGCTCTTCGTGGCGGTCGCCGAGGTCGAGGAGGATCTGCAGAAGCTGCTGCTGCCGGACGGCCCGCCGCCCGCCGACTAACCGCGGTCGGTATCGGGGTCGATCTGGCCGGCGCCGGCGGTAGCGCCCTCGGCGGCCGACACGGCCCGCTGAGCGGCCTTGATCGCCACATACGTCGCCAGCGCGGCCAGCAGGGTCAGCGGCCAGCCCATCCCGATCCGCGCCACCCCCAGCCAACCGGTCTGGTTGGCGAGGTAGAGGAGCCGCTGGACCACGAAGCGGGCGGCGAAAACCAACGTCCAGCAGAGCGAGGCGATATCGAACGCGTAGACGGCCCTGGGCACGTCGCGCCAGCCACGATCACGGCCGCCGGCCCAGCTCCAGGCGTAGCCGACCACGGGCCGGCGGATCAGCACCGACAGCGCGAAGACGACCGCCCACAGCAACGACATCCAGATGCCCAGCAGAAAGTAGCCCTTGGACTGCCCCACCAGGTAGGCGATCAGGGCGCAGACGGCGATACCGGCGAACCCCGACACAGCCGGCTGCATCGATTCCCGGCGAATCAGCCGCCACAGCAGGACCAGGGTGGCCACGCCGAGCGCGGACGCGATCGCGGGCAGCAAGCCGGACAGGCTGGACACCAGCACGAAGGTCACCACCGGCAGCGACGAGTAGATGAGACCACCGACCCCGCCCACCTGTGCCAGCAGGCGTTCCGGGCTGACGCGACGATTAGTGGTGTTGTCGGGGACGGTCACCGTTGAATTTCGTAATGCGGGTTGTAGATGGCCTTGGTGCCGTTCTCCAGCTTGCCCAGCCGACCCCGCACCCGCAGCGTCCGGCCCGAGTCGATGCCGGGTATGCGGCGTTGACCCAACCAGACCAATGTGACGGTGTCGCTACCGTCGAAGAACTCGGCGCGAACCCCGCCGGAACATCCCTTGCCGTTACATTCCACGCTGCGCAACGTGCCCACCATGGTGACCTCCTGGCCACGTTCGCAGTCGATCGCACGCTGTGCGCCGGCAGTGGCGACCTCGTCGGATAGCTCCTCGGAGTCGCGCTCCTCTGGGTCTTCCGTCAATCGACGGGTGAGCCGGCGCAAATAACCTTGGGCCCTCATGGCCACTCCTGACAGTGCTGCTAAAGCCTCGGCGCTTGTATCTGTGCCAACGGACACCGTAGACCTCTTGGTTCCCGAGCGCCAAGCGAATCAAACGCGATGTTGGAGCGTTTCTTGACGTCCGGGCAATATCAGGGGGTGGCTGTCGAACTGCGCGGTGTCGCAACCGTGTTGTTGCCCGGAACCGGCTCCGACGACGACTACGTCTACCGGGCGTTTTCCGGCCCCTTGCAAACGGTCGGCGCGTTGCTGGCGGCCCCGCCGCCCCGGCCGGACCGGTTGATCGACGGCTACCTGTCGGCCCTGGACGACGCCGCACGCGAAGGTCCGATCGCCGTCGGCGGCGTCTCGATCGGTGCGGCGGTGGCGGCCGCGTGGGCGCTGGCGCATCCCGCCCGCGCGATCGCAGTCCTGGCCGCACTGCCGGCCTGGGCCGGGGCACCCGGATCGGCGCCGGCCGCCCTCGCGGCGCGCCATTCGGCGTCCCGGCTGCGGGCCGAGGGCCTGGCCGCAACGACCACGCAGATGCGGGCGTCCAGCCCGCCCTGGTTGGCCGACGAGCTGGCCCGCTCATGGCGCGCCCAGTGGCCCCAATTGCCCGACGCGATGGAAGAGGCGGCGGCCTACGTCGCGCCCAGCTGCGCCGACCTGACCCGGCTTGCCGCGCCGCTGGCGGTGGTCGCCGCGGTCGACGACCCGATCCACCCGCTACAGGTAGCCGTCGACTGGGTTGACGCCGCACCGCGCGCAGCGTTGCGGACGGTGACGCTGGATCAGATGGGCGTGGATACCGCCGCGCTGGGTGCGGCCTGCCTCGCCGCGCTCAGCGACCTTTAGGTCGGGTCAGCCGCCGGTTGTGGTGCGCAGCTGTTGCATGGCCGACCCCTCGGCGCTGCGCCGTGCGGCCGGCTCGTTGGGCGGCTGCTGGGCGTCGTCCCCTTGCTGCGCCTGCTGCGCGGCCGCGGCTGCCCGCAGCTGTTCCGCCATCGGCTCGGGCAGCTGCACGGGCAGCGGCGTCCGCACCGGGAGCGGCGTATCACCGCGCCGAACCACGGTGTCGGCCAACGCCGCACGCGCCTCCTGGTCCAACGCGTCGATGGTCTCGTGCGCGCCATTGACGACGCAGCGGATCATCCAGCGGTAGCCGTCGACCCCGATGAAGCGCACCACTCCCGACGCGGTGCCGACCACCTCACGACCCCACGGACCGTCCTTGATGCTGACTTTGGCCGAGTCCTCGCGCAGCGACTCGGCGAGCTCGCCGGCCACCTCGCGCCACAAGCCGGCGGTCTTGGGTGCCGCGTAGGCGGCGATCGTGAACCGACCGTTGGGAGTGACGACCCACACCGCGCTCGGGACGCCGGTTTCGGTCAGCTCGACCTGCAGCTGACCGGCCTCCGGCATGGGAATGAGCACCGAGCCCAGGTCGAGTCGGGCCAGCTCGGCGACCGCGGGGTCGTCGAAGTCGTCGATGTCGAACGGGCCCTCGAGTTCTTCGAGGCCTTCATCGCCTTGGTCGTCGACGGCCCGCGCCTCGGCCGAGGTGTGCTCGTCGTCGCCTTTGCCAGAGCTTCTACCGATTGCCATCACAAACTCGCATGTCCTCCGGAGGAACCGTGACCACCATCGCCACGGGATGTTTCGGCCAACCCGGCCTCGTCGAACGACGACACCTCAACCAGCTCCACCAATTCGACCCGCTGCACCAACAACTGGGCGATGCGGTCGCCGCGGTGAACCACGATGGGCTCGACCGGGTCGAGATTGATCAACGCAACCTTGATCTCGCCGCGATAGCCCGCGTCGATGGTGCCCGGGCTGTTGACGATCGAAAGCCCTACCCGCGCAGCCAATCCCGAGCGGGGGTGGACCAAGCCGACCATTCCGAACGGGACGGCGACCGCGACGCCCGTGCGCACCAGGGCACGCTGCCCGGGATCCAGCTTGACGTCTTCCGCGCTGTAGAGATCGACCCCGGCGTCGCCGTCATGGGCGCGGCTGGGCAGCGGAAGCTCGGGGTCGAGACGGACAATGGCCAAACTGTTCGACACGGGGCCACAGACTACCCTTGACCGCGTGTCCGGTACGCGCCTCGCGCCGCACAGTGTGCGATATCGCGAACGACTGTGGGTGCCCCCGTGGTGGTGGCCACTGGCCTTCGCGCTGGCGGCGCTGATCGCTTTCGAAGTCAACCTCGGGGTTCGCGCCCTCCCCGACTGGCTCCCGTTCGCGACGCTGTTCATCGTGGCGTCCGGGGCGCTGTTGTGGCTGGGCCGCATCGAGATCCGCGTCACCGCCGGCGCCGACGGGGTGGAGCTGTGGGCCGGGGAAGCGCACCTGCCGGTCAAAGTGATCGCCCGCTCCGCCGAGATAGCGCGCTCGGCAAAGTCGGCAGCCCTCGGCCGCCAGCTCGACCCGGCGGCCTATGTGCTGCATCGGGCATGGGTCGGCCCCATGATTCTGGTGGTGCTCGATGACCCAGACGACCCGACGCCGTACTGGCTGGTGAGCTGCCGTCACCCGGAGCGGGTGCTGTCGGCTCTGACACGCTGAGTGCAGCTATCAGGCCGCGCAGTCGGTGCAGATCATCACGCCGTTCTTCTCGCTGGCAAGGCGGCTGCGGTGTTGCACCAGGAAGCAGCTCGAACAGGTGAACTCGTCAGCCTGCTTCGGGATGACGCGGACCGACAGCTCTTCACCGGACAGGTCGGCGCCAGGCAGCTCGAAAGATTCGGCGGATTCGGATTCGTCTACGTCGACGACGGCCGAGGCCGCTTCGTTCCGTCGCGCTTTGAGCTCCTCCAGCGAGTCTTCCGAGACGTCGTCGGTCTCGGTACGCCGCGGAGCGTCATAGTCGGTAGGCATCGTCCCATCCCCTCACATGCCCTCATTACCTCAAGCAACGCTTTGTACCAGCGTCGAACGCATCCACCAAACGATTCGTGCCCGTATCGCCCACCATTCATGTGTGATTTACGTCACACCGTGATTCTGCCCCTTTCCCGGTGCCTCAAACAGGGCGTTTAGAGTGCAGCTGTGGTCGCACAAATCACCGAGGGTACGGCTTTCGACAAGCACGGGAGGCCCTTTCGGCGACGCAATCCACGGCCCGCCATTTTCGTGCTGGTCTTCCTGGTGCTGGTGACGGGCGTGGTGTGGACCGTGGCGCTGACGCGACCGGCGAAGGTGCACGAGGCCGCGGTGTGCAACCCACCACCGCAAGCCGTCGGGTCGGCGCCCGCCCAGCTCGGCGAGCAGGTGTCGCGCACCGCCATGGCGGACGTCACACCCGCCAAACTCGGCGACACCAAGGTCCGCGTGCTTAACGCCAGCGGCCGGGGCGGCCAGGCCGGCGACGTCGCCGGCGCGATGAAAGATCTGGGCTTCGCGCAGCCGACCGCCGCCAACGACCCGCTCTACGCCGGCACCAGGCTGAACTGCCAGGGCCAGATCCGCTTCGGGACAGCCGGGCAGACGACCGCCGCCGCGGTATGGCTGGTGGCGCCCTGCACAGAACTGTTCAACGACAACCGCGCCGACGACTCCGTCGACCTCGCTGTCGGCACGGAGTTCACCGCGCTGGCCCACAACGAGGACATCGATGCGGTGCTCGCGACGCTGCGCCCCGGCGCCACCGAACCGTCGGATCCCTCACTGCTGCAAAAGATTCACGCCAGCAGCTGCTGATCGCTCTCCTCGGGCCGGTTCAGTCCGGGATCGGCTCGAGACCGTTGAACCGCCCCAGCGCCGCCAGCAGCTCGTCGGCAATTCCCGGGCGCGGCGGCCACCACCAATCCGGCGCCGCCGACCGGGCCGTCCGGCGCCGGCACCACCACGCGGGCGCCGGCCTCGGCGGCGATCAACGCGCCCGCGGCGCGATCCCACACCTGCAGTCCGTGCTCGTAGAACGCATCCAGCCGGCCCGCCGCGACCATGCACAAGTCCAGCGCCGCGGAACCGATTCGGCGCACATCGCGGACCACCGGCAACATTTGCGCCAACAACGCCGCCTGGATCGCGCGGCGCCGCCTCGAGTAGCCAAAGCCGGTGCCCAGCAACGCCATCGACAAATCCTCGACGGCGGCGCACCGCAACGTCTCCGTCCCCTGCTCGTCGACGACGTGCGCGCCGAGGCCCGCCGCCGCCGAGTACACGCGGCCGGCGACGACGTCGGCGACGGCGCCCGCCACCGACACGCCGTTGATCTGCGCGCCGACCGACACCGCGTAGGCCGGGATGCCGTAGACGAAATTGACTGTGCCATCGATGGGATCGAGCACCCAGGTGACCGCGTTGGCGGGCGTGGCCCCGGCATCGGCGGGCCCGCCGCCCTCCTCCCCGAGGATCGGGTCACCCGGCCGCAATTGCGCCAGCCGATCTCGCAGCAGCCGCTCTGTTTCGGTGTCGACGACGGTGACCGGATCGGTCGGCGTGGTCTTCGACCGCACCGCGCCGCCGGGGGGCGCATTCAAGGGGCTCGCCTCGGCGCCGAACACCTCAGCGCGGCGACGCCTCACGAACCCGGCGGCCTCGGCGGCCAGCGTTTCGGCCACCGAACGCAGCCGCGCGAGCTCGTCGTCAGGTCGCGTCACCGGTCTATCGCATCACAGTTCGCCGCGGCCACACAGACACCCACGGCCGCATCGTCGCCAGGCTAAGGTGAGCGCACAGCCCAGTCTCGCTGAGGAGTTTCGATGACCAGCACCGACGCAGCCGGCGGCACGCCGCAGCGCCGTGGATTCGGCGTCGACTTTGGTGGTAGTGGCATCAAGGGCGGCATCGTCGACATGGACACCGGGCTGTTGATCGGGGAACGGATCAAGGTGTTGACCCCGCAACCGGCAACGCCGGCGGCGGTCGCCAAGGCCATCGCGGAGGTCGTCAACGGATTCGGATGGACCGGTCCCCTCGGGGTGACCTATCCCGGCGTCGTCACCCACGGCGTCGTTCAGACGGCGGCCAACGTCGACAAGTCCTGGATCGGGTGCCACGCGCGCGACGTCATCAGCGCCGAGCTGCACGGCCAGGACGTCACGGTTCTCAACGATGCCGACGCGGCCGGGCTTGCCGAGGAGCGCTACGGGGCGGGCAAAGACCAGTCCGGCTTGGTCGTGCTGCTGACGTTCGGCACCGGGATCGGCTCCGCGGTCATCCACAACGGGACGCTGATACCCAATACCGAGCTCGGGCATCTCGAGGTCGACGGCAAGGAGGCCGAGCACCGGGCGGCGTCGTCGGTCAAAGAACGCAACGAATGGAGCTACGAAAAGTGGGCCAAGCAGGTGACTCGGGTGCTGGTGACCATCGAGAACGTGATCTGGCCGGATTTGTTCATCGCGGGTGGCGGCATCAGCCGCAAGGCCGACAAATGGCTGTCCCTGCTCGAAAACCGCACCCCGGTGGTGGCCGCGGCCCTGCAAAACAACGCCGGCATCGTGGGCGCGGCAATGGCGGCGACCTCGGACGTGACGCACTGAATTTTGCCCGGTGGGGCGGTACGGGCGTGCACTGTCGTTACAATGGTCGTCGGCGACAGCCCAACTGATACCGTGCGAGTACTCCCGCCGAGATCGACGCCGACATTCGACATAGCAGACACTTTCGGTTAACCATGCCCAAACCCACCGAAAGTGAGTCCGACCGAAGGGGTGTAAGTGGCAGCGACCAAGGCAGGCCCGGCAACCGCTGAGCCGGTGAAACGCGGCGCCGCGAAGGCTGCATCGTCCCCCGCCAAGCGACCGGCGGCGAAGGCTGCCAACGGCGCCGCCCCGGCAAAACGGGCCACCAAGGCGGCAGCGCCGCGGGCCACCAAGGCCACCAAGCCCACCAAGCCCACCAAGGAACACCCGACCCCAGTGGCCAGCAAAGCCAGCGGAACCGCCAAAAAGACGCCGGCCCCGGCCAAGAGCACCGCTACCAAGGCGCGGTCTCCCCGCGGGACAAAAGCGGCGTCCAAAGCCGCTCCGAAGGATGCCGACGTCAGCGTGGAGGCCCTCGACTCCGACGAGATCGTCGAGGATCTCGAAGTCGAACCGGACCTCGAAGTTGAGCCCGGCGAGGACATCGAGATCGACGCCGAGGACCTCAATCTCGAAGACCTCGAGGCGGTCGTGGCGGCGGACGGCGACGACGCCGTCCTCGAGCCAACTGAGATCGGGGACGGCGAGAATCCGGCTGCCGCCGCGCCCGCCGCCCCCGGCGAGACCGCTCCCGAAGAGGATGAAGAGATCGCCGAGCCCTCCGAAAAGGACAAGGCCTCAGGCGATTTCGTCTGGGACGAAGACGAATCCGAGGCGTTGCGCCAGGCCCGTAAGGACGCCGAACTCACCGCGTCCGCCGACTCGGTTCGCGCCTACCTCAAGCAGATCGGCAAGGTGGCGCTGCTCAACGCGGAGGAAGAGGTTGAGCTGGCGAAGCGGATCGAGGCCGGTCTGTATGCCACGCAGCTGATGACCGAGCACGTCGAGCGCGGCGACAAACTGCCCGCCGCGCAGCGCCGCGACATGATGTGGATCTGCCGCGACGGCGACCGCGCGAAAAACCATCTGTTGGAAGCCAACCTGCGGCTGGTGGTTTCGCTGGCCAAGCGCTACACCGGCCGCGGAATGGCCTTCCTGGACCTCATCCAGGAAGGGAACCTGGGCCTGATCCGCGCGGTCGAAAAGTTCGACTACACAAAGGGATACAAGTTCTCCACGTATGCGACGTGGTGGATCCGCCAGGCCATCACCCGCGCCATGGCCGATCAGGCCCGCACCATCCGCATCCCGGTGCACATGGTCGAGGTGATCAACAAGCTGGGCCGCATTCAGCGTGAGCTGCTACAGGATCTGGGTCGCGAGCCCACGCCTGAGGAGCTGGCCAAAGAGATGGACATCACGCCCGAGAAGGTGCTCGAGATCCAGCAATACGCCCGCGAGCCGATCTCGTTGGACCAGACCATCGGCGACGAGGGCGACAGCCAGCTTGGCGATTTCATCGAAGACAGTGAAGCGGTGGTGGCCGTCGACGCGGTGTCGTTCACGTTGCTGCAGGACCAGCTGCAGTCGGTGCTCGAGACGCTGTCGGAGCGTGAAGCCGGCGTGGTGCGGCTGCGTTTCGGCCTCACCGACGGCCAGCCCCGTACCCTCGACGAGATCGGCCAGGTTTACGGCGTCACCCGCGAGCGCATCCGCCAGATCGAATCCAAGACGATGTCAAAGTTGCGTCACCCCAGCCGTTCCCAGGTGTTGCGCGACTACCTCGACTGAGCGACACTCCGGATTGTGGTTCTGACCAGCGTTTTTGTTGGTGCTTCACCCTATTTCTTGACGCCTCTTCGGTACTGAATGCCGGTCGGGCCGGTTCGCTGCGCGGGATCACCGACGCCGACGACTGGTGAGGATGATCCGTAGGTCGTTGTCGCTCACGTGTCGCCAGTGCCTCAACCTACGGGGAGCCTCCGCCGCCGCCGACGCGGGTGCTGCTGTTGTCGAAGCCCCGCCGCTGTCGTGGCCGCCCGCCGCGGGTGTTAGTCGGTGTTAGCTGTTCTGGCAGGCGCTGCCGTCGGAGAAGCCGGAGGCGCTAGCGCCGCCGCTGCCGCCGTTCCCGGCGGTGCCGCCGCCGCCATCGTTGGCGTCGGGGGAAGCCGGCGCCGTTGCCACCGTCCATGTCAGCCGCTAGTTCCTCGACGTCGTAAATTTCAAATGCGCTACTAGTGGCGCCCGCTTGCCGTGTTGTTGGTATGAGCAACCAGCCACCCGGCGACATCGTGGACCTTCATGTTGGTGCGTTGGGAGGCCGAGACCAGCACGTGAAAGGCCTGATCGTCGGTGAGACGGTCGCGGTTCATCAAGATCCCTTTGGCCATGCCGATAATGTCTCGGGAATTAAGTGCGGCCTGCCATTCGGAACGCTGAGTCGACCCTAGCAGCGCGATCGCGGCATGCGCAGCGAACAACTCCCCAACTATCTCAGCCTCAGCATCGAAGGCGCGCGGCTGTGTGGAGTAAAGGTCTAACGATCCCAGCGTTCTGCCGCTGGTAAAGAGCCGATATCCGAGCATCGACTGGATGCCGCGAGCTCCGGCGGCCGCAGCAAATCTCGGCCACCGCCTCTCGTGCGACATGTCGTCGATGCGGTAGCTGCGCTTCATGTGCAGGGCCTCGAGGCAGGGACCTTCGTTCAGCTCGTGCTCGAGGTTGTTGACTTGTTCGATCAGGTCACTGGTCGCCGCGACGGTCCGCAGTGAGTTGTCTTCCCACAGCGACACCCCGGCATCCTGCGCGCCGGAGACCGTATCGGTGACCGCGGCAACGATGCCTTTGACGGTGTGGTGCAGATCCGGCTCAGCTTCCAGCGACCGAGCGACGTCGCTGAGCGCCCGCGCCACGTTTACCAGGGGATGCTGTGACGGGTCGGATGTATTCCGCGGATTCTCTGGCATGTAGATCGATCTCTCCCGAAATTGGGCAGGCATGTGCGCCGTGCCGAAATCGGAACCGCGCGCTAACTGCCTAACGGATCGGCCCTGAATTCATCCCCCGCGATAAACCATAACGTGTCCCGAACGTGGGGTGCTACCAGCTAAGCACCAGGCGCAGTGCCGCGCTCATTGCAGCCGGTCCAGCTCGTCAGCCGGCTCGATCAGCAGAGCGGCGAGCCGCCGCGCTCGACCGGCGTCCACGTTGCAATCACCGATAGCGCAGACGATCTCGCGTTCGACAGGCCGTCCGTCGCTGCACTGGAAGCCAACGATGGAGATGTCGCTGCCACGGGTGCCCCACGCCGTGTACGTCCGCTGATACACATCGTGATCCCGATCCTCCGGGCACCAATGGAATGGCCCGGGTGGATTTTGGTAATGAGGATCGGCGTAGCGGTACCCGCGCTCAACCCGGCCAGGCCGCCCCACATCAACAGCGTCGTTGCTAAGCCAACGATCACGTGCTTCATAAGCCTCGGATCATCCTCCGCCGCTGCTCGGTGTGCACCGGGAATTTTGCCGGGCAGCACAGGGCGGTAAATACCCTCTCACCTCGCGGAATTCGCCGACGAAAATCTCGACCGTGACACGCGCGGCCACGCGTGGCACTGTTGGCCGCGGGCAAGGCGAGATCCGTCGGTCGTGGGAGGTTGCCCCGATGTCGCTCGAAGTGAATAAGGATCTGATCCGTCGCTATCTGTCGGCTATCGACTCAAATGAAGCCGGCGACTGGGACGTACTTGACGACTACATCGCCGAAGATTTCGTCGCGCATAACCCCCCGGCTCCCGGCGTCACGTTGGACCGGGCCGGAATGAAGCAGGCGGCGGAGATCTTTCGGGTCGGTGCACCGGGCAGCCACGAGATCGCCATGCAGGTAGCCGAAGGTGATCTTGTCGTGAGTCATATCCGGGCTCGCGGGGTCCACAAAGGTGAACTGTTCGGCATTCCCGCGACGAATAAATCGGTTGAGACAGAAGGCATCGCGATCCACCGCGTCCGTGACGGGAAGATCGTCGAGTACTGGTCGGTCGTGGATTTCGCCGGCATCCTGGCCCAGTTGGGCCTCATGCCGGCCGGCGGCCACTGAGAGCGGCGCCGGGCGTTTAGTACTCAGCTGGGCCGAGTCGCTCCAGCTTTCCGCTCGGGTCGTAGTACAGCTCCTGGCGAGCGATCCGGCCGTCGCGATAGCGGTATATCACCACATAGGTCGAGCGCAGGCGTTCCGTGCCCTGGGTCCAATCGAATTGGACGCGCACGAACGCCGCGTCCGCGCCGGGCGCGATGGCGTGCTCCACCGCCTCGTAGCGGATGTCCGGGCAGCCACGAATGGTGAGCGCGATGAACTCGAGCGTGCGCTCGATGCCGTCGATCCGCTCCGGCCATTCGAAGAGCCGCACCGTCGGGCTCACGTAGACCACGTCGGGTTGATAAAGCTCACGCGCGACCGCCGGATCGCCGGCCGCGAACGCCCGCGCGAAGCGCGCCTCCTGCGCAAGCAGCGCCTCCTCCGAGATGCCTCGCGTGGTCATGGGCGCTCCCTCTGCCGGACAACCCCGGCTCCGCCGGGCGACCAGGTTCACCGGCCGCGATCGATTCTGGTCTCATTCCGAGCGCTTGGGTAGCGCGCTGCTCATGCGCGGCGCCCGAGCCGGGGGGCACTGCCAGAATGGTTGCCGGGCAGGCTAAGTCGTGTCCAGCGCGCGGGGGCGAGAAATTCGGCTGCGCCCGCCGCGCCGCCGTCGTACCGTGACCGCATGTCAGCCAACCGCAAAGTTGTCTTGTCCGGATCCGAGTTCGAATCGGCGGTCGGTTATTCGCGCGCGGTGCGCGTCGGCCCGCATGTGGCGGTGGCCGGGACAACCGGCACCGGACCCGCCGGTGATATCGCCGCACAGACCCGAGATGCTTTGCGCCGCATCGAGATTGCGCTGCAACAGGTGGGCGCGGCGCTCACCGACGTGGTCCGCACCCGCATCTACGTGACCGACATGTCACGCTGGCGCGAGGCCGGTGCGGTGCACGCAGAGATTTTCGGGGAGATCCGTCCGGTGGCCACGATGGTCGAAGTTTCCGGACTGATCGCGCCCGACTTGCTGGTGGAAATCGAGGCCGATGCCTATGTGGGGTCCTGAAGCGTCACGGCCGGCGGGAACGTGCCATCACCACCTGGCCGATAGGCGGTGACGTTGATCACAGCGCGCAGCGGGAGCGGACCGTACAGATGCGGGAACAGCATCGACTCCGGATCCGTCGCCACCCCCGGCTCCCAACGCATGGGTGAGTCCAGCAGCGCCGGGTCGATGTGCAACAGAATCAGGTCATCGCGTCCCTGGAAGAGCCGGTTGGCCGGCAGATGCACCTGCTCAGGCGTCGACAGATGGATGTATTGGGCTGCAGCGCCCGAGCCTGAGGCTTCGGGCCGAATTCCGCCGCGACCTCGGGCACGCGCCCACTCCTGGACCCCACACAGGTGCAGCAATACGCCAGGAGCGAAATTCACGGTCTCCTCACCTTCAAGAGCCCCGCTCGGAGGGGCGTCAGAAAACTCGTGAGAAACGACACACCCAACAACGATCGGGGAACAACGCGAAAACCGTATACGTCTGAGACAGTGAATGTACGAGAACGGAGAGGCCATGAATGCAACTCTGACCAGTCCCGAGCTGACGAAAGCAGATCGCTGCGACCGTTGCGGAGCAGCGGCTCGCGTCCGCGCCAAGCTGCCCTCCGGATCCGAGCTCCTCTTCTGCCAGCACCACGCCAATGAGCACGAGGCGAAATTGACGGAGCTGGACGCCGTACTCGAGGTTAGCGCGAGCTAAACACGCCGAACTCACCGCGGTAATAGCGGCGGTCTGGGCATTCTTCGGCAATGCTGGACGGTGATGAGCGACCAAGGCGTAAAACCGTCCCGCCACCACATCTGGCCCATCACCAAAAGGACCCTGTCGAAGGCGTGGGACGACTCCATCTTTTCGGAGTCGGCGGAGGCGGGTTTTTGGACCTGCCTGTCCACGCCACCCTTGATGCTGGGGCTTTTGGGCACCCTGGCCTACGTGGCGCCGCTATTCGGCCCGAACACTTTGGCGTCCATCGTCAAGAGCACGCTGTCCATGACGCGCAAATTCTTTTCCTCCAACGTGGTCGACCAGATCATCGAGCCCACCATCCGCGATATCACTGCCACAGCCGGCGGTGAGGTGGTGTCGGTCGGCTTTTTGATCTCGCTGTGGGCGGGGTCCTCGGCAGTTTCTTCATTCGTCGACGCCGTGGTGGAAGCTCATGACCAGACCCCATTACGCCATCCCGTACGGCAGCGCTTCTTCGCGCTGTTCCTGTACATAGCGATGCTGATGTTCGTGGTGGTGGCCCTGCCGATCGCGGTGGTAGGGCCACACACGGTGAGCGAACACATCCCGGTGGGCATGCAAAATCTGCTGCACTACGGCTACTACCCGGCCTTGATTCTCGGCTTGATGGCCGGAGTAACAGTCCTGTACCGGGTGGCGCTACCGGTACCGCTGCCAACGCATCGGCTGATACCCGGCGCGGTGCTGGCCGCCTCGGCGTTCCTGATCGCCACCCTGGGCCTCCGCCTTTACCTGAGGTGGATAGGCAGCACCGGCTACACCTACGGTGCGCTCGCCACCCCGATCGCGTTCCTTTTGTTCGCGTTCTTCGGCGGCTTCTCGATCATGATCGGGGCCGAGCTCAACGCCGCCATTCAGGAGGAATGGCCCGCTGCAGCGACGCATACCCATCGACTGCGCAACTTGGTGCTGTCGCGCTCCCCCGTCCTCAAGCGGATGGTGGGTTCGCCATCGGATCGCGCCAAAGAACTCGAGATCGCATCGGCCGAGCCACCGGGCTGATCAGCCCTTCTTGAGCTGCTCGTAGATGCGCTTGCAGTCCGGGCAGACCGGCGAACCGGGCTTGGCGGCCCGCGTGACGGGAAATACCTCGCCGCACAAGGCCACCACGTGGCTGCCCATCACCGCGCTCTCGGCGATCTTGTCCTTCTTCACGTAATGGAAGTACTTGGGGGTATCGGTGCCGGTCCCGTCATCGACGCGTTCGTCGGTATCGGTGCGTTCGATCGTCTGGGTCTCCATACCCCACATTGTGCCTCCTACCTCGCTCGTACCGGAATCGATCGCATGTGGGAGAGTGGAGATCATGAAGCGCGGCGCGGAGCTGGGTTTCGACGACGACGGCCGCCCGGTGTTGATCACCACTGCTGCTCCCTCATATGAGGAGGAGCATCGTGCCCGGGTGCGTAAGTACCTGACCCTGATGGCGTTTCGGGTTCCGGCGCTGATCCTGGCCGCCCTCGCGTACGGCGCCTGGCACAACGGCCTGATCTCGGTGGCGATCGTGGCCGTGTCGGTGCCGCTGCCATGGATGGCCGTGCTGATCGCCAACGACCGACCACCGCGCCGCTCCGACGAACCGCGGCGCTTCGACGAACCGCGGCGGCGCACTCCGCTGTTCCCGCGGGCGGAGCATCCGGCGCTCGAGCCGCCGCGACACCAGGACCCGCGACCCGGATCGCCCCCTCGCGCGGACGGCCCCGAATAGTCACAGTGCACCGAGGTTCCGGGGAACTGGTTCTGATCCGCACTTCTCAGGACATTCTCAGGTCGTCGGAACATTTCTGCACGTCAAGGCGTGTGAGATGGCGGGCTGGTGGGAACTCCCAAGGCGGATCTGTCGTTAGAACACATGACAGTACAAAGCCGATCGGGAGGTCGACATGCCGAATGCCACCACAAGCCGGTTTGACGGCGATCTTGATGCTCAAAGCCCCGCCGCGGACCTGGTGCGCGTGTACCTCAACGGCATTGGCAAGACGGCGCTGCTCACCGCCGCCGACGAAGTCGAACTGGCCAAGCGCATCGAGGCCGGGCTTTACGCCGACCACCTGCTGGAAACGCGGAAGCGCCTCGGCGAGAACCGCAAACGCGATCTGGCGGCCGTCGTGCGCGATGGCCAGGCGGCGCGCCGCCACCTGCTGGAAGCCAACCTGCGCCTGGTCGTTTCGCTCGCCAAGCGGTACACGGGCCGGGGAATGCCGCTGCTGGACCTCATCCAGGAGGGCAACCTCGGCTTGATCCGCGCGATGGAGAAGTTCGACTACGCAAAGGGTTTCAAGTTCTCCACCTATGCGACGTGGTGGATCCGTCAGGCCATCACCCGCGGGATGGCCGACCAGAGCCGCACCATCCGCCTGCCGGTTCACCTGGTCGAACAGGTCAACAAGCTGGCGCGGATCAAGCGGGAGATGCACCAGAACCTGGGACGTGAAGCCACCGACGAGGAACTCGCCGCCGAGTCCGGTATTCCGGTCGAGAAGATCAACGACCTGCTGGAGCACAGCCGCGACCCGGTGAGCCTGGACATGCCCGTCGGCTCCGAGGAGGAAGCCCCGTTGGGCGACTTCATCGAGGACGCCGAGGCGATGTCCGCGGAGAACGCGGTGATCGCCGAGCTGCTGCACACCGACATCCGCAGTGTGCTCGCGACTCTCGACGAGCGTGAACATCAGGTGATCCGGTTGCGTTTCGGTCTGGACGACGGTCAGCCGCGCACCCTGGATCAGATCGGCAAGCTGTTCGGTCTGTCCCGCGAGCGGGTCCGCCAGATAGAGCGAGACGTGATGTCCAAGCTGCGCAACGGCGAGCGCGCCGATCGGCTGCGCTCGTATGCGAGCTGAGGCCGCGGACTGAGAGCGCGGACTAGAGCCAGGTAGCAGACGGTATGCCCGCCGCGTCAGCGGCGGGCATACCGCGTACCTGGGAAGCGTTACACCCATTCATGCAGCTGGCGAAGTAGACTCAGCGTCGACGGAGGGTGCTGAATGAACGAGCTGGTCGATACCACCGAGATGTACCTGCGGACCATCTATGACCTCGAGGAAGAGGGCGTAACACCGCTGCGTGCCCGGATCGCCGAGCGCCTCGACCAGAGTGGCCCGACCGTCAGCCAGACCGTGTCCCGCATGGAGCGGGACGGGTTATTGCACGTGGCGGGCGACCGCCACTTGGAGCTCACCGACAAGGGCCGCGCGTTGGCCGTCGCCGTGATGCGCAAGCACCGCCTGGCCGAACGATTGCTCGTCGACGTCATCGGCTTGCCGTGGGAAGAGGTCCACGCGGAGGCATGCCGGTGGGAGCACGTGATGAGCGAGGACGTCGAACGCCGGTTGGTCAAGGTGCTCAACCACCCGACCACCTCTCCGTTCGGGAACCCGATTCCCGGTCTCCTGGACCTGGGCGTGGGCCCGGAGTCCGGCGCGGACGAGGCGAATCTCGTCCGGTTGACGGAACTGCCCGCCGGATCGCCGGTGGCGGTCGTCGTCCGCCAACTCACGGAGCACGTCCAGGGTGACATCGATCTGATCACACGACTGAAGGACGCCGGCGTCGTTCCCAACGCGCGGGTGACCGTCGAGACCAGCCCGGCTGGTGGTGGGGTCACCATCCTCATACCGGGCCACGAGAACGTCACCCTGCCGCACGAGATGGCGCACGCCGTCAAGGCCGAAAAGGTCTAACCACTACCCCGCCCGGCGGCCGAAGGCCCGCCGCGGCGGTAGCCGCACACCGAGGCGCTTGGCCACCCGATAGCCGGTGACGGCGAGTTCCCGGATGTCCTCGGGCCGTAGACCCGACTGCAATGCCATGTCCAACATGCCCGCCATCCGATGGTCGGGCTCGCAGCGCAGCGCGGCCTCGAGCGACACCCCGGCGAGCGGCCCGTCGCCGCGTACGTATGCGCTGAACGCGAGCAACACCAGCGCCTCGACCCGCCACGGCGGGGGCAGGGTGCGCGCCAGCAGCGCCCACAATGATTCGGCCTGGCCGGCGGTCTCGCCGACCGCCAGGGCATACAGCGTGTCGCGCACCTGCGCGTCGCTCAGCGCGCAGCCCAGCTCCGCCACCTCGGCGTCGGACAGCGGTTCACCGCCGGCGACGCGGCCGGCGGCGGCCATCGCGTTTTCCACGTCGCGGCGGCCGCAGCCCCTGGGGTCGGCGCGATGTGCCACCTCCCGGGTGGCCGCACGTCGCCTGACCGCGTCGGCCAACTCAGCGCTGCGCGCCGGGTCGTCGACGGCGATGACGGACTGCAGGTCGGCGCGCCGCGGGTAGAGCCGCCTGCCGTCCAACACCGCCGCGGCGGCCAGCGGCGAGGCCGAGGGGTCGTCGACCGGGCCGGACGAGCCGCAACCGTCCACGCAGTGCCAGCGCCCGCCGAGGGCCACCCGGTCCACCACGTGCGCGGCCCACAGCTCAATGTCGTGCTCCGACAACGCCTCCGTGAGCACCTCACACAGGTGCCGGTATTCCTCGTTGCACCGCGGACAGTGCGCGCCCTCGGCGTCGACGATCACCGCGATCGCGGCGTCGGGCCCGGCCGCGGCCGCGACGTCGGCGAGGTGCCCCACCCGCTCGACGAGCGACTCGGACAGGTCGACCCGCAGCACCGCCCCCAGTTCGCCGCCGCCCAACGACACCAGCACCAATGAATTCTCCGGGACGAAGCCGAGAACGGCCGGTAGCGCGGCGATCAATGCTCCGGGGCGGTTCAGCGGAAAATCGGGTCGATGCGTCGTCATGAGCACCAACGCTGACGCCCGCCACCGTCAGCCGGTGGTCACGCAACGAGATCCCGGCCCCTGTCTGTGGAGAAAGTCTCGACTGTGGGCCTTATCGTCTATCCATGGGTTCGACGCAGGAGTACGACATCGTCGTCATCGGTTCGGGACCGGGCGGCCAAAAGGCGGCCATCGCCTCGGCCAAGCTCGGCAAATCCGTCGCCATCATTGAACGCGGCAAAATGCTCGGCGGCGTCTGCGTCAACACGGGCACCATTCCGTCAAAGACGTTGCGCGAGGCCGTGGTTTACCTCACCGGCATGACTCAGCGCGAGCTCTACGGGGCGAGCTACCGCGTCAAAGATCGGATCACGCCGGCCGACTTGCTGAGACGGACCCAGCACGTGATCGGCAAGGAAGTCGACGTGGTGCGTAATCAATTGATGCGCAACCGAATCGACCTGCTGGTCGGGCACGGCCGATTCGCCGACCCGCACACCATCGTCGTCGAGGACCCGGGCCGCCGGGAGATGACCACCGTCACCGGCGAATACATCGTCATCGCCACCGGCACCAGGCCGGCACGGCCGTCCGGGGTCGAGTTCGACGAGGAACGGGTGCTCGACTCCGACGGAATCCTCGATCTCAAGTCGCTGCCGGGCTCGATGGTCGTCGTCGGCGCCGGTGTGATCGGCATCGAGTACGCCTCGATGTTCGCCGCATTGGGCACCAAGGTCACCGTCGTGGAAAAGCGGGACGAGATGCTGGACTTCTGCGATCCCGAGGTCATCGAGGCGCTGAAATTCCACCTGCGCGACCTGGCGGTGACGTTCCGGTTCGGCGAGGAAGTGACCGCCGTCGACGTCGGCGCCGCGGGCACCGTCACCACCCTGGCCAGCGGAAAGCAGATTCCCGCCGAGACGGTCATGTACTCGGCGGGACGCCAGGGCCAGACCGATCACCTCGATCTGCAGAACGCCGGCCTCGAGGTCGAGGGCCGCGGGCGGATCTGGGTCGACGACAAGTTCAGGACCAAGGTGGAGCACATCTACGCCGTCGGCGACGTCATCGGGTTCCCGGCCCTGGCCGCGACGTCCATGGAACAGGGACGGCTCGCCGCCTACCACGCGTTCGGGGAAGCGTGTGACGGCATCACCGCCCTACAGCCGATCGGCATCTATTCGATCCCCGAGATCTCCTACGTCGGCGCCACCGAGGTGGAGCTGACCAAGGACGCGATTCCCTACGAGGTGGGGATCGCCCGCTACCGGGAGCTGGCCCGCGGCGGGATCGCCGGCGACTCCTACGGCATGCTCAAGCTGCTGGTGTCCACTGAGGATCGCAAGCTGCTCGGCGTGCACATCTTCGGGACCAGTGCCACCGAGATGGTGCACATCGGGCAGGCCGTGATGGGCTGTGGCGGCACCGTCGACTACCTGGTCGACGCGGTGTTCAACTATCCGACGTTCTCCGAGGCCTACAAGGTCGCCGCGCTGGACGTGACGAACAAGATGCGGGCCCTCAGCCAGTTCCGCCGCTGATCGGCCCGTCCTACTGGCAGCTGCCGTCGAGGTCTTTCGGCACGATGTCGCCGGGACCGCCGGCCTCGGCCCGGGCCAGCAGCTGGGCGGTTTGTTCATCGAACGGCGCCGAGTACGACACGTTCGCCGCGCACCCACCCCGCTCGAAACCACCGATCAGCCCGGTGAGCGTGGTACCGCTGACCCAGGGCGCACCGCTGGTGCCGTCCACCAGCCCTTCGCACGCCAACGAGGGAAACCCGCTTTCGTTGACCGAGGTGCTGGTCTGGCAGCCGATGGGCGAGCCACCCACCCCGACGGGATATCCCAGCACCGTGACATGACTGCCGGGAAGGGGTGCCGTGCCCAGCGTCAGCGCCAACCCGACGTGCGACTCGACCGAGGCACCGACCGCGTTGCTGACCCGCGCGATCGCGTAATCGGCGTGTGGATCCCGGCTGGCGGTCCAGCGCGGGTCGAGATAGACGGCGTCCGCCTTCCACACATCGATGGGCGGAACATCACCGGCGAAACCGGGAGCAAAAGTCAGTTGCGTGGCACCGGCCAGGCAGTGCGCCGCGGTGATCACCAGGTTCCCGGTCGCCGAATGGACCACGGAACCCGTGCAAACGTGCAGGGTGCCGCCGTTAAGGAAGATCGCGCCCACGCGCCTGTCGGGGTCCACGCGACCCGCGACCGCCTTCTGTTGGGGCTGGCTGAGCCGCTGGACCGGCGCGGTGGCCACGGGAATGGACAGGGTAGGGCGCGCGGCATGATCGGCTGGCCGGGTGCACGACGTCAACAACGTCGCCAGACCGACCCCCGAGCACAGCAACACCGTCGATATGCGCATTTGGTGTACATCATGCCTGATCATCGGGTGCCCGGCAGGATTTGACGCGACACCGTGTCAGGGCAGGTTTGCTGGCAAACTTGCCGCCGCGGAAAGCGTTCCAGGCGGATTACGTTGTGGCGTTATCGCGTTTCGTTTACCGAGACGAAGCGGAGTTCGCTGTTTCATTCTTGGTGCCCGTTGATTCGGTGGACACTTGGTAGGGCACGCTGGAGAGATTCCCGAGAGGAGGAAACCCGGATGGCCCGCCATCAAAGCCCAGATGACGACTATCAGCCAGACGACTATCAGCCTGGACAGCCCGGAATGTACGAGCTTGAGTTCCCGGCGCCGCAGTTGTCGACGGCCGATGGCCGCGGCCCGGTTTTGGTGCACGCTCTCGAGGGCTTCTCCGATGCCGGTCACGCCATCCGTCTGGCCGCGACCCACCTGAAAGCCGCGCTGGACACGGAGCTCGTCGCGTCGTTCGCGATCGACGAATTGCTGGATTACCGCTCGCGACGGCCGTTGATGACCTTCAAGACGGATCACTTCACCAATTACGACGATCCGGAACTGAGCTTGTACGCGCTGCACGACACCGTCGGCACCCCGTTCCTGTTGCTGGCCGGCATGGAGCCCGACCTGAAGTGGGAGCGTTTCATCACCGCGGTGCGCTTGCTGGCCGAGCGGCTGGATGTGCGGCGGACCATTGGCCTGGGCACCGTCCCGATGGCGGTTCCGCACACGCGGCCGATCACGCTGACCGCGCATTCCAACAAGGGGGAGTTGATTGCCGACTTCCAGCCATGGATTTCGGAGATCCAGGTTCCGGGCAGCGCCTCCAACCTCCTGGAATACCGGATGGCTCAGCACGGTCACGAAGTCGTCGGGTTCACCGTGCACGTCCCGCACTACCTGACGCAGACCGACTACCCCGCCGCCGCGCAGGCGTTGCTCGAGCAGGTTGCCAAGAGCGGGTCGCTCGAGTTGCCGCTGTCGGCGCTGTCCGAAGCGGCGGAAGAGATCCGGGTCAGGATCGACGAGCAGGTCGACGCGAGCGCAGAGGTCGCTCAAGTGGTGGCCGCGCTCGAGCGCCAGTACGATGCCTTCATCGACGCTCAGGAGAACAGGTCGTTACTAACTCGCGATGAGGATCTGCCTAGCGGCGACGAGCTTGGCGCAGAGTTCGAGCGATTCCTCGCCCAGCAGGCGGAGAAGAAGCTCGACGACGACGACCAGGGGTAAACGCCCTTAGCTGGCCCGACAACTAGGTTGGCGAGATGACCGAGCGGAAGCGTAAGAGCAATCTTCGCCCGGTGCGTGAGGTGACGGCGCCCAGGCTGGAATTTCGCACCATCCATGGTTACCAGCGGGCGTTCCGGATCGCCGGTTCCGGGCCGGCGATCCTGCTGATCCACGGCATCGGCGACAACTCCACGACCTGGAATGCCGTGCAGGCCAAGCTCGCCCAGCGGTTCACGGTCATCGCCCCGGACCTGTTGGGTCACGGGAAATCCGACAAGCCGCGCGCCGACTACTCGGTCGCCGCGTACGCAAACGGGATGCGTGACCTGCTCAGCGTGCTCGAGATCGAGCGGGTGACCATCGTCGGCCATTCGCTCGGCGGCGGGGTGGCCATGCAATTCGCCTACCAGTTCCCGCAACTGGTCGATCGGCTGATCCTCGTCGCAACCGGAGGCGTCACCAAGGACGTCAACGTCGTCCTCCGGTTGGCCGCGTTGCCCATGGGCAGCGAGGCCCTGGCGTTGCTGCGGCTGCCCTTGGTGCGGCCGGCGGTCCACCTGGCGGGGCGGATAGCGGGCCTGGCGATCGGATCGACCGGCCTGGGCCACGATCTGCCCAACGTGCTGCGGATCCTGGATGACCTGCCGGAACCGACGGCCTCGGCGGCGTTCAGCCGGACCCTGCGGGCCGTGTTGGACTGGCGTGGGCAGATCGTCACCATGCTGGATCGATGTTATTTGACCGAAGCCATCCCGGTGCAGATCGTCTGGGGCACAAAGGATGTGGTCGTCCCCGTCCGTCATGCGTGGATGGCACACTCCGCGATGCCCGGCTCCCGCCTCGAGATCTTCGAAGGATCCGGCCACTTTCCGTTCCACGACGACCCGGCCCGCTTCATCGACGTCGTCCAGCGCTTCATCGACGCCACCGAGCCCGCCCAATACGATCAGGCCTCCCTTCGCGAACTGCTCCGCACCGGCGGCGGCGAAAAGGCCGTCACGGGCTCGGCCGACACCCGCGTCGCCGTGCTGAACGCCATGGGTTCCGACGAACGCAGCGCTACCTGATCGACTGCTGACGCAGCATTCAGCGCTGTCGGCGCAACACCGCGGCGAGGTGGTCCTGTAGGGGCTGCCCCATCGCGCCCATCCGCACCGAGTACGAAAGCTCGTCGCCGTCGACGCGCAGCGAACGGCCAAGCGCGGTCACCTCTTTGGCGGTCGGGGTCAACCCGATTGCCGTGGTGGACAGCTCGACGTCGATTCGGTCGCCGGTCACCGAATAGTTGCCCACTTCGATTTCCGTGATGCCGTTGGGGTGAGCCAAAACCAGCTCGACGTGACCGGGTTGTGGCACGCGCAGATATCCCGTCTCGGCGTGCAAGGGTCTTCCGTCGGCTATCGCCTTGGTCTTCTGCGTGTAGGCCAGAAACGGCTTGCCCACATGGGCGAACACGACTTCCTCGAGATACTCGAACGGCTGAATCGTCGGGTACTTGCCTTCGCCCCGACCGGCCCAGGTTCCAAGCAATGGTGCCAGCGCCTCGAGATCGGGATGCAAGTCCGCAGGCATGAAAACAGCCTAGCGACCGGCGATCCGTCAGCTCGGGGTCGATACCTGGCGGTGCGCGCGCAGCGCCTCGATCTCGCGCTCGAAATCGTCGGCCGAGGAGAACGACCGGTACACCGATGCGAACCGCAGGTAAGCCACCTCGTCGAGGTCGCGCAACGGCCCCAGGATGGCCAGGCCGACCTCGTGACTCGGGACCTCCGGCGACCCCGCGGCACGCACGGTGTCTTCCACCTGTTGGGCCAGCAGATTCAGCGCATCCTCATCCACGCGCCGGCCCTGGCAGGCCCGGCGGACCCCCCTGATGACCTTTTCTCTGCTGAAGGGCTCGGTGACGCCGCTGCGTTTGACCACGGCCAATACCGCGGTTTCCACGGTGGTGAAACGTCGCCCGCATTCGGGGCACGACCGCCGGCGCCGGATGGCCTGGCCTTCGTCGGTTTCCCGCGAGTCGATCACCCGCGAATCGGGATGACGGCAGAACGGACAGTGCATGACCGCTCCTTCGTCGTGCTCACATGCGGGCTCGCAGGACACTCCGAGCCTACCTGTGAGTTCGCCCGCAGGGCCGCCATGGAGGCATTTCCGCGATTCACCGGATCAGCCGACCGGCGCGATCAGCGTCTGGCCCGCGACCAGCGCCGGTGAGTTCAGGTCGTTGAGCTCACGGATGCGTTCGGCAACCCGGCGCGTTGGTGCGTCCGGCGCCACCCGGCGGGCGACGTCCTGCAGGGACTCCCCGGGTTCAACCCGCACGACGGCGAGCCGGTCTGGCACGGCTGGGGCCGATCCCGCGGAGTCGCCGTTGGCCAGCTGCCCGAGATTGCCGAGCAGACCCAGCCACAGCGTGATCATCCCGGCGACCAGCGCCAGCCCCAGCGTCGTCGCCAACGTAACCGGACGCCTGCGATGGGGCGCGACGGACATCGTTACACCGCTGCCGCAGTAGCGCGGCGGCGCGCCCGCGGGCCTCGACGGGCCGGGCCTTCGGGAGCCGGCGAGCCCATCCCGGCCGAAACGTTGGCCCTGGAGCGGTCCGTTGACCGGGCGGCGAATGCCGCTGGCCCGCGGCGAGACTGCGTGGATGGTTGTCATCTGCGTTCCTCCGGTCAACTCGTTCTCGCTCGTGTGTTCGACTATAGTCGCTCGCATGTTCGATAGCCGAACATTTGAGCGAAGCGTGTCGAACGTGCCCAACGGTAGGCCACACCACCGACAGATTCGTCCGTTGCGGTCGCTGACATGGTGCTGAAGTACCCCGAACGCCCGAGAGTTACACCTCTGTAATTCAAATGGCCGCGACACGCTTGTCGAACACATGTTTGATTCTTGGCTGCCCTGCGGCTACATTCGGTGCATGAGCGACAGCAGCGACACCTCATCCCCCGGCGCGGGCGGCCGGTTGCATTCCGTGGATCCCTCGCTGACCGAACGGCAGCGCACCATTCTCGACGTCATCCGCGCGTCGGTCAGCAGCCGTGGCTACCCGCCCAGCATCAGGGAAATCGGCGACGCCGTCGGTCTGACGTCAACGTCCTCGGTGGCTCACCAGCTGCGCACCCTGGAGCGCAAGGGGTACCTGCGCCGCGACCCGAACCGCCCGCGCGCCGTCGATGTCCGGGGTACCGACGAGACCGCCGCAGCGCGCACGGTCCGCACCGACGTCGCCGGCTCAGACGCCCTGCCGGAACCGATCTTTGTCCCGGTCCTCGGGCGCATCGCGGCCGGCGGACCGATCCTCGCGGAAGAGGCCGTCGAAGACGTCTTCCCGCTGCCGCGTGAGCTGGTCGGCGAGGGCACGCTTTTCCTTCTCAAGGTGGTCGGCGAATCGATGGTCGAGGCCGCGATCTGCGACGGCGACTGGGTGGTCGTGCGGCAGCAACACGTCGCCGACAACGGCGACATCGTCGCGGCCATGATCGACGGTGAAGCCACCGTCAAGACGTTCAAGCGCGCGGGCGGTCAAGTGTGGTTGATGCCGCACAACCCGGCATTCGACCCCATACCGGGCAATGACGCCACCGTGCTCGGCAAGGTCGTCACGGTGATTCGCAAGGTATAGCGCCCGGCTTCAGTCGGCCTTGATGAAGCCGTTGACACGCGCGACTTCTTCGCTGGACAACCAGATTTCGGCGAGCGTGTCGTGGTAAAGCTCGCTGCCCGGCGTGTAGTACAGGCCGAAGCGAGCGCTCGCCTTGATCGGATACCCCTCGGGCGCCTGGTACGGGTCGTCCAGCGGCAGGTGGATTGTCGGCCGCTCCGGATAAGCCGAATCGGCCGCCTCCGCGACGTCTTCGGTATCCGCGGCCGCGTGTCTCCCGGTTCTCGGCTCCGCGCTGGACGCGACGGCATCCGGCACGACGGTGTCTTCGACATGGGCTTCCGCGGCGGCGGTCTCGGGATACCCGACATCTGGAGGGGCGTGGGGAACTGCGACGTCCGGATACGCGGCATCCGTTTCTTCGGCATCCCGCGCGCCGCGACCAAGGTACGCGGCACCCGGAGGTGCATGCGGGACGACAAGGGGATAGCCGGCGTCCGCGTAGCCGGCGTCCGCATGGCCGGCGTCCGCGTAGCCGGCGTCCGCGTAGCCGGCGTCCGCATGGCCGGCGTCCTCGTAGCCGTCGTCCGCATGGCCGGCGTCCGCGTAGCCGTCGTCCGCGTAGCCGGCGTCCGCGTAGCCGGCGTCCGCATGGCCGGTATCCGCGTGTGCGACGTCCGGGTAGCCGGCCTCCTCGGGGACCTCGGGGTGGCCGGCCTCCTCGGGAACCCCGGGATAGCCGGCCTCCAACAGATCGGCCTGCGGGACTACGGGGATGGAATCGGTGTCCACCGCGTCGGGATCTTCCTCTTCGATCGCGACCGGACGCTCGAAAAGGCTTGCGCCCTGCCGGGGTTCGGACGGCGCGTCGTCGCCGTAACCCCCGACGGGTTCCGCTTCTTCGGCCGCGTCGGCGGCAAATCCGGTTTCGGGGCCCCAAATGACTCGCGCTGCGGGCCCGGCATCGGGCGATGGCTCCGGTTCTGGTGGGTGTCGGTCGTCGAGCCGGAGGTACTCGGCGGCGAGATCGGCGTCATCGTCGTCCACCCAGCCCCCGCCAACCGCGGCGCGGTAGCCGGCGTCCGTGTCGTGCTCTTCCTCGTAGTCGGCGGTTTCGCGGCGGAAGCGACGCCGACGGCGCCACACAACCGCCGACAGCGCGGCCAACACGACCAGTACCAACACCGCAATACCGGCCAGCAGCCACCACCGCTGCAAGAAGAACTTCTTGCCGTTAGACGGCATCGCCGAAGTACTTGGCTGGTTCTGCCCCGGTATTTGCAGACCGGACAACGAGGAAGCCAGGCTTGACGGATCGGTGGTGAACGCGTTTTTCGCCCGGTCCCACGAAATCTTGCCGCCGGTGAACTGCTGCGAAACCTTGTCGCCGTCCACGGCCTGATCGCCGACGGGGGCGCCCAGTTTGCCGGTGGGGCCGTGGAGCTTGTCCCAGGCGGCTTTCATGGCGCCTCTGACCACGAAGGCGCCGTGGTCGGGGGTCCAGAAGATCACCGGCTGGTCGGCTGCGGAGAACGTGACAATCCGGCTGGAAGGCCCGATACCGCCGTCGGACTCGTTGGCGGTGGGAAAGCCGAGGTCGCTTCCGACCGGCCCACCCAACGACTCGTACTTGGCCAGGATGTCGGTCTCGACGGCGCTCGCGCCGGTGGCGGGGCTGAAGTAGACCTTGCCGTTGGCGAAGTTTTGGGCGATTCCATCACCGCCGATGGGATACGGGCCACCCTGCCTGGCGCCCAGCGGACCGGCGCCGCCGCCGGCCGCGCGCCAAGCCGTACTGATCGTCGCGGCCGGATCGATTGCTACCTGCACACCCTTGAGTTGGTCGGCCAGCGCCGCGGGATTGGCGGTGAACTCCTTGGTCTTCCGGTTCCAGGAGATCTCACCGCCGCTGAACTTCTGGGAAGTGACGTCACCGTCGTAGGTTTCATCCCCCATCGGCACGCCGAGCACCCCGCCCGAGCTGCCGAGTTTGTCCCACGCGGCGTTCATCGCGCCGCGCACGACGAATGCGCCGTGATCGGGCGTGAAGAAAACCACCGGCTTGTCGCTGGCGGAGAAGGTGGCCACTCGGCTGTCAGGCGCGAGGCCGTGAACCTCGTTGGTGGTCGGGAACCCCAGATCGCCGCCGGCCGGACCGCCCTGGGACTCGTATTTGTCCAGGATCGGGCCGTAGACGAACTTGGCACCCGTGTCCGTCGTGTAGAACATCTTGCCGCCGTCGAAGTCCAGGGCGAATCCGTCGCCGGCTGGGTAGACGTCGCCCTTCCTGGCGCCGAGCACTGAACCGCCGCCGCCGGCCTTCTCCCACGCGGCCATCATGGCGGTTTCGGCGTCGCCTATCGGAGATGCCGAGGCGGCGGGCACCAGCAAGGCCGCAGCCACCACCGTGGCCGCCACGCTGACCAGCGCGCGCGCCACCAAGTGGCGCACTCGAGCTCTCTGCCCGTTCACCAAGCCTCCCAGCCGACGGATCGGCCGCTATCTCTGGCCATGCCCGCACCCTGCAGATCATGCGAGCGGGTCGTACCCCCCACGGTGGGGAAGTAATCCCAATACGACCCGCAGTGCCGTCGGGCTCGCATAACTTTGCCCCAGCCGACGAGAAATGCTAAGTCAAATCCCGAATAGTACGAAAACGGATACCGCGCCGATGTCGAAATGATGCAGGGCCACGCCCATATTGAGACCGAGTGGCGGCGGGCCGCCGGGGCGGAGCCGGCGCGCTAAACCCCGAGGCTGCGGCCGATGATCTCCTTCATGATCTCGGTCGTGCCGCCATAAATCGTCTGCACCCTGGCATCGAGATAGGCTCGGGCGATGGGGTATTCGCGCATGTAACCGTAGCCGCCGTGCAGCTGCAGACAGCGGTCGATCAAGTACACCTGCTTCTCGGTGGAATACCACTTGGCCATCGCGGCCTGTTCGGCCGTCAGCTTCTCCTCGAGGTGCAGCCGGATGAACTCGTCGACCATGACGCGCACTATGGTGGCCTCGGTCGCCAGCTCGGCCAGCACGAATCGGCTGTTCTGGAAGCTGCCGATCGGTTTCCCAAAGGCCTTGCGCTCCTTGGTGTATTGCAGCGTCTGGTCCAGCGCGGCTTCCATCGCGGCGGCCGCCATGATCGCGATTGAGATCCGCTCCTGTGGCAGGTTCTGCATAAGGTAGACGAACCCCATGCCCTCCTCGCCGAGCAGGTTTTCGGCGGGAACATGCACGTCGCTGAACGACAATTCGGCGGTGTCCTGCGCGTCCAATCCGATCTTGTCCAGGTGGCGGCCGCGTTCGAATCCCTTCATACCGCGTTCGACCACGAGCAGCGAAAAGCCCTGTGCGCCCTTGTCCGGGTCGGTTTGCGCCACCACGATCACCAAGTCCGAATTGATCCCATTGGTGATGAACGTCTTTGAGCCATTGAGCACGTAGTAATCGCCCTGCTTGACCGCGCGGGTCTTGATGCCCTGCAGGTCGCTGCCGGTGCCCGGCTCGGTCATCGCGATGGCCGAGATCGACTCCCCGCTGCAGAACTTGGGCAGCCAACGCTGCTTCTGCTCCTCGGTGGCCAGCCGCAGCAGATAGGGGGCCACGACGTCGTTTTGCAGCCCGAACCCGATTCCGCTGTAGCGTCCGGCGGTGGTCTCCTCGGTGACGATCGTGTTGTACCGGAAGTCCGGGTTGCCGCCGCCGCCGTACTCCTCGGGCACCGCCATGCCCAGGAAGCCCTGCTTGCCGGCCTCCAGCCACACGCCGCGGTCGACGATCTTCGCCTTCTCCCATTCCTCGTGATGGGGCGCCACGTGGCGATCGAGGAAGGCGCGGTACGACTCACGGAACAATTCGTGCTCGGGCTCGAAAAGGGTGCGCTGGTACTTGATGGCACTGCCCATGGAAAACCTCCGGAGACGGGAACTCTGCCCAAGATATACCAACCGGGCGGTTGGTCGACAGCTGGCGGGCGGTGCTGAGTGGTTGCCGTCCAGCCGGCACCCGCTCCCTAACGGGCGGAGAACTTCCGCAGGCTGGCCGCCATCGCCAACGGAACGCGGGCCCTGATCCGGGTGCCGTCGGCGGTGTGCTCCTCTTGCTGCACCCGCCCACCGGCGTGCAGGCGGGCCACCAGGTCGCCGCGGTCGTACGGGATGACCACGTCCACGGCGGTGTCATTGGGGACGGCGAGTTCGGCCATCCGATGTCGCAGGGCGTCGATGCCGTCGCCGGTGCGCGCGGAGACGAACATCGCGCCGGGCAGGCCGTGACGAAGCTTGGCCAGCGTCAGATCGCTTGCGGCGTCGACCTTGTTGACCACTAGGAGCTCGGGCGGCGGAGCGGCCCCGTGGTCGGCGATCACGTCGGAGATCACCTGGCGGACCGCGTTGATCTGGGCCAGCGGGTTGACGTCGGCGCCGTCGACGACGTGCACCAGCAGCTCGGCGTCGACGACTTCCTCCAGCGTTGAGCGGAACGCCTCGACGAGCTGGGTGGGCAGGTGTCGCACGAAGCCGACGGTGTCGGTGAGCACGAACGGCCGGCCGTCGTCGAACTCGGCGCGGCGGGTGGTGGGTTCCAGGGTGGCGAACAGCGCGTCCTGCACCAGCACCCCGGCCCCGGTCAGCGCGTTGAGCAGGCTGGACTTGCCGGCGTTGGTGTAGCCGACGATGGCGATCGACGGCAGGTCGCTGCTCAGGCGGCGGCTGCGCTGCGTGTCGCGGGCCTGCTTCATGTCCTTGATATCGCGGCGCAGCCTGGCCATCCGTTCGCGGATGCGACGCCGGTCGGTCTCGATCTTGGTCTCACCGGGGCCGCGCAGGCCCACCCCGCCGCCGCTGCCGCCGGCGCGCCCGCCGGCCTGCCGCGACATCGACTCACCCCAGCCACGCAACCGCGGCAGCATGTACTCCATCTGAGCCAGCGACACCTGCGCTTTGCCCTCCCGGCTGGTGGCGTGCTGGGCGAAGATGTCCAGGATCAGCGCGGTGCGGTCGATGACCTTGACTTTCACGGCCTTTTCCAGCGCGGTCAGCTGCGCCGGCGAAAGCTCACCGTCGCAGATGACGGTGTCGGCGCCGGTCGCCAGCACCACTTCGCGCAGCTCGGCCGCCTTGCCCGACCCGATATAGGTCGACGGGTCGGGCTTGTCGCGGCGCTGGATCAGCCCTTCGAGCACCTGCGAGCCGGCGGTCTCGGCCAGGGCCGCCAGCTCGGCCATGCTGGCGCGGCTGTCCGCAGCGCTGCCCTCGGTCCACACCCCCACCAACACCACGCGTTCCAGCCGCAGCTGGCGGTACTCGACCTCGGAAACGTCGGCCAGTTCGGTGGACAGCCCGGCGACCCGGCGCAGCGCCGTTCGGTCTTCGAGGGCGAGCTCGCCGGCGCTGGGTCCGGAAACAGGATGGGCATCCGGCTGATCGTGAAAGGGAATCTTGGGATACGTCATAGGCAATTAGCAATAGTGCACGCAAAATCGCTGGCGCGCATCTGATTTAGTGTTGGGCGCGCCACCAGCCCTCGCCAATCTCACCGTGGGCCACCAGCACCGATGGCCCGCGCAGGTAACTGGTGGCGTCGGTGATGGTGACGACGACGTCACCGCCGGGCACCCGCACGGTGAGCGTCCCGGTGTCCGCGCCGGCATCGGCCAGCGCGGCGAACGCGGCCGCCACCGTTCCCGTACCGCACGAGCGGGTCTCGCCCACCCCGCGCTCGTGGACCCGCATCTGAACGACTCCCCCGACCGGGGCGGTGAGCACTTCGACGTTGACGCCGTCGGGGAACTGGGCGCGGTCGAACTGCACCGGCGCGGCCACGTCCAGGGCGGCGAGCTCCTCGGTACTCAGCCCTGGATCCACACACGCCAGGTGCGGGTTGCCCACGTCCACCGCCAGGCCGGTAAAGCGCCTGCCGCCAACGACGGCCTCCCCCGCGCCGAACCGGCTGGCCTTGCCCATGTCGACGGTGACGTCGGCGTCGGTCTTTCCGACGCGATGCAGGGTCACCAGTCGCGCGCCGGCCAGCGACCCGACGACGAACTCGTCTCGCGATTCCAGGCCGCTGGCCCGCAGGTAGTGCGCGAAAACCCGCACGCCGTTGCCGCACATCTGCGCGGTCGACCCGTCGGCGTTGCGATAGTCCATGTACCAGTCGTTCGGGCCGACGCCGTCGGGCAGGCGCTCGAGCACACCGGCCGTCACGGCGGCCCCGGCGGTGGTAATCCGCAGCACCCCGTCGGCGCCCAACCCCCGGCGCCGGTCGCACACCGCGGCCACGCGGGCGCCGGTGAGCGCCAGGTCGGCGTCGAGGTCGGGCAGCAGCACGAAGTCATTCTGCGTGCCGTGGCCCTTGGCGAAGATCATGTGCGCCCCTCCTCAATCCCGGCTGCGCCGGCATCATCGTCGTTGGCGCGGATCACCAGTTCAGGGTACTTGCCGCCACGCCCCCACCGCGCCGTCGACGATGCGGGCGCGGTCGGCGGCGTCGATCCACTGCACCCGGTGGTCCCGGCGAAACCACGACCGCTGCCGTCGCACGTAGCGTCGGGTGCCCACGTACGTCTGCTCGCGCGCGTCGCGGAGCTCATCCGGCCCGCCGCCGGCGTCGAGCGCCGCCAGCACCTGGGCGTACCCCAGGGCGCGCGAGGCGGTGACCCCGTCGCGCAGGCCCGCGCTCAGCAACCCCCGCACCTCGTCGACCAGGCCCTGATCGAACATCGCATCGGTGCGCACGCCCAGTCTCTCATCGAGAATCGTTGTGTCACAATCTAACCCGACGATGACGGTGTTCCAGCGGGGTGCGCCGATGCGCGGCGCGGACGCGGCGAACGGCCGCCCGGTCAGCTCGACGACTTCGAGCGCGCGCACGGTGCGCCGGCCGTCGGTGGGCAGGATCGCCGCGGCCGCCGCGGGGTCGAGGCGGGCCAGCTCGGCGTGCAGTGGCCCCACCCCGACCTCGGCGAGCCGTTCTTCCCAGCGCGCCCGCACCGCGGGGTCGGTCGCCGGAAACGACCAGTCGTCGAGCAGGGATTGGACGTAGAGCATCGAACCGCCGACTATGACGGGCACCGCGCCCCGGGCCGCGATCGCTTCGATGTCCGCGGCGGCGGCGCGCTGATAGCGGGCGACGGTGGCGGTCTCGGTGACATCCAGGACGTCGAGCTGATGGTGAGGAATGCCGCGACGCGCTTCGATGGGCAATTTGGCGGTGCCGATGTCCATGCCGCGATACAGCTGCATCGCGTCGGCGTTCACGATTTCCGCGCAGACCTCGCCGCTGAGCCGCTCGACGACGTCGAGTGCCAGTTGCGACTTGCCGGTACCCGTGGGCCCGACTATCGCGAGCGGTTTCATGGCTGCCAGGCGCCGGCGAAGTAGCCCACGCCGTAGGGCGCGCCACGGTATAGCTCTTTGGCCGATCGTGGCCCGGGCTCCGTCAAACCGGCCAGCACCTGAAACGCGACGCGCCCCAGGATCTGCGGTGGCAGCTGGGCGAGGGCGGCGACATTGCCGTTCGCCAGCGCGTCGTCCAGGGCCAGTTGCGCCTCGGCGTCGCCCGGACGGTAACCGCCGGGCGCGGCCGGTGTCAGGGTGTTCGCGCCGTCGGCCACGACCAGCACGCCGATCGGATCCGGCGCACGGTCGATCTCGGCGCGCAATTGCCTGCCGCGGGCCAAGGCGGCATCAGCGTCATGATCGCGGCGGTAGACGCGAGCCTGCACGCTGGCCTCGGACCGGGCCTGGCTCCGCACCCAGGCGGCGAGCAGCGCGCACACGGGAAGGTCGAGCGGCGGTTCGCCGCCGTCGTGGGCCCGCGGGGAGAGACCGACCCGTACGTCGGCGCCGAAGCCCGCGAAGGTGCCGCGGGCATGTGGGCCATCGGGGCCCAGCACCTCGTCGGCCGCGCCCGTTCCGACGGCGATCCAGCGCGATGGCAACAGGGAGGCCGCCGCCAGCACCGCGGCGGTGAGGTCGGCCACCTCGGCGGCGGCTGCGCCGGCGAGCTCGGGAACGAGCACCGGCGCGGCGGGAACGATCGCGATGGCGCCCAGCACGCCACCAAACTAACCAGCGGTCTCGCTTCCCTCGGACGCGGCCGGGGAAGTTCCGTGCGGTAGCGCGTCCCGCGCAACGAGCGCGTCTTCCGCCACTCCCGGGTCGTGCTCCGTCTCGGCCTCTATCGAGGCGGCCTCGTCGCGGGCCAGTGCCACCGTCGCGATGATGACCACGACCACCGCCGCGACCAGGACGATCGCCGCGGGGCCTTCGGCTCCGAGGGTCTCGCCGAGCACGGTGACACCCAGCACGCCGGCCACCACGGGCTTGCACACGGTCATCGTCGGCAGTGACGCGGTCAGCGCGCCGGCGCGGAAGGCGGACTGCTGGAAGATCATTCCGCACAATGCCACCAGCAACCACGGAACGAACTCCGGCGCGCGCACCACGGCCCCGAGGCCGCCTTCGGCCACCTCGACGATTCCCTTGGTGAGCACCGCGAACAGCGCCAACGACGAGCCCGAGACCAACGCCAGCAGCACCGCCGCGACCGGACGTCCATGCCAGACCCGCGCCGCCAGCACGCAGAACACCAATGTGGGGCCCATGACCGCAGCCACGACGATCCACGCCGACAGCGAGGCCCGGTCGTGGCCGGACCTCGGGTCGCCGACGACGACGACCACCGCCAACGCACCGGCCAGGACCACCGCCCAGATCCACTCCCAGCGGGTCACCCGCGAGTGGGTCAGCCGCGCGGCGATCGGCAACGCGAACAGCAGCGCGGTCACCTGCAGCGACGTCACCAGCACCACCGACCCCCACGCCAGGGCGGCGGCCTGCAGGCTGTAATTGGCTATTGCCGCCAAACCGCCCAACCACCACCGCTTGTCGCCTAACGACATGCGGAACAGCTCGAGGTGGCCGACCTTTTTGTCGGTGATCTCGTGCGCGGAACGCTGGCGGATCACATCGCCGACCGCGGACGCAAACGCCGCGCACAAGGCGATCAGCGCCGCGATATCCACTTTCGTCATGGGATCCCCTCTGTACACGTGCTGTTCGATCAGGGTTCGCCAACCACTGTAGTGCGGCGGCGCCGGATCTCGGGCCGTTCAGCAGGCCCGGCGGCCCATGAATATTGCGCCCGTGGCAAACCCTTGTGCAGGTTCGACGGCTATCCACCCCCAAACAGCCGTAACGCCTCGTCCCCTGACGGTACCGGGCCGCGCGACGGCGCCATATGGCCGAAGCGACGGTGGAACCGAACTGTTACCCGGAACCGCGGCAAAAGGTAGGCGCGCGCCGCCCGCCAAGCTGCTTGAATACTGTTGGAACCGGTTAAGAAGCAGCGGGCGGTGGCAGCAGGGCCGCACCAGGCTTCGGACCGTACGGGTGCCGCTACGCGCGGCAGGTGCGCGGGATAGTTCCGCGCGAAGGGTAGGTGACGAGCGGGATGACTGTTGACGAGCCTCACAGCAACGATGCAACCAAGCCGGCACCACGTCCGGGACCGCGTCCCGGTCCCCGGCCGACGTCACGTCCCGCCGCCCTTCCGCCCACAGCGCACCCGCCCAGCAATCCACACCAGTTCGGACGCGTTGACGACGACGGAACGGTGTGGCTGATCGGTTCGGCCGGCGAGCGGGTCATCGGCTCCTGGCAGGCCGGCGACCGTGAGGCCGCATTTGCACACTTCGGCCGGCGATTCGACGATCTGAGCACCGAGATCACGCTCATGGAGGAGCGGCTGGCGTCGGGGACCGGGGACGCCCGAAAGATCAAGGCCACGGCATCCGCGCTGGCCGAAACGTTGCCGACGGCTTGCGTGCTGGGCGATATCGACGCGCTCGCGGGCCGGCTGACCAGCATTCTCGAGCTCGCCGACGCGACCGCTGCCGCGGATCGTTCCCGGCGCGACGAGCATCGGGCCACCCAGACCGCCCGCAAGGAGGCGCTGGCCGCCGAGGCCGAGGACTTGGCCGCCAACTCGACCCAGTGGAAAGTCTCCGGTGACCGGATGCGCGCGATCCTCGACGAGTGGAAGACGATCACCGGCCTGGACCGAAAGGTCGACGACGCGCTGTGGAAGCGCTATTCGGCGGCGCGGGAAACCTTCAACCGGCGGCGGGGATCCCATTTCGCCGACCTGGACCGGGAGCGATCGGGGGTTCGGGAGGCGAAGGAACGACTCTGCGAACGGGCTGAAGAGTTGTCCGACTCGACGGACTGGACCGCCACCAGCGCGGAATTCCGGAAGCTGCTCACCGACTGGAAGGCCGCGGGCCGAGCGTCCAGAGACGTCGACGATGCCCTGTGGCACCGTTTCAAGGCCGCCCAGGACTCGTTCTTCACGGCCCGCAACGCCGCGTCGGCCGAGAAGGACGTCGAGTTGCGGGCCAACGCCACCGCCAAAGAGGCGCTGCTGGCCGAAGCGGAACGACTGGATACCAGCAACCTCGAGGCCGCCCGCGCGGCGCTGCGGTCCATCGCGGACAAATGGGACGCGATCGGAAGGGTCCCGCGGGAACGGTCCGCCGAGTTGGAGCGGCGGCTGCGCGCGGTCGAGAAAAAGGTGCGCGACGCCGGCGACACGGATTGGTCCGACCCCCAGGCACAAGCGCGGGCCGAGCAGTTCCGGACGCGCGCCGAGCAGTACGAACAGCAGGCCCAGAAGGCGGCCGCGGCCGGCCGGACCAAGGAAGCCGAAGAGGCCAACGCCAACGCCGAACAGTGGCGGCAGTGGGCCGATGCCGCCGCTGAGGCGCTGACCCGCAGGCCCTAGCCTTTGTGAGTCCCTGTGTCCGGGGCGCCGGGACCTTCGGTGTCGTCGGTCTTGTCGGGGTCGTCGGGACCTGTCGCGTTGTCGAGGCTGTCCAGCAGCGTCATCGACTGCTGGTGTGCGGTAATCCGGCGCCGCTGCTCCTCGGCCGCGAGGTGTACGAGGGTGCGCGACCACACCACGCGGGCCCAATGAAACGCCAACAGAATCACGGTGATCCACGCGACGAAAAGCCCTACCCCGGGTCCGGGGTGACCGGCGGCCACGGTCTGGCGCGACCACACGGCCAACAGTCCGGCCGCGGAGGCGATCGCCGACCCCGCCAGCGCGACCCAGGCCAGCCCCCAGCGCCGTGTGATCAACGCGAGCATCGAGAAGCCGACGCCGAACACCAACGCCAGCCAGGTGAAGACTCGCGAGGGCAGGCCCACCGCGGCAGCGCCGGCGCCGTGGCTGTTGAACAGCACATCCCATCCCTGCACGTGACCGGTGTGCGGCAGCATGAACGAACCCAGCAACACGAACACCAGGATTGACACCACGAAAAGCCTTGGGCCTGACTCGATCTCACGCGCCACCCGGCGTTCTGCCGCGTCAATCTCGGTCCGCAACGCGTCGAGATCCGTGCGTTCTTTCTTCACCGAGTACACCCCAGGGGTTCGGCCGCTCCAGCGGGCGGCCCAACGGTCGGAATGCCAAGGCCCACGCCGTCCGGGGACTGCCCGGCGGCGTGCGCATCACCGGCCCGCGTGCGGCGGTGGGTCAGGATGCCCGCGTCGGCGATGAGGTGGTGCGGCGCGCCCTCGGTGACGACCGTTGTGATGATGTCGCCGGGCCGCACCCGCTGGTCCCCGGCGAAGTGCACCAGCCGGCCGTCGCGCGCGCGTCCGGTCATGCGCGCCGTGCGGATGTCCTTGCGCCCTTCACCGCTGGCTACCAGCAATTCGACGGTCTGCCCGACCAACGCGCGATTGCCTTCCAGCGAGATCTGCTCCTGCAGCTCGACCAGCCGCTCGTAGCGTTCCTGCACAACGGCTTTCGGCAGCTGCCCGTCGAGGTCGGCGGCGGGAGTGCCGGGCCGCTTGGAGTACTGGAACGTGAACGCCGCCGCGAACCGGGCCCGCCGCACCACGTCGAGGGTGGCCGCGAAGTCCTCTTCGGTCTCGCCGGGAAATCCGACGATCAGATCGGTGGTGATCGCGGCGTGCGGCATGGCCGCCCGGACCCGCTCGATGATGCCCAGGTAGCGCTCGGCGCGGTAAGACCGCCGCATGGCGCGCAGCACCCGGTCGGATCCCGACTGCAGCGGCATGTGCAGGGCCGGGCAGACATTCGGCGTCTGCGCCATCGCCTCGATGACATCGTCGGTGAACTCGGCCGGATGCGGCGAGGTGAACCGCACCCGTTCCAGCCCGTCGATACGTCCGCACGCACGCAGCAACTCGGCGAAGGCGCCACGGTTGCGCGGTAGCGCCGGGTCGGCGAAGGAAACACCGTAGGCGTTGACGTTCTGGCCCAGCAGGGTGACTTCGAGCACGCCGTCATCCACCAGCGACCGCACTTCGGCCAGGATGTCGGTCGGACTGCGGTCGACCTCCTTCCCCCGCAGCGATGGGACAATGCAGAAGGTGCAGCTGTTGTTGCATCCGACGGAGATGGAAACCCATGCGGCATAAGCTGATTCGCGTGCGCTCGGTAGCGATGACGGAAACTGCTGCAGCGCTTCGGCGATTTCCACCTGCGCGACCTTGTTGTGGCGGGCGCGGTCGAGCAGCGTGGGCAACGATCCGATGTTGTGCGTGCCGAAGACGACATCGACCCAGGGCGCCTTGCGCAGCAGCGCGTCTCGGTCCTTTTGGGCCAGGCAGCCACCGACGGCGATCTGCATGTCGGGATTGCCGCGCTTGCGCGGCGCCAGGTGGCTGAGGTTGCCGTACAGCTTGTTGTCGGCGTTCTCGCGGACCGCGCAGGTGTTGAAGACCACCACATCGGCGTCGGCGCCGTCGGCCGCCCGCCGGTAGCCGGCGGCTTCCAGCAGGCCCGCCAACCGTTCGGAATCGTGGACGTTCATCTGGCAGCCGTAAGTACGGACCTGGTAGGTACGCGCCGACCCCGACGCAGCCGCGGGCCGCGCCAGGCCCGCGGCGTCGTCAGGCGCCACGATTGAAGTCACGGGGCCATGGTACGGCGACCGGTCGGGACAGGACGTGGCGCGTTCGCCCGGGCTAGACGCGCCGGCGCTCCCGCTCGGCGGCCATCTCGGCGAGGACAACCTCGCCCGCCAGGGTCTGGCTGTACCCCCGGCGCGCCAGCATCCCCACCAGCCTGCGACCCAGTCGCCTGTCGTCCCCGCCAAGCGTCTCCCGCCGCAGCTTGGCCCGCACCAACTGCTCGGCGCGGTCTCGCTCGGCACCGGCATCGATCCCGTCCAGCACCGTGGTGATCACGTGGTTGTCGACACCCTTGGTCTGCAACTCGGCGGCCAAGGCGCGCTTGCTTTTTCCGGCGTTTGCCCGCCGGGATCGCACCCAGTGTTCGGCGAACTCGGTGTCATCCACCAGGCCGACGGCGGCCAGCCGGTCGAGCACCCGAGCGATGACGTCGTCTTGGTATCCGCGTTTGGACAGCTGGCCAGACAACTCCGCCCGGGTATGCGATCTCGCGGTGAGCAGGCGCAGGCACAATGCCCGCGCCTGCTCTTCGCGGGATGGCTCAGAAATCGACGGGGACGGGGAGGACATCGTCATCGGTCACGACCGCGCCAATGCCAAGCTTTTCCTTGATCTTTTTCTCGATCTCGTTGGCCACGTCGGCGTTTTCCATCAGGAAGGTGCGGACATTCTCCTTACCCTGGCCGATTTGCTCGCCCTCGTAGGTGAACCAGGAACCGGACTTGCGGATGAAGCCCTGATCCACACCCATGTCGATCAGCGAACCCTCCCTGCTGATGCCCTTGCCGTAGAGGATGTCGAACTCGGCCTGTTTGAAGGGGGAGGCGACCTTGTTCTTGACGACCTTGACCCGGGTGCGGTTGCCGACCGCGTTGGTGCCGTCCTTGAGCGTCTCGATCCGCCTGACATCCAACCGGACTGAGGCATAGAACTTCAAAGCCTTACCGCCCGTTGTCGTTTCGGGCGAGTTGTGCACCATCACTCCGTCGACAAAGTAGTTGTGATTGCCCTCGACCTCGATGTCAAAGCGGTTCATCGACCGGGTATGCGGCTTGACGTGCACATCAAGCACTCGAGCCGGCACCAGTCGCCGGGTTGGCTCGACAAATTGCGGTGCGACCGTGCCCTGACCACGGAACCTCGGCAACAGCTTGTAATCCATGGATGGTGCCATGTACGGCGCCACCATCTCCTGGAATTTCGCCGTCGCCGCGGTGGAGAACACCAGCACCGCTTTGCCGGCCGAGCCGGCCGAGCGTAGGCGCACATCCAACCCATGGGTGTCATGCAGATAGTCACGTAACCGCACCCGCGTGCCTTCGGTCATGGCCTCAACGCAGATCTCAATGCGTCCGCTGCCACCAGCGGTACGTTCCTGCAACCCCTTGGAGCGCAAGGTGAATGAGCCGTCATCCATGTACCAAATGGCCAGAGCCAGTGGCGTTAGCGCCTTGAGGTATTCCTCGGAGAAGAACTTCTTGCCGTCTCCGAGATAAACCGCGCGCTGTAATTCAGCGAGCTCTGACAGTGGGGTGAAATCCACAAAGCTCGCGCCCTTGGCGTTCTCCCGTACGGCATGCCGAATGTTGCCCATCAACAGGGTCTTCCACCGTAGATACTCTGACTGCCTGGCGCCGTGGCCCAGCCGGAAACGGACTCCATTGCGATCGCGCCGATTGGGCGAGAGGTTCCCGTCGCCCATCAGCGATCCCAATACCACCTGGAACTGCTGCTCACTGAGCAGATGCGGTTCGGTAGCCAGCACCCGGTCACCGGCAAAGAGATCGCCGGCTTCTTTCCAGCCGCTCGGTGTGTGAATGAGGTGGTTGGGCGTCGCCGCGAACTGCGACTTACCGTTGCCACTGGACTTCTCGACGGTGAACTGGAGAAACTGTTCCGCCGGCCCGTTGTTGAACCAGTTCACCACCTTGCGGGGCACGATCCGGTCGGTGGCCGGATCGTAGGACAGCACCTCGACGTCCATTTTGTTGTTGACGATTTTGCCGATCTTTTCGGTGGAGCCGTCGGCAAGAGTCACTCGGGTCGAAGAGTTCATGCATCCGAACATCACTCCGATTTTTTCCCGGAGCTGGTTGATGAAAATCGCCGTGGTGCCCGAATTGTTGAGCGCGCCGGTCATTTTCCGTAGCGCCTGGCTCATCAGCCGGGCCTGCAGGCCGACATGGCTGTCACCCATTTCGCCTTCGAGTTCGGCGCGCGGCACCAGGGCCGCCACCGAGTCGATGACCAGGATGTCCAGCGCGCCGGATCGGATGAGCATGTCGGCGATCTCCAGCGCCTGCTCCCCGGTGTCGGGTTGGCTGACCAGCAGCGAATCGGTGTCCACGCCGAGCTTCTTGGCGTAGTCGGGATCCAGCGCGTGCTCGGCGTCGATGAATGCCGCAACCCCGCCGGCGGCCTGGGCGTTCGCCACCGCGTGCAGCGCGACGGTGGTCTTACCCGAGGACTCCGGACCGTAGATCTCCACGACCCGCCCCCGTGGCAGGCCGCCGATGCCCAGGGCCGCGTCCAGGGCGATGGATCCGGTTGGGATGACCGAGATCGGCTGATGCGTCTCGTCGCCGAGACGCATCACCGCGCCTTTGCCGTAACTCTTCTCGATCTGGGCCATCGCCAGTTCGAGAGCCTTCTCGCGGTCGGGGGCTTGCGCCATGGTGCCTCTTCCTATCGTCGGTGTTCGATGACCGGTATCGGTCGGTTGGCCGTGACACTAGAGAAGGCCACCGACAAGTCGTCCTCTTCGATTGATCACCACAGTAGCCGAACACCTGTTCGATTCAAGTTTGACACGCCGAGTGTGCGCGTGTGGCAATATCGCCTACCGAAGAGCACATGAACATCTCCGTGGAGCTGTCCAAAATATCCTCCTATGGTGGGTTTTTCGCGCTGACCGTGGGCGACGACACGCCGGGATGGCATCCGGTCGGCCGGTCCTACGCCGACGGCTTCATGGATTTGGTCGACGCCACCATCAGGCGCTACCGCACCGAACCGCGAATCGGCGCATCCCTGGTTCATCTTGGCCATGCCGCCCGGCTGTGGTCCCCCGTTCTGGCGTGCGCGCTGAGTGACGGCGTCCTTCCGGACCTGACCGACCTGCAGCGCGCCGACGACGGGGCGCAGCTGCGACTACCCGAACCCATCGGAGAACGCGTCGACTCGACCGCTCGTGGGCTTCCGGACGTGCTGTATCGCATTGTTGTGCAACACCATATGGAACCGTTGGAGGACGGCCTGCCTGCCAAGCTGGCGCCCGGCCTGCTGTCCGGCAACATCGCGTCCGCACTCGTCGGAGCATCTCGGGCGTTGCTTTCGGTGCGGCCCGACCTGCGTCACTGGGTGGTCACAGTCACCAACTCGCTGCTGGGCATCGGCAGGTTGGCCGGATCCGGCGTTATCACCGACGACGATCTGGGCTTCAGGCGCCGCAGCTGCTGCCTCTTCTACCGGATCTCCGACGGATCCAAATGCGGCGATTGCCCCCTGTAGCCAGCTCTTAGCCAGCCGACCGTCACCACTGATCGCGCGGCACGTCGAAGTCGAAGCACAACGCGTGCCAGATGTCGCGGGGGTCCACACCATCCTCGATCGCCTGGGCAGCCGTCCGGCCGCCGAAGCCGCTCAGCACGTGGTCTGCCAGCACAGATGCGCCGTACGCGGCACCGAACCGCAAGACAACCCGATCGTTGAACTCCGTCAGCCGCACGTCAGCCAACATACCCAGCCGGTCACCCGGTCAACGCCAGCGCTTCGTGGCACACCCGCACCGGATCGGCTACGCCGGCGCCACCGGCGGCGGCGCTCTCTGCGGCCTTCCGGTAGCCGGGGTATGACAGCACCTCGTTAACCGCGGCCACCAGCGCGTCGGCGGTCAGCGGCCGGATCAGCCGCGCACTCCCCTGGCGCACCACCCGGTTGGCGATCTCCCACTGATCACCTCCGCCGGGAACCGCCACCAGCGGCACCCCGGCCAGCAGCGTCTTGGCCACCATCCCGTGACCGCCGCCGCAGACCACCAGGTCGGCGCGCGTCAACAATTCGGATTGGCGCCCCAGCCCGACCACCGCCCACGGGGGCACCGCCAGATCCGCCCCGTCCAGCCGCGAGACCGCGAGGCGCGCCCCGGCCGGCAGCGTCTCCCCGGGTATCAGGCACTCCAGCGCGACTTCGGCCAACCCCAGGGTCCCGGTCAACGCGGTCGAGGGCGCGATCACCACCACCGGCCCGGAGCCGGGCGGAATCTCAAGCACCCGATCGGTCGGCTCGAAGTGCAACGGGCCCACCAACACGGCCTCCGCCGGCCAGTCCGGACGGGGAACCTCCAGCGCGGGCAGCGTCGCGATCAGCCGTCGCACCGGCCCGGGATCGCGCGCCGGCAAGCCGATCTCCACCCGCACGGTCGCGCGCTGCCGCAGGCCCGCGCGCCAGGAGCGCGCGGTGAGCGCGCGCATCATGGTGTCCCGCAGCCGGCCACGGACCCCGCTGCCCGGCGCCAGCCCGCTGCCTATCGGCGGCAATCCCTTAGATGGCGAGTAGAGCGGGTGCGGGTTGAGTTCGATCCACGGGATCCCCAGCAGCTCGGCGGCCATGCCCCCGCACGCGGTGATGACGTCGGATACCACCAGATCGGGCGCCAGCTCGCGCAGCGCCGGCACGTTGAGCACGGCCATCTGCGCGGCCCGCCGGTGGATCCTGGCCCCGGCGTCGACGTCGTCGTCGATGGCCGCGAGCCCGTCGAGCTCGACAGCGTCAATGCCGGCGGCGCGGGCGGCGTCGATCCATTCCACGCCGGTGAACAGCGTGGGCTCATCGCCCGCCTCGCAGAAGCGTTGGCACAGCGCAATCGCGGGAAACGAGTGTCCGGGATCCGGCCCGGCAACCACGGCGACGCGCATCCGCCTTACCCTGCCACAGCGCCGGGCCGCCACGCACCGACGCGTTTCGAATACGCTGGCAACCATGACCGAACTGACTGACACGACCGTTGAAAACACCCGCACGGTAGAGGGTTTCCTGAACGCCCTGCAAGATTCGGATCTGGAAGCCGCCGAGGCCGCTCTCGACGACAACCTGGTCTACGAAAACGTCGGACTGCCGACGATTCGTGGCCGCGCCAGAGCAATCAAGCTTTTTCGCCAGATGGACGGCCGCGCCGGCTTCGAGGTGAAGATCCACCGCATCGCCGCGGACGGCGCCGCGGTGCTCACCGAGCGCACCGACGCGCTGATCGTCGGCCCGCTACGGCTTCAGTTCTGGGTCTGCGGCGTGTTCGAGGTCCACGACGGGCGAATCACGCTGTGGCGGGACTACTTCGACTTCTTCGCCATGGTCAAGGCGACCGTGCGCGGTCTGGCCGGGCTGGTAGTGCCCTCGCTCCGAGCGACGTTCTAGCGCCGGGGCATTCCGCCCAGTTCGTCGAACGCCTGCGCCCAACCGAGCAGACGATCGGTGGCCCCAACCAACTCGGCACGGTAGCGCTGCTGCGAAGCCGCTAACACGGCTCCGCTATCGCCGTTTGCCGAGGACACCAATTGCGCTGCGGCGGTGACCATTTCGTTGTACTGCCGAACACCGGCACCCAGCTGCGCGGTGAACGCATTGATGGTGGGCACCAGATACGACCGCGACGATTCGGAGTACTGAGCCGCACGCTCCATCGACACCACCTCGGCGGCGGTGGCCGCCATCGCGGCGGAGGTCTTACTGGCCGCCGCGGTCAGGTCACGGATTTCGTCCGCCGGCAACATCGAGCCCCGCTCAATCACACCCAACAACGAGAAGAATCCGCGTTCGGAGGCGCCCAACGCGTACATGGCCGGTCGGGCGGCGGAACCGGGCGCGGGCAGCCGACGGGGACTGGCCGGCCGCTGTTCCGGCAGCGGCTCCGAGCGAAGCCAGCGGTACCGAAGCAGCAACAGCGTCGCGGGAATCGCCAGTACCACCGCGATGGCGCCGGTTATCTCCAACAGCAACGCGAACCAGCCCCAGGCGGCCAGCAGCGCCGTCACCACCACCCAAAACAGACACCCGACGGCGGATATCAGGCCCCACCGCAGCGCGCGGCGGCGACGGCGCAACTGCCGGGCACGCGGATCGGTGGCGGCGCTGATCTTTTGGGCGACGAAGTCGGAAAGGTCGGCCGCACCATCGAATGCGTGCTGCAATAACGCGCGCCACGTCCCGCGCTCAGTCGCTTTCACCGCCATCGCAGACCGCCCGCCGCGTTACTGGCCAATGGGCTTCTCGGCAACCTGCCCATCGGTGGTCGTGGCGGGCGCGGGAGGGGCCGGGATGGCTGCGGGAGCGGCGGACGTCCCGCCCGCCGGCAGCGCTTCGCCACGCATCGACGCGCGGATCTGCTCCAGCCGGGAATGACCGGCCATCTGAATACCGGCCTGCTCCACCTCGAGCATGCGGCCCTGCACGGTGCCCTGGGCAAGTTCGGCCGCGCCTACTGCGTTGGCGTACCGGCGCTCGATCTTGTCGCGCACCTCTTCGAGGCTGGGGGTGTTGCCCGGAGCGGCGATCTCGCTCATCGAGCGCAGCGACGCGCTGACCTGTTCCTGCATCTTCGTCTGCTCGAGCTGGCTGAGCAGCTTGGTGCGCTCCGCGGTTTTCCGCTGCAGCATCATCGAGTTCTGCTCGACGGCCTTCTTGGCCTGACCAGCGGCAGCCAGCGCCTGGTCGTGCAGGGTCTTGAGGTCTTCGACGCTCTGCTCGGCGGTCACCAGCTGCGCGGCGAACGCCTCGGCGGCGTTGGTCCACTCGGTGGCCTTGGCCGTGTCCGCGGCGGCGGTGGACTGGTCGGCCAACGTCAGGGCATGACGCACGTTGACCTGCAGCTTTTCGATGTCCGCCAGCTGCCGGTTGAGCCGCATCTCCAGTTGCCGCTGTGTGCCGATCACTTGCGCAGCCTGCTGGGTGAGCGCTTGGTGCTGGCGCTGCGCTTCCTCGATGGCCTGCTGAATCTGCACTTTCGGGTCGGCGTGCTCGTCAAGTTTCGCGTTGAACAGCGCCATGAGGTATTTCCACGCTTTGACGAACGGATTGGCCATGAGTTAGCTCCACCTTCGCTTCTTGTGTGCCGGTGGGCCTTGGATGGGCCCACTGGATTGGCTCTGCGCTTACCCTGTCGCTCAATTTAGTGCGTCGCCGACGATCGCCCCACCCCTGGCGCCGGATCCGACCGCCCGGTACCGCACGGCACTCAGGCGACGGCCAGCGACGCCACCGGCGGAATGACGACCTTGGTGCTGGCGTCGATGCTGGTTCCGCCTGCCGCCCCGGCTGGCGCGGCCTGGGCCGCCCGTTCCCGGGTCGCCATCCGCTCGCCGGCATCGGTGAGGACCGCTGACAGCGGCACCTCCAACGCGTCGCAGATCGCGTTGAGCAGCTCGCTGGAGGCCTCCTTGCGACCGCGCTCCACCTCCGACAGATACCCGAGGCTCACCCGCGCCGAATCCGACACCTCGCGCAGCGTCCGGCCCTGTGACGTCCGGGCCCGGCGCAACACGTCGCCGATGACCTCGCGCACCAATGGCGGCATCCTGGTCTCCTTCGTCCACTCAGGCCTGCTCAGCACCGAAAACAACCCCACTCGGCAGGCGCTCATTTAGGTGAACGCCGGCGGCGGTGCAGTTGGTTCCCGGTCAGCCGGAACGGCGAACTTCCCTGATGGTCCTGATGGTCCTGATGGTCGACGCCACGTAGTCGATGCCGGTAACCACCGTCAGCAGGACCGCAATCCCCATCACCACGGATGCCCCCACCAGGAACGGTCCCGACATGTCCGCCCAAGGCAGCAGGAACAAGCCGATCGCCACCGCCTGCACCACCGTCTTGAGCTTGCCGCCCCAACTGGCCGGAATGACCCCGCGGCGGATCACCGCCAACCGCAACAGCGTCACCCCCACCTCGCGGGTCATGATCACGATCGTGACCCACCACGGCAGGTCACCCAGCATCGACAGGCCGACCAGCGCCGACCCGATCAGGGCCTTGTCGGCGATCGGGTCGACGAACGCGCCGAATTCGGTCGCCATCCCGTAATTGCGGGCCAGCAGGCCGTCGAACCGGTCGGTGATGCACGCGATCGCGAAAATCACGAAAGCCACTATGCGACCGGCGGTTTGGTGGCCATCCCCAACGAACAGGGCGAGCAGGAAAATCGGGACCAACACCAGCCGCAACAGGGTGAGGACATTCGCGAGGTTGGCGATGCGGGCACGACCCACCAACGGACCCGTTTGAGGCTGCCCCGACACCGCAACAGAATAGCTGTTGACCAGGGCGCCCACCCGCGATGCCGATACTGTTACCCGTGACTGAACGTTCACGGGGTTACCGGCCGGTGGTCCGGCGCGCGCGAACATCGGATGTCCCCACGATCAAACACCTCGTCGACACGTATGCCGGACGGATCCTGCTGGAAAAGAACCTGGTGACGCTGTATGAGGCCGTTCAGGAATTCTGGGTGGCCGAGCACGAGGGCAGGGTGGTCGGCTGCGGGGCGCTACACGTGTTGTGGGCCGATCTCGGTGAGGTCCGCACGGTCGCCGTGGACCCGGCGCTGACCGGCCACGGCATCGGCCACGCGATCGTCGACCGGCTGTTGGAGGTCGCCCGCGAGCTGCAGTTGCAGCGGCTGTTCGTGTTGACCTTCGAGACGGAGTTCTTCGGCAAGCACGGGTTCACCGAGATCGAGGGCACGCCGGTCACCGCCGAGGTGTTCGAGGAGATGTGCCGCTCCTACGACATCGGCGTCGCCGAATTCCTCGACCTGAGCTACATCAAGCCGAACATCCTGGGCAATTCCCGGATGCTGCTGGTGCTCTGACCCCCGCGCTACTCGGCGTCATCCCCGGACGCGCCCAGCCCGCGGATCGCGGCCAACGTCGCGGCCAGCTCGTCGGGCTTGACCAGCACCTCGCGCGCCTTGGATCCCTCGGACGGCCCGACGATGCCGCGGGTCTCCATCAGGTCCATCAGGCGGCCCGCCTTGGCGAAGCCGACGCGCAGCTTGCGCTGCAGCATCGATGTGGACCCGAACTGGCTGGACACCACCAGCTCGACGGCCTGCAGGAACACGTCCATGTCGTCGCCTATGTCGGGGTCGACGTCGGCGCGCTCGCCAGTGGGCTTGGCGGTGGTGACACCGTCGGTGTATTCGGGTTCGGCCTGGTCCTTGCAGGCGCTGACGACCGCCTGGATCTCGTCGTCGGAGACGTAGGCGCCCTGCAGCCGCAGCGGCTTGTTCGTGCCCATCGGCAGGAACAGGCCGTCGCCCATCCCGATCAGCTTTTCCGCGCCGGGCTGGTCCAGGATCACCCGGCTGTCGATGAGCGACGACGTCGCGAACGACAGCCGGGCCGGCACGTTGGTCTTGATGAGCCCGGTGACCACGTCGACCGACGGGCGCTGGGTGGCCAGCACCAGGTGGATGCCGGCGGCGCGGGCCTTCTGGGTGATCCGCACGATGGCGTCCTCGACGTCACGCGGAGCGGTCATCATCAGGTCGGCCAACTCGTCGACGATCGCCACGACGTAGGGGTAGGGGCGGTACTCACGCTGGCTGCCCAGCGGGGTTGTGATGGCACCGGAGAGCACCTTCTCGTTGAAGTCGTCGATGTGACGCACCCGCGACGCCTGCATGTCCTGATAACGCTGCTCCATCTCCTCGACGAGCCACGCCAGTGCGGCCGCCGCCTTCTTCGGCTGGGTGATGATCGGGGTGATCAGGTGCGGAATGCCTTCGTACGGAGTCAGTTCCACCATCTTCGGGTCGATCAGGATCATCCTGACCTCCTCCGGAGTGGCCCGCGTCAACAACGAGATCAGCATCGAGTTGACGAAGCTCGACTTGCCGGAGCCGGTGGAGCCGGCGACCAACAGGTGCGGCATCTTGGCCAGGTTGGCCGAGATGAAATCGCCTTCGATGTCCTTGCCCAGCCCGATCACCAGCGGGTGGTGGTCACGGCGGGTCGAGGGCGCGGTGAGCACGTCGGCCAGTCGCACCATTTCCCGATCGGCGTTGGGCACCTCGATGCCGACGGCGGACTTGCCGGGGATCGGGGCCAGTATGCGGACGCTCTCGGTGGCCACCGCGTAGGCGATGTTCTTCTGCAGCGCGGTGATCTTCTCCACCTTGACGCCGGGCCCCAGCTCGACCTCGTAACGGGTGACGGTGGGCCCGCGGGTGCAGCCGGTGACGGCCGCGCCGACCTTGAACTGGGTGAGCACCTCGCCGATCGCGGTGAGCATGTGATTGTTGGCCACGCTGCGCTTTTTCGGCGGGTCCCCGGCGACCAGCAGGCTCATCGAGGGCAGCGCGTAGGTACCCCCCACTACGCGGTCCAGCGCATCGGTCTGCCGTTTCCCGCGGCGGCGACCACGCCCGGTGTTTGCTTGCAGGGCGGGTTCGGGAACGGTGGGAATGTCATCCTCTAACGGCCCCGAAGAAGCCGCCGACGGCCAGGCCTGCGCCTCGTCATCAGGGTTGAGCGAACTCTCGTCGTAGTAACCGTCGGAAAAGTCCTCCCGCGCACCACCGTCCGCGTCATCGGCGAACTCGTCGCCGTAGCCCTCGTATTCGGACTCGAAATCGCGCTGGAAAGGCCGGGTGCCGAACATGGCTCGCACCGCGTCGGGCACCTCCCGGATCGTGGTGCCGGTCAGCAACAGCAGCCCGAACAGCGCGCCGATGAACAACAGCGGCGCGGCGATCCAGGCCGTCAACCCTTCCGACAACGGCCCACCGATGGCAAAGCCGACGAATCCCGCCGCGCGACGGCGTAATTCGGGGTCTTCGGGCGAACCGGACCACAGGTGACGCAGGCCCAGAACCGAAAGGGCCAGGAGAGCGGCGCCCAGGATCAACCGCGGCCGCGCATCGGGATTGGGCTGGGTCCGCATCAGCGTCACGGCGACCGCCGGCGGTGACGACGGGAAGCGCCAGCGCACCCGAGCCGATGAAGGTCCGTAACAGCGTGTCGACCCAGGCGCCGAGCGGCCGGGCGGCGTCGAACCACGAGCTGGCGGCGACCACGACGGAAAAGCCGAGTAGGACCAGCGCGATCCCGTCGCGGCGATGGCCGGGCTCGATGTCTCGGGCCCGCCCGATCGACCGGGCCGCCCCGCCGGTGCCGCGTGCCGCCAGCAGCCAGGTCGCGCGCATGGCCCGCCCGCAGGCCAGCCCGGCGCCGACGAGCAACGGTCGGTTACGCCGTTTGGCGGGCCTGCCGCCCTTCCGGCGGGGCGCTGCTGGTCGCCCACTTCGGGCTGCGCCGCGCGAAGTGGCCTTTGACCTGCTCGTTCGGGTTCCGGAGCGGGCGACGGTCTTACTGGGCATGAAGGCAAGCGTAGTCGCAAAGACATCATCTGCACCACCCGCCACACTGGTTACGGGCCGGGTGCTGGCCCACCGAGATCGGGCCAAAGGTCAACTTGTTCGCCGACGGCCGGCGCCGCCGCGCGGCCTGAGCGGCTTGTCGCGGCGAGCGACACCGAATTCGCGGAATAGACGTCGCACGCCGACGAGCGGGCGGAACGCCGATTTGGCTTGATAAACGGCCGCAGCAGAGTCGAGCGGCCTACCCTTTGGAGTGCTTCTGAACTCCGGGCCAGGAAGCGGACGAGGTCGGATGACTGCAGCAGCGCGTTGCCGAGCCCGTGGCACCGACCCAGGAGACCAGCCATGAAATCAAGCCGTCCGATCGCCCTAGCCGCGACAACTGACGTGGACGTTGCGACCGGCCAAAACCGAGCCTTGCCTGCGCGCGATCGCGTGCTATGCAACAACGTGACGCTCATGCGGTTCGCCCGTGCCGTCTGTGCAGCTGTGCTCGGCATCGCCGTGCTGGCCTCCTGCGGCGACCGCGGTTCCTCGGCCGGGTCGAAGCCTCCCAAGCCGTCCGCCCCGAGCTTTGCGGGTACGTACCGGTTTGACTTCGACGGAACCCAGCAGTTGGCGGGTGGTGAGCCCAAGCCTACGAAATCGAGAACCCGGATCTATGCGCTGCGCTCGGCATGCACCGATTCGGGGTGCATCGCGACGGCGACGAAACTGGCCGACGACAACCCGAAGCAGAAGTCGGATCCCCCGGTCGATTTGGTGCTCGACTACGTCGATGGTCATTGGCAAACGGCGCGCCAGGAGGACAGCGCATGCAGCGACAGCCACGTCAAGGGCCCCGCGGTCACCGCGTGGATCCTGCAACCTCAGCCCGATGGCACACTGACCGGAACTTCCGACGTGTCCATGAACCCGAGCCCGGATTGCGCCGTGGCGACGTCAACGCCGCTGACGGTGACGCGCCAGGGCGACGTCGATGCAAGTATTTCGGTTGCGGATCCCGATAAACAGGCTGCCCGTTCACCATCCGCACCCGAAGGCCTGGTCGGGCATTACAACGAGACCAGCGTTTTTCGCGGGTCCTCGAAACCGGGGGTGCGACGCATTGCCATGCAGACCATGTGCGTGCGCAACACCGACCAGTGCACGACGTTCAAGTCCTATCTGGCCGGGGGGACCACGGTGGTCAATTCGCTGCCGTTCAACAACGGCAAATGGTTGCTCGACCAGCGCACCGAGGTCGAGTGCCCCGACGGCGGGACCGCCAAAACGGTGAAGCACGAGGAATATGCGCTCCCACAACCTGTCTCGCATCCGCTGACAGGGGTCACCGGATCCGTCCGCTTCGATGCCGCGGATTCGTGCCCCGCACAAGAACTCGACGTTTCCTTGGAACGAACTGGAGACTGACCGACCGGGCATCGGGCCGCGTGGGTAGGGTGACGAGCGGTGAGGCGTACTCATCCCGCCACCCGCCCGCCGAACTTTCAGGAGGCCCTAGCATGCCCGTCGTCGTCGTCGCCACCATGACAGTCAAACCCGAATCGGTCGACACCGCCCGCGAGATCCTCACGCGCGCGGTCGAAGAAGTGCACGACGAACCCGGCTGCCAGTTGTACTCGCTGCACCAGACGGGCGAGACCTTCGTCTTCGTCGAGCAATGGGCCGATCAAGAAGCGTTGAAGGCGCACAGCGCTGCTCCCGCGATCGGGAAGATGGTCAAAGCGGTCGGCGAACACCTGGCGGGGGCGCCGGACATCAAGATGCTGCAGCCGGTTCCCGCGGGCGATCCGGACAAGGGCCAGTTGCGTTCCTGATGGCCCGCCCCCTCGAAGGCAAAGTCGCGTTCATCACCGGCGCGGCACGCGGTCAGGGCCGCGCGCACGCGGTTCGACTGGCCGCCGACGGCGCGAATGTGATCGCGGTGGATCTCTGCGAACAGATAGCCAGCGTGGTCTACCCGCTGGCCACCCCGGACGACCTGGCGGCCACCGTGAAGCTGGTCGAGGATCTGGGCGGGCGCATCGTGGCAAAGCAGGGCGACGTGCGGGACCGGGCATCGCTGTCCTCGGCGCTGCGGGCGGGGCTCGACGAGTTCGGCCGGCTCGACATCGTGGTCGCCAACGCCGGCATCGCTCCCATGCAATCCGGCGACGACGGCTGGCACGACGTCATCGCTGTCAACCTCACCGGCGTCTATAACACCATCAAGGTCGCGATACCCACCATGGTCAAGCAGGGCACCGGTGGATCGATCGTGCTGATCAGTTCGTCGGCCGGGCTGGCCGGCGTGGGCAGTCCCGACGCCGGCTCAGTCGGCTACGCGGCCGCCAAGCACGGGGTGGTCGGGTTGATGCGCGTGTACGCGAATCTCCTTGCACGACAAAATATCCGGGTCAACTCGATACACCCGTCCGGTGTCGACACCCCGATGATCAACAACGAGTTCACCCGGCAGTGGCTGGCCGACTTGGTCGCGCAATCCGAGTCGCCGCCCGACATGGGCAACGCGATGCCGGTGGACATGCTGCAAGCCGACGACATCGCCAACGCGGTGGCATGGCTGGTGTCCGACCAGGCCCGCTACATCACCGGGGTCACCTTACCGGTCGATGCGGGCTTTTTGAACAAGTAGGGATCGTGGCGCGAAATCCAGCGGCGCAGACCGCCTTTGGGCCGATGGTGTTGGCGGCCGTCGAACAAAACGAGCCACCCGGGCGCCGCCTGGTGGACGACGACCTCGCCGAGCTGTTTCTTCCGGCCCCACTGCGATGGCTCGTCGGCGCGACACGCTGGGCCCCGGCCCGGCGCCTGATGATCCGCGGATCGGAGTTCACCGGCCCCGGGCTGTGGGCAAGTTTGGCCTGCCGCAAGCACTTCATCGACGACAAGCTCGAACAGGCGCTCAGCGCATCGAGGCCATCGACGCCGTTGTGATCCTCGGCGCCGGACTGGACACGCGCGCCTACCGGCTGACTCGGCGAGTCCGGATCCCGGTGTTCGAGGCAGACCTGCCGGTCAACATCGCCAGGAAGGCCAACACGGTCCGCCGGGTGCTCGGCGCGCCGCCGCTGTCGGTTCGGTTGGTGGCGTTGGACTTCGAGCGCGACGACCTACTCACCTCGTTGGCCGAGCACGGCTACCGCACCGACTACCGGGCTTTCTTCGTCTGCGAGGGGGTGACCCAATACCTCACCGAGGACGGCGTCCGGCGAACCCTGGCGGGCCTGCGCGCGGCCGCATCGGGCAGCAGGTTGGTGTTCACCTATGTTCGCCGGGATTTCATCGAAGGCGGCAATCGGTATGGCACCCGGACGCTGTACCGCAACGTCCGCCAGCGTCACCAGCTATGGCAATTCGGCCTGGAGCCGGACGAGGTCGCCGGGTTCATCGCCGAGTACGGCTGGCGACTGGTCGAGCAGGCCGGTCCCGATGACATCGTCCGGCGCTACGTGCAGCCCGCCAGCCGCAAACTCGGAGCCTCGCAACTGGAATGGACGGCCTACGCCGAAAAGACCTAGCGGTTCGACTCACACCTCGATGACCGTCGGCACGATCATCGGCTGCCGCCGATAAACTTCGCCGACCCACTTGCCGACCGTGCGGCGCACGCCCTGGGCGATCCGGATCGGGTCGGTCACGTTGGCGGCGGCCAGCTGACTCCAGCTCCGCCTCCACCTTGCGCACGGCGGGTTCGAGCGCCTTCGGGTCCTCGGAGAAACCACGCGAATACAGTTGCGGCGCAGCCGCCGGACGCCCGGTTCCGCGCTTCAGCACCACGGTCACCGCGAGAAAACCCGACGACAAGATGAGCCGTTCGCCCAGGGTGATATCACCGACATCACCGGTGATCAGGCCGTCTACGAACATCTTGCCGACCGGCACGGCCCCGGCGACCGACGCCTTGCCGCCAATCAGGTCGACGCTTACGCCGTTCTCGGCCAACACGATTGACTCCTCCGCCACCCCGGCCCGCGCCGCCAGCTTGGCGTTGGCGCGCAGCATCCGCCAGGTGCCGTGGACCGGCATCACGTTGCGCGGCCGCACCCCGTTGTAGAGGAACAGCAGTTCGCCCGCGTATGCGTGACCGGAAACATGAACGCGCACTTGCTGGTTGGTGACGACGCGGGCCCCGATCTTGGCCAGCTCGTCGATGACCCCATACACCGCTTCCTCGTTGCCGGGTATCAGCGACGACGACAGGATCACCAGATCGTGCGACGTCAGCGTGATACTGCGGTGCTCGCCGCGCGACATCCGCGACAACGCCGACATCGGCTCGCCCTGGGTGCCGGTGGTGATCAGCACCACCTGCTCGGGCGCCATCATCTCGGCGGCGGAGATGTCGATGAGGTCGGAATCGTCCACCCGCAAAAAACCCAGGTCGCGCGCGATGCCCATGTTGCGCACCATGGAGCGTCCGACGAACGACACTCGCCGGCCCAATGCCACTGCGGCATCGATGATCTGCTGCACCCGGTCCACATTGGAGGCGAAGCACGCGACGATGACGCGGCCGTCGGCGCCGCGGATCAGCCGGTGCAGCGTGGGGCCCACCTCGCTTTCCGAGGGCCCGACACCGGGGATCTGGGCATTCGTCGAGTCGCACAGGAACAGGTCCACGCCCGCGTCGCCCAGCCGGGACATGCCGGGCAGGTCGGTGGGGCGGCCGTCGGGCGGGAGCTGGTCGAGCTTGATGTCGCCGGTGTGCAGAACGGTGCCCGCGCCCGTGAAGACCGCGATGGCCAGCGCGTCCGGGATCGAGTGGTTGACGGCGAAGTATCCGCACTGGAACACGCCGTGCGTGGTGCGCTGCCCCTCGGCGACCTCGACGAAGACCGGCTTGATGCGGTGCTCGCGGCATTTCGCGGCGACCAGCGCCAACGTGAACTTCGAACCGACGACCGGGATGTCGGGCCGCAGCTTGAGCAAGAACGGAATCGCCCCGATGTGGTCCTCGTGCGCATGGGTCAGCACCAGCGCCTCGACGTCGTCGAGCCGGTCCTCGATATGGCGCAGGTCGGGCAGGATCAGGTCGACGCCGGGCTCGTCGTGGGTGGGGAACATCACCCCACAGTCGATGATCAGCAGCCGGCCCAGGTGCTCGAAAACCGTCATATTGCGGCCGATTTCGCTGATGCCACCCAACGCGGTGACCCGCAACCCGCCCGGGGCCAGAGGACCGGGAGGGGCGAGGTCTACATCCACTAGTCGGCCACCTTCGAACTCACCTGAGCACCGAGGCCGCACGCATATCGGCGGCCAACGCATCGATCTGCTCGGGCGTTGCCGGCATTTGCGGCAACCGGGGATCACCGACGTCAACGCCCTGCAGGCGCAGACCCGCCTTGGACATCGTCACCCCACCCAGGCGTGCCATGGCGTTGCACAGCGGGGCGACCGCGACGTTGATCTTGCGTGCGGTGGTGACATCGCCGGAATTGAAGGCGGACAACAACTCTCGCAGTTGCCCGGCGGCCACATGAGCGATCACGCTGATGAAGCCGGTGGCACCCATCGCCAGCCAGGGCAGGTTCAGCGCGTCGTCGCCCGAGTAATAGGCCAGGCCGGTCTCGGCCATGATCTGGCCTCCGCAATGCAGATCGCCCTTGGCGTCCTTGATGCCGACAATGTTCGGGTGGGCGGCCAGCGCGTGAATGGTCTCGGGCAGGATCGGTATCACCGAGCGCGGCGGGATGTCGTAGAGCAGCACCGGCAGTTCGGTGGCGTCGGCGACGGCGGTGAAGTGCGCGATCAGACCGGCCTGCGGCGGCTTCGAGTAGTACGGCGTAACCACCAGGAGTCCGTGGGCGCCTTCGGCCGCGCAGGCCTTGGCCAGCCGAACGCTGTGCGCGGTGTCGTAGGTGCCCGCGCCGGCGATGACGCGGGCGCGGTCGCCCACCGCTTCCAGCACGACGCGCAACAGCTCGCGCTTTTCGTCGTCGGTGGTGGTCGGCGACTCGCCGGTGGTTCCCGAGACCACCAGCCCGTCGCACCCAGCGTCCACCAGGTGGTTTGCCAGTTGCGCCGCGGTGGTCGTGTCGAGGGAGCCATCGGCCCTGAAGGGTGTCACCATCGCGGTCAGCAGGGTTCCCAACCGTGCGGTGACGTCGAATCCGACCGTGCTCACGGTGTTCAGGTTACCTGGCGGCGGCAACGGTATTTAGCAGCCGCGCGCCGATCGAGTGTGCGGTCTGGGCTTCGAGTGTGCGCTCACGGCTGAGATTCCACGAAATCCACGCCCTCAACACACACCGGAAGCCCAGATCGCACACTCGAAGGGTCCCGCCTCGAAACAGCAGCCACGCGGGCTCGGGCTTCGTCACGCCTCGGTGGCCAACGGACTGGTGGCGACCTCGGAGCCGTCGGCCACGGTGGATATCTCGAAGTCGGCGAACACGGCCGGGGCCACGTCGACGAGCCGGCGCAGGCACTCGATGGCCAGCCGCCGGATTTCCACGTCGGCGTGCTCGCTGGCCCGCATGGCGATGAAATGCCGCCACGCCCGGTAGTTCCCGGTCACCACGATGCGGGTTTCGGTGGCGTTGGGCAGCACCGCCCTGGCGGCCTGGCGCGCCTGCTTGCGCCGCAAGACCGCGCTGGGCTCGTCGGCGAACTTGGCTTCCAGCCTGGCCAGCAGCTCGGTGTAGGTGGCGCGGCTGGCGTCGGCGGCCTCCGTCAGGATCTGCTGCAGCTCCGGGTCGTCCATGCCCGGCGGGATGACGACCTGCGAGTCCCCCTCCGGCACATAGCGTTGCGACAGCTGCGAGTAGGAGAAATGCCGGTGCCGGATCAGCTCATGCGTGCACGATCGCGAGATGCCGGTGATGTAGAACGACACGCTCGCGTGCTCGAGCACCGAAAAGTGCCCGACGTCGATGATGTGCTTGATATAGCCGGCGTTTGTCGCCGTCCTGGGGTTGGGCTTGGACCAGCTCTGATAGCAGGCCCGGCCGGCGAACTCGACCAGCGCGGAGCCACCGTCGGCGTCGGTCGTCCAGGGCACGTCCGGTGGCGCCAGGAACTCGGTCTTGGCGATCAGTTGCACGCGCAGCGGCGCGGTCTCGGCCACGGCGCTCACCATAGCCCGGCGACCCTAAACTTCCGAGCGGGCCGGAACGGCCCGATGAGGAGCTGGGCAATCAAGCCCAGCGGGCGACGACGCGGCACCGTCGTGCGGCGGCGGGCAAGATCAGCGCCACCGCGCCCACACGTAGGGCACCAGGGCCCGCAAAAAGTCGAGGTCCGGACCCGGTTTCGCGTGGGCGAAAGCCTGTTCGAAATACGCCTCGGCGACCAGGAGAATGCCCTCGGCGAATTCGCCGGCGAACTCGATGCTGCCGTAGTCGTCCATCAGCGCGCGCACCCGATGAACCATCTCGGGCGAGCGCTCCGCTCGATCGCGGCGCAGGTAGTCCCCCACCGCTTCCCGATCGCGGGTCCGCGCGACGGAAAGCAGGTGGATCAACGGCAGCGTCCGTTTTCCCTCGTACAGGTCGCCGAGAATCTCCTTGCCGTAAACGCGTTCGTCTCCCGTGAGGTTCAGCAGGTCGTCACGGATCTGAAACGCCGCGCCGAAGTGAAAACCGAAGCGCACCAACGGACCCAACTCCGCCGTGCCGCGCGAGCCCACCATCGCACCGACCCGCAACGGGTGGATGGTGGTGTACCAGCAGGTCTTGTGCATGATCAGGTGCAGGTAGTCCTCCGGCCCCAGATCCTCGACCTTGTCGAGCTGCCAGCCGACCTCTATCGCCTGCCCCTCGAGCGTGCGCATGGCCATCGTGTCGAACTCGCCCCACACCAGTTCGGCGAGGTCGCGATCCAGCCGCCGAGTCGTCCGCCGCAACACCTGCCCCGCCACAATCGCCAACGCATCGCCCGCGTTGAGGGCCGCGGCCGTTCCGTGCGCTGCCGCCAAAGTCGGCCTGCCGCGGCGCATTTCGCTGCCGTCGACGATGTCGTCGTGCACCAGGAACGCGTTGTGCAGTATCTCGATGGCCACGGCGATGCCGAGCAGTTCATCCGAGTCCGCGCCGAACGCGCGACCGGCAGACAAGCACAGCGCGGGCCGCAGGGCCTTGCCCGGCCGCGACGGATACTCGCGCATCGGCGCGTAGAGCCACTGGCTGGGTTCGCCGTCGGGCATGGCGTCGAGCATCGACCGGCGGACCAGCCTGGCGACCTCGCGCAGCCGGTCGTCGACACCGGACACCAGTGCCTCACGATCGGTGGTACTGGTCATGTCTCCCGCAGTCGGACGGTGAGCACCACGGGCAGCCAAAGATCGGGATGACCGCTCGCCAGCAAGGTGCCGCGATAGATGCCCGGCGAAACCTCCGGCGCCAGGTCGATGGTGATCACCACGCCGCGACTGGACCGTCGGGGCATCGGCACGACCGCGGTATCGATCAGCACCGCATCGGCCCCGATCACGTTGCCCTCGTGGCTGAGCAGATCACTGCATTGCAGCCGGACGTCCGCGCGGTCGTCGGGTCCCCTGTTGTGCAGCCACACCTCGGTGCTGGCCGAACCCGCAACGGCGGCCTCGAGCTGCACGGCACTTTTCGCGTCGGCGTCGTTCACGTCGAGGCTCACCGGGTGGCCGTTCGCCTGCGCGGTGACCGGCATCGATCGGAGCAAGAACTGCCCGACCGTCGACCACCACGCCCGGGTCAACCGCTCGAATTCCCGCACGCCCGCCGCGCCGGCGTCATCGCCGTTGGCCGCCCCGTTGGTGTCGGCGCCGGGATGTCCGTTCGTTACGCCACCGTCAGAGGGCGGGGCGGTCGATTGTCCACTGGCCGCCGAGCCCACCGAGCCCGCCGAGCCCACCGCCCTGGCGAACCGGTCGACGATCCGGCTGGCGGCCCGAAATCCCTCGGCCTGAATTGCGCTGAGCGCCCGGGCATTCGCGGCCGGATCGAAAACCGACGCCCACGGCAGATCGTCAATGGTGCCGTCGTCGCCCAACCCCCGACTTGTCACCGCTGCCTCCCGACACTTGGCCGTGCCTCGCGAATAGCTAACCATGCTAGATCGCCGACGAAATCACCCGGTGAGACGATCCCGAAGCCGGCTCGGCGAGACCCACGTAGGTAAACGGCCTGAACGAGGCTGACACCACGGCCTTTTGAGATGTGAATTCATCGGCGCGGCGGTATGCTACCTGCGGCAAATAAAGGAAGAGGGCGCGATGGCGACGATTGCTCAATCTCTTCTGGCGCTTTATGGGGCACTCGATCAAGCGGTCATCGGCTCCCACGGCGATGCCGAAGTCGAAGCCACCGTAGAGCGCTACCTTCCGGGTAGCACCGGTGAAAACACCGGATGGTACGCCCAACTCCTCGGCTTTCTGGGGGACCGCTCCCATCGTGTGGCCCAGGGGCAGGTGGAGGAAGAGGAAGCACTGGCGGTCCCGGACCTAGAAGCGGCGCTGACAAGCCTCCAAAACGAGCACGGCGCACCGGGCGGCGATAGGCGCGAGCGACTGACGACCGTGCAGTTGTCGCGAATGGTCTATGCGATCGGGGCGCTCAGTCATCTGCCGGGCTCCTACCCACCGAACGAGTGGGCCGAACGGTTTTCCCGCACGCTAGAGCTGGCCGGGGGCGGCAACGACCTGTTTGGGGTGCTGCGGCGGGATTTCCGCAGGCGCGAGGATTTCTCGACCGTGATGCAGTTCGCGGCGCAGCGCAGGTTGGTTGACGCCTACGTGGCCCTGGTGCCCCTGTGCCAGACCCAGGTCAAGTTCGTCCGGGGTCACCTGTGTGTCGTGCTCACCACCGAATTCGAGAGCGATCGAGTGTCTCTCAACCAATTGAAGAACGTCATCGACTTGCTGAACTGGGACAAGTGCCTGCCGTTCTTCTGCTGGATGAAGTACGAGCCGCCCCGAGACGACGGCTGGAGTTGGGTGCTGGAACATGTCAGCACCACGTGCTCAATCTCCTGGACACAGATGGTGACGCCGTTGAAGTACTGGAAGGGGCAGGCGGGCGTGCCGGGGCCCTCGGCGTGGGTCGACTACGCGCTCGATGACAATCCGGCGGCGGGGGAAGTGGGCGATGGCCGGATGGTGGTCGACGAGGGCTTCATCAGGATGACGGCGACCGTCGCCAATCCGGCTGACTACGGCGTGCGCGTGCGCACCCGGAAGGTCGCCGGCTTCCGGGACCTGGAATTTGTTCCCGCCGCGGTCCTCGCCTGCGTGATGGGCTACGGCACCGAGGGAGTCCAGATGCTCCTCGGCGGGGTGGACGAGCGTCCGGCGGACGGGGCGGGCTGGACGGACTGGAGCCCGTCGACCGCGCCCGCCGGGGCACCGGCGCAGCCGACGCCGACCGACGGCTGCGACCCGAGTGGCAGCGCGGTGGAGGTGGCCGTCTGCATGCTCAACGAGTGCATCGACGACATGTCCCAGCAGAGCACGGCCATCGCCAACATGTGGGCAACGGGCGCGGTACCGATCGCCGAGACGATGACGTTCACCGCGAACCTGGCGGCCCGGCTGGCGACCGACCCCTGGCGCTATCTCGAGCGGCTGCGCGACGCGAACCGAGGGAGTGGCAAATGATCGATCCCACAACGCGGATCGGCCAGTACGCCGGAGCATCGCGGGGTGTCGTCAGCCAAGCGGGTGAAATCCTGCTGAAGGCCAATGACCGGATCAGTAAGGGGACCTTCGGCACCGAGCACTGGGCCAAGTCGGCGCAGGAAATGTTCAACCTGTTCCTGACCGCGGGCCTCAACATGGACCCGCAGACCTGCCTGCAGCAGTTGTGCGGGGAAACCGACCTCTCCGACTTCATCACGGTTGCGCCGGACAACACATGCGAGCGAAGCCTTTCCGTCGCCCAGTCATTCGTTCAAGACGGCTCACCCGGATATCGCATACCGGATCAGTTCATCGTTTTCGTGCCGGCGATCCTGCCCGTGTACGCCGAGCTCTTCCGGGTGGGGGTCAACTGGCCGGACGTGCGCAGCGGCACGTACCGGGGCCGGGTTCGACTGACCAGCCTTCAGACGGCCACCCCGAACGCCGTCGAGATGGATGTCATCGTCGACCTGTGAGCACGTCCAAGCGCCCGCACACGATCGACGACCTGCTTGACCGCGCGATCGAGGCGATCAACAGCGGCGACCGGACGACCGCCAGCGCGCTGGCCGAACAGGTTCTGGCCGTCGACAGCGGCAACCGGGATGCCGAGGACCTACTCGCCGCGCCGGCGGCCGGCATCGGCGAATTACGCCGGATGACAATGCTTTTCGCCGATGTAGTGGACTCCACCGCGCTATCTACCCGAATAGAGCCGGAGACCTATCGCACGGTGATCGGACGCTACCGCCAGCTTGTCAACGACGTCGTCAACCGGTACGAGGGCCACGTGTTCTCCACCAAGGGCGACGGACTGCTCGCCGTGTTCGGTCATCCCAGAGCCCACGAAAACGACGTGCGACGAGCGGTACAGGCCGGCCTCGACATCACCCGCGATTTGGCCAGGCTCAGCGAGCGGGTCCAATCGCGGTTCGGGTTCGACATCTCGGTGCGCGTCGGCGTTCATCGGGGCCTGGTCTACCTCGACGTCGCGCAGGACGACGTGTATGGATTGGGCGCCAACCTCGCCTCCCGCGTGTCCGGGCTGGCGCCTGCCGGTTGCGTCGTTGTCTCCGGGGCGACCGCGCCCCTGGTGCGTGACCACTTCGACCTCGAGGTCAGGCCGGCCCAGTCCGTCAAGGGTGTCGACGAACCCCTCGACCATTACCGTGTCGTCTCCGAACGCGTCACCCCGGCACGAATGCCGCTGGGCCCGTTGGTCGGCCGCGATCGCGAGGTGCAATACCTGCGGACCGCCTGGGCCATGGCCGAAGGCGGCTCACTGGCCACCCCGGGCGTGGGGTTCATCGGTGAGGCCGGGATGGGAAAAAGCCGATTGGCCACGCTGGCGGCCGATTTGGCGGAACAGTCGGGCAACCCGGTGCTGGCGCTGATCGGATCGCCATTCCACACCGACGCCGGCCTTTACCCGGTTCGTGCCCTGCTCGAGCAGCGGTGCGGGATCGAGCGGTTGACCGAGCAGGCGGAGCGGCTGAGCCTGCTGCACGACGAGCTGCAAGCCGGCGGTCTTGCGCCGGAATCCGCGATACCGCTACTGGCTCCGGTGCTGGGGGTCGGCGCGCAACACGGCTATCAACGGGTGCGCGCCGAGGGCACCAAGCTGTACGCGCGAATCGTGGAGGCCATCGTCGGTTATCTGCTTGCCTGCGTGGACGGCGGCCCCGCGGTGGTGCTGGCCGAAGATCTGCAGTGGTTCGATCCGTCGACGCTCGACGTTGTCCGGTCGTTGCTGGGCGCGAAGACGGGCCGATTACTCGTCGTGCTCACCGGGCGCGACGTCGGCTCACTCCGAAACCTCACTCCCGTAGAAGTTTTCGACCTGCCGCCGTTGACCGAGCGGGAAACCGACCGGCTGATCACCACCCTCGACCCGACGCTGTCCGCCGACCAGCGGGGCGAGGTCGCCGGCCGCTGCGACGGTGTGCCGCTGTACATCGAGGAAGTCGTCAGCAAGATGCGTGAGCAGCACACCGACAGCGCGCGGTGGGCGCGCGTGCCCGACGCCCTTTACGAGCCGTTGTTCGCGCGGCTTCGGGCGAGCGACAACACGATTCAGGTCGTCGAGGCGGCGGCCACGATCGGCCGTGAATTCGATCGCGACGTCCTGCGCAGCGTCGTCGATATGACCACGGAGTCGGAATTCGATGATGCGATAGGCGACCTCGAGACCGCCCGGGTCTTCGAGCCGACCGCGACCGACAGCTGGCGGTTTCGTCATGAGCTGCTCCGTGAGGTCTCTTACGAGCTGCCGCCCCCCAGCGTGCGCCGGACGCTGCACGGCCGGGTGGCCGACGCACTCGTGGCGGGCTCGGACAATCCCGACTGGCACCCGGTCGCCCTCCACTATGAATACGCGGACCGCTTTGACGAGGCCGCGAATGCCCACCAGCAGGCGGCCAACGCCGCCCGGCGCCGGGGCGCCCTCGACGAAGCCCGCGCCTGCCTCACCCGCGCCATCACCCAGATCGAACGGGTGGCGCCCGGCCCGACGCGCGACCGGCGCGAGATAAGGCTGCGCCTTCGGCGTGGATTCCTCGCGTCGGCGGCCGAAGGAACCGCCAGCCCCCAGGCCGCCAAGGACTTCGAGCGTTGCCTGCAACTCGCCGGAACGGATCTGCGCGAGTCCGAGCTGTTTTCGACCCTGACCGCCCTGTGGGCGTATTACCTGCCGCGCGGGGACCTCCGCCGAACGCTGCAGGTCTCGGAGTCGATTCGTGGGCAGATGTCCGACGGACGTCGCTGGTTTCGCCGGGTGAACGACGCCGGGTTCGGCATGGTCGCGTGGTACGCCGGGGATTTCGCCGACGCGCGCGCGTTCCTCGAGGAAGCCACCGCGGGGGTGCCCACGGAGGATCTCACCGATGAATCGGTGTGGTTTGTTCCCAACGAGCCGATCGCGTCGATGCACACGCACCTGGCGCTGGCGCGGTTCGTCCAGGGCGATCTCGGTGGCGCCGAGCAGCAGCTCGCCGAGGCCGGCCAGCGCACGGCCATCCTGGGCTTCCCGCAGGGTCCGTTCAGTCACGCCTACCTGCGCTGCTACGAGATATGGATGCACATCGAGGCCGGCCGGCTCGACCGCGCCGCCGACCTCGTCGAGCAGCTCAACGCCAAGGCGAAAAAGCACGGGTTCGACTTCTGGGTTCTGGTGGGCACCACCCAGCGCGCCGCTATCAGCGCGCTGTCGGCACTTTCGGCCGGGGACGTCGAACAGCTGGGCGCCCACATCCAGACGATGACGATGTTCGTCCAAAGCTGGCGGCAAGCCGAGGCCAAGCTGTTCGTGACGTTCTACGACGGGGTTCTCGCGCGACTGCTGACCGCCGCCGGCCGCACCGACGAGGCACGCGAACGTCTGGACACCGCACTGCAATTGGGCCGCGAGACCGGCGTGAACTTCTACCGCGCCGAACTGTTGCGGCTGCGCGCCCACACCACCGACGACGCCGACGCGCGTGCCGCGGACCTGCGAGCCGCCATCGACACGGCCCGTCAGCAGACGGCGTTGATCTTCGAATTGCGGGCCGCCGTTGACGATTTCGAGCAGCACGGTGAATCTGCGAATGCCACGCTGGCCGACGTGATCGGCCGTTTCCCCGCCGAGAGCGGCTGGCCGCAGCTGGCCCGAGCGCGGACCCTGCTGGGGTGAGTCGGCCGGGCGGCAAGGTCGCCATCATCGGCGGCGGCATGGCCGGGCTGAGTGCCGCCTGGCGGTTGAGCGAGCCCGGCTGGCGCGATCGCTTCGACTCCATCACGGTCTATCAACGCGGCTGGCGACTCGGCGGCAAGGGCGCATCCAGCCGCGGCCCGCACGGACGGATCGAGGAACACGGGCTGCACATCTGGCTGGGCTACTACGAGAACGCCTTTGGGTTGCTTCGCGAGTGCTATGCCGAACTCGACAGGGCCACAACGGATCCCGCCGCACCGATCCGGAATTGGGATCAGGCGCTGATTCCGGGCGACAACCTTGGACTGGCGGACAGGTTCGCCCACGACTGGCTGATCTGGCTGGGCACGTTCACCCGCAATGACGGGCTCCCCGGCGAGCCGGACGCCACGGGACGCGAGATGACGGTCCTGGAGTTCACCCGCCGCGCCTTGCGGCTGGTGCGCGATTTCGCCGAATCTCAGCGCGGCACACTGCCTGTCGGGCTCACGCTCTCCACCTCGCCCGACCCGCCACCCGTCACGCGATGGATCGACGCGGTCGTGGACGCGGCGTTCGCGGCGCTGCTCGCGCTGGCAGACCCACGCAAGCCCCGGTCCACCCCGACCCGGCTGATCGAGGACGCGCTCGACGCGGTGCGCGACGCACTCGATTGCGAGCGGCGCCCCGATCACCGCCGGTCCTGGCTGCTGCTGTCGATGATGATCGCGGTGATCCGCGGGATCCTCGCCGACAACGTGGTCACCGATCCGCGGGGCTTTCGGGCCATCAACGAGGAGGACTACAGCGAGTGGATCCTGCGCCACGGCGCGCACCCGGACGTGCTGGACTTCGCCTTGGTCCGCGGTCTCTACGACCTCGTCTTCGCCTATGAGGATGCCGACCCCGAGCGGCCGTCATTCGGTGCGGGACAGGCGATCTTCCTGACCGGCCTCGCGCTCTTCGGATACAAGGGCGCGATCTTCTGGAAGATGACCGCCGGGATGGGCGACGTCGTCATCGCGCCGATCTACGAGGTGTTGCGGCGGCGCGGGGTCGAGTTCGAGTTCTTCCACCGTCTCGACGCCCTGCACCTCGACGACCGGCGCCTGGCGATCGACGCGATCACCATGGGCCGACAAGTCCGCCTCGCCGACGGCGTCACCCACTACGAGCCGTTGACCAAGGTGCGCGGGCTGCCGGTGTTCCCGAACGCGCCGCTGACCGCACAACTGGCCGCGACCGATCACGTCCCATGCGGGGGCTGGCAGTCGCTGGAAACCCACTGGTCCGACCACACCGACACCGAGACCCGGGTGCTGCGTCGTGGCGTTGACTTCGACCAGGTGGTGCTCGGGGTGTCCGTGGGCATGCTGCCGGTCGTAGCCGCCGAGCTGATCGAGGACCGGCCCGAGTGGAAGGAGATGACGTCGCGCATTCGCACCGTCGCCACCCAGGCTTTTCAGATTTGGCTCGGCCCGGACGAGCCGTCGCTCGGCTGGAACGAGCCGGCGGTGACGATCAGCGGCTACCTGCGCCCGTTCGAGACCTGGGCGTCGATGCCGCAGACGCTGTGGAGCGAGGACTGGCCCGAGGATGACCGGCCCGGCACGGTCGCCTACTTCTGCGGCACGCTCAACGCGACCTGGCCCACGGCGGAAGCCGGTGCCGGTTACGCGCGCCGGTACGAGCAGCGGGTGCGTGAAGACGCCGCCGCCTACGTCGACCGCAACCTCAAGACGTACTTCCCGGGCGCCTTCGGCGAGCGGGGATTCAACTGGCACCTGCTCAGCGGCGTCAACGGCGAACGGGGCCCGGCCGCACTGGCCACCCAGCACGTGAGCGTGAACGTCGATCCCTCGGATCGCTATGTGCAATCGGTCCCCGGAACGGAACGATATCGGTTGCGGCCCGACGAAAGCGGTTACGACAACTTGGTTTTGACCGGCGACTGGACCGACTCGGGCATGAATGCGGGGTGCATCGAGGCGGCCGTCGTGTCCGGCCTGGAAGCGGCGAACGCCGTGCTAGGCCGGCACCGTTTCCACCGCATTCGCGGCTACTACATCCCTTGAGTGGTCCCTTGAGTGGTCCCTTGAGTGGTCCCTTGAGTGGTACCTTGAGTGATTGACGATCATGAAACCGCTGACGGCGGCGCCGAGGAAGAACAACGCGGCGGCGACCTGTAGCAGCCGGGCGAAGCCGGCCTCGTTCAGCGGGCCGGCTGCCACCAGTCCCACGCAGGCCACGACGGTCAGCGCCGAAACCCGCCCCACCGCGTTTTGGAATGCTGCCGCGATTCCGCAGTGGTCGGGTTCGACGGAAACCAAAATGATTGAACTCAGAGGGGCGATGGTGAGGGCCAGGCCGGCCGCCAGCACCAGCCTCCCGGGCAGCAGGTGCGTGGCGAAGTCGGAATCGTGTGCGTAGGAGCAGGTGAGCAGCAGCCCCACCCCGGCCAGCGCCGGGCCCGCGATCAAGAAGACCCGCGGACCGATTCGCGCCGCGAGCTCGCCCACCCGACGAGCGAACAGAAATGACGCGATGGGAGTGGGCAAGGTGATCAAACCCGCGGCGATGGCGGAGTAGCCCGCAACCTCCTGCAGATACAGCGCGATAGCGATCGAGCCCAGCGTCAGGCCACCGTAGACGAACGCCGTCGCCAGATTGCCGGCGGCGAAGTTGCGCGTCGCGAACAACTGCAGCGGCACCATCGGATGGGGGGCACGGCGCTCCCAGGCCACGAACGCCAGCAGCGCCGTTACGCCCACGACCGATGCCGTTGCGACCAATGGGCTGGTCCATCCGTGCTGCTGGGATTCGATGAGCGCATACACCGCGGCCCCGAGCCCGGTCGCGGACAACGCCGCGCCCGCGACGTCGACGCGGGCGCGTTCGACGGGCCCGGGCATCGGCTCCAGCCAAAACGTCAGGGCGAAGCCGATCCCCACCGGGATCGCCAACAAGACATAAATCCATCGCCAGCCCAGGATCTCGACGGTCAGCCCGCCCAGCACCGGCCCCAGCGCGAAGGCGGCGCTGGTCCAGGCGGTCCAGGACCCGATGGCGGTGGGGCGGTCCGCGCGGTCGAACGCGGAGTTGATCAGCGCCAGCGAACCCGGCACCAAAAACGCGCCACCCAAACCCTGGATAATCCGCGCGGTGATCAGCATCGCCGGCCAGGCGGCCGCGGCCGCCAGCAGCGAACCCATCCCGAAGGCCACCAGCCCGAAGCGCAGCACCGGCACCCGCCCGAACAGGTCGGAGATGGAGCCGCCCGGCAAAATCATTGCGGCCAGCGCCAGCAGGTAGCCGTCGAGGACCCACTGCTGCAGGGGCAGACCCCCGCCCAAGTCACGTTCGGTGGCCGGAAGGGCCAGATTCGCGATGTTGCTGTCCAGGAAGGCGACCATCGACACCATGATCGCCAGCACCATGACCCTGGTCGTCGGCGCGACGTCGTATAGCTTCACATTCGATCCTGCGGCCGCACAACGTATTTGGACCATCACGGCGGCCCTGGGGAAGGCCGCCGTGGTGGATTTCGCCGCGAGAATAATTGGCGCGGTGAGTGATTGAGGTGGCGGCCCGGCACAGTGGTGCGGGCGCGATCCGTCTCCTGCGCGCCGAGCGGCTCAGCGATGCATGTGCTCGGGCCGGCTAGGCGCCGTTATGACCGACCCCCGCCGCCGCCCGCCGACCTGCCACCGCCCCCGCCACTGCCTTGGCGCGCAACGCGATTCAACATGGGTTCCTCCTTAAGGACGGTCACCCGCCACTCGTGACGAGGCGACACCGAGTATGACGGAACCAAACCTATGCGCGGTTGCAGTGAATAAGATGTTGACGACCTGTGAGTTGCTTACGGATTACTTAAGACGCTTGGCTGACCGCGTCGGTGACCAGGACCGTGCCCGATAGCAGCAGCGGCAGCATCGCGTCGCGGAAGGCCGACAGGCGCACGCATTCGCCGCGCCGCGCGTGACACAGCGCACCGAGGTCCGCGACCGTCCGTGCACTGTCGGTCGGCAAGCGGCGCACATCCCGCACCAGCATCTCCATCAGGTCACGCGCCTGAATCCGCTGCCGGCTACCTGAGGTGCCGGCGACGTTCTGTCGCAGCGTCTCTGAGACGCGAGGCTCTCGCAGCGCCGACCACAGCGCCGACGTACCGACGTCAAGTGGCCGCAACATGACGAACTCCGCACTCGCCAAGGCCATTTCGTCGGGCAGACTGACGACGTCCCAGATCCGCGGGATTCGCGGGTTGAGCTTCGAAACCAGCACGCACGGCGCCGGCAGGAGAAGTTTGCCGCTCTTGACCGATCGGGAATCGACAAGCTCGGGCCATGCGCCGTCGTCGAATGCCGAAAAGCTGAAATGCGCAACCGTATCGTGGAATTCTTTGGGTTCGAGAACCGCGCTCGACCGACTCGCCAGGCTGCGCAACGGCACGTAGTCACACAGCGACTCGACGGTGGCGACCATCAGAGCCTCGGCCGCGTCGATGACGCGCCGGTTGGCGGCTATTTTGTCGTCGAAGGCGCCGAGTAGCTCGCCGATCGGCCGCCGCTCGTTCGCCGTGGCAGTCCACACCACAACGTCGCGAAGTGCCCGCTGGGTGAGCAGCGGCTGTCCTGAGCCTGCGCGGTGTTCGTTGAGGCGACACGTCTGCAGCGCGTAATACCAATATCGTGTCTCGTCAGGGTTTTTCGCCCGGCACACCAATGCGTTCTCGGTAACCCAGACATCGGAATCGCAATAGCGCACGCTGCCGCAGTACGACCCGACGCGACCGACCACGATCAGCGGGCCGACCGCGTTGCACTCGGGTGCGTACCCGATCGCACCGTTCGCCCCGTATACGGGAAACCGCCCCTTCGACCCGCGCGGCCGCGAACCCCTCCCGCTGCTGAAGTCGAGATGATCACCCAGCCTTACCTGCACCGCAGGCGCTCCACTTGCTCACGGACGACCCCGTCCAATCGCGCGGACTCGTCGAGCGCCCCCAAAAGCTCCTTCGTCAGCCGCTGGACCTTGTCGGCGATGGGTTCGCCGTCATCCTCGGCCGCGGGGGCGTCCACATACCGTCCGGGTGTCAGCGCGTAGCCCGCGGCCCTGATGTCGGACAGCGCCACCGACTTGCAGAAACCCCGAACATCCTCGTAGGTGGCACCTTTCGCGACGGCCGACCCCGACCCGCGCCAGGCGTGATAGGTATCGCCGATGCGGACGATCTCTTCGTCGGTCAGCGCTCGCTCGGCGCGGTCCACCAGGTAGCCCAGCTCCCGGGCATCGATGAACAGGACCTGCCCCGACCGGTCGTTCTCGTCGGCGGCCTTGTTCAAGGCGAAGAACCACACGCACACCGGGATCCCGGTGCTGCGGAACAGCTGCGCGGGCAGCGCGACCATGCACGACACCACATCGGCCTCGACGATTTGTGCGCGAATGTTCTTCTCTTCGTTTGAATTCGACGACATCGAGCCGTTCGCCATCACCACCCCGGCCTGACCACCAGGCGCGAGCTTGGACAAAATATGTTGGATCCAAGCGTAATTCGCGTTGCGCGCGGGCGGAACGCCAAAGCGCCATCGCGGGTCGTGTTCGTCGCGGGCCCAATCCTTGATATTGAACGGCGGATTGGCCAGCACGTGGTCCATCTGCACGCCGGCGTGCTGGTCGTTGACGAAAGTATCGCCGCAGCGGACACCCAAGCCTCTGTTGTCGATGCCGTGCACGGCCAGGTTCAGCTTCGCCATCCGCCAGGTCTGCTCGACGCTCTCCTGGCCATAGATCGAGACACCGGTGGGGTCGCCGTCGTGCGCGGCGACGAAGTTCTCGGTCTGTACGAACATTCCGCCCGAGCCGCAGCACGGGTCGTACACCCGCCCGCTGGACGGTTCGAGGACCTCGACGATCACCCGCACGACGCTGGGCGGGGTGAAGAATTCGCCCCCCCGCCTTCCTTCCGCGCGGGCGAAATTTCCCAGAAAGTACTCGTACACCTCGCCCATCAGATCCCGCGCGCGATCGCCGCCCGGCGCGCTGAATCGCGCGTTGTCGAGCAGCTCGACCAGCTCGCCAAGCCGGCGCGGGTCGACGTCGTGGTAGCGCTGGGGCAGCATTGCAGCCAAGGCCGGGTCGGCCGTCATCATGGCTTGCATCGCCTCGTCCACGAGCCGACCGATCTTCGGAGATTTCGCGTTGTCCGCCAAGAACTTCCAGCGCGCGTCGGAGACGTGTTTGAGGAACACGAGCCCGAGGACGACGTCCTTGTACTGGCCGGCCGAAAGGGACCCCCGCAGCTTTTCGGCCGCCTTCCACAGCGTGGCTTTGAGCTCTTTGGCCGTTGACGGGGCCATCAGCCGGCCCGCTTGCCGGCCGCACGCAGCTCCGCAGCCAAATCGCCCCGGCCGGACACGCTGAACCCACCCAGGCCCAGCCACGACGCCATGGAGTCCAGTTCGCCGGCCAGCGTCGCGGCGACACGTCGCCGCGGCACGCGGCTGACATCTTGAGCCTCAGCGAACGCGCCCACCACGCGCAGCGAGTCGGTGGCCCGGTCGGCCTTGAGGTCGACCCGCGCCACCAGCCGGCCGTCCATCAGCAGCGGCCACACGTAATAGCCGTACTTTCGGTGCCTGGCCGGGGTGTAGATCTCGATGCGGTAATGGAAGCCGAACAGCCGCTCGACCCTGGGCCGGAAGAAGATCAATGGGTCAAAGGGACATAGCAGCGCGGTGCCGCGGTCCACTCGCGGCACCGTCCGGCCGGCCCGCAGATACGCCGGCGCGGACCAGCCGTCGACGTCGACCCTCTCGATCTGTCCGGCGGCCACCAAACCGGCTATGGCCGGCTTGATCTGCTGGGCCGACAGCCGAAAGTAGTCGCGGATGTCGGCCTCGGTGCCCACCCCCAGCGCGGTGGCCGCGCGCAGCGTCAGCTCGCGGATGGCCTCGTCCTCGTCGACCTCGCGGGCCAGCACGTGCGGTGGCAGCACCCGCTCCACCAGGTCGTAGTGGCGAGCGAAGCCCACCCGCGTGGCGGTGGTCAGCACGCCGGAGGCGAACAGCGCCTCGGCAACCCACTTGGTGTCGCTGCGGCTCCCCCACCAAGCTCCGCGTGGCCCGCGCGGCTCGGCGGACAGATGGGCCTCGATCTGACCGGCGGTGCTGGGCCCGAGCTCGGCGACGGCGGCGACGATCTTGTCGGCGAGTTGCGGATTGGCCTTCACGATGTGGGTGCCCCAGCGGCCATGCCGGTACTGGCGCATCCGCCAGCGCAACAGGGGCCAGTCCTCGACGGCCATCAGCGCGGCCTCGTGCGCCCAATACTCGGCCAACAGCCGCGACGAACGCGGGCCCCAGGCCGCGCGGTCCAGCACGTCGCGGTCGTAGGGGCCGAGCCGGCTGAACACCGGCGCGTAGTGGGCGCGCACGGCCACCGACACCGAATCCAGTTGCAGCACTTGGATTCGGGATATCAGCCGCCTCAGATGCGCGCGAGTAATCTTGCCGCCGGGCCGCGGCTCGCTAAATCCCTGGGCCGCAACGGCTATCCGCCGGGCTTGCGCGGCGGTCAGCCTGGGGGTCCGGATGGACACGGCGCCGAGAATACCGGTCCCTGCCGACATCCTCGGTGAAGAGGACGCCGCGGGCTCACCCATGCTGACCTTGGACGCTCCGCCATCAGGCGCGGTGGCGTAGCCCGTCGACCCCGGGTGAGTCAGTCGCACGCAGGCCGGATATCGGTGTGGGTGAAATCATCACCCAGGAAAAGCAGCGGCTCTCCGGCCACCTGGGCCAAGGCATAGCTGTAGGTATCGCCGAGGTTAAGCCGGGCCGGATGCCCGCTGCCGCGGCCGTAGTCTCGATATGCCTGTGCGGCAGCGCGCGCCTGCGCGGCGTCGAACGCTTCGATGCGGATTCCATAATCGTCCAGCAAACGATCCACCATCCGACCGATCTCCGGCCGGTCCCGCCGTTGCATGACCGCACACAATTCGACGTAGGTGGGCGCGGATATCCGGGAGTTCGGTGAGTGCACCAGCACCTCTTTGAGCGCGTGCGCGCCCGCTTCACCGCGCACGATGGCGACGATGGCCGAGGTGTCGACGATCACCGCGGCAATCCGTTGTCGTCGTAGAGGTCGGCTTCGTTCTGCCCAATCGCGCGCTTGTCGTCGTCGGTGAAAAGTTTGTCGAGTTCACGCAGCGTTTTTTCCGCGGCGGCGCGCTTGGACTCGGCACGTACAGTCTCCTCGCGGTCCAGCTCCGAGAGGCGGCGCCCGACGGCGTCCTCGATCGCCGCCGTTTGGTTGGTCCCGGTGCGCGCCGCGAGCTCACGCACCAGCGCAACCGCGCGCTGGCTTTTGATGTTAAGGCTCACGGTAGAAGGGTACCGAAGCATGGGTAGATCTTCTACCCTGCCTCGGTGAAGTGGCTAGCGCGGGCTCAACCCGCGCTGACCTTTTCGTCCGACTCTCGGTATGCGGACTCAAGAGCGGCCGGAACCGTTTCCAGGTCGCGATACACGCCCATCAGTTGCTCCAGGACCTTGATCCGTAGCTGACCCGCCTCGTCCACGGCCCGCCGGGCCTCATCACGATCCCGATCGGCTATCTGCTTCGCGTCGGCGAGGAGCCGCTCGCGTGCCCGCTGGGCGTCAGCGCGCAGGCCCGCCAGTTCGGCCTCGAGCGATTGCTTGGTGTCCGCACACTCGGCTTCCAGTGCTTTTCGCTGCGCGGCCAGGTCCGCCAACAGCTCTTCGCGCTTTCGCCGGGAGTCCTCGACCTCGGCCTCGGCCGCCGCGATCAGCGCATCCGCCTCGGCCCGCGCCTCGGCCTGCATCTCGGAAACCTCGTCGACCGCACGCCGCAGCATCTTCGACATCCGCTGTTGCACCGCATGGGGCGAGGGTGAGGTGTCCGTGAGGACGGCGACCTCCTTGCGCAGCGCGGCAGCCTCATCGCCGGATTGCTTCAGCCGGAACCTGAGGCTCTCGACGTCGTCGAGCAGCAACCGCTGCTTGGTGGTCAACATCTCGATTTGAGCATCGACCGCGGCCGGATCGTAGCCCCTGAAGACGCGAGTGAACGTCCTCGCGGGTTCGGTTATCACTGCCAATTCCCCCTTCTGGCAACGCCTTGTACACCCGATGACACCCGACCCCGGGTCCGAGTATGTCACGGTCACAACGGGGGCGCGGACGCGAGCGCTCCCGGGCGGCAGTAGCTGTGAAACCGGAACCGCAGCCCTGAGGCGCTGGTCAGCCACTCCCCCATCTCACCCTGCCATGTCTCGTCGAGCACGGGGGCGAGCGCGTCGTCGTCGTCGCGCGGCAGGTCGATCTCGACCTCGGTGACCTCACACCGGGTGGCCAGCGGCAGCGCGAGCAGATAGATCTGCGCACCGCCGATCACCCACGCCTCGGGCTCGGTCCCGAATCCGGCGACAGCCTGCTCGATTGAGCCGAGCACCTCCGCCCCATCGGCCACGAAGCCGGTCTGACGGGACAGTACGACGTTACGGCGGCCCGGCAACGGCCGAACCCGCGCCGGCAACGAATCCCAGGTCCGCCGGCCCATCACCACCGTGTGCCCCATGGTCACCTGTCTGAAGCGGGCCAGGTCCTCGGGCACCCGCCACGGGATGTCGCCGCCGCGGCCGATCACGCCGGACGTCGACTGAGCCCACACCAGGCCCACTTTGGTCAACGGCGCCGCTCTCCCCCGCAAGCGGGAGGTGCCCCCACCTCATCGCTCCGCTCTGCATCGTCGCCGGCGCGCGTCATACAGCGACGGGGGCTTTGATCGCCGGATGCGGATCGTAGTTCTTCACGACGATGTCGTCGTAGGTGTAGTCAAAGATCGAATCCCTGTGCGCCAGAAAGAGTTCCGGGTACGGCCGCGGCTCGCGGCCGAGCTGCAGCCGCACCTGTTCGACGTGGTTGTCGTAGATGTGGCAGTCGCCGCCGGTCCACACGAACTCGCCGACCGACAGACCGGCCTGGGCGGCCATCATGTGGGTGAGCAGCGCGTAGCTGGCGATGTTGAACGGCACACCGAGGAACAGGTCCGCGCTGCGCTGGTAGAGCTGGCAGCTCAGCCGCCCGTCGGCCACGTAGAACTGGAAGAACGCGTGACACGGCGGCAGCGCCATCTGCGGAATTTCGCCGACGTTCCACGCCGACACGATGATGCGCCGCGAGCTCGGGTCCGTGCGCAGCAAGTCCAGTGCCGCGCTGATCTGGTCGACGTGCTCGCCCGCCGGCGTCGGCCAGGACCGCCACTGCACACCGTAGATCGGGCCGAGGTCGCCTGTGCTGCTTGCCCATTCGTCCCAGATTGTGACCCCGTGCTCGTGCAGCCAGGCCACGTTGGAGTCGCCACGCAAGAACCACAGCAATTCGTAGACCACCGATTTGAAATGCACCTTTTTGGTGGTGAGCAGCGGGAAGCCGGCCGACAGGTCGTAGCGCAACTGCTGACCGAACAGGCTGCGCGTTCCGGTGCCGGTGCGGTCGGATTTGGGGGCGCCCGTCGCGAGCACCAGGCGCAGCAGGTCCTCGTAGGGTGTCGCGATCGGCACGCGGCCAGCTTACGTCGATCGCAAGCGCGGCGAAGCCGGGCGCGGCGGGTCGGCGCCGATAAATTTGCGTCGATGCGCGTCGGACTAGCGCGGGGAGTAGAACGGAGGTCATGCCGAACATCACTGACACCGTCACCACCGCCGACGGCGCCTGCACCGTCCACCTGTTCACCCCGGAAGGGTCCGGACCGTGCCCCGGCGTGGTCATGTTCCCCGACGCCGGCGGGGCGCGCGAAACCTTCTATCAAATGGCCGCCAAGCTGGCCGGATACGGCTACACGGTGCTGCTGCCGGACGTGTACTACCGCAACGGCGACTGGGCCCCGTTTGACATGGCCAGCGTGTTCGGCGACGAAACCGAGCGCAACCGCCTGTTTTCCATGATCGGCAGCCTGACGCCGGACAAGATCACCAGCGACGCCACCGCGTTCTTCGACTACCTGGCCGCACGCCCCGAGGTGGCCGGTGACCGCTTCGGCGTGTGCGGCTACTGCATGGGCGGGCGAATCTCGGTGCTGGTGGCCGGCCGTCTTCCCGACCGCGTCGCCGCCGCGGCGTCGTTCCACGGCGGCGGCCTGGTGACCGAAACCGCGGACAGCCCGCACCTGCTGGCCGAGCGGATGACCGCCACGGTGTACGTGGGTGGCGCACAGAACGACGCGTCCTTCACCGCAGACCACGCCGAGCAGCTTGACAAGGCGCTGACGGCCGCCGGCGTGGCGCACACCATCGAGTGGTACTCGGCGGCCCACGGTTTCGCGGTCCCCGACAACCCGCCCTACGACGCCGCCGCCGACGAGCGGCACTGGGCGGCGATGACGGACCTCTTCGGTTCTGCGCTGACGCGTTAACGGTGGGGAACGTCGGCTGACGTTTCCCGGTCGAGGCCAGTTCGTTCACGCAATCCGGGATCGCCCGTCGGACACCGCAAGGTCCTATGTCGGGGCGATACGCATGTCTACACTCGCAGACAAACTTCGATCGGAGGACTCTGATGACCTCGCCGCGGTGCTTGGGAAGCGGTACGGATTGTGAGTAGCCCGCGGCTGCACGTCGCGTTTGTATGCAGTTTCAATCGCGCTCGATCGGTGATGGCTGCGGCGTTGTTCGCCGAGCAGCTGCGGGAGCGTGGTCTGGGTGATGCGGTGCGGGTGTCCAGTGCGGGTACCGCCGCTTGTATGGGTGATGGCGCCGATGAGCAGGCGTGCGCGGTGCTGGGTCAGCATGGTTATCCGGTGCCGACGGATCATCGGGCTGTGCTGGTCGGTGACGAGCACCTTGGGGCTGACTTGGTGGTCGCGTTGGGTCGCGAACATGTTGGGGTATTGCAGGCGTGTGGCGTTAATGGCGACCGGCTTACGTACGTCGACGTCCGGAATCCGTTATTCGGCGCTGATTTCGAGGACGCCTTCACAGCTATCGAGGCCGCGATGCCCGGGCTGCATCATTGGCTAGACCGGCGCCTGACCTCACCTAGTTTTGGCCGGTTGGAAACTGCCGTAGGCTTTCGCTTTTGGACAGGGATCTCCGGGGATGTGCTGAGGTCTCCGTACCACTCACACATCTCGTGGCCGACGAAACGGTCCGACGCCGGATGCGCCAACCCGGAGCACGTGCCGCCGGCGCTGGGGTGCGACTGCGGCTGGTACGCCGATATCGGGGTCGAGGACGTGATCGCGCGGGCACGTGGATTCCCCGCAGCGGCGCAAGCGGCGTCGCGACTGGGGGTTGTGGATCCGCCCTGGTCGTATCTGGTTGTCGGGAAGGTTCTCTTGTTCGACGTGCTCGCGTACCGACCACCGGCTGCGATGAAGATCAGCCCCCGTGCCGAGTACCGGGCGCGCTCGGGCAGCATCGTCGAGCTGGGCCTCCTGGACACAGACGGGGGCCCGGAGGCCATTTCGTTCGGCCAGGAGTTGGCCGATAGGTACGAAGTGGAAGTCCTGGATATCAGCGTTCGCGGGGAGCTTGACGACGTCGCCCGAGGCACCGGCGGGTGAGGACACCACCGACGTAAACCGTCCGCCCAGGGACCGTGACTGAAATGCAGGCAACTTGTCGGTTCCCCGGGTCCGCCGCTGGGTGGGGCAGGCGCGGCCAGGATGGCGGAGTTGCTGACGTAGGGCGTTGACGACGCCAAGTGCGTTGCGGATCTGCGGACCGCGGCCATCCGACCTGGGGCGCGGTGGCCAACTGGGCGCGGATTTTGTCCGACGACATCACCGCCGGCCGCTACACGCTCTTTGCGGCTCGACCGGCGGGGAAATTGCCGCAGGTTTGCTGCAACAAACCAGCCCCGTCTGCAGGACCGGAAGAGCCGGCCCTACAGCTAATACCGTGCACCACGAAAAATGTGCGGATCCATGCAATGAGCATGGGAAATAATTATGCACGTGGATAATAGCTAATTCGGCTAACGATCTATGGACCAACGGCTAGGCTTACCCGTAACATTTGCTGTCAGCGCCAGGGCAGACGATCGGGGACCCGTGATGATGAAAACTCCCACACCCGCCAGCAGTCAACGGGTTGAGCGCCGACGCCCGAAGCCACCCGGCCAATTGCCCATCGACGATCTGCAACGGATGCCGGCGCTTGTCGTGTTGGAACGGCTACCGGCTCCGGCCATCGCGGTTGACCGCGTTGGCACCATCCTGTTCGCGAATGGCTCGTTCTGCGACATGGTGGGCTATTCGTCCGACGAGCTCGTCTCGATGAATTTCGATGAACTTTTCTACCGCCCGCCGGCCGACGACGCCTGGGTCGCGCTGCTTGGAACGGGTGCCGAGCACCTTGTTGAATTGCGGCACAAATGCGGTCACCCGGTGTGGGCCGGCATGAGCAAGTCGGCCATGCGCCGCCGTGACGACACGGTCGCCCTGGTCAGCTTCCGCGACCGCACGGAAGAGCTGTGGCTCAACGGCGTCACGCCCGATCACGAAACCGCCAGGCCGACCAACTGGGCCAGTCGGGCGCGGTGACGGTAGGCGGTGCCGAGGGCCAACTGGTCGCTCTTGGCCCGCTTGAGGTAAAGGTGCGCCGGATACTCCCAGGTCATTCCGATTCCGCCGTGTAGTTGGACGCACTCCTCGGCGGCGTGCACGGCGACGCCGCCGCAGTACGCCTGCGCGATGGCCGCGGCGGCGGCCGCATCCGCATCGCCGCGCGCGCACGTGTCGGCGGCGTACCGGGCGACCGCCGTTGCCGCACCGACCTCAAACCACAGATCCGCCAGTCGGTGTTTGATCGCCTGGTACGAGCCGATCGCGCGGCCGAACTGCTTGCGCTGCTTGGCATAAGCCAGCGTGGTGTCGAAGCACCATTGGGCCACGCCGAGTTGCTCGGATGCGAGCAGGGCCGCCCCCGTCTGCACCGCTTCGGCCACGGCGCCGTCCGCGGGCCCCACCCGCGACGACGCGGCACCGGAGAAGCGCACGGTCGCAAGGGGTCTCGTCATGTCCAGCGCCAGCAGCGGGGATACCTCCACGCCCGGTGCGGCCCGAAGGACGGTGTGCAGCTCGAGCCCGTCCGATCCGGCGACCGGCACCACGAGCACGTCGGCTTCGCCGGCGCCCGCGACACTGCTGACCGGTCCGGTCAGGCCGTCGGCGCCGATGCTCACCCCCACGACCGGATCGCCCGGCGCGGTGGACAGCGGCACCACCAGCGCGGCGGTGACCTCACCGCGGGCCAGCGCGGCAACCGTCTCGCTGTCACCGGCACGCAACAGCGCGACCGTGGCCAGGATGGCGCTGGACAAGAAGGGCACCGGCGCGACGGCCCGGCCGATCTCCTCCATGACGACCGCGACCTCGCGGGCACCCGCGCCGGCACCGCCGAGCGACTCGGGCACCAGCAGCCCGGCCACCCCCAGGTCGCGGGCCAACGCGCGCCACACGTCTGAAAAGTCCTGTGGTGCTGGCGATTCCGTGTCGTAGGCGCGGGCAACCAACTCGGGCGGGCAGCGGTCGGCGAACAGCCGCCGGACGCTGTCGCGCAGGGCGTTCTCGGTGTCCGAATACAGCAAGTTCCCAATGCTTGAAGTGCTCATCGGGCTCATTTGTCTCGAGCTCATTTGTCTCGGGCTCATTTGTCCAGGTCCATCCACGCTTTGTCCTTGTCGACGCGGTGCTCACCCGGTAGGCCGAGAACCCGCTCGGCGATGGTGTTGCGCAAGATCTCCGAGGTGCCGCCCTCGATCGAGTTGCCGCGCGCCCGCAGGTAGCGATATCCGGGCTCGCGACCGATCAGGTCGACGACTTCCGGCCGGCGCATGGTCCAGTCGTCGTAGCGCAGCCCCGCCTCGCCGTGCAGCTCGATCTCGAATCCCGAGATCGCCTGCGCCAAGCGGGCGAAAGCAATCTTCATGCCGGCACCTTCCGGTCCGGGCTGACCCGCGACAGCCTGCTGCCGCAGCCGCTCCCCGGCCAGCCGAAGCACCTCTGCATCGACCCACAGCCGCATCAGCTCGTCGTGCATTGCGGGATCGCGCAGTGCCGGCTGGTTTCGCCACGCCGCGGCGACCTTGCCGATGTGGCCGCCTTCGCGCGGAGCGCGGGAGCCTGCCCCGATCGCGACCCGCTCGTTGTTCAGCGTGGTGGTCGCAACCCGCCAGCCGCCGCCCTCGGGGCCGAGCCGATTGGCATCAGGCACCCGCACGTCGGTGAGAAAGACTTCATTGAATTCCGCCTCGCCGGTGATCTGGCGCAGCGGCCGGACCTCCACGCCGGATTGGGTCATGTCGCACAGGAAGTACGTCAGGCCAAAGTGTTTGGGGACCGTCGGGTCCGTGCGTGCGACGAGGATGGCCATGTGCGCGTGTTGCGCCTGCGACGTCCACACCTTCTGCCCGTTGACGATCCAGTCGTCTCCGTCGCGGACCGCACGCGTGGCCGCCGCGGCGAGATCCGATCCGGCGCCGGGCTCGCTGAATAACTGGCAGTAGATCTGCTCACCAGTGAACAGGGGCCGCAGGAACTTTCGCTTCTGCTCATCGGTCCCGAACGCCGCGATCGTCGGCGCCGCCATGCCCATGCCGATGTAGTTCTTCGGGGTGCCGCCCACCGGGGCGCCCGCGGCAGCCAGCTTGGCGTTCACCCGATCCTGAGCGGTGCGCGGCAGGTCGAGCCCCCCGAATCCGAGCGGCAAATACACCCAGGCCAGACCGGCGTCGTACTGCGCGCCCAGGAAGTCGCGCGGTTCGGTGGTCGCCGGGTCGTGCTCATCTAACAGCCGCTGCACCCGCGCGTCGAGATCACCAAAGTCGTCATGGGCGCTGCTCATTGGCTGCCTCCCGGTCGGAATCCCTGCGCGGGGCCGAGCAGCAGGCCGCCGTCGATGACCATGGTCTCGCCGGTGATCCAGCTCGCCGCGTCCGAAACCAGGAAGGCGACCGCGCCCGCCACATCGACCGGCTCACCGATGCGCCCAAGCGCGATGGTCGCCGCCAGCGGATCTTCGTGGTCCTTCCACAGCGCCTCGGCCAGCCTGGTGCGCACCACGCCCGGGCAGATCGCATTGACCCGGATACGCGGTGAAAGTTCCAGCGCCAGTTGCTTGGTGACGTGGATCAGCGCGGCCTTGGTGGCGTTGTACAACCCCATGGCCGGCGACTGGTGCATGCCGCCAACTGACGACGTATTGACGATCGCACCGCCGTGCTCGCCCATCCACGACTTGACGACAAGCGATGTCCACAGCAGCGGGGCCCACAGGTTGACGTCGAAGATCTTCTCGAAGCGGGCGTGGTCCTGGTCGATCAGCGGACCGTACGCGGGATTGGTTCCCGCGTTGTTGACCAGGATGTCGATGCTGCCGAAGCGCTCCAGCGTGAGATCCACGCAGCGCCGGGCGGCGTCCTCGTCGACCGCATGAGCGCCAACGCCGAGGGCCTTCGCGCCGACCTGCGCCGCGGCAGCCTCGGCCGCCTCCTGCTTGCGCGCGGTGAGTACCACATTGGCGCCGGCGGCCGCCAATTGTTGCGCGATCGCCAGCCCGATGCCGCGCGAGGCACCGGTGATGATCGCGGTCCGGCCGGTCAAGTCCAGTGAGGTCATGGGTGCTCTTTCCAGCGATGTTTTGGGTGCGTGAATTTGTGGTATGAGAAGGGCATGTTAGCGAAATTCACCCTCATGAAACCACTGGTGGTGGCCGGGGCGGTTGCTGCGGCCATCGCCGCTGCACCCACCGCTGCAGCTGATGTTTTCGCTGCAGGCCCGGCGTTGACGACCCCAGCGTCAACGCACGTAGTCATCAAGGACGACCCGGGCGGCGGCGGCTGCGACGCCAACGGCAGCTGCGGCTCCGGCGGCGTGAACGGCCCCGGCGGCGGGCCGGGCGGCCAGGGCTGTGTCCCGGGCGTCGGCTGCGGCTCCGGCGGGCAGTTCTTCGGACCCGGCGGCGTGCCGGGCGGCACCGGCTGCCTGCCGGGCGTCGGCTGCGGCTCCGGCCACGGATAACAGCACGCGGATAACAGCACGTAGCAGTTCGATCCTCAGCCTCCCGGGAGCCTGGTGATCCAGGCCCGGGAGTCTGCGGGGTCGATGACGTCGTCCAACTCGAATGTGGTGGCCGACCGTAGCGCCTTTCCGTGCTGATAGGCGGCCGCAACCAGCTTGTCGAACAGCTCCTGGCGTTCAGCCGGATCGGCCACCGCGGCAAGCTCTTTACTGAAGCCGAGCCGGACGGCTCCTTCCAGGCCCATGCCGCCGATCTCCCCGGTCGGCCAGGCCACCGTGAACTGAGGCGCGCGGAAGGAGCCGCCGGCCATCGCCATCGCGCCAAGCCCATAACCCTTGCGCAGGATGATCATTCCCAGCGGCACGGTCAGCCGCGCGCCCAGTACGAACATCCGGCCGAAGCGGCGGACCGCGGCCTCCTTCTCCGCGTCCGGCCCGACCATGAACCCGGGGGTGTCGCAGAGCGAGATCACCGGCAACCGAAACGACTCGCACAGGGCGAGAAAGTCGCCGGCCTTGTCCGCCGCCTCGGCGTCGATCGCCCCGCCGAGATGGTGGGTGCTGTTCGCGATCAGCCCGTATGCCACACCCTCGACGCGGACCAGCGCGGTGACGATGCCGACACCGTAGTCGGGGCGCAGCGCCAGGACGGAGCCGACGTCGACGATCGACTCGATCGCCCGGTGCACGTCGTACGCCCGTAACCGGTTCTGCGGCACCACATGTCGGGCCAGCCGTGGATCCGGCGCTTCCCAGTCGGCCGGATTGTTCAAACTGTTGTTCAAACTGCCCTGGAAATACGACAAATACCGCTTGGCGAGCGATACCGCATGCGCCTCGTCCCGCGCGACCAGGCTCACCACGCCGTTGTGGCGCTGCACATCGATCGGCCCGATCGCCTCCGGCGGGTAAATCCCCAGCCCGCCCCCCTCGATCATCGCCGGCCCGCCCATCCCGAGGTTGGCGTCGGGTGTCGCGATGATCACGTCGCACACCCCGGCCAGCGCCGCATTGCCGGCGAAGCATCGCCCGGACACGATGGACACCAGCGGCACCCGGCCGCTCAGGCCGGCGAGCATCCGGAAGGTCGGCACGTCCAGGCCCGCGGCGCCACCGACGTCGGTGTCCCCCGGCCTGCCACCGCCACCCTCGGCAAACAGCACCACCGGCAGGCGTTTTCGAGCGGCCAACTCGAAGACGCGGTCGGTTTTGGCATGGTTGCGCATGCCCTGCGTCCCGGCCAGCACGGTGTAGTCGTAGGACACCACGACCGCCCCGGCCGCCGCCCGCCCGAAACGATCCGCGCCGATCGTCGCCACGCCGGCCACGAGGCCGTCGGCCGGAGTGTTGGCGATCAGGTCCTCCTCCGAGCGCCGGCTGCGCTGCGCGGCAATGGCCAGCGCGCCGTATTCGACGAAGCTGCCGGCATCGACCAGGTCGGCGATGTTCTCCCGGGCGGTGCGACGGCCTTGCCCATGGCGCTTGGCAACGGCGGCCTCGCGGCCCTGGTCGAGGGTGACTACGTGGCGCTGCCGGACCTCGTCGAGATCGGCGCGCGGCCGGTCGAGATCCACCGCGGCCGACGACGATTGGCCCTCGGCCCCGGCGCCGACACGGGTGAAGACCAGCAATGGATCTCCGGTTCCGACGACCTGGCCGGGCGTCACCAGGATCCGGACCGTCAGCAGCGCGTCCGGCGCGCCGAGCACGTGCTGCATCTTCATCGCCTCGATGACGATCAGCGGGGCGCCGGCGCCGAACTCGACGCCTTCGGCCGCCACGTCGACCACGGTGCCGGCCAGATGCGCGCGCAGCACTTCCTCACCCGGGTAGAGCTCGACCGGCGCGACACGGGCATCGGGCAGGCGAAACGCCGCCGCGGCCGCCAATTCGGGAAGCTTCCCGTCGAGGAAACCCGTCGTCACCCAGCCCGACTGAACCTCATTGTCGCTCAGCAGCTCTCGCAGCACAGAGATGTTCGTGCGAACACCCTCGATACCGAATTCGCCCAGGGCGGTGCTCGTCTTGCGCACCGCCGCCGGCAACGATGACCCGTGCACGTGGGTGATGACCTTGGCCAGCAGCGAGTCGTACCGGGGGCTGATGACCAGGCCCGGCCTGCCATGCGTGTCGACGCGCACCCCGGGACCGCCCGGCGGCGAGAACACCGTCAAGGTGCCCGCCGCGGGCACGACGGACCCGTCGGCGGCAAAGGTCTCCGTGTTCACCCGGGCCTGAATCGCAATACCCCGTTGCGCGGCCGGCTCGCCGATGACTTCGACTCCGTCCGAAGCGATCCCCGCCGGGAGCCGCAACTGGTAGTACGACGTCCCTCCGGCGATCGCCAGCTGGACGGCCACCAGGTCCACCCCGGTGGTCTCCTCGGTTACCGTGTGCTCCACCTGGATGCGCGGGTTGATCTCGAGGAAGACGAAGTTCTCGTCGACGACCAGAAATTCGACGGTGGCCAGTCCGCGCAGCCCGACCTGGGCGCACAGCCGTGCCGCGGACTGATGCAGCTCGCGACGCAACCGATCCGAAAGCCCCTGCGCAGGAGCGATTTCCACCAGTTTCTGGTAGCGCCGCTGGATGCTGCAGTCGCGGTCGCCGAGCGCCAGCGCATGGGTCTGGTGGCCAGCCGGTGCGCCAACGACCTGCACCTCGATGTGCCGTGCGGAGTCGAGGGCCGCCTCGGCGAACAGCGCCGGATCACCGAACCCCAGTCGGGCCTCGGAGGCGCACAGTTGGTAGGCGCTGTCGATCTGATCGGCGCTGAGCACTTTTCGCATGCCCCGGCCGCCGCCACCGGCGAGCGCCTTGATCAAGATGGCGCCGTCCTGGGTGGCGAAGAAGGCGCGGATGTCCTCGACGCTGCTCGGCCCTTCGGTCGCCGGCAGCACCGGAACCCCGGCGGCACTCGCCGCACCGCGGGCCGACGACTTGTTGCCGACCAGCTCGAGCGTGCCGGCGTCCGGTCCCACGAATGTGTAGCCGGCGGCCGCACAGCCACGGGCGAATTCGGCGTTCTCGCTGAGGAACCCGTAGCCCGGATGGATCAGCTCGGCACCGGAATTCTTCGCCGCCGCCAGCATCGCGGGCTGGTCCAGGTAGGCGTCCGGGCCGGTGCCGGGAAGTCCGATCGCCTCGTCGGCTGCGTGCACGTGGGGGCTGTCGGCGTCGTCCTCGGCGTAGACCGCGACCGTTTGGAGGCCTAATTCCGTTGCGGTGCGGATGATTCGAAGCGCGATCTCCCCGCGGTTGGCGATGAGCAGGGTCGGGCTCATCGGACCGGGTCACCCCAATGGACTCCCTCGCGGAGCTTGCCCTTGAGCAGTTTCCCGCCGGCATTGCGCGGTAACGCTTCGTCTACCACGGTGACGTATTGCGGAACCTTGAAGTCGGCAAGCTGTCCGCGGCAGTGTTCGAGCACGGCCGGCACGTCGATCCGCTCTTGGTCGCCGAAGAGGACGGCGCCGACCTTTTCTCCCATGACGTCGTCGGGCACCGCCAGCACGCAGGCGTCGGCGACGTTGGGCGCCGCCAGCAGCGCGGCTTCGACCTCGACGCTGGAGACTTTCTCGCCACCCCGGTTGATGATGTCCTTGAGTCGATCGATGATGTGCACCCGGCCCGCGTCGTCGACCCTGACCACATCGCCGGTGTGCAACCAGCCGCCCGCGAAAGTGGCCGAGGTGGCGTCTGGCCGATTCCAGTAACTTCCGGTCACATTCGCACCGCGCGCGACCAACTCGCCCACGAGTTCGACCCGACCGGCCCCGTCGCCGCCGAACGGGACCACGCCCAGGTCCACTGAGGGAACCGCGTACCCGACCGAGTCGGCGTGTTCGACGGCCTCCCGGTCGGGCAGCACCGTCATCAGCGACGCCGTTTCGGTCATGCCGTACCCGTTGAACACGATGGCCCGCGGAAAGGCATTCTTCAACGACCGCACCAATGACGGCGCGATCGGTGCGCCGCCATAGGCGAGCCAACGGACGCCGGAAATGTCAGCGGTGGCAAAGTCGTTGTGCCGTAACAATAATGCGTAGATAGCCGGCACGGTGACCATGGTCGAGATGCGTTCGGCGGCCAGCGCGGCGATCAACTCGTCGAGGTTGAGCGCGGGCATGATCACCGCCGCTCCCCCGAGCCGGGTGGCGGCCAAAAGCTGTGAGTTGCAACCGGTCACATGGAACAGCGGCACCGTGATGAGCGTGCGCATTCCCTCGCCGAGATCCCGTGGCTGTTCCAGGCACCGGACCGCGTTCTCGGTATTGGTAACGAATGCTTCGTGCGTGGTCGGCACCCCCTTGGGGTGGCCGGTGGTGCCCGAGGTGTAGAACAGGGCGGCCGTGTCCGCGCGGCCGAGCCCCTCCGTCACGTACGGGCTCGCGTCGGGCAGCGGTACGCCCGGCCCCAGATCCACCCGCGCACCGGAGTCGGACAGAACGAACTCGATCTCCGGTTGCGTAGAGCGGGTATTGACCGCCGCCGCGATGCCGCCGGCCATCACGGTGCCCCAGAACGCCAGCACCCAATCGATTCCCGCGGGATAGCGCACGGCGACGCGGTCGCCGGGTCGCACACCGGCCGCGCGCAGCCCCCCGGCGACCCGCGACGCGCGGTCCCACAACTGCCGGTACGTCAATCGATCGGCGCCGAGGGCCGTCAATTCAACCAGGGCCTCGCTGTCCGGGCGACTGTCGACCTGCTCGGCGAGCATGTCCAACAGGGTGACCGGCAAATCGTCGTACCGCGGAATGCCCTTGGCGTCGCGGGAGACACCGGTCATCGGGAACGGGTTATGGTCGCGGGGAATCTCGATCACTGCAGGCATGACCTGTCCTTACGATCCGGTGTCCTATCGTGATGCGGGTGACGATCGAGGATTCCGCCATCATGCCCGAGGCGTTCTTCACTGTCGATGGCGACTCCTATTTACCGGGCGCAATGACGCGAGGACCGTGGGGGGCGGCAATGGGCGGCCAGATCGTCGGCGGCCTGTTGGGTTGGGGAATAGAGCGATCCGGTATCGATCCCGAGTTTCAGGCCGCCCGCTTCACGGTCGACCTGTTGCGTCCGGTGCTACTCGAGCCGGTGCAGATTCAGACCTCGGTGCAGCGGGAAGGTCGGCGCATCAGGCTGGTCGACGGCACGCTGGTGCAGGATGGCAAGACCGTCGCGCGGGCCAGCGCGCTGTTCCTGCGACGAGGCGATCATCCTGACGGACAGGTGTGGTCCTCCCCGGTAGAGATGCCGCCGCTTCCGACGAACTCCGATGGCTTCCCGGCGGACATGCCGTTTCTCATCTGGGGCTACGGGGCCACCCTCGCGGGCAGTCCTGGTATCGCGGCGGGCGAGTGGGAGCAGTCTCACTCCCAGAAGTTCGCGTGGGCGCGCGTGTTTCGCCCGATCGTGCAGGGCCACCCCCTCACACCGTTTACTCGCCTCGCATTCGTCGGTGATGTCACCAGCTCGCTCACCCATTGGGGCACAGGCGGATTGAGCTACATCAACGCCGACTACACCGTCACCGCGAGCCGACTGCCCGACGGTGAATTCGTCGGCCTGGCAGCCCAGAGCCACTACGGCGCGGCCGGTGTGGCCACCGGTGCCGCTACCCTGTTCGACCGGCACGGACCGATCGGCACCAGCTCGGCGCTGGCTTTGGCCCAACCCGCCGACGCGTTTCAGCCGTCTTATACCTAGGTATGACAGCGCATCTCGGCTTGCGACCGGCTATGCAAATCAACCGGCGTGACCAGGCGATCGGCGACCCACAGCGTGTCGTAGCCAAGGTCCTCCAGCGCGCGGCAGAACGCGCTGACGCTGTTGACAGCGGGCCCGACTGAGAGAATGACGAAACCAAGCTTCATCGCGAGGGTCCTCTGCCCGCAGACGATCGGTGGCCCACGTTGACGTCGGACATACCAACACCTTTCAGTGATTCATTAACCATTTCGAGGGCGCACAGTGCCCCGTTCGTTCACTGCTAGGACCAACGCGCGGGTGCGGCTCAGCCGTCAAATTCAGTGGCGCCGAGAGCGACCTTGAAGTTCTCCACCCCATGACGGGCGAGACCCATGAGGACCAGGCCCGTTCCTTCCAGCCAGTGCGCCATGTTCAAGCCGCCGACATCCAGCGGGCGCAGCCCGAGACTCGCGATGAACTCCGACACGCCCGCCTTGGCCTGCGCATCGTCGCCAGCGAAGAACACATCCACCGTCCGACCCTCCTTCAGGACATGACCGAAGACGGTGTTGAAGGCCTTCACCACGCTGGCGCTGGCCGGGGCCGCGTTGGCAACTTCCTGCGCGATCGAGGTGCCATCGGGGATGGCGAGCCCGTCGGCCGCGGAATTGAAGGGGTTGCTGATGTCGACGATCACCTTGCCCGCCAGGGCGCCTCCGTACTGGGCGACGACCGGAACGACGTTCGCGTACAACAGGGCCACGATGACGATGTCCCCGGCGGGGACGGCGCCGAACTCTCCCGTCGTGGCGCTGCCGCCGAGAGCCTTGGCCAGGTCAGCGGCCTTGGACTGATCGCGGCCGATGACCTCGACAGTGTTGCCGCCCGCTACCGCCAGCGCGCCGATCGCGCGGGCCATGTTCCCGGTGCCGATGATGCTGATGTTGCTCATGAGGTGTCCTTTCTTGACTGACGGTCGAAAAGGTTGACTCCTCTACCTTAGTTGAATTTATTGATGCGTCAACTAATTGACGAAGCCTGGGGGTGATGGAGCCGCAGTGGTGGACCGTCGTGAAGACCGCGCCCGGCGGGCCTTCGTGCGCTCCATCATCGGCTCGTCGTGCACTTGAAACCGGGGCCGGCAGGGATCGGGCGACTAGAGGTCCTGGCGGTGCTCGCGGGTCACGACGGGCACCGCATGCCCGCCCCACGACCCGGGATCGCGCCGTGTGGGCGTAGGGCAGGGCCTTGGTCGTTACTCCCCGTTTGTGCGCAGTTCCCAGGGCTGCATGCCGATTGCATCCGCGAGGTTTCGCTGCAGCGCGACGCCGGCCGGCAGCGTGCGGTAAAAGATGCTCACCTCGGCGATCTTGCCGTCCTCGTCGAGCAGGACGAAGAAGATTCCGTTGACCGCGGCGTCGCCGATTTGCAGCCGGAAGTGTGCGGCGTGGTGGGTCTCGCCGCTGAGGACCTCCAGATAGGTGTCGTCGGACGACAGTCCATTGACTTTCTTTATTGCTCGACAGCGGTCTCGCGGCCGGTGACTGGTTCATCGCCGAACGGGCCGTACAGCCGCACGTTCTCGGCGAGCAAACCGGTCAGGACGTCTTTGTCTGCGCCACGGTTAATACAGTCGACGAAGGACTCCAGGTGTCGCGGTGCGGGGCGAACGTGGTCATGGTGACTCCTCCTGGTGGGTGAGACTGGGTCGGTGCGCCTAGGCCGTCAGCCGGCCGGGAAGTAATGGCCGTTGTCCAGATCGGCGAACAGGCCGGGCTGAGCGGGTTCCCAGCCGAGCGTCTGGCGCGTGATAACGCTGGTCGCCGGGAAGGACCCTGTGACCAGATTCGTCAGGGGCCCAAAGTATCCCGGCAACATCAGGACGTCCACGGGAACGCTCACGGCGGTAAGTCCAGATGGCTGCCGATGGCCTCGGCGACCTCGCGGAACACGATGCCCCCTTCCGCAATCGCGTGCCAATATCTGCCAGCCGGACCCTTCTCCAGCGCCAAGCGGAACACGGAGGCGACATCGCGGATGTGCACGGCGCACCACAGGTTCGCGCCGTCTCCGGGGTAACCGGCGAAACCCTTCTCCTTCGCGGTCCCGATCAGCCCCGGGAGGAACCCGGCACTATCGCTGGTGCTGTGCGCGATGAGCGGAAGCCGCACGATCGAAGACCGCACTCCCTGCTCGGCGAGGCCGACGACGGCGCGTTCCACGACGTTGCGAACACGCAGGGTGCCCTTGTGCTCCTCCCCGCTGGGCAGGGCCGGGTCTTCCTCGGTGGCCGGTCGGCCCAGGTCTCCGGCCGAGCCTATGCTGCCGGCCGCGACCAGCGGCTTTCCGGTCCCAGCCAGTGCCTCGCCGTACGCGAGCATGATCGGGAGCTCCGCCGCGGCCACGGCGTCCATCCCGCCGGATGGAAGCAGGTCTTGCCTGTGCGCGACGTGGATGACGCCGTCGGAGTCCGCGGCCGCCTCCTTGAGGCCGTCGAGATCCTCGAGGTCGCCGCGACGCACCTTCGCGCCGAGGTCAGACAGGGCCGCCGCGGAGGTGTCCGATAGGGCCAGGCCGGTGACGTCGTGCCCGGCGTCGATG
>CAVPFT010000001.1:0-5402 GCA_963703795.1 uncultured Actinomycetota bacterium | reverse complement strand
CTCGAGGACTTCGCCACCCTCTGGCGGCACGGCGGCGGCCCGCTGCTGCGCAGCCTGATCGACGCCGGCAGCGTGGAGTTGCTCGGCGGTCCGCTGGCCCACCCGTTCCAGCCCCTGCTCACGCCGCGGCTGCGCGAGTTCGCGCTGCGCGAAGGCCTGGCCGACGCGCAGCTGCGCCTGGCGTACCGCCCGACCGGAATCTGGGCGCCCGAGTGCGCCTACGCCCCGGGTATGGAACACGACTACGCCGCCGCCGGGGTCACGCACTTCATGGTCGACGGCCCGTCGCTGCACGGCGACACCGCGCTGGGCCGGCCCGTGGGCGACACCGACGTCGTCGCGTTCGGGCGCGACCTGCAGGTCAGCTACCGGGTGTGGTCGCCGAAATCCGGCTACCCCGGGCATGCCGCCTACCGGGACTTTCACACCTACGACCACCTCACCGGGCTCAAGCCGGCCAGGGTGACCGGCCGCAACGTGCCGTCGGAGGGCAAGGCGCCCTACGATCCCGAGCGCGCCGATCGCGCGGTCGACGTCCACGTGGCCGACTTCGTCGACGTGGTGCGCGACCGGCTGCTGTCCGAGTCCGAGCGCATCGGGCGGCCCGCTCACGTGGTCGCCGCCTTCGATACCGAGCTGTTCGGCCACTGGTGGTACGAGGGCCCGATGTGGCTGCAGCGGGTGCTGCGCGCCCTGCCCGCGGCCGGGGTGCGGGTGGGCACGCTGAGCGACGCAATCGTCGGCGGGTTCGTCGGCGACGCGGTCGCCCTGCCGCCCAGCTCGTGGGGTTCGGGCAAGGACTGGCAGGTGTGGGCCGGCGAGAAGGTGGCCGACCTGGTCCAGCTCAACACCGAAGTGGTCGACACGGCGCTGAGCACGGTCGACAAGGCGCTCGAGCAGCGGGCGTCGCTGGACGGGCCGCTCCCCCGCGATCACGTCGCCGATCAAATCTTGCGCGAGACCCTGCTCACCGTCTCCAGCGACTGGCCGTTCATGGTCAGCAAGGACTCGGCGGCCGACTACGCGCGTTACCGCGCCCATCTGCACGCCCACGCGACCCGGGAGATCGCCGGGGCACTGGCGTCGGGCCGTCGCGACACCGCGCAACGGCTGGCCGAGGGGTGGAACCGCGCGGACGGTCTCTTCGGTGCGCTGGATGCGCGTAGGCTGCCTCGATGACGTCCCGGTCCCCTCGCGAGCTGGGGGCATCCTACCCCCTCGCGAGTGTGCGTGTCTGCACGGCAACACGCCGGTCCGGGCGGCAATATGCGCACACTCGCGACGAACAGCGTGGGCCGCCGCGTGAAGATCCTGATGGTGTCGTGGGAGTACCCACCGGTGGTGATCGGCGGGCTGGGTCGTCACGTGCATCACCTGTCGACGGCGCTGGCCGCAGCCGGCCACGACGTCGTCGTCCTGTCGCGCCGTCCCTCGGACACCGATCCCCGCACGCACCCGTCGTCCGATGAGGTCAGCGAGGGCGTCCGGGTGATCGCGGCCGCGCACGATCCGCACGAATTCACCTTCAGCGACGACATGATGGCCTGGACTCTGGCGATGGGTCACTCGATGATCCGCGCCGGGCTCACTCTGAAGAAACCGGGCACCGAGCGACCGTGGCGTCCCGACGTGGTGCACGCCCACGACTGGCTGGTGGCCCACCCGACTATTGCACTTGCCCAGTTTTATGACGTACCAATGGTTTCCACGATTCACGCGACCGAGGCCGGTCGGCATTCCGGGTGGGTCAGTGGAGCCCTCAGCCGTCAGGTGCATGCGGTCGAGTCTTGGCTGGTGCGCGAATCCGATTCGCTGATCACGTGTTCGGCGTCGATGGCCGACGAGATCACCGAGCTGTTCGGTCCCGGTCTGGCGGAGACCACCGTGATCCGCAACGGAATTGACGCGGGGCGCTGGCCCTTCGCCGCCCGCAGGCCGCGCACCGGGCCGGCGGAACTGCTCTACCTCGGCCGGCTGAATACGAGAAGGGTGTGCACGACGTCATCGCCGCGCTGCCGCGGATCAGGCGCACGCACCCGGGTACCACCCTGACCATCGCCGGGGAGGGCACCCAGCTCGACTGGCTCTGGAGCAGGCCCGAAAACACCGGGTACTCAAAGCAACTCGGTTCGTCGGGCACCTGGACCACGCCGAGCTGCTGGCGCTACTGCATCGGGCCGACGCCGCGGTGCTGCCCAGCCATTACGAGCCGTTCGGGCTCGTCGCCCTGGAAGCCGCCGCGGCCGGCACTCCGCTGGTGACCTCGAACATCGGCGGTCTGGGCGAGGCGGTGATCAACGGGCAGACCGGGGTGTCGTGTCCGCCGCGCGACGTGGCGGCGCTGGCCGCGGCGGTACGCGTCGTGCTCGACGATCCGGACGCCGCGCAACGGCGCGCCCGCGCCGCCCGCGAACGGCTCACCTCAGACTTCGATTGGCACACGGTGGCCGAGGAGACCGCACAGGTGTACCTGACCGCCAAGCGCCGCGAGCGGCAGCCACACGCGCGGCTGCCCATCGTCGAGCACGCGCTGCCGGACCGTTAGTGGGTTTCATCGCCTCGCCAAGGGGGAAACCCGGACTGTGCCAAAGCTCTTGAAAAAAGGGGATTTGGCCAATCGCGAGGGAAACATAGCTTGAACAGGTCAACACTGGCCGCCACTACGCTCGCCGTCGCCGCGGCGGCCGGCGCCGAAACATTGCCAGCCCAGGGCGCACGCCTGCGTGGTACTCCCTGGTTCGCAAGCCGCCCTACCAGCCGCCCGCCGCCGTGTTCCCCGTCGTGTGGACCGCGCTCTACGGCGACATCGCGGCCACGTCCGCGGTCGCCATCGACCGGCTGCGCACCACGGGACAGCACGACAAGGCGCGCCGCTACGTGGCGGCGCTCGGCGTCAACCTGCTCTTGATGCCGGGTGGAGCTGGCTCTTTTTCCGGTATCAAAGACTCGGTGCCTCCGCGCTCGGCGCCGCGGTACTGACGGCCAGCAGCGCCGATCTCGGCCGACGGGCCGGGCCGGCGCTCTCGCCCTACCCGTTGTGGTGCGCCTTCGCCACCGTACTGGCAACCCATGTTTGGCTGCTTAACCGCTAAAGCATCGAATTATGCCGACACTCTTGTGGTTTCGTCGCGACCTACGGTTGAGCGATCACCCGGCCCTGACCGCCGCCGCGGACACTACGCGGAAGTCCTGGCTTGCTTTGTGCTCGATCCGCAACTGGAGGCCTCATCGGGTGAGCGCCGCCTCCAATTCCTTGACGACTCGCTCTCGCAGCTGCGCGACGACCTGAATGGTCGGCTATTCGTGACCCGCGGGCGTCCCGACGAGCGGATCCCCCGATCGCCAAGGAGATCCGCGCATCCTCGGTGCACATCTCCGAGGATTTCGCGCCGTTCGGCAGGCGGCGTGACGAACGGGTACGCGCGGCGCTGGGTTCCGTGCCGTTGGTGGCGACGGGTCGCCGTACCTGGTTTCCCTGGCCGCGTCACCAAGGACGACGGCACCCCCTACAAGGTGTTAGCGCGTTCCCGCGCGTGGCGCGGGGTGGGCTGGCGGGCGCCGGCGCGGTCGGGGCGGATTCGGCGCGCTGGCTCGACCCCGCGCAGCTGCGGCTCAAACGTTGCGAGATCCCCGACCCCGGCGCCGAGCTCTACGTCGCAGCCGGTGAGGCGGAGGCGCGCAGACTTGGGCAGCGTTCGTCGCGACCGATTAGACCGCTACGCCGAGGACCGCGACGGCCCCGACCTAACGGGTACCAGCCGGATGTCGGCGCACCTGAAGTGCGGCACCATCCATCCCCGCACGTTGGTGGCGGACCTCGACCTGCGCGGCCCCGGGGCACGGGCGTACCTGCGGGAGCTGGCATTTCGAGACTTCTACGCCGACGTGCTGCATCACTGGCCGGCCAGCTCCTGGCGCAACTGGAACGGCGACTTCGACGACATCCAGACCGACGCCGGCGCCGAAGCCGACCGCCGCTTCCAGGCGTGGAAGGCCGGCGAGACCGGGTTTCCTTTCGTCGATGCCGGGATGCGCCAGCTCCGCCGGACCGGCTTCATGCACAACCGGGTGCGAATGATCGTTGCGTCCTTTCTGGTCAAGGACCTGCACCTGCCATGGCAGTGGGGCGCCGGGTGGTTCCTCGATCAGCTCGTGGACGGCGATATGGCCAACAACCAGCACGGTTGGCAGTGGTGCGCGGGATGCGGCACCGACGCCGCGCCCTACTTCCGGGTGTTCAACCCGGTCACGCAGGGCAAGAGGTTCGATCCCTCGGGCGATTACATCCGCCGCTGGGTCACGGAGTTGCGCTCGGTCGACGATGCGCACCTGAGCAAAGGCGAACGGCCCGACTCGTACCCCGCGCCGATCGTCGACCACGGTGCCGAGCGCGCCGAAGCGCTGCGCCGCTATCACAGCATCTGAGCAAACGACCAGTACAGCACCGCCGTGCGGTTGAGGTTTAGCGATTTCCTTTGCTGGAAGGTGCTTGGCATGTAATTATCTCCCCGATTCACAGTTGTCGAAACACGGGAGGCACGATGGCTCACTCGATCGTTCGGACGTTGCTGATCTCGGGCGCCGCCGCGGGGCTGATGGCCGGCGTGGGCGCCTGTTCTTGCTCGATCGGAACGTCGTCGCACGCGGTGAGCAAAAACGACGTCGCCCAGCAGATCACTACCAAGTTGACCGACGCGGCCGGCAACAAGCCCGATTCGGTGACGTGCCCGAGCGACCTCGAGGCAAAGGTCGGGGCGCAACTGAACTGCACGATGAAAGTCAAAAACCAGACCTTCAACGTCAACGTGACCGTGACCAGCGTCAACGGCAGCGACGTCAAGTTCGATATGGTCGAGACCGTCGACAAGGACCAGGTCGCCAGCGTGATCAGCGACAAGCTGACTCAGCAGGTGGGCAAGAAGCCGGATTCGGTGACCTGCCCCGACAACCTGAAGGGCGTCGAGGGCGCGACGCTACGGTGCCAACTCAGCGACAACGGCGAGAAGTACGGCATCTCGGTGACGGTCACCAACGTCGACGCGGGGGATGTCAACTTCGATTTCAAGGTCGACGACCACGCCCAGTAGCCGGGCCCCCTACCGGACGGCCTTTTTGCGTTCGATGTCGGCCAAAGCGGCCGCCAGCTCGGCGCGCTGCGCGGCCGAGGTCTGCCAGGACAGCTGCCGGTTCTTGACCACCTTCGCCGGTGCGCCGACCGCGATCGAGTAGTCCGGGATCACGCCGCGGACCACCGCGTGCGACCCCAATACGCAGCCGCGCCCGATGGACGTGCCACGCAGCACGGTCACCTTGACCCCGAGCCAGGTGTCCGGCCCGATCCGGACCGGGGACTTGATGATGCCCTGATCCTTGATCGGCAGGTTGATGTCGTCCATCCGGTG